>JBEKJP010000011.1:0-82528 GCA_050011155.1 Streptosporangiaceae bacterium
CGGCCCCGCAGGCATCCGCGCCGGAGCCCGCGTCGAAGCGGGACGCCCGCCCTCGCCCCGCACCGGCTGAGCGGCCCGCGCCGACCGCGTCCGGGCCGCTCCGGGTCCGGGCGCTGGGCGCGGCCACGGTCGAGATCGGCGACACCGCGCTGACCGCGGCCGACTGGAGCTACGCCAAGCCCCGCGAGCTGATGTTCCTGCTCGTCTCGTCGCCGCCGCTGACCAAGGACCAGATCGCGGCCGCGCTATGGCCCGAGCTGTCACGGCCGCAGCTCGGCAACGCGCTGCACACGGCGCTGCGTGAGCTGCGCCGGGCGCTCGGCGACCCCGGCTGGGTGCGGTACGCCGACGGCCACTACCGGTTCGACCGGTCCCGGCCGCACGAGTGCGACGTGACCGCCTTCGAGGACGCACTGGTGGCCGCGCGCCGGGCCCGGCCGTCCGCGGCGGCCCTGCCCGAGCTGCAGCGAGCCATCGCGGCCTACGGCGGAGACTTCCTGGACGGCATGGCGACCGGGGAGTGGGCCCTGGTCCGCCGCGACGAGCTGCGCCGGGCCTTCGAGTCGGCGCTGCTGGCGGCCGGGCGGCTGCACACCGCGGCCGGCCGCCAGCAGGCCGCGGCGGCGGTCTTCCGCCGGGCCGTCGCGCACGAGCCGCTGAACGAGTCGGCGCACCGGGAACTGATGAGCAGCTGGGTCGCGCTGGGCGAGACCGCCCGGGCCGTCCGCCACTACGAGGAACTCGCCGCGCTGCTGCGAGAGCAGGTCGGGGTCGCTCCCGCGCCGGAAACCGAGGCGCTGTACCGGCGGCTGCTCGGCCCGCGGCCGCCGTCCCCCTGAGTTTCCCCCAGAGGGCCCAGTACCCCCCTGGGACACTCCCCTGGTGCCAGATCCGATCCCGCCCCCCGCCGCCCGCGAACCCGCCGAAGCCCTGGAGCTGGCGGCCCAGGCGCTCAGCGATGGCGACCTCGAGGCCGCCATCGCCCAGTACGAGCCCGGCGCGCGGCTGCTCACCTTCCAGTCCGTCCCCGAGGACGCGGTCCGAGCCGCCCTCACCAGCTTCATGGCGCTGCGGCTGCCGCTGGCCGTGCGCATCGACTCGGTACGCCGCACCGCCGGCGTGGCCCTGGTCAGCTGCGCCCGGCAGACCACGGGCACCGGCCCGGACGGCGAGGAGGTGGCGTACCGCGGCGACGGCTGCGCCGTGGTACGGGCCCAGCCGGACGGGACCTGGCGGATCGCGGCCGACGTCTGGTGCCTCGACGGCCAGGCTCCGGAACCTGAGCTTCCCCCCGAGCCTCCGGAGATTCCCCCCGCGCCCGCCGGTGATGCTGGCCGAGGCGAGGAAGTGGCGGGCAGCCTCACCACCTAACAGGCCATCTGCCGGCCAGGACGGGATACCGATGATCATGAGCACTGCGAGCCGTTTCCTGCGGAACATCTCACCGCGCCGGGCCGGCGTCACCGCCGCCGCTTCCGGTGCGCTGGCGCTGACCGCCGCTCTGGCCCTGGCCGGTCCCGCGGGGGCCAGCACCGTTGCCTCGAGCGGCTACCAGTTCCGCACCGTGAACAACACCAGGGACGTCACCTTCAACCAGCTGCTCGGCGTGAACAACGAGGGCGTGATCGCCGGCTACTTCGGCTCCGGGGCCCAGGGTCACCCGAACCAGGGCTACCTGCGGCTGCCCAACGGCTCCTACGCCAGCGAGAACTTCCCCGGCTCGGTCCAGACCCAGGTCACCGGGCTGAACGACCGCGGCGTGACGGTGGGCTTCTGGTCCAGCATGAACAACGCCAACCAGGTCAACGACAACCGCGGCTTCTACGCCGCGGGCGGCCGGTTCCACACCGTGGACTTCCCGACCGGGGACAACGCCAGCCCGATCGTGGACCAGTTGCTCGGGGTGAACGACCACGACGTCGCGGTTGGCTTCTACACCAACGGGCAGGGCAGCAACCGCGGCTACACCTATGACATCCGCACCCGCCAGTTCAGCCGGATCCTGGTGCCGGGCGCCCCGGCCGGCCAGGCGGGCCCGAGCCTGACCGCGGCGGGTATCAATAACCACGGCGACGTGACCGGCTTCTACGCCAGGACCTCCTCGGTCACCGACGCGTTCCTGCGGCTCAGCTCCGGCCGGTTCATCACCCTCGCGGTGCACGGCGCCTCGATGACCCAGGCGCTCGGCGTCAACGACCGCGACGAGGTGGTCGGGGTGTACACCGTGGGCAGCGGCAGCAACGCCCAGACGCACGGCTTCACCTGGCGGCCCGGCTACGGCTTCCGCACCGTGGACGACCCGCACGGCCTGGGCGCCACCACCATCAACGGCGTCAACGACGCCGGCGACCTGGTCGGGTTCTACACCGACGCGGCGGGCAACACCGACGGCATGATCGCGCTGCCCCGCTAGCACGAACTGGCCGCTCAGCACGGCGCACGCACCCGAACGACCACACCGGGGGTCCCCACGCGGGGCCCCCGGTTCCGCGTGCCCGGGGTAGCGAGGCGGGTACTGAACCCGTTCGTGGTCATGGTCTGTTCCTATAATTCCGGTGTGACGGACGCTGAGGGCGGAGCCTTCGAGCTGGGGACCGACGGTCCCAAGGTCATCCTGGTCGGGGTGGATGACTCGGTCACGTCGATGCGGGCGGGCGCGTACGCCGCGGGGCTGGCCCGGCGGCAGGGAGCCCAGCTGGTCTGCGTCTTCGTCGAGCGGCCGTCGGCCATGTACGGGGCGGCGGCGGGCGCCGGGGCGGGCGCGATCGCCGCGCAGGAGGAGGCGCTCCAGGAAACGGCCGCGAAGCTGCACCGGGAAGCCGAGGCCGAGGCGGAGCGGCTGGGCGTGCCGCTCACGTTCGTGGTCGCGCACGGCGATCCGTATGCCGAGCTGCGCCGGGTGGCCGACGAGATGCGCGCCGACGCGGTCGTCGTGGGCGCCTCCACCCAGGCCGGGCACCGCTGGATCGGGTCGCTGGCGGTGCGGCTGGTCAAGGCCGGCCGCTGGCCGGTCACCGTGGTTCCGTAAAGCAGGAATGCAGTAACGCCGTAATGCAGTAGAGAGGATCAGCATGAGCGTTGCCGTCGTCACCGGGGCCAGTTCCGGGCTCGGCCAGGTCATCGCGCGGGCGCTGCTCGGCGCGGGCTGGCAGGTCGCGCTGGCCGGCCGGCGCGCGGAACTGCTCGAGCTGACCGCGCAAGACGCCAAGGACGGCACCGCCCTCGTGGTCCCGGCCGACGTGACCGACCCGCCCTCGGTGGCCGCCCTGTTCGACGCCGTCAAAGACCGCTGGGGACGGCTGGACCTGCTGGTGAACAACGCCGGTCTTTTCGGCCCGTCGGCCCAGGCGGACGAGATCGACCTGGCCGACTGGCAGCGCGTGGTCGACACCAACCTGACCGGCGTCTTCCTGTGCGCCCAGCACGCGGTGCGGATGATGAAGGCCCAGGACCCGAAGGGCGGCCGGATCATCAACAACGGCTCCATCTCGGCCCACACCCCGCGGCCGAACAGCATCGCCTACACCGCCACCAAGCACGCGGTCACCGGGCTGACCAAGTCGCTGTCGCTGGACGGCCGGGCGCACGATATCGCCTGCGGGCAGATCGACATCGGCAACGCCGAGACCGAGCTGACCAGGCGGTTCGCCGAGGGCGTGCGGCAGGCCAACGGATCGTTGATGGCCGAGCCGGTCTTCGACTCGAAGCACGTGGCCGACGCGGTGCTCTACATGGCCTCGCTGCCGCTGGACGCCAACGTCCAGTTCCTCACCATCACCGCGACCACGATGCCCTACATCGGGCGCGGCTGAACCATTTAGCCCCTCCCGTCCCTTCTGAGGATTGATGTATACCATTACGGGAAAACCTTCAGGAGGCGCCTTTCACGAGGCCAGCGCTCCCGGAGGTCCATGGCATGGTGGCGTCGCAGGTGGTCCGTACGGTCACTGTCGGCCCGCAACGGCTGCGGGTCGCCATAAGACACGGAACGAACGGGCCTGGCGGTTCGCATCGCCCGCCCCTGCTTCTTATCAACGGCATCGGCGCCCGGCTGGAGGCGCTGGAGCCGTTCGCGGCCGCCGTGGACCCCGCGGTCGAGGTGATCCGGTTCGACCCGCCCGGTGTCGGCGGCTCGCCCTTGCCGCCGGGCCCGTACCGGTTCACCGGGCTGTGCCGGCTGATCGCGGACCTGCTGACCGAACTCGGCCACGACCACGCCGACGTCCTCGGCATCTCCTGGGGCGGCGCGGTGGCGCAGCACTTCGCCACCGTGCAGCGGGCCCGGTGCCGGCGGCTGGTGCTGGTCGCCACGGCCGCGGGCGCGCCGATGGTGCTGGCCCGGCCCGCGGTGCTGGCCCGCCTGATGACGCCGCGGCGCCACCTGGACCGCGCCTACCTGGAGCGGGTGGCGGGCGACCTGTACGGCGGCACGGCCCGCACCGACTGGGCCGCGGCCACGACCTTGCACGCGGGGGACGCCCCCCGGTCCTCGCGCGGCTACTATTACCAGCTCGCCGCGGTGACGGGCTGGACCGGCGTGCCGTTCCTGCCGTGGCTGCGCCAGCCGGTGCTCATCCTGGCCGGGGACGACGACCCGATCATCCCGCTGGCCAACGCCCGGCTGATGCACCGGCTGATCAGGGACTCGCGGCTGCACGTCCATCCCGGCGGCCACCTCGGCCTGATCACCGAGGCGGCCACGCTGGCGCCGGTGGTGGACGGTTTCCTCGCCGCCCCGTGAGGTAGGTGTACTGCTATGACGCGTACCGCCATGAGCCGAGCAGTGACGCTCGACCTCGGGCACCTGCTGCGCCTCGTCCTGGCCACCACTGGACACCCGGACCCAGCACGCGCTGGCCTACGCCCGGCAGCGGCAGCAGTTCGGCCGCCCGATCGGCGGCTTCCAGCTGGTCCAGGACCTGAACGTCGGCCGGTTCGTCGCCGACTCCGAGGCCATCTACTCCTACGAGGGCACCCGCGAGATCAACACCCTGATCGTGGGGCGGGCCATCACCGGCCTCAGCGCGTTCGTGTAACCGTCACCAACCGCATGAAACCCGCCTTCCGTAGCGTTCGAACGAGATCAACCTGGGGTTTCATTGCGTCCCGGCTTGGAGGCCGGGCCCCGGACGGCTACCGGGCGGACCAGCCGCCGTCGAGGAGGTAGGAGGAGCCGTTGGCGAAGGAGGCGGAGGCCGAGCACAGGTAGGCGGCCAGGTCGGCGACCTCGGCGGGTTCGATCAGGCGCTTGATGGCCGGCTCGGTCAGCATGATCTCCTCGATCACCCGGTCTTCGGAGATGCCGTGGATCCGGGCTTGGTCGGCGATCTGCTTTTCCACCAGCGGGGTGCGCACGTAGGCCGGGCAGATGGTGTTGGAGGTGACGCCCTTGGCCCCGCCTTCCAGCGCGATCACCTTGGACAGCCCTTCCAGGCCGTGCTTGGCCGCGACGTAGGCGGCCTTGTAGGGCGAGGCCCGCAGGCCGTGCACCGAGGAGATGTTGACGATCCGGCCGAAGCCACGGGCGTACATGTGCGGCAGCGCCGCCCGGGCCAGCAGGAACGGGGCCTCGAGCATGATCGCGAGCAGCCGCCGGAACGCCTCGGGCGGGAACTCGTGGACCGGGGCGACGTGCTGCAGGCCGGCGCAGTTCACCAGGATGTCGGCCTGGCCGGCCAGCGCTTCGGCGTCGAAGCCGGCCGCCAGGTCGACCTCGACCGCGCGCCCGCCGAGGCGATCGGCCACCGCCGCAGCGGCGTCGGCGTTGATGTCGGCCACCACCACGCTGGCCCCGTCCGCGGCCAGCCGTGTCGCGCAAGCCTCCCCGATCCCGCTAGCCCCCCCAGTAACCACCGCCACCCGCCCGCCCAGCCCCTCACTCATCCCTACCTGCCTTTCATGATCACGTGTTGTTGGGGGTCGCATAGGACGCAAAAGGACACGTGATCATGGCGGCGCGGCCGAACCGCAGCCGTGGCGGTGGCCCTCGGTGACTCACCGGCGCAGGTCGACCCAGACGGTCTTACCCGCCTTCCCCAGCGACTCCACGCCCCACTGCTTGGCCAGCGCGTCGACCGCGCCCAGGCCGTGCAGCGGGATGGGCATCAGCGCGTCCCGGCCCTCGGCGGGCAGTGGGCTGGCGTCGCGGACCGAGATGCGCAGCAGGTCACCGCGGGCGGACAGGATGAGCGTGAACCCGGACCGGGCGTGCACGACGGCGTTGGCGGCGAGCTCGGTCACCACCAGGGCGGCGTCGTCGGCGATGTCCGCGATCCCCCACTCGCGCAGGATGGCCACCGCGAAGTGGCGGGCGGAGGCGGGCGCCTCGCGGGAGAAGGGATACGTGCGCACCGCGCCGGGCACCCCGCCCCGGGCCGCCATGCCCTTCGGCCTCTTCGCGCCCTTCGGGCCCTTCGGGCTCTTCGGGGTCTTCGGGCCCGGGCCGACGATCGCGTGGTGCACCCGGCATACCTCGGCGAACGCGTCGATCTCCCGGGTCACCGAGTCGGCCCGGTACCCGCAGAACAGCGAGAACGGCAGCTGACGGCTGAGATCGTCCCACAGCCCTTCGAGCTGGGCCGCGGCGTTGACCAGCCCGTCGTCCCAGAGCAGCGCGACCAGCTCGCCGTAGGCCCGGACCGGCCGTCCGGCCGCCGCGGCCTGCCTGATCAGGGCGCCGATCACCCGGTCGAACGCGGCCCGGTCCAGGCGCCCGCCGGCCAGGATCTCGCGCAAGGTCTCACCCGCGTCCAGGATCACGTAGGTGCCCGCGTCCCGGGCCGCGGCGAGGTCGACGCCGGCCCGCTCCAGCCGGGCCTCGAACGCGTCCCGGTGCTCCGGGGTCGCGATGACGATCGCCATGCCCCCGCCGTCCAGCGCGCCCCGCAGGTAATCCGACACCCGTTCGGCCAGTTCCCCGTCGTGACCGTAGAACTGAACGACGTGGCTGACGTTCACGTTTTCAGTCCCAACCACTACGTCTCCATCTGCTGCGGCCCGCTTATTCGAACTCGAGGCATTCCTGCCCCGCAATCGGCGGGACATGCATGCGATGTTGCGGATGTGACCCGGGAGCATGAGAGAGGCTGTGAGCGGATGCTCATATGCTTGTCATATGCACAACTCGCTGGACATTCCCCTCCCGGGCCTGCAGGACGCGGTCGTCATCGTGACCGGGGCGGGGAGCGGGATCGGCGCCGCCACCGCGCGCCGGCTCGGCGCCGCCGGCGCACCGGTCGTCCTGGTCGGACGGCGCGAGGGGCCGCTGCGGGAGGTGGCGGCCGAGATCACCGCGGCCGGCGGCGAGGCGCTGTGCGTACCCGCCGACCTGGCCGACCCGGCCAGCCCGGACCGGATCACGGATGCCTGCCTGGCCCGCTTCGGCCGCCTGGACGGCCTGGTCAACAACGCGGCCGTGGTGCGCCACAAGCCGATCGGCGAGTGGGACACCGACGGCTTCGACGAGCACGTCGCGACGAACATCCGGGCTCCCTTCTTCCTGATCCAGGCGGCGCTGCCGGCGCTGCGCGAATCACCCATCCGTTCGGTGGTCAATGTCTCCTCGTCGTCGGGGATACTGCGCCGGGTGGGCCAGTCGGTCTACGGGATGACGAAGTCGGCGCTGGACTACCTGACCCAGACGCTGGCCGGGGAACTGGCCCCGCTGGGCGTGCGGGTCAACGGCATCGCGCCCGGCCCCATCGACACTCCGATCCACGCGACCTGGGCCGACGACCTGGAGGAGGCGTACCGGTGGCTGAGCGGCCAGGTGCCGCTGGGCCGGATCGGCGCCCCGGAGGAGGTGGCGCTATGGATCACGCTGCTGCTCAGCCCGGCGGCCGCGTTCATGACCGGCGCGGTCATCCCGCTGGACGGGGGCCAGGTCATCGACCGTGAGTAACAATTGAGGGGCGGCGACGATGCCGGGTCCGGGAAAGGTAAGGCCGTGAGGGCGGAACAGGACGCTCGCGAGGGCAGGTCGGGTAACGAGGAACTGCTCCTGCGGGTGGCCTGGTTCTACTACAAGGACGAGCTGACCCAGGACGAGATCGCCAAGCGGCTCTCGGTGTCCCGGGCGTCCGTCGGCCGGATGCTGGACCGGGCCCGCAAGGTCGGCCTGGTCTCCATCAACCTGAACGCCGACCACCTGAACGCGTTCGAGGTGAGCAGGCAGCTGCGCCAGACGTTCGGGCTGTCGGAGGCGCTGGTGGTGCCGGACCACGGGTCGGGCGAGGGTGACCGGTCCGCGCTGAACGCGCGCCTGGGCCGGGGCGGGGCCCAGTTCATGAGCACCCACCTGCGGCCCGGCGGAACCCTCGGCGTGGGCTGGGGCGACACCGTGTCGCGGGTGATCGCCTCGACCAACTTCGGCGCGGTCGGCCCGGTCCGGATGGTGTCGCTGACCGGCGGGGTGGACGCCTACCTGCCGGCCTTCCTTTCGTCCAAGGGCGACGGCGCCGGCGAGGGCGAGCTGACCAGCGCCACCGTCATCCCCACCCCCATCGTCGCCTCCACCCCCGAGCTGGCCGCGGCGCTCAAGGCCGAGCCATCGATCGAGCAGGTCCTCAAGCAGGCCTGCGGCGTGGAGCAGGCGATCGTCGGCGTCGGCACGCCCACCGCGGACGCCACCATCGTCCAGATGGGCTACCTGGAGGCTCTGGATGTTCGTGAGCTCCGCGACCAGCACGTGGCCGGCGACATCCTGGGCCAGTTCTTCGACGCGTCCGGCCAGGTCGTCAAGCTGCCGATCCACGACCGCCGGATCGGCATCGAGCTGTCCGACCTGGCTCAGATCCCGAAGGTGGTCGGCGTGGCCGGCGGCCTGCACAAGGTCGAGGCCATCCTCGGCGCGCTGCGCGGCGGCTACCTCGACGTCCTGGTCACCAACGAACTCGCCGCCCTGCGCCTCCTCGAACTGCAGCACGGCACCGTCTAGCGCGTAGCCGCGTAGCCGCGTAGCCGCATGGCCGCATGGCCGGAGCCCGCCGGGTTATCGGGTGGATCCGGTACCCCCTGGGGTCCTCAATCCACCCAAGAGGCCGGATCCACCCCGTTAATTTGCCACCACTGAGCCCGCGAGAATCACGTGCCCCGGAAGTGCGGGATCGGGCGAAGGGGCGGCGGGCGGGTACTGCCGTGACGAAATCGCAGGGCAGGGGCTTGTCAGAGGGCGCGACGGGGGCAGATACTGCTGGTGCGAGCAGATGCGCATGTGATGAGCGAATGCTCTCGCGCGGCGCGGCGCGGCGTGGAGACGGCGCGTGGCGCGGCGTGGAGACGGCGCGTGGCGCGGCGTGGAGACGGCGCGTGGCGCGGCGCACAGATGCGAGGAGGCCGGCTGGTGGTGACCCTGTGGGGGCGGCGGTGGCGGCGGGACGAGCTGCTCGCCCGCGTGGGGCGCCTGGAGCAGGTAGCCGGGATGCGCCTAGTCGAAGGCGGCGATGGGGCCGAACGGGGTGTCCGCTTGCTCCGCTGCTCCACCGGAGCTGGTTTCGAGTTCGAGATCCTGGTCGACCGCGGCTTCGACGTGGGCGGCGCGTGGCTGGGCGGACGGCCGCTGGCCTGGGCGTCGCCGGCCGGGCTGGTCGGGCCGTGGTACGCCGAGCCGGCCGGGATCGGCTGGTTCCGCGGGTTCCCCGGCGGGCTGGTCTCCACCTGCGGCCTGGACCACACGCTGCTCGGCGGCCCGGACGACGCGACCGTGTTCAACTACCCGCACCGGGTCACCGAGACCTACGGGCTGCACGGGCGGTACACCGGGCTGCCGGCCCGGCTGGCCGGTTACGGCGTCCGCTGGGACGGCGACGACTGCGTGCTGTGGGCCGAAGGCGAGGTGGTGCAGGCCGCGCTGTTCGGCGAGCAGCTGATGCTGCGGCGGCGGATCGAGGCCGACCTGGGCGGGAGCTCGCTGCGGATCACCGACACGGTGACCAACACCGGCCCGACGGCATGCCCGCACATGCTGCTCTACCACTGCAACGTCGGGTTCCCCGTGGTCGACGCCGGGGCCGAGCTGGTCTACCCGGCCGGCCAGGGAACCTGCGTCAGCGCGGCCAGCACCGTCGATTACCGCGAGCTGGCCGACCCCGACCCCGGCTTCGTGGAGGAGTGCTACGAGCACGACATGCGGCCAGGCCCGGACGGCCTGGTCGGGGCGGCCGTGGTCAACCGGGCGGCCGGGCTTGGCGTGTTCCAGCGCTACGACCCGGCCGTGCTGCCGCACCACATCACCTGGCGGCAGCTCGGCTCGGTAGCCTACGTGGTCGCGATGGAGCCCAGCACCAACCGCGACGCCGGCCGCTTCGACGCCCGCGAGCGGGGCGAGCTGAGCTACCTCGCGCCGGGTGCGGAACGGCGGTACCGGCTGGAGATCGGCGCCCTGGACGGCCGGGACGCGATCGAGGCGTTCGCCGCCGGCGCGCGCGAGCTCGCGGTGACCACAGGGTGACACCGAAGCTGAGCGCGGCGGTGATCACCGTGCACGCCGAGGCGACGCGGCACCTGCACCGCACCATGGCGGAGATGACGGCACTGGCCGGTCCGGAGCAGAAGTTCCTGCGCGGCGTGGCCATCAACCCGGGCACGCGGCCGAGGTGGCCGGCTGGGGCGCCGACGTCGTGGTGAGCGGCAGCGCCATCTACGACCGGGGCAACGGGTCCGACCCGGCCCGCAACCTCGACCTGATGATCTCTGAACTGTCCCGACCGATGAAGGAGGCACCAGATGGCAGGCGATAGCGGCGGACGGATCGTGCCGCCCGCGGTTCCCATGACGATCACCCAGATCGCCGTCGTGGTGGCGGACATCAAATCGGCGCTGCGTTCCTACACCGAGAACCTCGGCTGGGGGCCGTGGAGCGTGTTCGAGTACGCCCCGCCGCTGCTGCACGACACGGTGGTGCGCGGCGAGCCCTGCGAGTTCCGCATGATCGGGGCCGAGACCACCGTCGACGGGCTCGGCTTCGAGCTGATCCAGCCGGTCAGCGGGCCGAGCATCTACCAGGAGTTCCTCGACACCCACGGCGAGGGCGTGCAGCACATCGCGTGCATGAAGCACTCGATGCAGGACAGCGACGCGCTGAAGCGGCACTGGAGCGAGCGCGGCGCGGAGATCTTGATGGGCGGCCGGATCGGCGAGTCCATCGAGTTCTACTACGTGGACACCGGGCCGCTGGTCAAGTTCGTGCTCGAGTCCGGCAGCGGGCACGCCATCGACCTCGAGCCGACCTACGTCTACCCGTGAAGGTCCTCGTCGTCGGCGACCCTTACATGCCGGTGTCCGCGTACGCGGAGGCGCTGGCCGATCTGGACGATAAGGTCGATTTGTCGACAACCCAGATCGACGAGGCGACCTCCCCTCCGCCGGTCACCGAGTCCGAGCGCGGGCTGCGCGAGTACGCCGGCGACCCGGCCGCGGTGGCCCGCGCCGTGGCCGGGCACGACGTGCTGGTGGTGCACGGCGCGCCGGTCAGCGCCGAGGTGCTCGACGCGGCGCCGCTGCGGCTGGTGTGCTGCGCCCGCGGCGGCCCGGTCAACGTGGACGTGGCCGCCGCGACCAGGCGCGGCATCCCGGTGGTGAACACGCCGGGCAAGAACGCCGAGGCGGTCGCCGAGCTGACCATCGCCTTCGCCCTGATGCTCATCCGCGGGGTGCCGCGGGCCAGCCGCCACCTGCTCGACGGCGGCGGCTTGGCCGAGTCGGTGTTCGAGGGACGCGAGTTCTTCGGCGCCGAAGCGCCCAGCCTGACCCTGGGCCTGGTCGGTCTTGGCCACGTCGGCTTGGAGGTGGCCTGGCGGGCGAGGGCGCTCGGCTTCACCGTGCTCGGGTACGACCCGGTGCCGCCCGCCGACGACCGCGTGGAACTGGTGACGATGGACACGCTGCTGGCACGTTCGGACATCATCTCGGTCCACGCCCGCCTGACAGCGTCGAACGGACGGATGCTGGCCCGGGCGGAGTTCGACCGGATGCGGCGCGGCGCTTATTTCATCAACACCGCCCGCGAGGGGCTGGTCGACGAGACCGCCCTGCGCGAGGCGCTGGAGCGCGGGCACCTCGGCGGCACCGCGCTGGACGTGCTGGAACGCACCCCCGGCCGGCATCCGCTGCTCGGCCTGCCGAACGTCTTCGTCACCCCGCACATCGGCGGGGCCACCAACCAGACGCTGGCCCGCGGCGCCCAGCGGGCGGTGGCCGCGGTGAGCGACCTGCTGGCCGGGCGGGTGCCCGCCAACGTGGTGAATCCCCAGGTGCTGCAGGGAACGCGATGACCGGACGCTACCTGCTCGCCATCGACGCGGGCACCGGCAGCTGCCGGGCCGTGCTGTTCACCGAGACCGGTGCGCAGGCCGGCCTGGGCCAGCGGGAGTGGACCCACCACGAGCCGCCGGGCGTGCCGGGCGGCCAGGACTTCGACGTGGACGCGGGCTGGCGGGCCATCGCGGCGTGTATCCACGACGCGCTGCGGGCGGCCGGTGCCACCGGGGCCGACGTGGCCGCCGTCGCGGCCACCAGCATGCGCGAGGGCATGGTCCTGTACGACGCCGGCGGACGCGAGCTCTTCGCCTGCCCCAACGTCGACAGCCGGGCCTCGGCCGAGGCCGAGGAGCTGATCCGCGAGGGCGCCGCGGAGAAGATCTACGCCGAGGCCGGCGACTGGGTCGCGATCACCTCCCCGGCCCGGCTGCGCTGGCTGGGCCGGCACCGGCCCGATGTCCTGCGCGACGCGGCCAGCCTGGGCATGCTCAGCGACTGGATCGTCTACCGGCTGACCGGCCAGCACGTGACCGAACCTTCCTGCGGGTCCAGCTCGGGCATGTTCACGCTGGCTGGGCGCACCTGGTCGCCGACCATCCCGGCGTTGTGCGGGCTGGACCCGGCGGTGCTGCCGCCGGTGGCGGATCCCGGCACGGTGGCCGGCCAGGTTACCGCGGCCGCGGCCGCGGCGACCGGGCTGCGGGCGGGCACGCCGGTGGCGGCGGGCGGCGGCGACACCCAGCTCGGGCTGCTCGGCGCCGGGGCCCGGCGGGACGAGTACACGGTGGTGGCCGGGACGTTCTGGCAGAACACGGTGCTGCTCGACCGGCCGCTGATCGACCCGGACATCCGGCTGCGGACGCTGTGCCACGTCCAGCCGGGCGAGTGGATGCTCGAGGGCATCGGCTTCTACTGCGGCATGAGCATGCGCTGGTTCCGGGACGCGTTCTGCGACGCCGAGGTGGCGCGGGCCCGCGCGCGGGGCGTGGACCCGTACGTGGTGATGGAGGAAGCCGCGGCCGCGGCCCCGCCCGGCGGGGTCATCGCCATCATGTCCAACGTGATGAACGCGCGGCGGTGGGCGCACGCGAGTCCTTCTTTCCTCCAGTTCGATCTGGGTTCCCCGGGCGCGTCGGGGCGCGGGGCGTGCGTACGGGCCCTGGAGGAGGCGGCCGCCTATGTCGCCCGCGGGCACCGGGACATCATCGCCTCCCTGACCGGCCTGGAATTCGGCGAGGCCGTCTTCACCGGCGGGGCCGGCCGGGGGCGGTTGTGGCCGCAGATCATGGCCGACGTGCTCGGCGTGCCGGTGCACATCCCGGCGGTGACCGAGAGCAGCGCGCTGGGCGCCGCCATCTGCGCCGGGACCGCCGCGGGACTGTTCTCCGACCTGCACGAGCCGCGGTCCTGGCTGCGCCGCCGGGCTGCCACCTTCGAACCGGATCCGGTCGCGGTCGCGGCGTACGACCAGAAGTACGCCACGTGGCGCCAGGTCTACCAGCGGATGCTCGACATCACCGACGACGGCCTGCTCAGCCCGCTGTGGCGGGCGGCCGGCGCCTAAGGGAGGGGTTGGTTCATGGCCGACAACGAAGATCTAACGAACGGGGCCAGGTTCGCCGCCTCGGTACCCCAGCGGCACGAGCCGTTCCCGCTCAAGGGCTGCGGGGCGCTCGACTGGGGCATGCAGAGCCGGCTGGCCCGGGTCTTCCGGCCGGACACCCGGCGCCCAGGTTCCATGCGCACCGTCATGCTGGCCATCGACCACGGCTACTTCCAGGGACCGACCACCGGGCTCGAGCGGGTCGACCTGACCATCGCGCCGCTGCTGCCCTGGGCCGACGCGCTGATGACGACGCGGGGCATGGTCCGCTCGACGGTGCCGCCGGCCAGCCGGGTCCCGATCGTGCTGCGGGCCAGCGGCGGCCCCAGCGTGCTGCGCGAACTGTCCGACGAGCGGATCGCGGTCGGGATGGAGGACGCGGCCCGGATCAACGCCGCCGCGGTGGCCGTCCAGGTGTTCGTCGGCGGGAAGTTCGAGACCCAGTCGGTGCGGAACATGACCCGGCTGGTGGACGCCGGGCAGCGGTACGGCATCCCGGTCCTGGCCGTCACCGCGGTCGGCCACGAGCTCACCCGGGACGCCCGCTACCTGCGGCTGGCCACCCGCATCTGCGCCGAACTGGGCGCCCACTTCGTCAAGACCTACTACTGCGAGCCGGACTTCGACACGGTCGCGGCCGCGTGCCCGGTGCCGCTGGTCATGGCGGGCGGCAAGAAACTGCCCGAACGCGACGCGCTCACCATGGCGTATCGCGCGATCGAGAACGGTGCGGCCGGCGTGGACATGGGCCGCAACATCTTCCAGAGCGACACCCCGCAGGCGATGATCCGCGCGGTCGGGGCCGTCGTGCACGAATCCGCCAAACCCGAGGATGCCTACGAGCAGTACCTGCAGACCCCCGTGAAGGAGCAACGATTATGGCCGACACATCCGCCGGCAGCCGTCTCAAGGCCAACGTAGTAACACTGCCGGGCGTGCTGATGCAGAGCGTCACCGCCATCGCCCCGGCCATCGCCGGCATGTTCACGATGCCGTTCATCGTGCTCAACGCCGGCGTGGCCGCCCCCATGGCGTTCCTGGGCGCCTTCGTCATCGCCCTGCTCGTCGGCTACGTGCTCGCCCAGTTCGCCCGGCACCTGTCGTCGACCGGGAGCTACTACACCTTCGTCTCGCGCTCCCTCGGCGGCCGCGCCGGGTTCCTCGTCGCCTGGGTCTACCTGCTCTTCTACCCGGTGGTCATCGCCCAGGTCGGCTCGTTCATGGGCTCCACGCTGCAGTCCACGCTGAAGGCCGAGTACGGGATCACCTTCGAGTGGTGGTGGTTCATGGTCTTCCTGATCGTGTTCGTGGCCTACACCGCCTGGCGGGGCATCGAGCTCTCGGTCAAGCTGATCATCGGGCTCGGCCTGATCGAGGGGCTCATCGTCCTGGTCCTTGGCCTGTGGGGGCTGGCTTCACCCGGTGCGGGCGGCACCACGCTGAGCTGGGTGACCGAGGGGTTCAAGGGCGGGAACCTGCACGGCCTGTTCCTCGGCGTCGTGTTCGCCATCTTCGCCCTCACCGGCTGGGACGGCGCCGCGCCGCTGGCCGAGGAGAGCCGCGACCCGAAGCGGACCGTGCCACGGGCCGTGATGGGCTCGATCCTGATCATGGGCGTGTTCCTGATCGTCGTCTCGTGGGGGCAGACCAGCGGCTGGGGCACCAGCCACCTGTCCTCGTTCGCGGGCTCGTCGCAGCTGCCGGCGTTCGTTCTCGGCCAGCGGTACTGGGGGGACGCCTGGGTGATCATCTTGATCGCGCTGTTCAATTCCGCGATCGCGGTGTCCATCGCGTGCATGAACGCCTCGGCCCGGTTCCTTTACGGGATGTCCCGGGCCCGCGCCCTGCCCCGCGAGCTGACCAAGCTGCACCCGGTCCACGGCACGCCGACCAACGCGATCTGGGCCCAGACCGGCATCAACGTGGTCCTCGGACTGCTGCTGCCGCTGGTCATCGGGGTCGCTAACGTCTACAACGTGACCGGTACCTGGTTCACGTTCGCCCTGGCGTTCGTCTACATCGTCGCGAGCTTCGGCCTGTACCGGTTCTACCGGCAGCAGCACCCCGACGAGTTCAGCTGGATCAAGCACGCCGTCATCCCGTTCCTGGGGTCGGCCGCGCTGATCGTGGTCGTCTACTACTCGGTGAACCCGCTGCCGGCCTGGCCGGTCTCGCTGGCACCGTTCATCGTGCTCGGCTGGCTGGTCGTCGGCTTCGGCGTGCTCGCCTACGTCTACCGCGGCGACCGCGCTGGCAACCTGGCCCTGGCCGGCCTGGCCATGGGCGAGACCCCCGAGAACACCGACGCTGGGACGGGGGAGCTGATTTCTTAATGGCCGACTTGACCCTGCCCGCCCCAGTGACGCTGGCGGAGTTCGACGAGATCTTCGCCAAGGTGAAGAACTGGGGCCGGTGGGGTCCTGACGACGAGCTCGGCACGCTGAACTACCTCACTCCGTCCTGCGTGCGGGCGGCCGCCGCGCTGGTCAGGTCGGGGCAGCACGTGACGATGTCGATCCCGATGAACACCGTGGCGGGCCCGGACAACCCGAGCCCGGTCACGCACCACGTGGTCCAGGGACACGACATCGACATCGGGTCGAGCACGCTCACGTTCGCCACCGACTACGTGGGCCTGGCGTTCCACGGGGACTGTCACACCCACATGGACGCGCTGTGCCACATCGCCTACCGGGGCCAGGTCTACAACGGCAGGCCGGCCCTGGAGGTGATGACCTCGCGCGGTGCTACTGGGCTCGATGTGACCGCTTATGAACACGGGCTGGTGGGGCGGGGCGTGCTGCTCGACGTGCCGCGGTTCCGGGGGGTGCCGTGGCTGGAGCCGGGTGAGGCGGTGACGCGGGCCGAGCTTCTCGCCGTCGAGGCTGCTCAGGGAGTGCGGCTGGGCGAGGGTGACATCCTCGTGTTCCGCACCGGGCACCATGCCCGGCGGCTCGCCCTCGGGGCCTGGAGCAACGACTACCCGCCGGCCGGCCAGGGCAAGGCCGGGCTGCACGTGGACACGATCGAGTTGATGCACGAACGGCGCATCGCCGCGTTCCTGCCGGATGGGGACGGGGAGACGGTGCCTTCTGGAGTGGAGGGAATGCTCTACCCGATTCACCCGCTGCAGGTGACCGCGATGGGCATGCTCGCCGCGGACAGCCTCCAGCTGGAGGATGTGGCGGTGGCCTGCGCCGAGGAAGGCAGGTTCGAGTTCATGGTGGTCGGGCTGCCGCTGCGGCTGCCCGGCGCGACCGGGTCGCCGTGGAACCCGATCGCGATCTTTTAGGAGGTCTTTGTGCGGCGCTTCGAGGGGAAGGTCGCGCTGGTGACCGGGGCGACCACCGGGATCGGGCAGGCGACCGCGGTCCGGCTCGCGGCCGAGGGCGCGGTGGTGGCGGTCAACCAGGGGCCGGGTACTGATCCGGCGTCGACGCTGGAGCGGATTGCTTTGGCTGGCGGATCTGCGTTCGCGGTCGAGGCTGACATGCGCATCCCTTCGCAGGTGACGGCCATGGTCGCGGAGGCCGCCGCGCGGGGCGGGCGGCTCGACCACGTGGTCTCCAACGCCGCGGTCAACCCGTTCATGACCTGGGACCAGACCAGCGTCGAGGACTTCGACCTGCTCTTCGAGACCAACGTACGCGGCACCTGGGTGGTCTGCACCGAGGGCGCCAAGCAGATGATCCGCGAGGGGCACGGCGGCGCCATCTGCTGCGTGAGCTCGATCTCGGCCCACGTCGGCGCGCCCTACCAGACCGCCTACTGCGGCACCAAGGGCGCGATCAGCATGCTGGCCAAGGCGCTCGGCGCCAACCTGGGCGAGCACGGCATCCGGGTGAACGCGGTCGAGCCGGGCTGGGTCCAGACCCCGATGAGCGCGCCGATGATGGACGACCCGGTCGCGATCAAGTACTACACCGAGCGGATCGCCCTGCACCGGGCCGCCCAGCCGGAGGAACTGGCCGGCACCATCGCCTACCTGCTCTCCGACGACGCCAGCTACGTGACCAGCGCGACCCTGCTGGCCGACGGCGGTTTCATCGTGAACGCGGAACTGTGATGACCGGGACCACGGGAGGCATGATGGCGGCGTTCGAGCTCGGCCAGGCCAGGGACCAGATCCGGCGGCAGTACGAGGGCGACATCGGCCGGCGTCGTTCGGAACTGGCGACCCCGGCGCTGGTGCTGGACGTCGACGCGGCCCAGCGCAACATCGACCACATGGCGTCCGAGCTGGCCGGGCTCGGGCCGGCCACCATCCGCCCGCA
The DNA here is from genome assembly GCA_050011155.1 of Streptosporangiaceae bacterium. Lineage (GTDB taxonomy): Bacteria > Actinomycetota > Actinomycetes > Streptosporangiales > Streptosporangiaceae > Palsa-504. The sequence goes on from JBEKJP010000011.1 coordinate 18,133, forward strand.
CTACAAGACGCACAAGTGCCCCGAGCTGGCCCGGCGGCAGGTCGAGGCCGGGGCGGGCGGGCTGTCCACCGCCACCGTCTGGGAGGCCGCGGTGCTGGCCGCCGCCGGGTTCGACGACATCTTCGTGGTCAACACGGTGTCGCACCCGGCCAAGGTCCGGCGGCTAGCCGAGCTGGCGGCGGGCCGGCGGATCCTGGTGGCGGCGGACGAGCCGGACAACGCCGCCGCGCTTTCGGCCGCGGCCGTCCGGGCCGGGGCCGAGCTCGGGATCATGATCGAGGTGGACACCGGCATGGACCGCTGCGGCGTGGACACCGCGGACGCCGCCGTGACGCTGGCCCGGCGGGTGACGTCGCTACCCGGCCTGCGCCTGGAAGGCATCACCGGCTACGAGGGCCACTGCTCGCTCACCATCGACGATGACCTGCGGCACGAGCGGCAGCGGGTGGCGATGACCTTCTTCACCGGCGTCGCCGATCGCCTGGAGGCCGCCGGGATCCCCTGCCCGATCCGGTCCGCGGGCGGCATCTCCACCTGGCGGTGGACCGCGGCCTTCCCCGGCATCACCGAGATCCAGGCCGGCAGCTACGTGGTCATGGACAACTACCACGGCCAGCTGGCGCCCGGGTTCGAGCACTCGCTGACCGTCCAGGCCAGCGTCATCAGCCGGCAGAGCGACCGGGTGATCGTGGACGCCGGCAACAAGTCCGTCGCCGCCCCCGACGACGTCACGATGGCCGGCCACGACCTCAAGCCGGTCCGGTTCGACGAGGAGCACGGCATCTTCGCCGCCCCGGACGGCTCGCCGCTGCGGGTCGGCGACTCGGTCGCGCTCGTGCCAGGCTACTCACCCACCACCGTGAACTGGTACGACGCCTACCACGTGGTCCGCGACGACGTCGTGATCGACATCTGGCCCGTCCTCCCCCGCGGCCCCGGCCACCACGGCCTCGCGCCCTGACACAGGCCCATCGCCCACGCCAACCCGGCGGCGCCTGCCTGGGGGCTAACCACGGCAATGCTCCATCGTCGTGGTCAGAACAACGGCAATGCTCCATCGTCGTGGTGGTTAGGCCGGCGGCCGAGGCGGGCGGGGGCGATATCTGGCGTACCACTGGTACCACTCGCCACCGATCGGGGCTGGAGGGTGGCCGAGGGCTGGAGGGTGGCCGAGGGCTCGGGGCGTGGTCAGGAGTCTAGGAGGGTGTCGCGGTGGTGCCAGGCTAGGCGCAGGAGGGCGGCGCCGGCGGCCTGGAGCGGCTCGCGGTGGACGAGGCGGTCGATGACGTGGGCGGCGAACTCGCGGGCAGCCAGGACGTGGCCCTCGTCGTTGGGGCGGGGGGCCAGGCTGAACAGTTCGTCGAACAGGCGGCTGTCGATCACCGCCACAGTGAGCAGGTCGGTGGCGTAGGTCAGCGGGTCCACGCCGAGGCCCAGGCACCACACCCGGATCTGGTCCTGCTCGAGCGCGGCGGTCATCCGCCGGGCGAACGGCCAGGCGTCGTAGTCGACCGGGCTTGTCCCGTACTCCTCCGAACGGCCGCGGAGCTCCTCGTCGAACTCGCGGAGCATGCAGCGCCACAGCGAGAAGTCCCGGCCCTCGTGCCACGGCTCCGGGCCGGACGGCTGGAAGATTCCCACCGGGATCACCTGGTACAGCCCGCCGGCGTGGCCGACCTTGGCCGGGTCCCGCCAGTGCAGCAGGAACGACGCCCGGTCCCCGTCCCGGCGCAGCGTCAGCGTGCTGATGGCCAGGTTCGCGGGGCGTCGGCGCAGGTCGCACGGGTCGGCGAGGAGGGCGCGCAGCAGGGCGGGCCGGCCGGTCAGCCGGGCGGCGGCGAATTCGTGCGCGGCGGCCTCGCCAGTGTCCACGGCGTCGAAGTAGTGACCGCGGGTGAACGCGAGCCGGGGCGGGCCCGCGGCCAGTCCCGCCTCGGCCAGCTGCGCCTCGGTCAGCCGGTAGGTGGGGCGGTTCTCGAACACCGCCGGGGCGGCTAGCGCGCGCAGCGCTTCGGAATAGCACGGGTAGCGGGTGCCGTCCGGGCGCCCGGGCAGCGGGGCCAGGTCCGGCGGAGCCCATGCCTGCCCGTCCGCCGGAGCGGAGAGGGTGAGCTCCAGCGCGATGTCCTGCAGCGGAACCGGCTTAGCCGGCTCCCAGGCCGGGAGGGTGAGCAGCGGGGTGCCGGACACCCGGCGGCCGGCCGGGTACGCCTCGGCCGCCTCGGCCGCCAGGTCGTACCGGTGCTCCTGCAGGTACGCCCGCTCCCACCGCCAGTCGTCCTCAGTAAGGACACGGGCAGCTGACATCCGTCCGCCGTCATCTCGTCGTCGGCCCAGAAGATGATCAGCTCGTCCTCGGTCAGCGCCTGCGGCGCGACGCGGCGCAGGGTACGGCCGGTGGCCAGGCTCCGGCTGGTGATCAGCACCTGGGCCAGCAATTCGTCCTCACCGCAAGACCGGTATGCCCGGCCCAGGAATCCGCGCTTGACGTTTACTCCTGAATCGCTCGCGAAACGTAGTCCGGAGACAGTAGTGTCTGGCATAACGCGACTCCTTCCCGGAGGTGGACTGAGAAGTCCGCTCTCCGGTCTCGTGGTGCCTGATCCCACACAGTCAGCCGCGAAACCGGGGTGGCCTTCTGGCCGTCGCCGCACGGCAATTCGCACGGCGGCCGCGCTGGCCTCGAGCGACCACTGAGGCCGGAACCCTGCCGGTCACGCCCTCGCCTGACTACTTCGTGCTCATAACACCGCGCGACGAGCATGACTTTACCTGGGAGGCAATCACGGTGGGGAGAGAAAGACAATTCTGTCCGGCAGCCTTTTTGTCTTGTGTCTCTGTCACGGCACTAAACACGCCGCCAGCCAGGCCTGGCAGGATTATTTTCGAAATTGCGCCGCTGGACGCAATTGCGTCCAGCGGAAAAGTATACATTTATCACCCGGAATATCCGGTCGGCCCGATTCACCCGGCGTCACAGGGTGAGCCGGCGGGACAGGTCGGAGGCGAGCAGGCCGGCCGGGTCGAACACCTCGCGCAGCTTCCTGAACTCGGCCAGCCGCGGATACATCTCGGCCAGCACCTCCGCCGGAACCCGCGAGTCCTTGGCCAGGTAGACGCGGCCGCCCGCCTCGACGACCAGCCGGTCGAGCGCGGCCAGCAGGCCGACCAGGCCCCGGGTCCTCGCGGGCACGTCCAGGGCGAGCGTCCAGCCGGGCATCGGGAACGAGAGCAGGCCGGGGTCGCCCGCACCGAAGCGCTTGAGCACGGTGACGAACGAGGCGGCGCGCGCCCGGCTGACCAGCTCGAAGGACCGGCGGACGGCGGCCTCCTGGCCGAACGGCAGGACGTACTGGTACTGCCGGAAGCCGCCGGGCCCGTAGACCCGGTTCCAGTGCCTGATCCCGTCCAGCGGGTGGAAGAACGCGCCGATGGTCTGCAGCTCGCCCTGCCGGACGCGGGGGGCCTTGCGGTAGTACGCCTCGTTGGCCAGCGCCACCGAGTAGCGGTTGATCAGGCCGGGCGGCATCCCGGGGGGGACGCCGAACCGGGCGCCCGGCCGGAAGTCGAACGGGCTGGCGCCGGCCGGCAGGTCACCCAGGGCGGCGAAGTCGCCGCTGGTGACGACCGAACGGCCCAGGCGCGCGCCCCGGGCCAGGCTGTCCGACCAGGCCACGGTGTAGCCGAAAGCCTGGTCGTGCTCGGCCAGGACGGCCATCGTCTCGTCGATGTCGGCGGTGCGTACCGTGTCCACCCGGATCCGCGCGGTCTCGACCTGCTTGAGCTGGAGCTCGGCCCGCACGACGAGCCCGGTCAGGCCCATGCCGCCCGCCGTGGCCCAGAACAGCTCGGGCTCCGCCGCCTCGGTCACCGTGCGCAGCTCACCGCCGGGCAGCACGATGTCGAACGACCGGACGTGCCGGGCGAAGCTGCCGACCACGTGGTGGTTCTTGCCGTGCACGTCGGCCGCGATGGCGCCGCCCACGGTCACCTGCCGGGTTCCCGGCGATACCGGCACGAACCAGCCGTGCGGCAGCCCGGCCACCATCAGCTGCTCCAGGCTGACGCCGGCCTCGCAGGTCACCACGCCGGTCGCCTGGTCGAGCGCGATGATCCGGTTCAGCCGGGCGGTGGAGATCACCACCCCGCCCGCGACCTGGGCGGCGTTGTTGTAGCTCCGGCCGAGGCCGCGGGCGATGGTCCCGGCCGACGAGGGAGTCTCGAGCAGGCTAACGACGCCGGCTACCGTGTCGGGCTGGACCAGCTGAGCCTGGGTGGGCGCGATCCGTCCCCAGCCAGTGAGCGTGACGATGCTTGACATAGTGACCGAATAGTACGGGGTAGATGATGCGCAGGCTGTGGATCGTCCTCGCGGCGGCCGGAACCCTAGCCGCGTGCAGCTCACCCGCCGCCACCACCACACCCGCCCGGACCAGTGCCCCGGCCACCACCCGGGCCGCCGTGACCACTCCGTCGCCGAGCCCGACGCCGACACCGACACCGACGCCGGCTGGGGTGACGGTGACCACGGTGCGGTTGAAGGACGGCTCCCGGGTGACCGTGGCGAGGTTCTCCGGGCCGGTGACGTACGTACTGCACGACGGCAGTGAGGATCCCGGGCTGGCGGCGGGCCGGGTCAAGGCCGGTCCGGCGGTGCGCGGGGCCGAGCGCAGGCGGCTGCTGGCCGCGTTCAACGGCGGGTTCAAGCTGTCCGCGGGCGCGGGCGGCTACGAGCAGGAGGGGCACGTAGCCGCCGCGCTGCGGCGCGGGCTGGCCAGCCTCGTCATCGACCGCTCCGGGCGGGCCCGGATCGGGGTCTGGGGCCATGGCGTGCCGGCCGCCGGCGAGGCGGTCTACAGCGTCAGGCAGAACCTGACGCCGCTGGTTCTCAGCGGCAAGCTCACGCCCGCCGCCGCCGATTGGAGCGTGTGGGGGGCTACCCTCGGCGGCGGCGAGTTCGTGGCCCGCAGCGCGCTCGGACAGGACGCGGAGGGCGACCTGGAGTACGCCGCGAGCATGTCGGCGAGCCCCGCCGACCTGGCGACCGCGCTAGCCCGGGCGGGCGCTCAGGTGGCGATGGAGCTCGACATCAACCCCGAATGGGTCCAGCTAGACGTGAGCCGCCGGCCGGGCGGCCCGCTGCGCGTCGCCATTCCGGGCCAGAACCGGCCGGCGAATCAGTTCCTGGACGGCTGGGCCAGGGACTTCATCGCAGTCCTGGGCTAGTACTCAGCCGCTAGTACTGGGCCGCTAGTACTCAGCCGCTAGTACTGGGCCGCTAGTACTGGGCCCCGGCGAGCGCGCTGTCGGCGGTCTCCATGTCCTTGAAGAAGCGGCGGTGCACCCGGAGGGTCTCGGGGCCGGCCGGGACCTGGTGCCAGACGCCGGAACCGGGGCCGAGCCGGGTCGCGCGGGGCAGCTCTCCGACCACGCCGCGGGCCGTCTTGAAGCTGGTCTTGCCGGCGTCCAGCACCACGATGCGGTTCGGCGTGACGGCCAGGATCCGGTACCGGTTGAGGCCGAGGAAGACGAAAATGCCGGTCAGCGCGGCCAGCCACTGGCTCGCGGTCTGGGCGCCGATCACCGCCTGGATGGGCTCACCCGGTCGCAGGTACTGAGCCGCCGATTCACGCATGGAATCACGAAGGGCCACGATTTCTCCCGTAAGGTCGCGCAGTTAATTAGCCTTCATTGCTCCGGCGGTCCATCTCGTGCCGCCCTGTTCCATTCAGCCCGGCCAGTAGGAGCAGCGCACGCCGGTGTGCACCGTCTGGCGCAGGTGCTCGCCGATGACGGGATCGGCCTCGGTGATCCGGGCCAGTGCCCGCCGGATGGCCTTGCCCACCGCCACCCGGGCCCGCTCGGGCTGATCCGGGAACGCCCGCGTCCGGCCGGCGAACCCGGCGGCGCTGGAGAGCTGGGCGACCAGCCAGTCCCGTTCGGCCCGGGCCCGGGCGCTCCGGGCCGGATCCTGGTCCGGCTGCCCCAGCTCCAGATCCAGGCTCTTCAGCCGGTTCCTGTACCCGGCGATGGCCTCGTGGTCGAGGACCTGCTGGGCCGTTCCGGCGTCACCCGGGGTCAGCCCGGCCACGCCGGCCACCAGGTCGGCGGCCTGGATCTCCTGGCGCGGGTTGGCGATCAGCACGGCCAGGTGAGCCAGGCCGATGCTGTCCTCCACCAGCACGCTGCGGTTCCGCAGGGCCAGCCGCCACTTCCGGCCGACCCGGTGACATTCCGCCACCGCCGACCCGGGCGACCCGGCCACCGGCGCGTCCGGGACCGGCAGGCCGACCGCGGCCGCCTCGGCCGCGGCCAGGTCGAGCTCGCGGCGGGCGATGTCGGCGTCGCCCGGGGCACCGCGCAGCACGTGCGCCTGCGCCAGCCGCTGCCGCGACGCCAGCAGCGCGGGCCAGTGCGCCAGCGCGAGGTTCTGCTGGACGGCCGCGGTCAGGTGCTCGATGGCCGGGTCCGGCTGCCGGGTGGTGAGCATGGCCACGCCCAGGGCGTGCTGGGTCGACCCGAAGCAGGTGATCCCGAGGCTGCCGATCATCGGCAGGTCGGCGTGCGGGCGGAGCAGCTCGTAGGCCCGGGCGGCGACGTCGGCGTTGGCGAGCAGGTACGCCGCCTCCACCACGCCGTGCATGGTGACCAGCCAGGCGCTCGACCGGGGCAGCGCGGCCAGGTCGGGGCCGCACAGCGCGGCCAGCGAGCTAGCCGCCTGGTGCCGGTCCCCGCTCATCGCCGCCGCCACGGCCAGCGCGGCGACCGCGGAGTTGTCCACCGCGGACAGGACCGGGGAATGCACCCGCTCGTGCAGCGCGGGCAGCAGCTCGGCCAGGCGCCCCTGGTACCAGCGGATCGTCACCAGCTGGGCGGCGGACCACCAGTCGTGGTCGGCGTCGCCGGCGGCCGCGCCCCGGCGGGCGCAGACGACGGCCAGCTCCTCGGCTTCGCCGAACCGGCCGGACCGGATGGCCAGCATCACGTCGATCGCGCTGACCACGAAGCCCACCGCCAGGTGGTCACGCGGCTCGAGGTGCTCCTTCAGCTCGCCGAGCAGCCGCCCGGCGTGCGGGTCGCCCGCGCAGTACGCGTCGGCCGTCTGCCAGAGCAGGCCCATCAGCAGGTCGCTGCGCCGGTCGGTGCGGAAGCTGGCCTTGGTCAGCTCGAGCGCCACCTGGCGGCGCAGGGTGACGTGCTCGGGACCGAGCAGGCAGTGGTGGGCGATCCGCAGCGCCTCGGCCAGCATCTCCGGATCCCCGGTGGCCCGGACCTCGTCGAGCGCGGCCATGATGTCCGCGTGCGTGCCGCGCGCGTAGTCCGCCTCGCCGGCCAGCCGGGTCCGGATCCGGAGCGCCAGCCGGGAATCCTCCGGGAGCAGCGCGAGCACGTGCTGGAGCCGCGCCTCGAGCAGGACCGCGCTGGTGACGGTGCGTCCCTCGCGGACCCACAGGCCGGCCAGGCCCAGCGCGGCCAGCGCCATCGACTCGGTGTCGCTGGCCTGCTCGGCCAGCCGGTAGGCGCGCTCGAAACACTGCCGGCCCGCCTCCAGGTCACCGTCCTCGTGCTGAGCCCTGGTCCCCTCCACGAGCAGGGCGCGGAGGTCACCCGGACGGACGAGTTCCAGGCGGCGAGCACGCTTCGCCCCGTCGGCCTCACTCGTCATAGGGCCAATCTATTAGGGGCGACTCCATACCGTCGAGAAGTCGGCGGACGCCCGTGTCAGCCGATGACAGATCGGCCGCTTTCAGGGGCGTCCTTCCTCGGTTATTGTGCCGGTATGCGCGGGGCGCCCCTGCTAACGTGCCCCCTGTCGCCGATGAACGGGGAGGCACCGTGGCTGGGATGATCTATTTTACTGACAACTACCAGGATCGCAGCACCAACGACGGATACCAGTTCGAATTCTACTGTCGTCGCTGTGGTAACGGGTACAGTTCATCGTTCCAGCATTCGGTCACCGGCTTCGGCGGGCGGATGCTCCGGCTCGGCGGGGACCTGGTCGGCGGCGCCATCGGCGAGCGGGCCTCGCAGCTCGGCTGGGACGCCGAGTGGATGCGCGACGGCGTGCGCGGCTCGACCAGGGACAAGGCGCTGGCCCGGGCGGTCGAGGAGATGAAGCCGTTCTTCCACCAGTGCCACCGGTGCGGCCAGTGGGTGTGCGAGCAGGTGTGCTGGAACGGCGAGCGGGGCCTGTGCGTGACCTGCGCCCCCAAACTGGACCAGGAAATCGCCGGGATGCAGGCCGCGGCGCAGGTCAACCAGCTGAACCAGAAGATCCAGAGCCAGGACTGGACCCGGGACATCAACTACCGTGACCAGGCCACCGGGCTGTGCCCGAACTGCGGCCAGGAGAGCGGCGGCGGCAAGTTCTGCTCGGGCTGCGGGCACGCGCTGGCCGCCGCGCCCGCGGCCCAGAAGTTCTGCGGGAACTGCGGGTCGGCGCTGACCGGGGCGCGGTTCTGCGGCGAGTGCGGCACCCCGGCGGCCTGACGCCGATGAGCAGAGCCCAGTACCGCATCCTCACCCACGGGCAGCTGAGGGAGGACGGCGAGGCTGAGGTCGAGGTTCGTGACGGGATGCTGGTGCTCGCGCCGGATAGCGGGAGCGTGCTGCCCATCCCGTTCGGTCACATTGGGGCGGTGAGTGAGCCCGAGCCTTTCACGGTCCGGCTGGCCCTGGCCGGCGGGGACGTTATCGAGCTTGGCCGGCTCGGGGTGATGCGGACGCAGCTGCTCGCCGAGCTCAGGGACGGGCGGGGCGACGCCGCGGCGGCGGCCGCGGCCGCGGTGGGCGAGGCCGAAGTCTTCCCGGTGTCCATTTCCTGTGGGCCGGGCGAGGTGCGGGTCTACGAGGACGCGCTGCTGGTCATCGGGGCCGGCGGCAGCGAGCGGGTCAGCTTCTCCTTCGCCGCGGCGGTACGGGTGCAGGACTACGCGGTCACGGTCGAGGTGGCGGGCCGGGCGCCGGTGGTGCTGACCCGGCTCGGGCGGCGGACCAGCGAGCTGGCCGAACTGCTGACCACCCGGATCCGGGCGGCGAGCGTCCGGACGGCCGCCTTCCTCGCGGCGCTGCTGCCCGGGCTCGACCCGATGGCCGTGCGCGCGGCCGCCGGGCTGCTCCGGGACGGCGTGGCCGTCCCGGTGACCGCTCTGGACGGTATCCACCCCGGGCTGGCCGGGACCTTGATCGGCGTGGCTACGCTGCCGGATCGCCGCGACGCGGTGGCCGAGCTCGGCCGCCGGGCCGGCCTGGCCATCGGCTTCCGGCAGCTGACCTCGGTGCGCAGGCCCGCGGCCGGCGTCGAGCCCTGGCACGACCACGCCGCCACACCGCACATCGGCCAGCACGAGACCACCGGCGGCGCCCTGTTGGCCGGGTGGCCTGCGGCCACGGGGTTGGCCGGGTGGCCTGCGGCCACGGGGTTGGCCGGGTGGCCTGCGGCCACGGGGCTGGCCGGGTGGCCTGCGGCCACGGGGCCGGGGGCCTTCGGGTTCGGGGAGGGCTTCGGCGCGTTCGGCGGGTACTGGGCGTTTCGCGCGCTCGGGGCCGGGATGGCTCGTCGCCCGTGGCCGCAGGCCACCCAGCCAGCAGGCCGGCCGATGGCGACCCGGCCCGACGTTAGCCGGGGCCTGCTGACGCCCGCCACCGAGGACCTGTCCGCGCTGACGGTGACCGGCGAGAGCCCCACCGTGCTGGCGTTCGCGCTGGCCCCGGGCCCCGGTGGGGTGGCCTACGAGGTGCTCAACCGGCCCGAGCCTGTGACCTGCGTGTTCCGGGGCGAGCTGGGCGCGGTCAACCAGGCGCTGGACGGGGCGGGGTTCGACCCGGCCGCGCTGCCTCCGGAACTGGCGCCGGCCGGCCGCGTCCCGCACGACCCGGGCTGGGCCGGCCAGGTCGCCGGGTGGCTCACCTCCGGATAACTCGGCCGGAACCTGCGCTTTGCCGGCAGTTTCGGGTGCTCTGACGCCCGAAACTGCCGGCAAAGTCGGTATGAGCCTCACTGCGGGTAGGCGCGGGCCCGGTCGGCCCAGTCGGCGTCGTTGACGTTCCGCCACTGGCTACTGTCCCGGTCCTCGCCGACTGGCTCGCCGCCCACGATGAACTGCCCCACGCACGGCTCGACCCGCCAGTCCGTGCCGAACGCGCGAGCCGCCGACTCGATGCTGACCGAGCCGAGGGCGCACGGCGCCAGCCGCATGGCCGTGCAGACCAGGTACAGGCTCTGGATCAGCACGCCGACGTGCATCAGCACCATGCGGTAGGCCAGGCCCTCGTACTTCCAGGACAGGCGGCGGAAGCGCACGGTCATCGTGATGAGCACCGGCGGCGGTTCGGCCATGGCGGCCGCGACCCGGGCGCAGCCGAGGAGTTCGTCGACGGCGGGGGCTTCGGCGCCGACCGGCTCGAGCCGGTGCCCGAGCGGGTCGTAGTGGTAGGCGCCGCGGGCCAGGCCCTCGCACGCGCCCACCGTGACGTAGAACTCCAGCTCGTAGCAGGCGCCGCCGCTCGGGTAGGGGCGGTCGCTGAGCTCGTGCCCGGTGCCGGGCTGGCCGTCCTGGCCGGGCTGGGCACCGGGCTGGGCTGGCGGGTCGATGCCGATCAGCGACCGGACCCGGGCCGTCCGGTACAGCAGGTCGCCCAGGTCGGTGACGGTGAGCGGCCGGGGGCCGTGACGGCGCATGGAGCGGCGGCCCTCGATCGCCGCGGTCAGCGGGGGGTCGGCCGCGCACAGGTCCTCCCAGCGCGGCCGGTGCAGCTGGATGTAGTGGGTGGCCTGGGGCTTGACCACCGGTTCGGCGGACACGGTCTCCCCGGTGGGGTAGGTGATCCCGAAGTTGCGGTCGTGCCGGCCGAGGGTGCTCCTGGTGTGGAACATCATGTCGACCGGGGACCAGCCGATCAGGGCGGGATCGGTGTCCTCGGCGAAGACCGGCAGCGTATCCTCGGCCGACCGGGCCCGGAGAGCCTGGACCACCATGCCCGCGGCGGCGAGGTACTCAAGCGCGTCCCCGGTCACCGCGCCCAGGGGCCGCCTGCCCCGGGCCAGGGCGGCCGGGGTGACCGGGCTGGCCAGCGCCCCGATCAGCAGCATCGCCTCGGCCTGGTGCAGCAGCACCCGGTGCAGCGCCAGCGGCGACTCGATGCAGTACGCGTTCCCGTCGGTGCGCACCTCGGCGAAGGTCGACAGCCGGACCGGGATGTCCGGCGCCAGCGGCACCGGGACGAACCGGGAGTGGACGGTGAGCGGCACCACGGACAGCAGCGGCTGCCCGGAAGGCGCGCCGAGCGACCGGATGATCAGCGGCTGCAGCCGGCCGAACAGCAGCTGCAGCTCGCTCCGCTGCACGTCCGCCGTGTCATCGTCGCGGCTGATGGCGTTCTCCAGCGAGACCGGCCCCAGCCGCATCCGCCCGAGCGCCTCGCGGACCAGGCGCGAGGGCTGCTGGACGACGATGTCACCCCACCGCCCGCGCAGCCGGACCGGGCCTTCGTCCGGCTCCATCTCGACGCTCACGTCCTCGCGCAGGGACCACAGCTCGGACCGCCGGCGCACGGGCACGGCACGGGATTGACCGGTTCTCATCGGGAAGCCTCGCTGGCTGGCTAGACGTACAGGGGGATCGGGTTCAGGTCGGCGTATGCGGTCGGCCGGGGCAGCCGGCCGAGCCGGACGGGGACGTCGAACAGGCGGCCGGGCGCGAACCGGGGCCAGAAATGACGGAGCCCCGGCACCACCACCTTGACCACCGGCATCCCGATGTCGGGCCGGGTCTGGTCCAGGACCAGGATGTCCAGGCCGGCCCGGCGAGCGGCCGCCCGAATGCCGTCCAGGCCGTCCAGGCCGGCCGGGACGCCGGGGTAATCCACGCTGGCGCGGGCTGCCTGGCCGGACGCCGGCGCCAGGTAGGGCTGGCTGGCCAGGGTGGCCGAGGCCCACCAGGAGGCCAGGAAAGGGTCGGCACTCCGGTAGCTGTCACCGTCGGTAGCGGGCGGCAGCAGCTGGCCGAGTTCGGTCAGGGCCCGGCGCAGGGCCCGGGCCGGGTAGAAAGACGCCCCGAAGCCGAACGTGATGTCCTCCGCGGGGCCGTCAGGCCGTCTCGATATCGCGGCCATAACCGGGATACCCAGGTCCGTGGTCAGGTCCAGGGCCCACAGCTCGCGGCCGAGCCGCCGGTACTGCTCCGTCAGCCCGGTGATCCACGAGTCCTCGAACGAGGCCAGGTCGACCTCGGGCTGGCGGGTGCGGTTGTACCACCACAACGCGACCGCGTCGCGCTCGGTCAGCTCGAGGAAGCCGCGGACCACGGCGTCGCCGAGGCTGGCGCCGGCCGCGTTGCCGTTCGAGTCGGCCAGCACGGAGGCGGCCGCGGATCCGCGCCCGGCACCCGCGCCCGGGTTGTAGTAGAGCATCGCGGTGGGCAGCAGCTTCCGCTCGCCGCTGAGCAGCGACCACAACGGCGTCCAGTCGGCCTCCGCGGTCTCGTCGAACGGCTCGGGGACCCAGTGGAACGGCGCGCAGACTTCGTTCCAGCGGGCTCGGTCCCGGTACTGCCTGGAGTCGAAGAGCATGGAGGCGGCGGGGTGCACGGCCTGGCGGCCCAGGCTGCGGTAGCTAGCGCGGACCGTCGCCTCGTCGCCCTGGCGGGTGCCGCAGTACCGCTCGATCGCCTCGCACAGCGCGCCCGTCTTCGCCTCGGCCTCGGTGACACCCCGGCCGCCGCTGGCATGCTGGGCACCGGCCCGGATCCCGGCCACGGTGCTCGCGGACATGGCCCGGTTGCGGCCGGACACGAACGCGTGCTGGAACGACGGGCACCGCCCGTCGCGGCGCAGTTCGGCCACGATGCCGGTGACCGGGTCGACCAGGTGGCCGTACCTGCCCAGCGGGTCATGGCTGTGCGGCGAGCCGGATGCCACGGCGGGCGGGCGGGCCGCCTGGGCCGCGACCAGGCCCGGATCGCCGCAGTGGGGGCACTGCGGGCGCCGCTGCACCCGGTGGTGCCGGCCCTGCAGCCGCACCGTGTCCAGGATGTAGACGGCCTGCTGGCCCTCGTCGCGCAGGCCGGCCAGCCACTTGACCACCTCGCCCACGGCCAGGTGCAGCGCGGCCGCGCGGCTAGGGGTCAGCGAGGTCTGCGGCGCGGCCGGGAAGGCCCGGCCCCGGGCGCCGAGCACGCGGCGCATCAGGTGCGTTTCCTCCCGGTTCCCCTCCAGCCTGGTGGCCAGGCAAGACCAGCAGGGACCGGCGCCCGGCCGGAACAGCGGGCCGATCCAGGCCTGCGTGCCGGACGGCTTGGCCAGCAGCCACGGCCGGCCGTGGGCCAGCTGCCTGCGGTTGATCGCGTCCAGCCGGGGATCTAGGTAGTCCTCGCACAGGACCAGGCTGACGGCGGGCCCGGCCGCGCCGGGTGCGGCACCGGCGCCGACCAGGGCCGCCGTCGCGGCCGTGCAGGGGGTGAGGCCGGACGCGGCGCACACGGCGGCGGCCGCGTGCACGGCCCCGTCCAGGGCGAGGATCTCGACCGTGGCGGCGCTGATCGCGCCGGCCGCCTCGTCCGCGTCGAGCCCGGCCAGCGACCAGAAGGCCGCCGCGCCGTGGTCGCGGGCGGCGATGTCCTGGACGGCCAGGTCGTGCAGGACCGCGGCCGGTACGGCCGTGTCCTTGATGGCCGAGACGGCTTCGGCGGCACCTGACGGCTGGCGCAGGTCGAGCAGGCCCGCCTCGGCCAGCCGCTGCAGCAGCCCGACGATCTCAGTCGTCGCTAGCTCAGCCGATAGGTCCCGGGCCAGCTGGGCGAAGCTGCGGGTGCCGTCGAGCAGCGGAGCCAGCCGTTCGATGCACGAGCCCGACAAGGCGGTCACCCCGCGTTCCGAGATGAGGTAGACCGCCTCTGCCGGGACCGTCTCGGCCCGCAGGTGACGCTTGAAGCCGACTAGCCGGCTGTCTGCGGGATTCATGGCCGGCTCAGGCCGCAGCCGGCTGGGGCTCGCGGATGATGAAGTCGGCGATGCAGGTCCAGCAGGCGCCGGCTACGCCCGCGGCGGCGAACTCGTTGAGGTTCTCGATAACCAGGCCGCCGTCCGCCGGTACCTGAGTGGAGGGCCGCCCGCTGAGGCGGCCGGACTCGGCGAGGGGCTGCGAGTTTTCCTGGATGACGTTCATGGCGTTCCTTCCAGAGCGGTGTGACCTGAAAGGAGCTTGCGGGAGGCGAGAACGCCTGCACAGTGAGCGGATCACGGAACCCGCGTGAATTATTCACGCCGTCGGCATGACCTTGCCGGGGGCCGCGGTTCCTCACGGCCGGACCATGAATTGTTCATGACCCGAGTCGTGACGCCATCACTGGCTCTTCGGGTCCGGCTCGACGCATCCTCAAGTACCACTAGCACCCATCACCAGCCCGGCTCGAGCAGGGGAACGCGACATGCAGACCGACCCCGGACGGATGAACGTCCAGCTACTAGGCCCGTTCGCGGCCTGGATGGATCAGCGCGGCGTTACCCCGAGCGCCGCCAAGCAGCGCCAGATCCTGGCCCTGCTCGCGCTTAACGCGGGGCGCGTCGTCACCGTGGCGACGCTGCTCGAGGAGCTCTGGGGGGATAACCCGCCGCGCAGTTCCGCCACCACGCTGCAGACCTACGTGCTGCACCTGCGGAACCGGCTGGCCACGGCCGGCCCCGGCGGCACCCGCGAGTACCTCGGCACCAGGCACTCGGGCTACCTGCTCGACGCGGGCTGCTGTCAGACGGACGTCGAGGAGTTCGGCCGCCTGGCCCGCTTCGGCCGGCAGGCGGCCGAAGCGGGAGATCAGCGGGCCGCCTCCGACCTGCTCGGACGGGCCCTGGCCCTGTGGCGCGGGCCGGTCCTGGTGGACGTGCCGCTCGGCCGGGTACTCGAGCTCGAGGCGAACTCGCTGGAGGCGACCAGGCTGGGCGTCCTCGAACGCCGGATCGAGGCCGACCTCGCGCTGCGCCGCCACGCCGACCTGGTGGGCGAGCTGACGCTGCTGGTGGCCAGGAACCCGATGAACGAGAACTTCTGCGCCCTGCTGATGACGGCCCTCTACCGGTCCGGGCACGCGGGCCGGGCCCTCGAGTCGTACCGGCGGCTCCGGACCATACTGAAGAACGAATTGGGCCTCGAGCCCTGCCCTCGCCTGCAGCAATTCCAGCAGGCCGTGCTCTCAGGCGACCTGGCGCTGGAGGACGCTGCGGCACCGGCTGGGCCGGGTCGCCTGACCCCGCTCTGACCCGCCTCTGACCCGCTCTGACCTGCGGCGAAATGGGAGAGGTGAACCTGTGGCTAGTGGCCCTGATGTACCCGGGCACTCCTGCGACGTGTGCTAAAGCGCGCCATCAGGCAGAGGTCTGAGCCTAATCAGTATGATTCTGGTACCAATCAGTATAATATCGCCCTGAATGTGGCCTTCTTTTCCGTCGGCCCGGCATGTCGCACGCCGATGGGCTGAAATAATCCAGGGGAGCGGTATGCCTGGCCGTAAGGTGCGGGCTGACTGGCTAACGGGGCAGGTGCCGGAGACGGACGGCATCTCGGCACAGCCCGGGGCCGGTGCCTACGAGGTCCACGGGGGGCAGCGACTGGCCCGCCTGATCGTGCTGACCGTGCTGTGCGCCTTCCTCGCCGTCCAGCTCATCGACATCCTCGATTCGCCGATCCCGGACCGGGGCGTCAAGCTCGCGGTCGGCATCGCCTCCATCTGCGTGGTCTTCACCCTGGAGCTGTTCATCTCTGCCGCGAGTTCGGTGACGTGGTCCTGGCGGCGGCGGCTGGGCATGCTGCTGGCGCAAGCTGTCGTCACCTACCTGCCGCTGGTGGCGCTGGGCGCCGAATGGGGCGGCATGGCGGGCTTCCTCGGCGGCTCGATCCTGCTCCTGGTGCCCGGGCTGGCCGCCTGGGGGCTGTTCGCCGCCGTCGTCCTCAGCATGCTGATCTCGCCCATCCTCCTGGGCCTGGACGCTTACGGTGTGGCCTACCTGACCGTAGCCACCATGGACCTCGGCCTGGTCGTGTTCGGCCTGTCCCGGCTGAACCTGGTCATCAGGTACCTGCACGCGACACGCGCCGAGCGGGCCCAGCTCGCCGTGGTCAAGGAGCGCATGCGGTTCGCCCGGGACCTGCATGACCTGCTCGGCTACAGCCTCTCGGCGATCACTCTCAAGGCCGAGCTCACCCGGCGGCTGGTCGGCGTCAACCCGGAGCGGGCCCGGGACGAGCTGGCCGACCTGCTCGACATCGCCCGGCAGGCGCTGGCCGACGTGCGCACGGTGGCCAGCGAGTACCGCAACATGTCGCTGTCCAAGGAGGCGGCTTCGGTCGCCTCGCTGCTCGCCGCGGCGGGCATCGCCGCCCAGGTGGAGGTCAACTGCGGGGCGCTGGACGAGGACATCGACACCGTGCTGGCGACGGTCCTGCGCGAGGCCGTGACGAACATGCTCAGGCACAGCTCGGCCCAGAAGTGCACCGTGGCGGCCGACGTCACCGAGGACGCCGCCACGTTGCGGGTGAGCAACGACGGCGTGCCCGCCTCGGCCGCGTCGCGCCGGGACGGCGGCGGCCTGGACAACCTGGCCCGGCGGCTCGAGGCGGTCGGCGGCAACCTGACCGCGGGGACCGCCGCCGACGGCCGGTTCGAGGTGCTGGCCACGGTGCCCCTGCTCGGCCGGCCGCCTGATACCGGGCCAGCCGGGTGCTGACGGAGTCGGGATCGTTGGGAGCGGGGCTTGCTCACACTGAAAATTCTCCTGGCCGAGGACGTCGCCATGGTACGCGGCGCGTTCGTCGCCCTGATCGAGCTCGAGCCGGACCTGAAGGTCGTGGCGGCGGTCGAGAACGGCACCGAGATCGTGCCGACGGCGCTGGCCTGCCAGCCCGACGTGGCCATCATCGACATCGACCTGCCCGGGCTCGACGGCTTGTCCGCCGCCGAGCGGCTGCATGGCGAGCTGCCGTCGTGCCGGACCCTGATCGTCACCAGCCTGGCCCGGGCCGGGACGCTGCGCCGGGCACTGGCCGCCCACGTCTCCGGGTACATCCTCAAGGACGCGCCGCCCGAGCAGCTGACCGCCGCGATCCGCCGGGTCGCGGCCGGCAGCCGGGTCATCGACCCGCAGCTCGCCCTGTCCGTGTGGGAAGGCGGCCAGAACCCGCTGTCGGCGCGTGAGCACGAGGTGCTCAGGCTCGCCGCCGAGGGCTCCGAGCCGGCCGAGATCGCGGCCACCCTGCACCTGTCGGTGGGAACGGTGCGCAACTACCTGACCACCATCGTGACCAAGCTGAACGCGCGCAACCGGGTGGACGCGATCAAGACCGCCTACGACGCGGGCTGGCTACCCTGAAACTGCCGTCGGGATCCGGGGGACGTTATCTATAAGATCAGGCCGCTCAGCACGGAGACCTGGCCGGCCTACGCCCGGCTGCTTGACAAGCACAAGGGGGCCGGGTTCGGCTGCTATTGCACGTGGTTCCATGTGCGCCGCTCCGACCTCGGCGTCGACGCCGAGGTCGAGGCCGGCCGACCATACAAGCAATACCTGGTAACGAACGGGATGGCGCACGCCGCCGTCGTCTTCGACGGTGACGACGCGGTGGGCTGGTGCCAGTACGGTCCCCCGGCCGAGCTGCCGGGCATCCACCACAAGAAGAGCTACGAAGCCGGCTTGGTATCGCTGCCCGACTACCGCTTCACCTGCATCTTCGTGGACCGGAACCACCGTCGCGAAGGCGTGGCCGCCGTCGCCCTGGCCGGCGCCCTGGACCTGGTCGCGCAGGCGGGCGGCGGAGTTGTCGAGGGCTACCCGCAGGACACGGCGGGCAAGAAGATCTCGTCCTCGTTCCTCTACAACGGCACCCGCGGCCTGTACGAGCAGGCCGGCTTCGCCTACGACCGCCCCAAGGGCAAGAACCACTGCGTCATGCGCAAGACCGTGAGCCCAGCGGCGGATACGAGATGAAACCGGACTTTCAGTGCGTTCTGACGCGCTGTACTCGGGGTTTCATGCCGTTTCCGGCCCGGGCGAGGCGGAGCGGACATGGCGGCGGGCTCTAGCTGAGCGCGAGGCTAGGACGATCGGGGGCTGTTAGGACCGTACTGACCTATATCCGGGGACAGGCGGTGAGGCACATGTACGGACCGCTCACCACGGCGGAACTGGCCGTGCTGAAGAGCGTGCTTTTCGAGGGGAGCGAGGAGGCGTACCGGGTGGCGTGCGTCTCCCGCGCCGATCCGGGCTGGGCCGAGCACCGCCAGCCGGTCCACAGCGAGCTCGCGCAGCTGTTCATGGAGGCCGGGACCGAACTATTCTTGCGCCTCGACCCCTATTTTCCGCAAATTGCCTGATCATCACGCGTCGTGTACGCCATCGGGGCGGGCGTATACGCCATCCGCGTGGCGGGCATACGCCGTCAGCGCGGGGCTCATAGGCCGTTGGGCCTGACGGCATCAGCCGTCCCCCGCAGGCAATTAGGCCAGCGCGGCCGATCTATCCGCGGCCCCGCCCGGTCAGTATTGAACTTGTCAGCCAGACGCGGAAAGCCAACCGGATAACCGCAGGTCACAGCAGGAGGATGCCATGTCAAGCTCAGGTCCCCGCCTTCGCGAGCTCATCCAGCGCGCCATCACCGACGACGCCTTCGCCAACGAGTTCCTGTCCAACCCGAACGCGGTCGCCGCCGAGTACGGCCTCGAGGCCCACCACGTGGAGAAGGTCCGCGAACTGGCCGCCCAGGGCCTGTTCACCCGTGAGGTCGAGGCGCACGGCGCCACCCCGGCCTACTACTAAACCCCAACCGGGGCGCGGCAGACCTGCTGGTCACCGCGTCGCAGCCAGGTCACGAGCCAGCGCGACGGCAATACGTTCCGTCGCGCGGCTCGGACCCGCGAGGCGGTTGCAGTGCATGTGCACCAGCGACCAGGCGACCGGAACGGGGTCCCTCCCCGCGTCGCCCAGCCGCGATTGGTAGGCCGCGAGGGCCGCGTGCCACTCAGGCCACGCCGACCTGGCCCCCTGTCCGTGCGAGGGCACGGCTACAGGGGGCTGGTGGCGTTCTTGGCCCAGGTCGGCCAGCCGCCGCCGTTCCGGCCCGGACAGCCGCGGCCGCGGCAGCTCGCGGACCGCATCGCGGGATCCGCACATGACGGCCAGGATGTGCATCACGCCCGGGGCCGCCAGCCGTTCCGGGACGGCCGCCCCGGAACCCAGGAGTTCCAGGCTCAGCCGGGAGTCGTGGTGGAAGAAACGCTCTGCCGCCGTCAGGCAGGCACCATCCCCGTATCGCCAGTGTTCCGGCCAGTAGCTCAGCAGGGAGAACTCCCTGAGCAGGCCGGCCCCGCGCAAGCGGTCGCTCCAGGCGTGCAGGGCCGGGAGCAGCGCCTGGTTCAGGCCGGCCGCCTGGCCGTGAAAGCGCAGCCGGAGCTGTGGTACACCGGCCGGATCGGCACCCCGGACGAAGAACCAGCGGTCCACTCCCGCCTGTCCGGCCGCTGCCCGCAAGGCCTCGTCGGCTAGCTCGGCCAGCACGCCGTCCTGCAGCGCCTCCGGCACGGCCAGCCCCGCGCAGAGCCAGGGCCCGCCGGGGAGGAAAGCGGAGTCGATGTGCCCCTGGTTACGTTCTTCGGTACCTGGTGGCACACCGGGCGCGTGGTCACCGCGCGCCGCGGGGTGCAGGGAGAAGACGAGCTCGGCGGTGTGCGGGCCGCCCGGACTCCGCGGCCAGCCCGCGGAACGCCAGGCCGCCAGGCCGCCGGGCGGCTCGGTGACCGTGACCACGCCGCGGTCCCGGCACTCGCGGCGCAGCAGTTCCGCGTGGACCGGGTCGGCCAGGTCCAGGGGCAGCCGCTGATCCCAGGCGCCGGCTATCACCACGTCAGGGACCTCGTGCGCGTCCCGCCAGCGCAGCAGGCCATCGCGCCACTGGCGGCCGTCGCCGGCCCCGGCGAGGTGCAGCAGGCCGGGCGGGATCACCCAGCGAGCCGGGGCCAGCACGGCCCGGCCGGTCCGGACCCGGGGCAGCCAGGGCAGCGTCGCCGCCGCTCCCCAGTCCCAGGCCCGCCACGGCACCGCGCCGTACCGGCCCAGGGCGAGCAGGAACCCGGCGACCGGACCCGCGTGCCGCGGGTCCAGGGTGGCGAAGCTGACCGGCCGGATATCCCGGCCGAGCCGCTCCGAACGCAACCGCAGCCGCTCCGGGGTAGCGATGACGACCAGGTCGTCCAGCGGGAGGTCGCGCCCCGGCCGGGCGGCGCCCGACGACCCGGCCCCGCTCGGGCCGGATCCGGTCAGGTCGATCCGGAACCGTGTCCAGCCGGTCTCGGCCACCAGGTTCGCCGCCGCGGGATCCGGTGGCCGGAACACCAGTTCGACGTCGAGCGGGCCGGCTTCGTCCGCCGACGCGGCCAGCCTGGCCGCGCCGGCACCGAGCTGGGCGGCCAGGCGTCCGGCCGTGGCTCCGGCTGGCCCGGGGTGACCGGGTGAGCCCAGGCAGACCAGGAAGTCGCCCTGGTCCAAGGCCTGGGCCGAGGCCGTGACGATCTCGGCGAACACGTCCACGGGCGGCGGGTGCCCGCCGGAGCCGGAGCCAGAGCCGCAGTCGGAGCCGCAGTCGGAGCCAGCGACGGCGCCGAGGCGGTTGCGGAGGGGCGGGCCGAGGACTAGTTCGGCGTATCCGGCGGCGAGCGCGTCCAAGGCCAGGCCGGTCAGCATGCGGTCACGGGCGCCCCGGGACGGAGCCGCGGACCGCGGGCCCCCGGGCGGGGCGGCCGAGCCGGACGAGGGGTGCAGGCCGAGGGATCCGGTGATGTCGAGCAATTCGGTCAGGGGGACGGGACGATCTGAGCCGTAGCGGTCCAGCATCGCGTAATGCAGCCCGGCCAGCGGACGGCTAGCCCGGGGCGGCGCGCAGGTCCAGGCCACCGAGGCGGCGCGCTCGACCTCCCGGACCACCCGGCGGGGCACGCGCAGGTCGGTGCCGAGCCGGGTGTCGGCGACCAGGTCCGCGTCGCGCGGTCGGATGTCGTGCAGCCGCGCGCGTAGCCTGCGCAGTTCTCCGGCCGCCAGCAACCCGGCAGGCGTGGCGGCCTGGCGAAGATCCGCACGGACAGCCCGCAACCGCGTGGCGATTGGGTGGCCGTCCAGGCGCTCGGCCAGGTGGCCGAGCGGGTCCGTGTCGCCGGGCGCCGGGAGCAGGTCGGTGACCAGGAACCCGGCGGCGAGCAGGCGGCTGAGGTAGTGCGCCAGCTGGTCCCGGCCGATGCCGGGCGCCACCGTGTCGAGCAGGCTGAGCAGGGCCTGGTATCCGGTGCCGTCCGGGCCGGCCAGGGTCAGCACGGCGTCGAGAAGGGGCGACCGGCGTACCGCCGGGCCGGCCTGCCACCGACCGGGACCGCCGCCTTCACGGTCAGGTAGCAGCTGCCAGGCGCCGGCTGGGCGCAGCGACGGCGACGCGGCGATCCGGACCAGCCGAGCCTGGGCGGGCAGGGCGGGGTCGGCCTCGACGTCCGCGACCAGCCCGGCCAGCCAGCGCGGCGACGGGCGCAGCAGCACGCGGGGCCGGCCGCGGAGACCTCCGGCCGCGGCCGGGTCCCCCGCGGTATCCGTCACCGGGACCAGGGCGGTCCCAGCGAACAAGCCGAACGGGGTCGCCCGGTGCCGCAGGCGCAGCAGGTAGCCGGTCAGGGCCAGGGTCATCCGCCGCCGGTCGCGGGGCGGGCGGGCGGCGGTCTGCGGCCACGGCCTGGCTACAGCGCGGGCCAGGTCACCGGAGGCGAGCTCGAGCGCGGCGGCCAGGGCCGGGTCGTCCAGGACGACCCGGATCGCGTCGCGCAACCGGGCCGGGTCCTCGGGCTCGCGCGGGTCGCGGGGCGGCTCCGGCGGCCGGGGGGCCAGCGCCGCCCGCAGCACCGCCAGGCCGGCGCAGGTATAGAGGTCAGGGACAGACATCGCCGACGGCGGTGGCCAGCAGGCGATGCGCGTAGACCCACAGCGGGACCGGCATCGCGAACGGCACCGGGCTGGCGGCGGCGCGGAACTCCCGGTCGGTGATGGTGAGGGCGTGCACGCCGACGAGCCGCTCGAGCAGTTGCTCCGTCTCGCTGGGCCTGCGCGAGGGCGGCCCCCAGGCCACCGCTACCTGCATCAGCGCCAGGCGCTCGGCCGTCTCGAGCCCGTGCAGGTACCGGTCGAAGCGGTCGCGGACGGACAGGTCGCCGACGGCCAGTTCGTCGAGCATGTGGTCGGTGTCCTCGAGCCGTTCGGCGAACCGGTCCAGCGGCAGGTGCTCGAGGCCGGCCAGCCGGGCTCCGGCGATGCGCACCGCCAGCGGCAGCAGGCCGCAGGCCCGGACGATCCGCAGCGCGGCGGGCCGGGCCTGCGCGACCCGGTCCGGGCCGGCCAGGCGGCCAAGCAACTCCAGCGCCTCGTCCTCGGTGAACACGCCGAGGCCGAAACGCCGGACGCCGTCCAGGCCGCCCAGGCGACGGCAGCTGGTGAGGATCACCGAGCAGTCACCCGCTCCCGGGAGCAGCGGCCGGACCTGGGCCTCGTCGGCCGCGCCGTCCAGGATCAGCAGCAGCCGCAGGTCGGCCAGCCGGCTCCGGAGCTGGGTGCCGCGGTCCCTGGTCGCGGCCGGGCGCAGGTCGAGGCGGCCGAGCAGGTCGTCGACCAGTTCACCCGGCGGCCGGGGCGCCCCTTTCTCGTCCCGCAGCGGCAGCAGCACCGAGCCGTCGCGGAACCGCGGGGCCAGGGCGTGCGCGGCTTGCAGGGCGAGCGTACTGGTACCGGACCCGGGCGGCCCGACGATAGCGACGAACCGGCGCAGGTGGCCGAGGTCACCGTCGCGACGGTCGCGGTTGCCGTCACCGAGACCGTCGGCGACGGGCCCGGGGGCCCGGCCGAAGCAGGCCAGGATCTCGCCGAGCACGGCCTGCCGCCCGGTGAAGTCGCCCGTCGCCCGGGGCAGCCCCGACCGGCCGCACTGGGGCTGAAGCTGGGGCTGAAGCGCAGCGGCGCCAGCGGCGTGCGCGACGACCTCGGCCGCTGGCTCCGGCGGCAGGCCGCCGGCCAGCACCGCCGCGGGCCCGGCCTCCGGGCGACGCCCGGCCGCCGCTCCTGCCGCTACCCCGGCGGCGCCCTCGGCCGTTATCCCGGGCGGGGGCGGGGCGTTCAGCGCCGGGTGCCCGGACAGGATGTTCTGGTAGAGCCGCCGCAGGGCCGGGCTGGGGTCCAGGCCGAGCTCGGCCGCCAGCAGCTGCCGGTGGTTGTCGTACTCGGCCAGCGCCTCGGCCTGACGGCCGCCCCGGTACAGCGCGGTCAGCTGGTGGCTGCGCAGCCGCTCCCGGAGCGGGTGCGCCCGGATCACGCCCTCGATCTGCTCGAGGACCTCGGCGTGGTTACCCAGCAGCAGCTCCGCCTCGAACCAGTCCTCGTAGACGGAGAGCCTGCGGTCGTCGAGACGCGTCGCCTCCTCCCGCAGCGCGGGCGAGAGCTGCAGGTCGGCCAGGGCGGGACCGCGCCAAAGCCCGAGCGCCTGCCGCATGGACCCGGCCGCGGTGTGCGGGTCGCCGCGGCGCAGCGCGAGCCGGCCGGCCCGCGACAGGTCCTCGAACCGCAGCGCGTCGACTTCGGCCGGGGTCAGCACCAGCTGGTAACCGGGCGGCCGGTAGCGCAACCGGCTCGGCTGGCCGTCTGCGGCCAGGAGCTTACGCAAGTGGGAGATGTACACCTGGATGTTCTTGTGCGCCGTGCGCGGCGGACCGTCCCACCACAGGGTGTCGATCAGCTGCTCGACCAGGACCACGCTGTTGCACCGGCAGAGCAGCAAGGCGAGCAGCAGGCGCTGCTTGAACGGGCCCGCGTCCAGCTCGACCGGGCGGGCGCCGGACTCGGCCGTCTGGAGCTCGGCCGTCATCGGGCCCAGGATGCTAAAGGAGATCTGCACGATTCACCCGCTCATGACCGCCGGACCACCATGCCGGACCAGGTGAAGCCGGCCGTGGCCGACAGCATCAGGGCGAACTCGCCGGACTGGAGCGTCCCCGCGGCGTCGATGTCGGCCAGGTTCGCGGCCATGTCCCCCGCGCCCAGGTGGCCGGTGCCCCGGCCCAGGTTGACGATCTCGGCCTTGGTCATCCCGGCCAGCACCTCGGTGTAGGAGTGCAGGATCACCTCGGCCCCGAACCGGGGCGGGACGATGACCCGGATCCTGGGGTCGTCCGCGGCCAGGCCCGCCTGGTCCAGGGCGGACCTGACGGTCTGCTGGACCGACCGGGTGACCACGCCGCCGAAGGCCGGGCCGTGGCCGGCCGCCATGAAGGCCCTGATCTGGGTGCGGATGTCGACCGTCTCGGCGTGCTCGAACGGGACCCTGTTCCACGGGGCCGTGCCCCGGTACATCCCCTCGAGGTGCGGATCGGTCACGTTGGCCGTGCTGAGCACCTCGAACGGGCCGCGTTCGGTATCTAGGAGCAGGGCGGTGCCGCTGTCGCCGTAGCTGACGTCGAGGTTGGACGCCCACCGGTCGAAGCGCGGCGGACAGAACCGCTCGGCCGTGGTGACCAGGGCGGTGCTGGCCTGGCCGGCCAGCATGCGGCAGGCCGCGGTCTCGACCGCGGCGAACCCGCCGTTGCAGCCGAGGCTGACGCCGAGCGGGGTGGCGGCGTACAGGGCGAGCTCGTTGAGGATGTAGTGCACCGGCTCCCAGTAGTCCTGTCCCTGGTAATAGGCCCAGGCGTGGAGCAGCAGCCCGATTTCCTCCGGGCCGAACCCAGCCTGCTCGAGCGCGGCGGTCCCGGCCCGCACCGCCATCTGCGGTGGCGGGATGTCGCTGACCGAGAGCTGCACGTATCCGTTGCTGGCGGCGCGGGCGGGCTCGATGGTCCCGGCCTGAACCGCGTCGATGACCGTCTCGCAGTCGTCCGGCAGCCACAGCGCGGCCGCGGCGATCCGTAGCGGCGGGTCGAAGCGCATGGTGTCTCCTAGGTGGTCCGCGAGAGCAGCCGGTGCAGCGTGTCCAGCAGATCCACGCCCGCGGCGCGCTGATCGTCGCCGAGTTCGTCGAGCAGCCTGGCCATCTGGGTGAGCTCGCTCGGCTCACCCCGTTCCCGGACGAGCAACTGGAACGTGGTGCGATTGCGGCGGATGACGGCCAGCGCGATCGCGGCCTGCCCGGCGAACAGGGCGAGCAACTGCACCGCGCCAAGCGGGCTGACCGGGTTGGGGGTCGGGTCGAGCACCTCCATCACGCCGATGATCTCTTCCCGGCGCAGCAGCGGTGCCGCCATCATGGACCGTGGCACGTAGCCGGTGGTCTCGGCCAGATCCCGGGCGAAGACCGGGTTGTCGGTCAGGTCGGAGATCACCAGCGGTTCCTGCGCGCCCAGCACCCAGCCGGCGATGCCGCGGGAGGCCGGGAACCGCTCGCCCACCAAGTGGTCTTCGCCCGCGCCGGAGACAGCCTCGAAGACCAGCTCGTCGGACTGCTCGTCGAGCAGGAAGACAGATGCCGCGGCCGCGCCGAACAGGGCGCGCGCCACGGTGACGACCGAGGTCAGCAACTCGGAGTGGTCACGCTCCGCCTCGCCCAGGCTGGCCGCCGCGGCGGTCAGCAGGTTGCCGTTGTCACTCATGCGGTCCCTTTCACATTGTCAGAGGTCAGATAGAGCAAGTTCTTCAGCTGGAAGGGGGTGAGGCCGGGGTGCTTGCCCTTGGCCAGGGCGCAGTATCCGGCCACATGCGGCGCGGCGAAGCTGTTGCCGGTGATCCTGGTGCGGCGCCCGCCGGGCCAGGGCACGTCGACCTCGGTGCCGTAGGCGAAGAATTCCACCGGCGGGCTCGGGTTGTAGAGCACCAGGGCGGGGTCGCGAACCGAATGGCTGCCCACGGATACCACCGAGGCGAACCGCCAGGGAAAGCTCTCCACCGGGGTGTTGTGCGCGGCCGCCACCAAGATGGTGCCCGCGAAGTAAGCGTCGTCCGCCACCGTGTGCAGCGCCTCGGCGAACTTCTGCCTGGTGGTCGACAGGCTGAGGTTCACCACGTCGAACCCCTGGGCCACGGCCCAGCGCAGCCCGGTGATGAACATGTCGCCGGTCGAGGTGTACCGCTCCCCGAGCACGCGGACGCTGTAGAGCTCGCACTCCGGGGCCAGCGACCGGATCACGCCGGCGCAGGCGGTGCCGTGCCCGCACGCGTCGCCGGCGGCGACGGGCACGACGGCGAGCTCGCCGTCCGCCCCCGCCGAGACGGCGTAGGACCCCTGCACCGGGCCGACGTCGGGATGATCTCCTTCGATGCCGCTGTCCACCACGCAGACGCGGATGCCCCGGCCCGACGACCCGCCCCAGGCCCATTCCCTGGTGACCGGCCCGGGCCAGTCGCACTGGACGGCCAGCTCGACCGGGCTCAGGTCGAGAGCGTTCCAGGTCAGCGAGGCCTGCCCGGGGGTCATGTCGTCCCCCAGGGGGTGGCGGCGCTGAACGAGGCCGCCCGGTCGACCCCGACGAGATGGCCCTTGGCCTGGTAGAACCGTCCGGCCGCGGCGGCCGCCGCGGCAGCCTCCCGGTGGTCGCCGAGGGCCCGCAGCATGTGCGCGCGGTCGAGCTCCACCGTGGCCAGGCAGACGGTCGAGTCGGTCAGGTTGGCCGCGGCCAGGGCCAGCTCCGCGGTCCGCCGGGCGGCCGCCTGCTCGCCGCGAGTGGCCAGGGCCCGGGCCTTCACCCCGTAGATCTCGGCGTCGAGGAACGGGTCGCCGGTGGCGGTGACGCGTTCCTCGACGGCTTCGAGCACGGCGCCGTCCTGACCCTGCTCCAGGTACGCCCGGGTCAGCCCGGCCACCGCGGCGGCGTAGCTGAGCGTGTCCCCGCGGGCCAGGCTGGCCTGGGCGGCGTCGTGCAGCAGGTGCTCGGCGGCGTCCCACCGTCCGGCCAGCCCTTCCAGCATGGCCGCGAAGATCATCATGGTGGCCGCGCCGTAGGCGTGCCCGAGCTCGCTGATGATCTGGGTCGAAGCCCGCACGAGGGCGCGGGCCTCGTCGTAGTCACCGCGGTAGGCCAGCAGCACCGCGTACGGGCAGTTCACCGTGGCACGCACGGCCCGGCGGCCGTCGCCGTGCGCGGCCAGCAGCTCCTGGCACCCCACCAGGGCGGCCTCGACCGGGGTGGGTCCGCGCCACAGCGACGTGGCCAGGCCGCCCATCACGGTGGCCAGCTCGAGCTGCGTGCCGGTCGCCACGGCATGCCGCAGGGCCCGGCTCAGCAGTTCCTCCGCCTCGGCGTAACGGCCGCCGAGCTGGCGCAGCTGGCCCACCCGCAGCCAGGCCCGGGCCAGGCCGAGCTCGTCCCCGGCCGCTTCGAAGATGGGCACGGTGGCCAGCGCGTCCTCGACCGCGGAGGGCCGGGGCAGCTCCAGCGCGGCCAGCAGCAGGCGGGCGTGGGCGGCGGTACGCAGGTCGCCGGCGGCCGTGGCTTCCGCCGCCAGGGTCTGCAGCGTCTGCTGGGCGTGCGGGTCGGTGCCGAGCAGCAGCCGGGCCTCGGCCAGGTGCACGCCGACCGCGATGTGTTCGGGGGACGCCTCGTCGTGCAGGTCGAGGGCTTGGGCCAGCAGGTCGGCCGCCCAGTGCAGGTCACTTCCGCGCAGCGCCTGGGCCCCGGCCGTGGCCAGGGTCTGCGCGGCGTCGATGCGCAGCCGCAGGACCCGCGGATCGGCCGGGTGCAGCTCGGCGGCCAGCCGGTAGGCGCGCTCCAGGTGCCGTCCGGCCAGGTCCGGGCTTTGCGTACGGTGCCGGTACCAGGACGCCAGGACTTCGTGGTAACGCAGCCGGGCTCGCTTGGACAAGGTGTTGTAGGCGACGTCCCTGATCAGTATGCCGGTGAAGCGGTAGGCGTCGGCGGGCCATTCGGTTTGGATCAAGCGGCGCTGGGTGAGCGTGCTCAGGGTCTGGTCCGGCGGGGCGGTGATGGCGGGCTCGGCCTCGAGCAGTGCCCCGAGCTCGGATTGGGAGAACCGGCTGCCGGGAACGGCCGCGCGGAGCAGCACATCCTGCTCGAGCGGGTCGAGCAGGTCCAGCCGGGCCGCGATGACCGAGCGCACGGTAGGCGGCAGCGAGTCGGTGCCGGGCTCGTCGCCGATCGCGGCCAGCTGCTCGAGGAAGAACGGGTTCCCGCCCGCCCGCTCGACGATCCCCTCGGCCAGCCCGGCCCGGTGGGCCGCGACCTCGCTCAGCGCGGCCAGGAACAGCTGCGCCTCCTCGGCGCTGAGCGGCCCCAGCCACAGCATCCGGTCGCTGCCCCAGGCCGGAACGCGCTCGAGCAGCTCGGGCCGGCTCACCCCGAGCACGAGCACGGCCGCATCGGCGATCCGGCCGGCCAGCTGGACGAGCACGTCGAGCAGGACGGGCTTGGCCGCGTGCAGGTCGTCCATGATCAGCAGGACCGGTAGCCGGCGCCCGATCGTCTCCAGGACGAGGGTGGCGGCCCAGACCAGCTGGTCGGGCAGGTCACCCGGGGACCCGTCGCGGAGCAGGCTGGAGCCGAGGTAGGCGAGCGCCTCGTCGAAATCCGGGCTATGCCCGTCCAGGATGTCGCGGTTCCTGGCCTCGTCCACGAGGTGGCGCAGCGCCTCACCCAGGACGTGCAGCGGCGTGCCCTCACCGTAGGGACGGCAGCGGCCGGTTCCGACCAGCGCGCCCCGGGCCGTGACCCTGGCCGCGAACTCGGCGGCCAGCCTGGTCTTGCCCACGCCGGGCTCGCCGTGCAGCGCGACCAGCCGGCCGCCGGCCGCCAGCGTGGCCTCGTCCCAGTACCGCAGCAGGTGCCCGAGTTCGGCCGCGCGGCCGAAGAACGGCACCTCGAGCTCGGGGAAACGGGCGGCGTCGGGCGAGCGCAGGCCGACCAGCTGCCAGGCCGGCACCGGCTCGGTCTTGCCCTTGAGGGTGAGCTCACCGACCGAGACGACGACGGTGTCGCCGGCGGTCAGGATCCGGGTGACCGGGCCGAGGATGACCTGGCCGGGCGCGGCGTGCTGCTGGAACCGGGCCGCCACGTTCACCGCCTCGCCCGCGGCTAGCACCTGGCCGGACGAGGCGTCCTCGGCCGCCACCACCTCGCCGGTGTTCACCCCGATGCGGATGCCGATCTCCACCCCGATCAGCCCGCGCAGTTCGTCGTTGAGGGTCTGCACCGCGGTGAGCATCTCGGTCGCGGCGCTCAGCGCGCGCAGCGCGTCGTCCTCGTGCAGTACCGGGACCCCGAACACGGCCACCACCGCGTCGCCGATGAACTTCTCCACCGTTCCGCCGTAGCGTTCCAGGCAGCCTCGCATCAGCGCGTAGTAGCGGATCATTATCTCGCGCAGCGACTCCTGGTCGAGGCGGCCGCTCAGCGCGGTCGAGTCGGTCATGTCGCAGAACAGGACCGTGACGGTCTTACGTAGCTCGCGGGGCACGACCGGGGCGATGACCGACCCGCAGAACGGGCAGAAGCGGGCGTTCCGCGGGACATCGGAGTGACAGCTAGGGCAGCTCATGATGTCCCCCTGGAGGCGGTACCGCCGGGCGGCCCGGCCAGGCGATAGAGCAGGCTCGCGGCCCGGTCGGCCGTGAACGCCACGTTGCGCGCGACCGCCGCGGTCACCGCCGGGCGCAGCGTCAGCACGTCGAGCAGGGCGTCCAGGTCCCGCTGATGCCCCGGGTCCAGGGCCGCGTGCTCGGCCACGGTCCGGAAGGCGGCGGCCGGCCAGCCGGTCAGCGCGGGCAGCCGGCTGGTCACCGCGGCGTCCGGCGGGCACCCTTCCAGGACGGCGATGTAGCCGAGCAGGCAGGCCGGGTGACAGTGCCGGATCAGGTAGTACTGCGCCCCGGCCAGGGCGGCGATGTCGTCGCGGAGATCACCGCCGGGCCCGGCGACGGCCAGCGGCGCGTCGGCCAGTAGCGCGTCGGGCGTCCGGACGCCCAGCACGGCCAGGTCCTCGAGGAGCCAGTCGTCGTGCCCCCGCTCTTCCTCGGCGTGGATGCCGAAGTACCCGGCCAGCGGCCCGGCCGACGGGTCTTCCGGCGGCAGCAGGCGGCAGCGCTCGGCGGCGGTCTCCATCAGCGGGACCGAGGCGCGGATCAGCCCGTGCATGACGGCCAGGTAGGCGGGGTAGCGCTCGCGCAGGCGCGGCGCGGTCCACAGCGCGTGCGCCGCCGCCCGCACGGCCGGGAAGGTCAGCCAGAGCGCCGGGCGGACCAGGGTCGCGGCGGTCACCGGGAGCTCTCATCCGGGCGGCCGGCCGCCAGCAGGGCGAGCGCCCGCACCGCCGGATCGGAGTCCGCGCCGCGGCCGAGCAGGGCCCAGCACGCCGCGCAGATGTCCGGGTGCGCCTGCGCGCCGAGGTCGCGGTAGCGGGGCAGCCGGGTCAGCGCGGCCGGCCCGGCGGCGCTGATCGCGGCCAGGAACGGGTCGCGCGCCAGGGTGTCCAGGGCCGCGGGCAGCTCCCCGGGGCCGTCCGCACGGGCGTGCAGCGCCGCGGGCCCGGCCCCGGTCACCACGTCCTCGTTGCAGCAGGCCGTGATGCGCCCGTCATACCTGATCACCGGGGTGCGGGCCAGGAAGCAACGGCCTTGCGTGTACGTCTGATGGCGGCCAAGCCGGCCGGCCCGGCCGCGCGGGAGCAGGGCGGTAGCGCGGATCTCGGCCTGGTCCGGCCAGGAGGGGCCGAGGGCCGCGGCCAGCAGGCGCTCGGCCTCGGCCAGTTGCGTGCCGGTCCCGAGCACCTGGACGGCGATCCAGGCGCCGGACTCGGCCGTGGCGCGCAGCGCGGCCTGGTACCGGGGGGCGGGGATGCGCGCCGCGTGATAGCGGTCGGTGCTCAGCACCACGCAGGACGCCCGGGCCAGGACCGGCCGGGTCCAGCCGGGCACCGTGCCGTCGTCCCGGCCCCAGTTGCCGCTGGTGTACAGGACCAGTTGCTTCCCGGCCGCCGCGAGCCGGGTCGTGACCAGTTCCAGCGCGCGGCGCTCGGCGAACGGCTCGCCGCCCGAGACGCCGGCCAGGCGGATCCTGTCCAGCGCGCACAGCCCGT
Organism: Streptosporangiaceae bacterium; assembly: GCA_050011155.1. GTDB lineage: Bacteria > Actinomycetota > Actinomycetes > Streptosporangiales > Streptosporangiaceae > Palsa-504. The sequence continues at coordinate 49,207 of JBEKJP010000011.1, forward strand.
CCACCAGCCGCCCGACCACCGCGAGATCAGGCCGCGACCCGCGCGGCAGCGCGCTCACCGAACAGTGCGCGCAGCCGACCGGGCAGCGGTCGGTCAGGTACAGCAGCACCGCCCGGCCCGGCTGGGACCGGATCCGGTCGATCGCCTCGAGCCTCAGCATCCCGGGCTCCCCGGGTAGCCGAGCAGGACCAGGTCGGCCCGGGAGGGGTCGCCGTGCCTGCGGGCGAAGCCGGCCGGGCCGGCCGCCTGCTGCAGCGCGATGGCCTGCTGCTCGATCAGCCGGGCGGCCGGGCGGCCGGCTTCCGCCTCGGCGCCGCGCAGGGCGCGGGCGGGCAGCGACCGGCAGGTGGTGCAGTAATCAGTACCAGCCGCGCCGAAGCGGTGGGCGAGCTGGAGCGGGCCCCGGGTGCGGAGCGCGCGCAGCGCGGCCGAGGATTCGCACGCGCGGCGGACCTCGGGCCAGGTGACCGAGCTGACGTGGCCGAGCCGCAGGTGCGCGGGGACCGGCCGGGCGTCAAGCACGTCCTGGTTGCAGCACGCGGCGACGGTCCCGTCGAACGCCACCACCGGCCAGGACAGCAGCTCGCAGGGAGCGGCGGGCGGCTCGGCCGGGATCCCTGAAGCGGCCGACTCGGTCGCCGGCCCGGTCGCGGCGGCCAGCCAGGCCCGGGCCCGGCCGGCCGGGCGGACGGTGGTGACCAGCATCGGGACGCGGTCGCCGAACTCGCGGCGGACGTCGCCGGTCAGCCCGGCCAGGTAGGGGTCGTCGGGCCCGGTCCCGCAGGCCTGGATGCTGACGTCACGGCCCGTGGCCAGGATCTCGTGCAGCAGCCGGAAGACCCGCTCCCGCGGCACCTGCTCCTCGTGGAAGACATCCACGCTGACCGCGACGTGGTCGACCGAGGAGAGCGCGCGGCGGACCGGGGCGGGGAGCCCACCCCGTTCGGCATAAAAAGCGCCGGTGAGCACGTAGCTGCGGGTGCCCGCGGCCCGCGCCGTCTCGGCCAGGGTGCGCACCAGACCGGGGCGTAGCAGCGGTTCGCCGCCGGTGAGGAGCAGGAACTCGGGGTGGTCGGCGGCGGTGAAGGTCCGGGCGAACCGCCGCAGCGGCTCGGCCGGCTGCTGCTCCGAGGTGACGGCCGACATGGTGGAGCAGTGCCGGCAGCGGAGCGGGCAGCGCCGGGTCAGCGCCACGAACACCGCCGAGGCCGGCACGGGGCGGCACGCGAGCAGCTCTGCTAGGTGCATGTCCGGCCTCCCTCGAAGGGATGCCCGTACCAGGTCCCTCCGGGGAATCACGCTAGGCAGCGGCGCTTGCGCCGGACTCTAGCGCGCCTTGTTTCCCGGTAGGGCCTCCGGTGCCGCCAGCGGCCGCCGGCGGCACCTGACCGGGCTGGCCGGAACCGGTTGGAGGGCCGGACTATACCGGGGAGCAGGTGCCAGGCAAGCCGCAGCCAACCGGGCGTACGGAGCATCGCCTTGTCCGTTTCGTCACGGATACGCGGTAACGAGGGGAGGCGGCGATGCGCTCAAGCGCCAGCCAACGGGCCGCCGGCTACGACGTCGGCGAACGGCTCAGGTCCGCCCGTGACCTGCTCGGCCAGGGCCGGGCCGGGGAGGCCCAGCTGGTCATCGACGCCGTTCTGGAACACCGCGACCGTTTCCCCCGGGAAGACCTCGTCTGCTCCTGCGGCCTGCTGGCCCGGCTGCTGGCGCTGCGCGGGGAACGGGTCCGTGCCCAGATGATGGCCGAGCTGGCGGTCTGGCTGGCTCGTGACGGCGTACCCGGCTCGTGCCAGGCCGACGCCTACCTCGACCAGGCCTGCACTCTGCGCGCGCTGGGTGACCGCGACGAAGCGCGCGCTTGCCTGCGGCGGGCGCGTGAACTGGCCCCGCTGGACGTCCGCGCCTGAAAGCGACTGGGACCGATGACCCTTGTGCTACTGGTCAACCCGCCCAACACCACGCAGGTACTCGACGAGGTGTCGTGCACCGTGACCCGCCCCGAGGCCCTGACCGACTGGGCCAACGTGCCCAGCCTGGGCGTGCTGACGCTGGCCTCGGCGCTGCTCGAGATCCCCGGGGTCACCCCGGTCTACCTGGACGGGACGATCGTCCCGTGGGAGGTGATCCTGGGATTCGTCTCCGATCACGCGGGCGACCTGCTGGCCGTCTGCGCCAGCATGCTGACCGCCAGCTACGAAGCCGGGCTGGCCCTGCTGCGGCACGCCAAGGCGGTACGCCCGGGCATCGCCACGATCGCCGGCAACGACCACATATCCGCGCTGGCCGGGCCGTGCCTGACCCGGCAGCGCGACTGCATCGACTTCGGCTTCGCCGGCAACGAGGTGGTCGGACCGTTCCGGGACCTGATCGCCGACCTGAGCCTGGACGCCCTGGGCCCGCCGTCCCGCTACCCCGGCCTGATCGCGTGGACCCCGGACGGCCTGACCAAGACGCCGCAGCGCCCCGAGCCGCTGTATACCGCGCTGGACTACGGGCTGATCGACGCGGTGTACCCGCACACGCCCCAGTACCAGGCCAACTTCGCCACCGGGGTGGCGCCGCGGCTGCGCGAACTGCTCGGCGTCGACGTCGGCAACGGCGTGCCGGCCGAGGTGGCCCGCGGGTGCATCAAGTTCAGCCGCGACGACGCCTGCACGTTCTGCTCGATCCAGTACGGCGGGATGTGGCGTAACAGCGTGCCGGACGCGGAACGGGGCTGGGCGGTGGTGGAGCATGCGGTGCGTTCGGGTTACGACTACTTGTCACTGACCGCCGACGAGCTGCCGCTGACGTTCGGCAGCCTGCTGCGCGAGATGCTCCGTGCGGCGCCGCGCTGGTGGCGCGACCGGCCCGAGGCCGAGCGGCCGGTGTTCGCCGGCTACGCCCGGGCCGACGGCCTGTCCAGCCCGCGGCACGCCGCCACGCTGCGCGAGCTCGGCATCAGGTACCTGATGGTCGGCCTGGACGCGGGCTCGCCGGTCTCGCTGGCCGCGCTGAACAAGCCGCTGTCCCCGGCGCGCGGCGGCGACCCGGGTTACCGGGCCGAGCGCATGTTCCAGCACAACCTCGACGCCCTGGACGCGGCCAGGGACGAGGGCATCTTCCTCAAGGCCGGCTTCGTCGTCGGCCACCTCGGCATGACCAGGCAGCTCCTGGAGGAGAACGTCCAGTCCATCTGCACGCTGGTGGACCGGGGCAAGGAAGCCATCGCCTCCTCCGACATCGAGGTGCTCTCCCCCGAGCCCGGCTCGTTCGACTACCGCTACCTGACCGAGCCGGCCTTCGCCGACGCGGCCGCGAAGCGGCTCGGGCTGACCATCGCCGACGCGGACGTGCGGGCGCGGATCGCCGCCCGCTGGGCCGGCCGGGACAGCCTCGACCGGGAGCAGGCGATGGCCGATTACGTGCACGCGGTCATGCCCGAACTGACCCTCGACGACCTGGCCCGGGCGCGCGAGCGCCTGCGCGAGCACTGCCGCAGCAATGGCGTCTACGTCGGCGAATAAGGAGTATCCGTGTACTACACCAAGATCCTGGTCAGCGTGACCGAAATCTGCACGGTCGGCTGCCGTCACTGCGGGTTCATCGGCTCCATCCGCGAGCGGCAGCCCGCCGACGAACAGATCGCGGCCTGGGTGACCCAGGCCGCCGACTTCGGCATCCCGAACATCATCTTCACCGGGGGCGAGCCGTTCCAGCGGTTCTCGCTGCTCAAGGCGGGCGTCCACGCGGCCGCCGAGCACCCGGCCAAGCCCGGCATCGGCTGCTTCACCAGCAGCTTCTGGGGCAAGAACCGGGCCACCGTGGACAAGTTCCTTGACCAGCTGCCCGGGCTGACCCACTTCTACCTCAGCACCGACGTCTTCCACCAGGAGAAGGTGCCCGCCCAGTACGTGCGCAACGTCATCGACGGGGCCCTGGACCGGGGCATCCCGCACATCAGCCTGTGCATCACCATCGCCGAGGACCACGAGGAACAGCAGATCCGCTCGCTGTACGACGACTACGGGGACCGGCTGCTGATCGCGGTGGACCGGGTGATCTCCAGCCCGCACATCGACCCGGTCGCGCAGACCAGCCACCCGGCGGAGCCGGAGCACTACGCCAGCCACTGCTTCCTGCACACGCCGATCATCAACCCGAACGGCGACCTGGCCGCCTGCCACGCGGCCAAGGTGGGGGCGCACCACCCCAACGAGAAGGACGTGTACTTCCTCGGCAACCTGAAGGAGAAGAGCTTCGTCGACATCATGGCCGAGGCCGACGATAACCACAGCTATCAGTTCCTGCGGGCGTTCGGGCCGCAGGGGCTGGCCCGGATGATCACCGAGACGCCGGAGATGCGGACGCGGTGGAGCGGCACCACGTTCTCCAACGGCTGCGACATGTGCGCCCGGGTGCTGCTCACCAAGAAGGGACGCCAGGCGCTGGCCGACTACGCCGACGACGACTTCCAGGTGATGCTGACCGACGCGGTGCGCGCCCGGCGGTTCGGCGAGGTCCGCGAGGGAGCGCCGTCGTGAGCGGCGAGTTCGTCGGGGTGCTGCCGGCCGCGGGCCGGGGCAGCCGGCTGGCGCCGCTGCGGTACCCCAAGGAGCTGCTGCCGATCACCTACGAACCCGCCCCCGGCGGGGACGGCACCGGGGTGCGGGCCCGGGCGGTGGCCGAGTACGCGCTGGCCGCGATCGCCAGCGCCGACGCCGACCGGGTGATCCTGGTGGTCGCGCCGTGGAAGCTCGACGTGCTCAACTACTTCGGCGACGGCCGCCACGTGGGCCTCGAGCTCAGCTACCTGTACCAGGAGGAGGCGCGCGGGCTGCCCTACGCGCTCGACCTGGCCCGGTCCTGGACCCGGGGCGACCACGTGATCTTCGCCATGCCCGACACCATCACCACGCCCTGGGACGCGCTGGCCCGGCTCCGGGAGCGGTACCTCGCCACCGGCGCCGACCTCGCGCTGGCCGTCTTCCCGGCCGCCGAGCCGGAGCGGCTCGGCCCGGTGCTGCTCGACGGGGAGCGGGTGGCGGCCGTCTTCGACAAGCCCGCCGACCCGCCCGCCGCCAACACCTGGGGCGCGGCCATCTGGAGCGACGCGTTCGCGGACCTGCTGCACGAGGGCCTAGCCGAGTGGGACGCCGGCTCGGGCTCGGGCTCCGGCTCCGGCTCCGGCGAACCCGTCATCGGCCACTACTTCGACCTCGCGGTCCGGCGCGGGCTGAAGGTGATCGGCGTACCCATCGCGGACGGCTCGTTCGAGGACGCCGGGACGCGGGTCGGCATCTTGCGGTGCCTGGATGCTCAGCCTTCTCTGCCGCTTTTCTCTGGGGGGCTTTGATGAACCTGATGTTTTTTGCCCTGTCCACGGCCGGCTACGGCGAGACGGTCATCGGCCTGTCGCTGGCCCGTCAGCTGGAGCCGCTCGGGGTGCGCAGCCACTTCGTCATCTCGCCGGTCTCCGAGCAGGTGCTCAAGCGCAGCGGCGTCCCGTTCACCACGATCGAGCCGCGGATGGGCCGCCTGGTCCGGCTGCTCGTCGACGAGGACGTCCGTCAGTTCCGGCCGGACGCCATCGTGCTGGCCGACTACTACACCTACACCGGGGTGTTCCGGGAGCGGTTCGGCCTGAACTCCTGGTTCATCGAGGAGTACGGGGTACCCATCCTCCCGATCGACATCTGGGAGTGGGACAAGACCTCCTTCGCGGTCGACATGTTCGAGGAGGACCGGCCGACCGACAAGCGGATCCTGGACATGGACGTGTTCCTGCGCCCGGTGCCGCTGGCCCACCCCGAACGCGAGGGGCGAGCCTACCCGTTCCGGCTGTGGGAGGGCACCGAGCGGGTGACCAGGCGGACCAAGCGGCATCTGTACGAGACCTTCGGCCTCGGGCCCCGGGACCGGCTGGTGCTGCTGACCATCGCCCCGTGGCAGCACATGGCCGAGGACAAGTACCTGTCCTCGATCGGCACCCACGTGCTGCGCGGCGTGCCGCAACTGCTCGCCCACTACCTGGCCCAGCTGCCGGACACCACCCACTTCCTGATCATCGGCGAGGTGCCACCCGCGCTCGCCGCGCTCCCGGCCGGCCGGGTGCATGCCCTGCCGCCCTGCTCCCCGGCCCGCTTCACCACCATGCTCGGCGCCTCCGACCTGGTGCTCAGCCTCAACATCGGGGCAACCACGCTGGGCCGCGCGGTGCTGTCCGACATTCCCGCCGTCGTCCTGACCAACGGCTTCGCCGTGCCCGACGCGGCCACCATCGGCGAGGTCGAGGCCCGGCTCGGCGGGCTCACGCCGACGGTCCGCTCCTGGCTGGAAGGCATGCTGCCGCTGCACCAGATGCGGATGTGGCCGCTCGGCTTCCACGAGTTCCTCGAGCCGATCCTCAAGGACAACCCCTACACCGACGCCTTCACCGACCTCGAGCTGCTCGACGAGCCCGCCGTGGTGCAGGGCCTCGAGCGGACCCTGTACGACCCCGCCACCCGGGACCGGCTGGCGGCCGGCCGCGCCGGATACCTGTCCATCCTCGACGCCCAGGTCGACACCCGCGCGGTGTTCGCCGAGGCGGCCCGCCACGCGGGCCTGGTTTTGTAAAGGACTGTGAGATGAAGCAACTCAGCATGCACGTGACCGACCTGTGCAACGAGAAGTGCGGGTTCTGCGTAGTCGGGTCCCCGCTGGCCAAGACCGACGCGGTCAAGTACGAGGACCTGATGCGGTTCCTGGTGACCAACGCCGGCGACGACTGGGAGTCACTCAACCTGCACGGCGGCGAGCCCACCATCTTGCCCCAGCTGATGGACCTGCTGGAGACGGCCCAGATGTTCGGCTACCCGGAAGTGCAGATCCAGACCAACGGGCGGCGGCTGCGGGATCCGGCGTTCGTGGCCGCCCTGCACGAACGGGGCGTGCGGCTGTTCGTGATCTCGCTGCACGGCGCCGACGCGCACACCCAGGACTGCCAGACCCAGACGCCGGGTGGCTTCAAGGAGACCATTCTCGGCATCAAGAACGCGGTGGCGGCGGGCATCGGAGTCCGGGTCAACATGGTCATCACGCGGATGAACATGGGCCAGATCGGCAATATCTGCCGCCTGTGCATCGAGCTCGGCGTGAAGCACATCAACATCTCGAACCTGCACCCGGTCGGCAGCGGCTACTTCGCCCTCGACATGCAGGCCCCCACCGTGGAGGAGACCAGGACGCACCTGCTCCCGGTGCTGTCGGAGCTGGTTCTTCCTGACGCGGACTACGAGATCACCCTGGAGGGCTTCCCGCTCTGCGTCGTCAGCCCGTACGAGCAGCTGGCCATCGAGGACGGCTCCCGGTTCATCCGGATGATGTACCACGGCGAGGTCTACGACAACTACGACCAGTTCATGGACGACCAGACCCGCGAGCACGGCGCGCCCTGCTCGGGCTGCCCGCTGCGGGCCGACTGCGGCGGCGTCTACCTGGAGTACGCCGAACGCCGGGGCTGGTCCGAGTTCGCCGCCGCCCGGCGCGACTTCGAGGCATCTTCAGTTTCCTGAGAGGTTCGTCCCGGAGGCCTGCGGGGAACCAGCGGCTTCCAGGGGAACCGGCGACGGCGGAGCACCCGTGCGGTGGTGCTCCGCCGTCGCCTTGCTGGCTGCTGTCGCGATCACCTGCCGTCGCGCTGATCACATGCGCACCAGCCCGGCCGGATCGTGTGGACTTACCCCCCGGAGAAGGCCCACCAGCAGCCACACTGGCCCCAATAGTTGAGGCCACCGTGTACTCGTGGAGCGTAACCGCCGGGAAAACGGGGGTAACTCCACACGAGGAGCGGACACCGCCGCATGCCGCCAGGGTCATGTGTCCCTGCTGTCACAACAGCCGCGGCTGTGGGCAGAAACCCCGCGGGAAGGAAATTCCCCTGCGCTGACGAGAGGCTGACGAGAGGTCAGGCGGGGGCGGGGTGGGGGCGCGGGGGGAGCTGGCGGTTGCGGGCCTCGATCTCGGCCGCGAGCATCTTGCGGGAGCTGATGCCCAGCTTGGCGAAGACGTGGGAGAGGTGGACCTGAACGGTGCGGGGTGAGGAGAACAGCCGCGCGCCGATCTCGCGGTTGGTCAGGCCGGTCGCGGCCAGGTCGGCCACCTGACGTTCGGCCGGAGTCAGGCTGACCCAGCCGACGCCCCGCTGGCGGGGGCCGCGCTGGCGGCCGGCGTAGGCCGCGGCCTCGGTCAGAGACAGCCGCAGGCCCTCGGCCCGCAGCTCGGCGAAACGTCCCGGCTCCAGCTCGGGCAGGGCGGCCGCGACGGCCTTGTCCAGGCGATCCTGGGCGGGCACGGGCCGGGTGCTGCCCGCGGCCTCGCGCAGGGCGTCGGCGGCGCCGACCAGCCGGACGCCGTACTCGGTGCGCCCCTGCTCGAGGGCCAGGCCGGCCAGGGACTCAAGCGACTCGATGGCCATGACCGGCAGGCCGGCCTCGATGCGGACGGTCAGCGCCTGGTGGTAGGCGGTCCACGCGCGCGACACGCTGCCGAGGGCTCCGGCGCAGTCGCCGACGGCTTGCAGGGTGCGGGCCAGCAGGGACGGCGCCGCCCCGGCGCGCGCGATGGCGTGCGCCTCCTCGATCAGCGTCCAGGCCGCGCTGGCGGAGCCGGCCGCCAGCGCCACCTGCCCGAGCCCGAGGATCCCGGCCACCGCCTGCGGGGTCACCGTCTCCCGGGACAGCGCGGTGACCCGGGCGAAGGCACCGCGGGCGGCCGGGCCGTGGCCGTGCCGGAGCCGGCTGCGGCCGAGCACGTCCAGCGCGGCCGCGTGCAGCCAGGGCGAATCCGTCTCGGCGGCCAGGGCCGCCGCGTGGTCGAGGCAGGCCACCCCGGATTCGGTGTCGTCCGAGCCGTGGTCAAGGGCCAGCCGGCCCGACTCGGCCAGGATCAGCGCCCGGGCGCCGCGGGCGTCGGGCCCGGCGGCCAGCGTTTCGGCCTCGCCGAGCCAGGTCTGCGCCGTTCCCAGCCGGCCCTGCTTGCGCGCTATCCGCCCGGCCGCGAACAGCGCGAAGATCAGCGCCGGGGCCGGCGTTGCGGCCGGGCCGACGGCTCGCGCGGCGGCCGGGGCCCGGGTCGCGGCCAGGGCCCGGGTCGCGGTCTCCTGGGCTTCGGCGGGCCAGCCCGCTTCGGCCGCGGCCAGGGCGTGCAGCGCGGTGGCGACTGGCGTCCAGGGAGAGGCCGGGTCGAGCGCGGCCGCCGCGGCGGCGATGCGACGGGCGGCCGCGGCCGGGTCGGCTGGCAGCGCCGCCACCCCGGCCAGCGCCTCGGCCCAGGGCCCGGCCCCGGTCCCGGCCACGGCTGCCGCCGTAGCCGCAGCCGCAGCCGCGGCTCGGTCGGCCTGGCCGAGTACGCAGTCGAACATGCCCTGGGCCAGCCGCACCCCGGCGCGGGCAGCGGGATCGTCGGTCGATGGCTCGGCGCGGGTGATCACGTCGGCGAGCAGGGCCGAGCCTTCGCGGAGGCGGCCGGCCAGGAGCCAGAACGGGGCGGCGGCCGTGGCCAGGCGCTGGGCGTCGGCGATCGCGGAGCGGCCGGCGCACCAGCGGACCGCCTCGAACAGGTCGGGCACGGACAGCGCATCCGGGTGGGCGATGGCGTAATCCACCCGGTTCTGCTGAACCAGAGCGGCCTCGTCCAAAGCCGAAGCCGCGTACTGGCGGACGGTGTGCAGCAGGTGGTAGCGGGCCTGCCGGCCGCGCGGGTCGCACTCGACGAACGACCTGGCCACCAGCCCCGCCAGCGCCGCTAGCACGTCCTCCTCGGCCAGGTCAGGACCGGCACAGACCCGCTCGGCGGCGTCCAGGGTGAACGCGTCGGCGAAGATCGAGAGCCGGGCCAGCAGCAGCCGCTCGGGATCGGTCAGAACACCCGCGCCCCAGTCGAGCGCGGCCCGCAGCGAGCGGTGCCTGGCATCGGCGACCCGCGGGCCGCCGGTCAGCAGCCGCATCGAGTCGTCCAGCCGGGTCAGGATCTGGGCCGGGGTCAGCACCTTGGTGTGCGCGGCGGCCAGTTCGAGCGCCAGCGGCAGGCCGTCGAGCCGGGCGCAGATCTGGCGGATTTCAGCCGAGATTTCCGGGGCCAGTCCGCCGCGCTGGGCCCCGGCCCGGGCGGCGAAGCAGGCGACGGCGTCCGCCGGGGCCAGCGGGCGCACCGGGTAGACCGTCTCCGCGCCCGCGCCCAGCCCCTCCCGGGCGGTGGCGAGGATCCACAGTCCAGGCGATCCGGCCAGCAGTTCCGCCGCGCACCGCGCGACCGCGCCGAGAACCAGGTCGCAGTGGTCGAGCAGCAGCAACCGGGGGCCACCACAAGAGCCGGCGGCGCGGGTGATGAGCTCCCGCGCCGCGGCCGGCCCGTCCGCGTCGAGCAGGTCCACGGTGGCCCGCGCCGCCCACCGCCCGGCGCCAGAGCCGGCCAGGGAGTCGGCCCGGGCGGCCACGGCGGCGGCCAGGCTGCTCTTGCCCACCCCGGCCGGCCCGGTCAGGGTGACCAGGCGCGTCCGGTCGAGCAGCGCGCCGACCTCGGCCAGCTCCCGATCCCGGCCCAGCAGGCCGGCGACCGGGGTGGCAGCGGCGACCGTCACGGCGGTCAGTCGGTGAGCCTGCGCTGCAGCGTCCACGCGGAGATGCCGCAGATCAAGATGGTGCCCAGGGTCAGCACGCTCATGAAGGCCCAGATCGGCAGGTGCGGCACGTGCGGGACGAGCGCGGTCCGCAGGCCCTCGCTCACGTACACCAGCGGGTTGATCAGCACCAGCCACTGCAGCCAGCCGACCCGGGCCAGCGACGCCCACGGGTAGTAGACGCAGCCGAGCATGGTGATCGGGACCATCATGACGGTGAACAGCAGGCTGAGCTTGCGCGGCTCCACGATCGTGCCGAACAGCAGGCCGAGCCCGGCCATCAGCAGCGCGGCCAGGATCAGCACGAGCACGGCCAGCGGCCAGTGGGCCAGCGAGATGTGCGGGGCCTGGCCGGGGGCGTGCACGAGGAGCACGCACGGGAAGACCACCAGTCCGGCCACGCAGCCCTGGATGGCGCCGGCCACGATCTTGGACGCGGCCAGCATCCACAGCGGTATCGGGGCGAGTACCCGGTCCTCGATCTCCCGGGTGTAGGAGAGCTCCATCACCAGCGGGGTGGACACCGCCATGATGCCCTGCAGCATCACCGCCGAGGCCACCATGCCGGGCACCAGGATGGTGGAGAAGGTGATCCCGCCGGGCGACGGGTTGGCGCCGCCCGCGCTCTGCGTCTTGGGCAGCACGTAGGCGAAGACGAAGACGAACAGCAGCGGCTGGGTCACCGCGCGCATCACGAAGCTGAACAGGTCCCGGCGCAGCACCCGCAGGTCGCGGGCGAGCAGGGCGAAGAACCGCCACTGCCCCGGGTGCAGCAGGCTGTCCTTGGCCGAGGCGCCGCCCGGCAGGAAGGTGACGGCCATCTCAGGGGGCGCCGCCTCGGCGGAAGGCGTGATCTGCGTTGTCATTCCCGGTACTCCCGTCCGGTCAGGGTGAGGAAGACCGTCTCCAGGCTGGGACGGCGAACGGAGACGTCAAGCACGAAGATCCCCGCGTTGAGGCTGGTGCGCAGCAGCACCGGCACCACGTCGGCGCGGCTGGTGAACACGCGCAGCGTCTCGGCCTCGACCTCGGCCCGGCTCACGCCCGGGATCAGCTCGGCCGCGGCCAGGACGCCGGACAGGTCGGTGCCGACCTCGTGCACCATGGTCACCACCGAGTCGCCGCCATCGTGCGCCTTCAGCTCTTCCTGGCTGCCCAGGGCGAGCATCACGCCGTGGTCGATGATGCCGATCTGCTCGCACAGCGCCTCCGCTTCTTCCAGGTAGTGCGTGGTCAGCACGATGGTCTGGCCGGCCGCGTGCATCTCCCGCAGCAGCTCCCACAGGTTGACCCGGGTCTGCGGGTCCAGGCCCGAGGTCGGCTCGTCGAGGAACAGCACGGCCGGCTGGGTCAGCAGCGCCCGGGCGATCATCACCCGCTGGGCCTGGCCGCCGGACAGCCGGTGCACCATGGAGTCGGCCCGGTCGCCGAGCTCGAACCGCTCGAGCAGCTGCCGGCCGCGGCTCCGGGACTCGCGCGCCGACAGGCCGGCGAAGCGACCACGGAACTCCAGGTTCTCCAGCGCGGTGAGCTGCCGGTCCAGCGTGTTGTACTGGGTCACCGCGCCGATCCGGCGCTTGACGCTCACCGGGTCGCGGACCGGGTCCGCCCCGGCCACGGACATCGTGCCCGCGGTCGGCTTGACCCGGGTGGTGAGCATGCCGAACGTGGTCGACTTGCCCGCCCCGTTGGGCCCGAGCAGGCCGAACGACTCCCCCTCGCGTACGGTCAGGGATATCCCGCGGACCGCCTTGACCTCGCGGCCGCCGGCCGAATAGGTCTTGTGCAGGTCCTCGGTCTCGATGGCTATGGCCGCCATGCGGCACCTCCGTTAGTAAAGGCCGGCGTTAGTAGGGCCGGTCGCCGGCGATCGCGACCCGTTCGGTGACGCGCTCGGCCGGGAAGTAGTCGGAGACGGCGTAGTGCTGCACCGCCCGGTTGTCCCAGAAGGCCACCGCGCCCGGCGTCCAGCAAAACCTGACCTGGTACTCGGGCGCCTGCAGCTGCCGGAACAGGTACTGCAGCAGCTGCTCGCCCAGCTCGGGGTCCAGGCCGTCGATGCGGTCGGTGAAGACCGAGTTGACGAACAGCGTCTGGCGGCCCGTCTCGGGATGGGTCCGCACCACCGGGTGGATCACCGGCGGGTACTCGGCCCGGATCCGGGCCAGCTGCTCGGCCGGGACGAAGCCGGCCATGGTGGCGGTCATGTCGTGCACCGCGCGCAGGTCGTCGATCTCGACCCGGACCTGCACCGGCAGGTTGTCGTAGGCGGCGGCCGCGTCGACGAAGATGGTGTCGCCGCCGGCCGCGGGCCCGCGCACCAGCCGCAGCACGAAGGCCTTGGCCGGCTCGGGCCGCCCGGTGAAGTCGACGTGCCAGGCGTTCTCCCAGCCCGCGTTCTCGGCGTCCTTGACGTACCGGGCCAGCCCCGGCGTGTCGGACTCGGTCAGCAGCTGCTCCTGCAGGTCGCCCCAGGTCCGGGCGAACGCGACCTGCTGGGCGGGCGTGATCTCCTGGTCGCGGAAGAACAGCACCTTCCACTCCAGCCAGGCCCGGTGCAGCTCGTCCCGCACGCCGGAGTCCAGCGCGGCGCCCAGGTCGACGCCGGTGATCTCGGCGCCGACGAGCGGGCTGAGCGGCGTCAGGCCGAACCGTTCGTACGGCCGGCTGGGCTGGTCACCGGCGAGCCGGCGCAGCCGCCGGGGCCCGCCGCGAATCGCCCGGCCCGGGCGCTCGGCCGGGCCGAGCCCCGCCTCGGCGCCGGCCAGCTCCCACGGCAGCGCCATCACTGTCGGCATACTCATCCGTGCTCCCCTCGGCCGAAAGTTCAAAATCACGATCACGCCGAACGGTATGGGTGCACCTTCTCCCCGCCTGCTCCACGGTTGGCGGGGAGAAAGCACCTCGCCAACTCCCGCCCAACCCCGGTGCAACCGGGGAGTCACAGCATCCGGTGCGGGGAGAAAAGAAAAGAAGGGGAGCCCTGATGACCGGAAGCAACACCCTGAGCGTCGCGCTGACCGGGGACTGGATGGCGACGCGGGGCGCGGTGTTCGGCGCGGGGCCTGCCGCGCGGGGGCTGCGGGACGTGCTGACCGCGGCCGACGTCGCCTTCGCCAACCTCGAGGTGGTGGCGGCCGGCTGGCAGGGGTACCCGGTCCGGGATTCCTGGGGCAGCACGCTGGCCGCCGGGACGCACGTGCTCGACGGGCTGGCCGAGGCCGGGGTCAGCATGGTCAGCTGCGCCAACAACCACGCGCTGGACATGGGCGTGCCCGGCCAGCTCGCGCAGCTGCGCGAGCTGGCCGCGCGCGGCATCGCGGCGGCCGGCACGGGGGCCGACCTGACCAGCGCGCGGATGCCGGCCTACGTCGACCGCCCGGCCGGCAGCGTCGCGCTGCTGGCCTGCACGACCAGCTTCCTCCCGGGCCAGGAGGCCGCCCTGGCCGGCCTGCAGCTGCCCGGCCGCCCCGGCGTCAGCCCGCTTCGGCACCGGCAGGTGCTTGACGTGACGCCGGAGCAGCTGGCCACGCTGCGGGCGATCGACACCCAGACCGGGCTGGCCGGCCGGCGGGCCGGGCTCGTGGCCATGATGGGCGCCGACCCGTGGGGCGCCGACGCCGACCCGTTCCCGTTCCTGGGCGGCCTGTTCCGGGCCGCCGCCGCGCCCGGGCTGTCCACCTCGGCCGACGCGGAGGACCTGGCCGCGATCAGCCTGTGGATCCGCGACGCGCGCCAGCGCGCCGACCTGGTGGTGGTCAGCGTGCACTCGCACGAGAGCGGCCGCACCGAGGCCGAGCCGGCTGGGTTCGTCCGTGACTTCGCGCGGGCCGCGGTCGAGGCGGGGGCCGACATGGTGGTCGGGCACGGCCCGCACCGGCTGCGCGGCATCGAGGTGCACCAGGGACGCCCGATCTTCTACAGCCTCGGTAACATCGTCAGCCAGATCGAGCTGACCGAACGTCTCCCGGCCGAGGACTACGCGAAGGTGCCGTCGGGCAAGCCCATCACCCCGTTCGGCTTCTTCAATGCCCGGAGCCTGGCCGACACCCGCGGGTTCGGGGCCTACGGCGAGTACTGGGAGACGGTCGTCCCGGTGGTGACGGCGGCGGACGCCGGCGACCGGCACCGGCCCGCCGTCGTCGAGCTGCATCCGGTGACGCTCGGGTTCGGGCAGCCGGTGCACCGCCGGGGCCGCCCGGAGCTCGCGTCGGCCGCCGACGGCGAGCGCATCCTCAAGGAACTGGCCGAGCTGTCGCGCGGCTTCGGCACCACGGTGGAGCTGGCCGGCCGGACCGGCCGCATCGTCCTGGGTTAATCCGCTATACCGTCTGGCTACCGCGCTTTAGCCCCGGGCCGGCCGGGGCGGGTGAGGCTGCCTGCGGTGGGCAGCTGCCTGCCGTTCCCTGGAGGAGAGGGAGACTCCTATGGTGCGGATCAGGGCCGCCAGAACGATAGTTCCCATGGCCGCCGTCGCGGCCGCGCTCGCGGCGTACGGGCTTGCCCCGCCGGCCTCGGCCGCTCCTGTTAGCAGGGTACCGATCAGCTCGGCGGTGCCGTCAGGCGCGACCGACGAGGGGGCCGCGCCCGCGACCGGGACGATGGCCATCCGGGTGTACCTGAGCGGGCAGAACCTGGCCGGGCTGCAGGCGCTCGCGCGGCAGGTGTCCACGCCGGGGAGCGCCCAGTACGGCCACTACCTGACCCCGGCACAGTACGCCGCCGAGTTCGGCCCGACCGCGCAGCAGAGCGCCGGGGTGAGCGGCTGGCTGAAGTCCTGCGGGCTGGCCGTGACCGGGACGACCGCGCACTACGTCAGCGCGTCGGGCAGCCAGGCCGCGGTGACCTGCGCGGTCGGCACGCCGATGCACGATTACAACTGGCACGGGACCACGGTCCGGGCGCCGGCCGGCACGCCCAGCGTGCCGTCAGCGGTGGCCGGCGACGTGCTGTCGGTGTCCGGGCTGAGCTCGCTGACCCCGCAGGCCCACCCGGCGTCCGGGGCGGTGTCCGCGTCTACCGCGGCGGCTGCTTCGGCTACCTGCTCGGCCTACTTCGGCGCCACCGCGGCCAGCACGCTGCCGCAGGCCTACGGCGCCACCCAGCCCTACCAGCCCTGCGGTTACCTGCCCAGCCAGCTGCGCAGCGCCTACGGCACCGGGTCGACCGGGCTGACCGGCGCGGGCGTCAAGATCGCGGTGGTGGACGCCTTCGCGTCGGCCACCATGGCCGGCGACGCCCAGCAGTACGCCTCGGACCACGGCGAGCAGAGCTGGGCCGCGGGCCAGTACTCCGAGGTCGTGCCGTCCGGGCTGCCCGCTCAGCCGCTGTCCTGGACCGAGGAAGAGGTCATGGACGTCGAGGGCGTGCACGCGATGGCGCCGGGCGCGAACGTGGTCTACGTCGCGGCGGCCGGCACCGACGACAGCGACTTCGTGGACGCGCTGTCCACGATCGTCGACGACCACCTGGCCAACATCGTGGCCGACTCGTGGGTGCTCGGTGCCGACAGCGGCATCCCGGCCGCCACGGTGAAGGCCTTCGAGAAGATCTTCCTGCAGGGCGCGGTCGAGGGCATCGGCTTCATCTTCGCCTCCGGCGACACCGGCTCCCAGGCCGCCTCGCAGGACGGCAGCGGGCCCGACGTGACCGCCGTCAACTACCCGGCCTCCGACCCGCTGGTGACCGCGGTGGGCGGGACCACGCTGGCGGTCGGCGCCAGCGGCCAGGACCTGTGGCAGACCGGCTGGGAGACCGACTACGCGCCGCTGTCCTCCGACGGCACCTCCTGGACCAGCCCGCCCGGCGCGTTCGCGGGCGGCTCCGGCGGCGGCCCGAGCGCGGTGTTCCCGCGGCCGCTCTACCAGATCGGGACCGTGCCGTCCTCGTTCGGCAACCACCGGGTGGTGCCGGACGTGGCGATGGAGGCCGACCCGGTCACCGGCATGCTGGTCGGGCAGACCTTCGACCTGCCCACCGGGAACGTCTTCGTGCAGTACGCCACCGGCGGCACCAGCCTGGCCGCGCCGCTGTTCGCCGGCGTCCAGGCCCTGGCCGAACAGCACGCGGGGCACCCGCTCGGGTTCGCCAACGTGGCCATCTACCTGTCCGCGGCCACCGGCGGGTTCCGTGACGTGACCGACACCCCGGCCGGCACCACGCCGCCGCTGGCGGCGGTGCACACCGTCACCAGCGTCAGCGCGACCGGGCAGGTCAGCCACAGCTTCGTGCTGGCCACGTTCGGGCAGGCCCAGGACGCCGGGCTGTCCGCGGGGGCCGGCTACGACGACGTGACCGGCGTCGGCTCACCCACCGCCGCCTACATCGATTCCTTCCACTGATCGCTTTCTGAAAGGGAGGCCACCATGCCCGAAGACCGGGACGAGGCGCTGGAGCGGCTCCGCATCGCGGGGTTCGACCTCAGCTTGTTCGACGACGACCAGCTCGAGCTGATGGCCGCGCTGACCGAGGCGGAGCTCACCGTGCTGCTCGACATCAAGGAGCGGATCGGGGAGATCCAGCCTGAGGTGCAGGCGCACACCGGGGCCGTGCCGATGACCATCGGCGGCCTGCTGTTCTGAGGCACGCACGAAGGCGGGGCGGCCGGTGGGCCGCCCCGCCTTCGTCGTTTCCCGGCTAGCCGCGCAGGCTGACCGGGAGGCGGGTGTGCATCCGCATCCGCAGCGCCTGCCGCCGCTCCGGGGTGCCGCCCGGCGCCAGCGCCGGGAAGCGCTCGAACAGCATCGGCAGCAGCACCGCGGTCTCCATCCGGGACAGCGCCGCGCCGACGCAGAAGTGCAGCCCGCCGCCGAAGCTGAGCACCCGCCCCTCGGGCCGGCCGGGCCAGAACCGGTCCGGCTCGGTGAACACGTCGGGGTCCCGGTTGGCCGCGCCGACCAGGCACACCAGCAGTTGCCGGGCCGGGATCTCCACCCCGCCCAGGACCACGTCCGCGGTGGTCTGCCGCGGCACCAGCTGCGACGGCGCCTCGTGCCGCAGCGACTCCTCGACGACGGCCTCCGGCGTGTACTCGCCGCGGCGGAACCGGTCCGCCTCCTCCGGGAAGGCCAGCAGCTGCTCGATGACGTTCCCGATCAGCGCGGCGGTGGTGCGGTAGCCGGCCGAGAACAGGAACATGACCAGGCCGAGCAGTTCCTCCTCGGACAGCAGGCCCTGGTCGCAGGCGCGGATCAGCTCAGTGGTGAGGTCGTCGCGCGGCTCGGCCCGGCGCTCGGCCACGATGCCGGTCCAGTACTCGAGCATGACCGCCGCGGCGGCGTGCGCCCGCTCCACCGCGCCCTCCTCCGGGTACAGCTCCATCACGTTGAAGAAGTCGGCACCGAGGCCGCGGAACCGCTCCCGGTCGTCCTCGGGCACGCCGAGCATCTCCCCCATCACCACGGTCGGCAGCGGGTAGGCCAGGTACTCCATTAGGTCGACCGGGCTGCCGTCGGCGCCCGCGTCGGCCATCCGGTCGAACAGGGGCGGGGCGACCCGCTCGATCAGGGCCCGGTAGGCGTCCATCCGGCGCGGGGAGAAGGCCCCGCCGGCCAGGCGGCGCAGCCGGTTGTGGTCCGGATTGTTGCGGCTCTGCATGGACAGGTACATCAGCCGGGTGGCGGTGTTCTCCCGCCAGCGCGGCATGTTCAGGTCGTACCAGGCGGGGTCCTGCACCGCGAAGTCCGGGTTGTTGACGACCTGGCGGCAGTCGGCGTAGGTGGTCACGAAGTAGACGTTGCCGGACCGGTAGACCGGGGCCAGCGTGCGCAGGGCGTGCAGGTGCGGATAGGGGTCGGCCAGGCCGGCCGGCGACATGAGCCGGCCCATCACCCGGTTGGCAGCGTTCACCACGGCGACCCCGGGCGGCTCGGAACGGACGTCGGACACCGTCATCGGAACTCCTCGGACTTGGTATCAGGCCGCCTTCCATCGTGCGGCGCCGCGGCATCCAGGCGGTTGGCGCCTGGTTGGCCGGGCCGAACCCACCGGGAAACAACCGCCCGCCAGGTGGCGGGCAACCGCGCGGCCGCGTACTGGGCAGCAGGTCCCGCTACCGTGGGGAGGAGCTTTCGATGACGGTTATCGATGACCGGCTCAGGGACGCGCTGCTGAGCGGCGCGTCGTCCGATGTGATCAGCCGCAGCCCGCTGCCCACGGACTACGTCGCGGCCCACCTGCGGCTCGAGGACATCCATATGTTCCGTGACGGCGGCGACAAGGACGTGCGGCGGTCGCTGCACGTCGGCCGGGTACCCATGCCCGAGCTGGCCCCGGACGAGGTGCTGGTCGCGGTCATGGCCAGCTCGGTCAACTACAACACGGTCTGGTCGGCCATGTTCGAGCCGATCCCGACGTTCCGGTTCCTGGAGCAGTTCGCCCGCCAGGGCGGCTGGGCCGCCCGGCACAACCTGCCCTACCAGGTGGTCGGCTCGGACGGGGCGGGCGTGATCGCCCGGGTGGGCTCGGGCGTGCGCCGCTGGCAGCCCGGCGACCGGGTGGTCATCAGCCCGGCCTACGTGGACGACCAGGAGCCGGGCACCCACGCCGACGGCATGCTCGGCGCCGAGCAGCGGGCCTGGGGCTTCGAGACCAACTTCGGCGGCCTGGCCGAGTACGCGGTGGTCCGGGCCAGCCAGCTCATGCCCAAGCCCGCCCACCTGACCTGGGAGGAGGCGGCCTGCTTCCCGCTGTGCGGCGGCACCGCCTACCGCATGCTGGTCGGCGACAACGGCGCCCAGATGAAGCAGGGCGACGTGGTGCTGATCTGGGGCGCGGCCGGCGGCCTGGGCGGGTACGCGGTGCAGTTCGTCCGGAACGGCGGCGGCATCGCGGTCGGGGTGGTCGGCTCGGAAGACAAGGCGGCCGCGCTGCGACGGCTGGGCTGCGACGTGGT
The DNA here is from genome assembly GCA_050011155.1 of Streptosporangiaceae bacterium. GTDB lineage: Bacteria > Actinomycetota > Actinomycetes > Streptosporangiales > Streptosporangiaceae > Palsa-504. Next base: position 68,745 of record JBEKJP010000011.1, read on the forward strand.
GGTGAACCGGGCCGAGTTCGGGCTGGACGGGGCCGGACCCGACGATCCCGAGCAGCTGCTCAAGTGCGGCCGGCGGCTGGGCACGATCATCAGGGAGCGAGCCGGCCGGGACCCGAGGATCGTATTCGACCACGTGGGGCGGTCCACGTTCGGCATATCGACCTTTGTCGCCGATCGCGGCGGGATCGTGGTCACCTGCGGATCCAGCAGCGGGTACCAGCACGTCTTCGACAACAGGTACCTGTGGATGAAGCTGAAGCGGATCATCGGCAGCCACGTGGCCAACCTGGCCGAGCAATGGGAGACCAGCCGGCTCGTGTCGATGGGCCGGATCATGCCCACCATGTCGGCGGTGTACCCGCTGGCCGAGGCGGCCGAGGCGACCCGGCTGGTGCAGCTCAACCGGCACCTGGGCAAGGTCGCGGTGCTGTGCCTGGCCCCGATGGCCGGCCTGGGCGTGACCGACCGCGACCTGCGCGACCAGATCGGCGCGGAGCGGCTGCTCCCGCTGATGCCCGCGGGGTGAGTTCGATGGCCATCGGGATTCTCGCCACTGGTTCGTACGTGCCGGACCGGGTGGTGACCAACGAGGAGATCTGCGCGCTGGTCCCGGACGCCACGCCGGACTGGATCCTGAGCCGGACCGGGATCGTGACCCGCCGGTACGCGGCGGCGGACCAGGCCACCTCGGACCTGGCGGCGCGGGCGGCCGGCCGGGCGCTGGCGGCGGCCGGGATGGCCGCGGGCGACGTGGACTACGTCATCGTGTCCACCTCGACCGGCGACTCGCCCCAGCCGCCCACGGCCTGCCTGGTCCAGGACCTGATCGGCGCGCGCAACGCCGCCTGCCTGGACGTCAACGTGGTCTGCTCCGGCTTCGTCTACGGCCTGGAGCTCGCCCGCGGCCTGCTTTGCGTCAACCCGGGCACCCGGGCGCTTGTCATCGGCGCCGACGTGTACTCCCGGTGCCTGGATTACCGCGACCGCCGCACGTCGGTGCTGCTCGGGGACGGGGCCGGGGCGGTGCTTGTGGGGTCCGTGCCCGGACCGCACGGGTTCGGGGAGATCCACCTGTCCAGCTACGGCGAGGCACGGTCGCTGATCGGCGTGGCGGCGGGCGGTTCGCGGCTGCCGGCCTCGGCCGCGACGGTCACCGCCGGGCAGCACTTCTTCACCATGCAGGGGCGCGGCGTGCGCGACTTCGTGCTGGACAACATCCCGCCGCTGGTCGACAAGCTGCTCAGCCGGGCCGGGCTCGGCCCGGCCGGCGTGGGCTGCTTCGTGCCGCACCAGGCCAACGGGCGGCTCATCGGCGAACTGGCGGCCCGGTGCGGGCTCGGCGACGTGCCGATGGCCCGCGTGGTCGAACGGTACGGGAACCTCGGCAGCGCGTCGGTGCCGGTGGCGCTGGACGACGCGGTCCGGTCCGGCCTGATCGGCGCCGGGGATGTGGTACTGCTGGCCGGGTTCGGCGGCGGCATGACGGCCGGCGTGGGACTCGTCCATTGGACAACTACTGCGGGGAGGCTTTCGTGACTGGGATCAGCCGGATCGGCGTGGTGGGGGCCGGCCAGATGGGCGGCGGGTTCGCCCAGGTCTGCGCGCGGGGCGGGCTCGACGTGACCGTCGCCTGCCGGGACCAGGCCAGCCTGGAGCGGGCCCGGCAGCGGATCGGCCGGTCGCTGGACGCCCTGGTGCGCAAGGGGAAGCTGAGCGAGGCCGAGGGGGCCGAGACCGCGGGGCGGATCCGGTTCGGCACCGGCCTGGCCGGGCTGCGCGACCGGCAGTTCGTGCTGGAGGCCATCCCCGAACGGCTGCCGGACAAGCTGGCCCTGTTCACCGAGCTCGACGCCGCGGTCCGCGACCCGGACGCCATCTTGGCCTCGAACACCTCCTCGCTGCCGCTGGCCCGGCTGGGCAGCGCGACCGGGAACCCGGCCCGGGTCATCGGCGTGCATTTCTTCAACCCGGTGCCGGTGATGCCGCTGGTGGAAGTGATCAGCGCGCTGCGCACCTCGGGCGACGTGGTCGCCCTGACCTCGGCCTTCATCACCGACGGCCTCGGCAAGCAGGTGATCCACGCCAAGGACAGGGCCGGGTTCGTCGTCAACTCGCTGCTCGTGCCGTATCTACTGCATGCAGTAAGGATGCTGGAGGCCGGGATCGCCTCGGCCCAGGACATCGACAACGGGATGCGGCTCGGCTGCGGGCATCCCATGGGCCCGCTGGCGCTGATCGACCTGATCGGGCTGGACACGATCGCGTCGGTCGGCGAGGCGATGTTCGCCGAGGCCAAGGAGCCCATGTACGCCCCGCCGCCGCTGCTGCTGCGGATGGTCGAGAGCGGCCTGCTCGGCAAGAAGACCGGGCTCGGTTTCTACCCGTACGACTGAGGGCCTGCGGCCTTGAAGGGAGGCGACATGCTCATCTATATGCTGATCAAGAAGGCGATCAGGGCGATGAAGGGCAGGAAGGCCTAGCCCGGGTCGGCCGGACCGGGGCCGGCGAGTTGGACCATGGCCGACCTGGCCCAGTCCAGGCTGGCCTGGTGCACGGCCACGCCGTGCTCGAGCGCCAGCCCGGCGAGCCGCAGGTGCGCGGGCGCGCCCGCGGCGATGTACCGCTCCAGGCCGGATATAAAGCCCTCGAGAGCGTCGGCCAGGCCCTTGAGGAAAGCGAGTACCTCCTCGCGGTCGAGCTCGCCCTCCATCATCACGAAGCGCATCAGGTGCAGGCCGAGGTTGTTCGAGGCCGAGACGGTGGCCGGGTCGACCGGCTGGCGCAGCCACTCCAGGTGGACGGCGTGCCCGGCCTCGGTCGCGTGGTACAGGCGCTGCTCGCGCCGGCCGCGGGAGATCGTCTCCTCCACGGCGAGCAGCCCGCGGGCGACCAGGCGGCGCAGCGCCGGGTACATCGCGCCGGGGCTCGGCTGGTACACGCTGGCGGGCGTGGCGCTGAACCGTTTCTTCAGCCCGTACCCCGATTGCGGCTCACGGGCGATGTAGCCGAGGAGTACCTGCTCGAAGTCGGTCAGTGACCGACGGCCGCGTGCGACGATGCCGAACTCCTTTCAATGAGTCGATTAGACATGTACCCTATTTATAGCTCGCTCAAGGTCGCATGACGAGGCCTGACGGAAGGGAACGCGACGGAAATGCAGAGCGTAAAGGTACGACGCAGCCAGATATCGGCCGAGCAGGCCGCGGAAGTTATCCGGAGCCAGCTGGGCGGCGGCTACCAGGTCCAGGCCGACGGCTCCGCCACCCTGCACGTCCGCAAGGGACTGGCCAAGGCCAAGGTGAGCCTGCACGACGAGCCGGGCGGCACCGTGTTCGACGTGCAGGGCGAGGGCAGCTGGGGCGTGCTCCCGATCTTCAACATCTACACCAGGATGATCAACGAGCGCGGCATCGCCAAGCGGACGGCCAGCGCCCTCGGCGAAGCGGAGGCGTTCCGTGACGACCGCTGAATCGCTCGCGCGGCCCTCGGCTGACGCCACGGTCCGGGTCTCCGGCTCTTCCGGCCCTGGGTCCGCCGACGCCGGGCCGGCCATCAGCGTCCGGGACCTGCGGATGAGCTACGGCAGCTACGAGGCGGTCCGCGGGATCGACCTCGAGGTCGACCACGGCGAGATCCTCGCCTTCCTGGGGCCGAACGGCGCGGGCAAGACCACCACCACCGAGATCCTCGAGGGCTTCCGCAAGCGGACCAGCGGCGACGTGCGCGTGCTCGGCACCGACCCGCAGCACGCCGGCCCCGGCTGGCGGGCCCGCATCGGCGTGGTCCTGCAGGTCAACGCGCCGGAGCGGCTGCTCAGCGTGCGCGAGTGCCTGACCATGTACGCCGGCTACTACCCGGCGCCGCTGCCGGTGGACCGGGCCATGGAGCTGACCGGCCTGGCCGGGAAGGCGGACAGCCGGTGCGACCAGCTGTCCGGCGGTCAGCAGCGCCGCCTCGACGTCGCGCTCGCCCTCATCGGCGACCCCGAGCTGATCTTCCTGGACGAGCCGACCACCGGCTTCGACCCGAGCGCGCGCCGGCAGACCTGGGACGTCGTCCTGGGGCTGCGCGACCTGGGCAAGACGGTCTTCCTGACCACCCACTTCATGGACGAGGCCGAGGCGCTCGCGGACCGGATCATGATCCTGGCGGCCGGCCGGATCGTCGCGTCCGGCACCCCGCAGACCATCGGCGGCCGTGACGTCGACGCCACCGTGATCACGTTCACCGTGCCCGACGGCACGTCAGTCCCGGAGCTGCCTGGTCAGACCACCGCGTCGGCCGAGCGCGGCCGGGTGCGGATCAGCGTGCCCGAGCCGTCTCCGGCCCTGCACGTGCTGACCGGGTGGGCGCTGGAACAGGGCCTGCCGCTGCACGACCTGGCGGTGCAGCGCCCGTCGCTGGAAGACATCTACCTGCAGCTCACCGCCCACTCGCACGGGAGCGCCCGATGAGCACCGCCACCCTCGTCGCCCACCAGGCGCGCTACGACCTGAAGACGTCGCTGCGCGACCCCCGGGCCCGCGGCTTCACGCTCGCGCTGCCGCTGCTGCTGCTCCTGCTGTTCGGCTACATCTTCCGGCACGAGACCTTCAGCTACGGCCACGGCGTGAACATCCCCGGCGACAGCTACTACCTGCCCCGGATGATCGTCCTCGGCCTGGCCAGCGCCACCCTGTCCAACCTGGTCGTGGTGCTGGTGTCCAAGCGCGAGACCGGCGCGCTCAAGCGGCGCCGGGCCACCCCGGTGCGGCCGGCCGTGCTGATCGGCGGCGACGTGATCACCTCGGAGGCTTCGGCGCTGCTCATGGCGGTCGTGCTCACCGTGGTCGGCTGGTTCGCCTTCAAGGTGCACCTGACCGGCGCGGGCGCGGGCGCGGCGGCCGCCACCGTGGTGATCGGCACGGCCGCGCTGTGCGGCGTCGCCTACGCGGTGGCCACGTTCATCAAGACCATCGACGCCGCCGGGCCGCTGGTCATGCTGGTCATGTTCACGCTCAACGCGATCTCCGGTATCTACGTGCCGGAGAGCCTGTTCCCGGCCTGGCTGCGGGACGCCGCGCAGGTGCTGCCGATACGGCCGCTGGCCGTGGCCATGCAGGCCGCCTTCGACCCGCGGACCAACAACGGCCACCCGTTCGCCTGGGCCGACCTGGCCATCGTGGCCGCCTGGGGCCTGGCCGGCGCCCTCTACGCGATGCGCCGCTTCTCCTGGACCCCTTCCGGCAGCTGAGGACGCCGTAGGCTGGCCGTATGCCTTCCTCAGTTCCCGTGATCGACCTGCGGCCCTGGTTCGACGGTGCCGAGGCGGCTCGGGCGGCCGTGGCCGCGGAGGCCGACGCCGCGCTCCGTAGCGTGGGTTTCTTCCTGGTCACCGGGCACGGCGTGTCTGATGACCTGCGCGCGCGAGTGCGGGCCGAGGCCCGGACGTTCTTCGCGCTGCCGGACGGGACCAAGCGGCGCTACGCCGTCACCGTCGGCGGCCGGGGCTGGCTGCCGCCCGGCGTGGAGGCCAACGGCTACGCCGAGGGCACCAAGACCCCGCCGGACCTGAAGGAGTCGTACGCGGTCGGCGCCGACCAGCCGACCGGCGACCCCGAGGTGGACGGGTACTGGTTCCAGCCGAACGTCTACCCGGCCGAAGTTCCGGGGCTCGAGCCCGCGGTCACCGCCTACCTGGCCCGGATGCGGGCCCTGTCCGACGAGCTGCTGATGCTGTGCGCGGCCGCGCTCGGCCTGGAAGCCGACTTCTTCACCCGGCACACGGGGCACGCGACGCACACCATGAACATCAACTGGTACCCGCCGATGGCGGTGGCCGGACGCCCGGAGCCGGGCCAGTTCCGGATCGGCCCGCATACCGACTTCGGCACCGTCACCGTCCTTGACCGCGAGCCGGGCCGTGGCGGCCTGCAGGTCTGGACCGAGCAGGACGGCTGGGAGGACGCGCCGTTCGTGCCCGGCGCGTTCACCATCAACACCGGCGATCTGCTGGCCCGGTGGAGCGGCGGGCGGTGGAAGTCCAACCGCCACCGGGTGCTGCCGCCGCAGGCCGAGGCGCCGGATGAGGACCTGGTCTCGCTGGTCTACTTCTACGAGGCCGACCATGACGCGGTGGTCGAGTCGCTGCGGCCGCCGATCGGCCTGCCCAACGACTACGCCCCGGTCGTGTCCGCCGCCTTCCTCAAGAAACGCCTGGACGCCATCACCATCAGCTGAAGGCCCCCAGCGTGACAACTGGGGGTTGACATGACAACCAGGGGTTGTCATAATGGTCGCATGACAGCGAGCCCAGATCCGGCGGCCTACGCCGAAGAATTCCGCCACCTCAAGGAAGTCCGGGCCCAGGCCCTGGAGCACTACCGGCTGGCCCAGCAGTTCCACGCCGAGCGCCGCGACCTGCTCCGCGCCCTGATCGAGAAGGGCTTCTCCCAGGCCGACATCGCCCGCGAACTAGGCGTCACCCGCCAGGCCATCCAGAAGATGCTCGCCGGCTGAGCGCCCCTCCGTGCCCGCGTTACGCCTGATGCTAGACGGACCCACGATGCGCCAAGCCCGGGAAATAACGGGGTCGATTCGGGTTATGGGGTGGATTTGGTGCACTATAGGCCCCCAAATCGACCCCGTAACCCTAATCCACCCCATTGACTTACAGTAAGGCGAATAAATATACGAAATTGTGACAGCTGGGCTCGGTGTGGCTAGTGAGGTTGCCCGCTCGCCTTCGGCTCGTGGGGGTCAGTAGTAGCTCGTGGGGTCAGTAGTAGTACGGGAAGCGGTCCCAGTTCGGCGGGCGCTTTTCCAGGAAGGCGTCGCGGCCTTCGACGGCTTCGTCGGTCATGTAGGCCAGGCGGGTGGCCTCGGCTGCGAAGATCTGCTGGCCGACCAGGCCGTCGTCGACGAGGTTGAAGGCGTACTTGAGCATCCGCTGTGAGGTCGGGCTCTTGGCGTTGATCTTCGCGGCCCAGTCCAGCGCGGCGTCCTCCAGCTCCGCGTGCGGTACCACCTTGTTGACCACGCCCATCCGGTGCCCGTCGGCCGCGTCGTAGACCTCGCCGAGGAAGAAGATCTCCCGGGCGAACTTCTGGCCGGCCTGGCGGGCCAGGTAGGCCGAGCCGAACCCGCCGTCGAAGCTGCCCACGTCCGCGTCGGTCTGCTTGAACCGGGCGTGCTCGGCGCTGGCCAGGGTCAGGTCGCACACCACGTGCAGGCTGTGGCCGCCGCCCGCGGCCCAGCCGGGCACCACGCAGATGACCACCTTGGGCATGAACCGGATCAGCCGGTGCACCTCCATGATGTGCAGCCGCCCGGCGCGGGCCGGGTCGATGGTCGCGGCCGTCTCCCCCTCGGCGTACCGGTACCCGTCCCGGCCGCGGATGCGCTGGTCGCCGCCGGAGCAGAAGGCCCAGCCGCCGTCCCGGGGCGACGGCCCGTTGCCGGTCAGCAGCACGCAGCCCACGTCGCTGCTCATCCGGGCGTGGTCGAGCGCGACGTACAGCTCGTCCACCGTGTGCGGGCGGAAGGCGTTCCTGACCTCGGGCCGGTTGAAGGCGACCCGGACCGTGCCGGAGCCGACGGCCCGGTGGTAGGTGATGTCGGTAAACGAGAACCCCTCGACGGCACGCCATCGCTCGGGGTCGAAGATCTCAGAGACCATGGCCCCCATTGTGGCCGACGCCGCCAGGCCGCTCCCCGCAGGCCGACCATGAGGACGAACGGGGCTGGGTTTCTCGCCTTCCCCACTTGCGCCACTTGACCCGCGATGTCATAAATCGTTAACAGGCTCGACATCGCCCCAGGCGAGGATGAGGCCTGCTGGTGACCGCGAGGAGCGCATCTCGAATGACCAACACCCTGGACGACCTGACCGTCGCCGATGTCGAACGGCAGAAGCTGCAGAAGCACTTCGGCCGCTACGACATCCTGTTCTTCCTCATCTGCACCATCGTCGGCGTCGACACGATCGCCTCGGTGGCGGCGGCCGGCGGTGAGGCCTTCACCTGGATGATGGTCTTCGCGGTCGTCTTCTTCGTCCCCCAGGCCCTGCTGTTCGCCGAGCTCGGCGCGGCCTTCCCGCAGGAGGGCGGGCCCTATTACTGGACCCGGCTGGCCTTCGGGCACCTGGCCGGGGCGGTGAACAACTTCCTGTACTGGATCACCAACCCGGTCTGGATCGGCGGCACGCTCGCCATCAGCTGCATCGGCGCCATCCAGGTGTTCTTCAACAACGGCCACGTGCTGCCCACGGTGGTCTGGTACATCGTGGCGCTGGTGTTCATCTGGTCCTCGATCGTCGCCGCGATCACCTCGTTCAGCGTGGGCAAGTGGCTGCCGACGGCCGGCGCCTACGCCCGGTTCCTGCTGCTCGGCCTGTTCACCCTCTCGGTCATCATCTTCGCGGCCAAGCACGGCGCGCACGGCCTGGGGGCGGGCAGCTACTCGCCGACCGCCGGCGGCTTCGTGGCCCTGGTCGGCGTGCTGCTGTTCAACTTCGTCGGCTTCGAGCTGCCGAACAGCGCGGGCGAAGAAATGACCAACCCCCAGCGCGACGTGCCGTTCGCGATCATGCGCTCCGGCGTGGCCAGCGTGATCCTCTACGCGGTCCCGGTGCTCGGCATCCTGGTCGTCCTGCCCACCAGCGCGATCACCAACTTCAGCGGGTTCATCAGCGCCATCCAGACCGTCTTCACCGTGTACGGCGGCCACGTCGGAGCCGGCGGCGCGGCCACCTTGTCCGGGGCCGGGCTCGTCCTCGGCGACGCCTGCGCGCTGCTGTTCATCATCTGCCTGATCACCTCGGGGGCGACCTGGATCATGGGCTCGGACCGCGCCCTGGCCGTGTCCTGCTACGACGGGGCCGGGCCGCGCACGCTCGGCGTGATCAACGCCCGGTTCGGCACGCCGGTGCGGGTCAACGTGTTCAGCGGCGTGGTGGCCACCATCGTCGTCATCCTGGCCCAGCAGATCACCAGCGGCAACGCGGCCAAGTACTTCGACGCCGTGCTCGGCGTGACCATCTCGACCACGCTGATCAGCTACCTGCTCATCTACCCGGCCCTGTGGAAGCTGCGCCGCAGCCACCCGGACACGCCCCGGCCGTTCAAGATGCCGGCCTACCGGTCGCTGACGGTCGTGCTGATGATCCTGGTGGCCATCGCCAGCGTCCAGCTCATCGTGCCCGGGGCCGGCGACCACTGGTTCGGCGCCGCCTTCATCCCCGACGGCTGGACGTACGCCGAACGGTTCACCTACCTGTGGACCGAACTGCTCCCGGTGCTCCTGTTCGTCGCCATCGGGGTGTTCTTCTGGTGGCGCGGCAAGCGGATCAGGGAGCAGGCGGCCCGGGTAACGGCGGAGACGGAGTAGACCCGGTTCGTCACCTGGTCACCTCCTCGGGCCGCTGGTACCAGCGCACCCGGCGCCCCACCTTGGCCCGCAGCTGCCAGCCCATGGTCTTGGGCGCCGCGGCCATGGCGGCGCCGACGGTGCCGATCCGGCCGCGGATCCGCTCCCGGTCTGGTCCGGCGCCGACCAGGTCGCCGAGCAGGCCGGCGCAGGCGCCGAGGTTCTCCGTCACGGTGGTGTAGAGCCCCCAGTCGGCCGCGCAGGTGGCGGCCAGCCGGGTGACGTTCAGCCGGCCCGGGCCGTCGACCCCGGCCGGCTCGTGGTCCCACAGCAGCATGGCGGCGTCGGACAGGTCCTTGGCGTTGATCTCGGCGACTTGCAGCTTGGTGAGCAGCAGCTCGGCCGCCGCCAGGGTCTCCGGCTCGGTTTCGAGCCGGGCGCCGAGATCCAGCGTGTGCGACATCTCGAACGTGTCGAGGAACACGTCCACGTGCCAGCCGGCGATGGCGTGGTAAAGCAGCCGCCGCGCCCCGTGGGCGGCGTTGAAGACCCGCTCCGGCTGGTACCCGAGGTCAGGCAGCAGCGCGCGCAGCGGCCGGGACTGCCGTTTGTGCGCCACCAGGTCGACGTCCGGATAGACGCGGCCCAGGGCGGCCCGCGCGGCCGGCGAGGCACGCACCCAGATCGCCACCCCGCCGAGCAGCCGCACCTGGACCGACCGCTCGGCCGCCGCCGCCACGATGGCGCGCCCTCCGGACACCACCGCCGGATCAGACTTACTCAGTCTTTCCATTCGCTCGCCTCATTCGGGCGGGATCTGCGCGAAGGCCTGAGCCAGCGGCATGCCCTGACGGCGGCGATAGAGCCGGACACCGATGTAGTAGACGATCGCGATGAGCTCGGCCTTGCCCGGCGCGGTGAGCCAGGGCAGAAACACAAAAGTCCGGGAGAAATTCGAAAAAAACCCAAAGAACGGGCTGAGTGTACGCGACACCCGCACGTAATCGCGCCCGGAACGGGGCATGATCATTGCGTAATAGAGGTACATCAGGCCGCACGTGGCCATCAGCGGCGTGGCCAGCAGGAATGACAGCAGCATGTTCGCGTGCGGCCAGCACAGGTTCCGGCTGCCACCCGGCGGCGGTGCGCCGGCCCGGGCTCCTGTCGTGGTCATCAGGCCCTCCTGGAATGGCACGTACCCCGCCATCGCCATAAGTCTCAGACAACACGGCGAAACCGTCAATGACCGTTATTAGCGGCATAGCGCACCGGGCGAAAATCGAATTCGGTTTAGCCGGCCAGCCGATCCGGTGCCCTCGGGAATCCAACCGGTTAATACTCACAGCGACGGGACAGATACAAAGAGTTGGCTGAGTGCGGTCCGACAAGACGGAGGCGACCTTGCGGGGTTCCGAGACCTGGATCATCCTGGGGACGGGGGCGATCAGCGCGGCCGTCGCGGCCGTCATCGCCTGGCTGATCAGGAAGCGCGAGTTCGAGCCGGAGGACGTCACCATCGGCTTTCTCGGGCCCTCGCTGGCCGCGATGTACCTGCTGGTACTGGCCCTGGCCCTGGCCACGGAGTGGCAGACGATCGGCTCGGCGCAGCAGGCGGCCGGCAACGAGGCCGTGGCCGTGCGGCAGCTCTACTGGGCCGCGACCGGGCTGCCGCCGGCCGCCGCGAGCCAGCTGCGGACCCAGGTCCGCGACTACGCGGTCACGGTGGTCAGCCACGACTGGCCGCAGATGGAGCACGGCACCCTGGACGACCGCAGCGAGCAGCAGCTTTCTGCGATGAGCATATCGCTGCTCAAGCTCAACCCGTCGACGTCCGCCGCCGCTACCGCGCAGCAGTACGCGCTGGCCCAGACCAGCGCCATCACCTCGGCCCGGGCGCAGCGCGAGGGCGACGCGGAAAGCGAACTGCCGGCCGGCCTGCTGGCCGCCGTCATCGGGACCTCGGTCATCATGTGCGTGTTCCCGTTCGCCGGCGGGATACGGTCGGCCAAGACGAGCATCACCCTGGCCGCCCTGCAGGCGGCGCTGGTGACGATCGGCGTGGTCGTGGTGTTCCAGCTGAACAACCCGTTCACCGGGCCGCTGGCGACCGGACCGGATTCCATCGCTTCGGTCGCCAGCCAGATCGGCGCCGGGTGAAGAAGCTCCCATCCGCGGCCGCCACGCTGGCGATCGCCACGCCGATGGCCCTGGCCGGGCTGCCCGGACCGCGCGTCCTGACCCTGGGGATCAGCCGGGAGGGCAGCCCGCGGGCCGGGCACTCCTACACCTACCTGGTCTCCGTCCACGATCCCACCCGGGCGCCGGGCTGGCTCGTGCACCTGGACGTCTCGGCGCCGGCCGGAGCCACGGTCACCGCGACCAGCGGCGCGAGCGCATGCCGCACCGGCCCGGACGGCGTCAGCTGCGTCTGGCCCCAGCTGACCGGCGGCGAGGCGGTCGCGGTTTCCGTCACGGTCAGTCTCGCCTCCGGCCTGCGCGTGGGCACCGCGCTGGCCACCACGGTCCGGCTCAGCTACGACTGGGGACAGCTGACGGATTCGGCGACCTGCGTCCGGACGGTGACCAGCCCGCCTCCGCCGAGGCCCAAGCCCAAGCCCAAACCGAAGCCGGAGCCGACACCTAAGCCCAAACCGAAGCCGGAGCCGACGCGCACCCCACCGCCCCTGAGCATGCCGTTCCCGCCACCCCAGCTGCCGTCTAGCCCGCCACCCCAGCTGCCGTCTAGCCCGCCACCCCAGCTGCCGTCTAGCCCGCCGCCCCGCCTGGCGCCGAGCCCGCCGCCGCGAAAAACCGTCGCGCCTCCGTCTCCGCCGACCCGGGTGTCTCCGGCGCCCCGGCCGTCGCAGCCGACGGTGGGCACGCCGCCAGCCCCCGTTCGGCCGCAAAGGGTGGCCGCGCCGTCCCGGAAGCCGCGGCCCCGCCCGGCACGGTCACCGTCCTCGCGCCCGCTCTTCCTCCGGACCGCGTCGCAGCTGATCGCCCCGCCGCCGCGCCTGCCCGCCCGCGGGCTCCCGAAAGGCCTGCTCATCGCCTTGATCATCGCCCCCTGCGTAGCCGCCGCCGTCACCCGCTTCGCCCGCAACCGCTGACCGCCGGAACCTCCAGCGGCCGGCGTTTCCGCGGAAACGCCGGGAGCCCGTGAAATCCGGTTGCGTCACCGGCTGACGGCCGGCCATGGTGACCGCGTGCTGATCCGACGCGAGGCCGCGGGCGATATCGACGTCATCCGGGCGATCACGAGCGCCGCGTTCGCCCGCGGCGAGGCGCCAGGGCAGACCCCGGCTGAGGCCACGCTGGTCGACGAGCTGCGGGCCGGGCCGGCCTGGATCCCGACGTTGTCCCTGGTGGCGGTCACGCCGGTGGACGAGGTGGTCGGCCACGTGCTGTGTACCCGGGGGCACGTCGGGCGGGATCCCGTGCTCGGACTCGGGCCGCTGTCCGTGCGGCCGGACCGGCAGCGGCGGGGGGTGGGCAGCGCGCTGGTGCACGCGGTGCTGGGGGCGGCCGACGCGCTCGGGGAGCCGCTAGTGGCGCTGCTCGGGGATCCGGGCTACTACAGCCGGTTCGGCTTCCGGCTCAGCCACCAGTACGCGATCACGCCGCCGAAGCCGCAATGGCATCCGCACTTCCAGGTCCGCGTCTTGTACGGGTACCAGTCCGGGCTGCGCGGCACGTTCACCTACCCCGAGCCCTTCGACCGGACCTGAGAGCAACCTGGCACCGGGCCGGCAGCGACCCACCAGCATCTGCAATCACAGCCGCCCCGAACTAACAGGCTCGTCCATGAAGGATTTGGTACGGGCTGCTGACCGGACGCGCGGAAATGATCGTGGTCAGGTCCGGCCCCGGGGGAGGCCGGACCTGACCACGATCGGGAAAAAGCTGGGTCAGCGGCCTAGTTCGACGTTCTCCAGGACGCCGAGAGCGTCGGGGACCAGGACGGCGGCGGAGTAGTAGGCCGAGACCAGGTAGGTGAGGATGCCCTTGGCGTCGATGCCCTGGAAGCGGACGTTGAGACCGGGTTCCCTTTCGTCCTGCAGGCCGGTCCGGCGCAGGCCGATCACCCCGGCGTCGTCCTCGCCGGTGCGCATGGCCAGGATGGCCGTGCTGCCGGTGCCGGTGACGGGGATGTGCGCGCACGGCAGCACCGGCACCCCGCGCCAGGCCTGAACCCGGCGGCCCTCGACCGCGGCCGTCTGCGGGTACACGCCGCGCTGGCTGCACTCCCGGCCGAACGCCGCGATGGCGCGCGGGTGGGCCAGGAAGAACCGCGTCTTACGGCGGCGGCAGAGCAGTTCGTCCAGGTCGTCCGGGGTGGGCGGCCCGGTCCGGGTCTGGATGCGCTGGGACAGGTCCGCGTTGTGCAGCAGCCCGAAGTCCGGGTTGTTGACCAGCTCGTATTCCTGCCGCTCGCGCAG
>JBEKJP010000012.1:0-82717 GCA_050011155.1 Streptosporangiaceae bacterium
GCCGTTGTCGTTTGCGCAGCAGCGGTTGTGGTTCCTGAGCCGGCTGGAGGGGCGGGGGGCGACGTACAACATCCCGGTGGCGGTGCGGCTGGCCGGGCCGCTTGACCGGGTGGCGCTCGAGCAGGCGCTGGCCGATGTGGTGGGCCGGCATGAGAGCCTGCGGACGGTGTTCCCCGAAACCGGCGGGGTGCCGTGGCAGCAGGTGAGGGAAGGGCCGGCCGGGGCGCCCGAGCTGCGGGTTGCGGAGGTCACCGAGGAGGAGCTGCCGGCCGCGCTGGCCGCGGCGGCTAGGTACCCGTTCGACGTGACGGCGGAACTGCCGGTGCGGGCCTGGCTGTTCACGCTTGCCCCGGCCGGTTTCGTGCTGCTGCTCGTGATGCACCATATCGCCGGGGATGCCTGGTCGGTGGGGGTGCTGAGCCGGGACCTAGGGCGGGCCTATACGGCCCGGTGCGCGAGGCGCGAGCCGGGCTGGGAGCCGCTCGAGGTGCAGTACGCGGACTACACGCTGTGGCAGCGGGAGCTGCTCGGGGACGGAGGGGACGGAGGGGACGGGAACGGCCTGGGCGCCAGGCAGCTGCGGTACTGGGCGCAGGCGCTTGCGGGGGTGCCGGAGGAGCTGGCGCTGCCGTTTGACCGGCCGCGGCCTGCGGTGGCGTCTTACCGTGGCGGGCTGGTGCGTTTCGACGTGCCGCCGGATCTCCACGCGGCGCTGGCGGAGGTGGCGCGGCGGTATCAGGTGACGATGTTCATGGTGGTGCAGGCGGCGGTGACGGTGCTGCTGACGCGGCTGGGGGCGGGTGCGGATGTGCCGCTGGGGTCGCCGGTGGCGGGGCGGACTGATGACGGGCTTGATGAGCTTGTGGGGTTTTTTGTCAATACGCTGGTGCTGCGGGCTGATACGTCGGGGGATCCGTCGTTCGGTGAGGTGCTCGGCCGGGTCCGGCGGACGGTGCTAGCGGCGCTGGCGCATCAGGACGTGCCGTTCGAGCGGGTGGTCGAGGCGGTGAATCCCGCCAGGTCCCTGGCCCGCAACCCGCTCTTCCAGGTCATGGTCGCGCTGCGCGAAGCCGCGGCAGGCGCGCCGCTTGCGCTGCCCGGCCTGACGGCTGCGGCCGAGCCGGTAGACCCGGGGACGGCAATGTTTGACCTCCTGTTCGACCTGGCCGAGTCGTACGCGGCCGACGGTGCCCCTGGCGGGATGACCGGGGTGGTGGAGTTCGCGTCTGACGTGTTCGACCGGGCTACCGCGGAGTCGATCGCGGCCCGGCTGATGCGTGTCCTCGGGGCGGTCGCCGCCGTCCCGGAGCAGCGGATCAGCGACCTGGACATCCTCACCCCGCACGAGCGGCGGCAGCTCCTGCGGCAGCGGAACGAGGTGGCGGTGCCGGTGACGCTGCCGGAGCTGTTCGCGGCGCAGGTCGCACGGGCCCCAGACACGGTGGCACTGACGTGCGGGGATGTGCGGCTGAGCTACGCGGAGCTTGACGAGCGTTCCAGCCGGCTGGCCAGGTACCTAGCCGGCCGGGGCGCGGGTCCCGAACGCATCGTGGCGATCGCGCTGCCCCGTGGCGACCTGATGGTGACCGCGCTGCTTGCGGTGCTCAAGGCGGGGGCGGCCTACCTGCCGGTGGACCCCGATTACCCGGCCGCACGGATCGAGTTCATGCTCGCCGACGCCGGTTCTGACCTGCTGCTCACGGATACCGCTGCCGCTGCCGCCCTGCCAGGTAGCGGCATCCCGCGCATCGTCATGGACGACGCCGGCACCCAGGCGGCGGTCGCGGCCCAGGCGGGCACGGCGCTGGCCGACACCGACAGGACGGCACCGCTGCGTCCCGATCATCCGGCCTATGTCATCTACACCTCCGGCTCCACCGGCCAGCCCAAAGGGGTGGTAGTCGCGCATCGCAACGTGGCGCGGCTGGTGAAGATGACCGGCGGCTGGCTTGACGCCGGGCCGGACGACGCGTGGACGCTGTTCCATTCCTGCGCGTTCGACTTCTCGGTCTGGGAGATCTGGGGGGCGCTGACCACGGGAGGACGTCTTGTCGTGGTCCCGTACCTGGTCAGCCGCTCGGCTGCGGAGTTCAGGGAGCTGCTGGCGGCCGAGCGGGTCACGGTCCTGAGCCAGACGCCCGCGGCCTTCTACCAGCTGATGGACTGCTGGGCGGACGGCGCCGGGCTCGGGGTGCGTTACGTGGTCTTCGGCGGCGAGGCACTGGACTGCGCCCGGGTGGCGCGCTGGCAGCAGGCGGTTCCTGGTGCTCCGGTCCTGGTGAACATGTACGGGATTACCGAGACGACGGTGCACGTGACCGGGCATGTCGTGGACGCGGCCACGCAGGGTACGGCAAGCACGATCGGCACGCCAATCCCGGACCTGCAAGTCTTTGTCCTCGATGAACGGCTGGGGCTGGTACCGCCCGGCGTGGCGGGGGAGCTGTACGTGACGGGGGCGGGGCTGGCGCGGGGTTACCTGGGCCGTCCGGGGCTGACGGCGGGGCGGTTCGTGGCGTGCCCGTTCGGGAGCCCGCCGTCCGGGCAGCCGGGGGAGCGGATGTACCGGACCGGGGACCTGGCGCGATGGGACCGCGCGGGGCGGCTCGAGTTCCTGGGCCGGGCCGA
The DNA here is from genome assembly GCA_050011155.1 of Streptosporangiaceae bacterium. Classification (GTDB taxonomy): domain Bacteria; phylum Actinomycetota; class Actinomycetes; order Streptosporangiales; family Streptosporangiaceae; genus Palsa-504. The sequence goes on from JBEKJP010000012.1 coordinate 2,629, forward strand.
TGGCCAGGTGAAGGTGCGCGGATTCCGGGTGGAGCCCGGCGAGGTGGAATCGGTGCTGGCCGGGCATCCGCTGGTGCGGCAGGTCGCGGTGATAACACGGGAGGAACAGCCTGGGGATCGTCGGCTGATCGCGTATGTCATGCCAGCGCGGGGACAGGCGCTGGACGCGGGCGTCCTGCGTGCGCACGCGCGAGGCAGGCTGCCCGGTTACATGGTGCCCGCGGCTTTCGTGGTGATGGACGTGCTGCCGGTGACGGCGAACGGGAAGCTGGACCGGTCAGCCCTGCCCGAGCCGCGGTATGCGGCCACGGAGGAATTCGTGGCGCCACGGACGGCGACGGAAGAGATGCTGGCCGGGCTGTTCGCCGAGATCCTCGGGGTTGGCCGGGTCGGGGTCTTCGATGACTTCTTCGATCTGGGTGGTCATTCGCTGCTGGTGACGAGGCTGATCAGCAGGATCCGGTCGGTGCTGGGGGTGGAGGTGGGATTCCAGGACCTGTTTGACGTGCCGACGGTGGCGGGGCTGGCGGCCAGGGTGGCGGGTGCTGGCGGCGGGGGTAAGCGTGCCCGTCCGGTGCTGCGACGGATGCGGCGGCCTGAGGAGCGGGGGCCGGACGGGGAGCCGGGGGGTGGCTCGTGAGGTTGCCGTTGTCGTTTGCGCAGCAGCGGTTGTGGTTCCTGAGCCGGCTGGAGGGGCGGGGGGCGACGTACAACATCCCGGTGGCGGTGCGGCTGGCCGGGCCGCTTGACCGGGTGGCGTGGGCCGGCATGAGAGTTTGCGGACGGTGTTCCCTGAGGTGGACGGGGTGCCGTGGCAGCAGGTGGTGGAGGGGCCGGGCGGGGTGCCGGAGCTGCGGGTGGCGGAGGTCACGGAGGAGGGGCTGCCCGCGGCGCTGGCCGCGGCCGCCAGGTACTCGTTCGACCTGGCGGCGGACCTGCCGGTGCGGGCTGCTCTGTTCACGCTCGGCCCGGCCGAGTTCGTCTTGGTGGTGGTGCTGCACCATATCGCCGGGGATGGCTGGTCCATGGGCGTGCTCGGGCGGGACCTGGCTCGGGCTTACGCGGCGCGGTGCGCGGGGGGCGAGCCGGGCTGGGAGCCGCTGGAGGTGCAGTACGCGGACTACACGCTGTGGCAGCGGGAGCTGCTCGGAGACGGAGACGACCCGGGCAGCGTGGCGGCTGGCCAGCTGCGGTACTGGGCGGAGACGCTGACGGGGGCGCCGGAGGAGCTGGCCTTGCCGTTTGACCGGCCGCGGCCCGCGGTGGCGTCCTACCGTGGCGGGCTGGTGCGTTTCGACGTGCCGCCGGACCTTCACGCGGCGCTGGCGGCGGTCGCGCGGCGGTACCAGGTGACGATGTTCATGGTGGTGCAGGCGGCGGTGGCGGTGCTGCTGACCAGGCTGGGCGCGGGCAACGACATCCCGCTGGGGGCGCCGGTGGCGGGCCGGACCGATGACGGGCTCGATGACCTGGTGGGGTTCTTCGTCAACACCGTGGTGCTGCGGGCCGACACCTCGGGGAACCGGGGGTTCGGTGAGGTGCTCGGGCGGGTCCGGCGGGTTGTGCTGGCTGCGCTGGGGCATCAGGATGTGCCGTTCGAGCGGGTGGTCGAGGCGCTGAATCCGGCCCGGTCGCTGGCCCGCAACCCGCTCTTCCAGGTCATGGTCGCTGTCGACGAAGCACCCGGCTTGGCCTTGGCGCTGCCAGGCCTTACGGCCGTGCCCGAGCCCGTCCAGCTCGGAGTGGCGAAGTTCGACCTTTCGTTCGACCTGGCCCAGAGGTGGACGGCCGATGGCGCCCCGGCCGGGATGACCGGGCTGGTGGAGTTCGCGTCGGACGTGTTCGATGAGGCCACCGCGGAGTCGATCGCGGCCCGGCTGATGCGCGTCCTCGAGCAGGTCGCCGCCGACCCGCAACGGCGGGTATACGACCTGGACATCCTTGCCCCGGACGAGCGGCAGCAGCTCCTCAGGCAGTGGAACGACACCGCCGCCGAGGTGCCGCCGCTGACCCTGTCCGGCCTGTTCGAAGCCCAGGCCGCCCGGACGCCGGGCGCGGTCGCGCTGGCCTGGGCGCAGGGCCAGCTGACCTACCGCCAGCTGAACGAGCGGGCCAGTCGGCTGGCGCACTACCTGATCGGCCAGGGCGCGGGGCCGGAGCGGCTGGTGGCGCTGGCGCTGCCGCGGGGTGAGCCGGCGATCACGGCGCTGCTCGCGGTGGCCAAGTCCGGTGCGGCCTACCTGCCCGTGGACACGCGGCTGCCGGCCGCCCGGATCGAGCTCATGTTCAAGGACGCCCGGCCGGCCCTGGTGCTGACCGACACCGCCTCGTCAGCCCGGCTGCCAGCCGGCGGAGCCCGCCTGCTGCTCGACGACCGGGCGACCGCCGCCGCGGTGGCGGCCTGCCAGGACCGGGACGTGACCGACGCGGACCGGCCCGCCGCGCTGCGGCTAGCGCACGTCGCGTACGTCATCTATACCTCGGGCTCCACCGGCACCCCGAAGGGGGTCGCGGTGACCCACGCCGGCCTGGCCAGTCTGCTAGCCAGCCAGCTGGGCGACTCGTACGTGACCGCGGACTCCCGCATCCTGCAGCTCGCCTCGCTCAGCTTCGACGTGGCGACGGAGGAGATCCTCACCGCGCTCGGGACGGGAGCCACGCTGGTGATCCCGCCACCGCTGATCATCGCGGGCGGCGAGCTGGCTGACTACCTCCATGAGCAGGCCATCAGCTACCTCGAGATCTCACCCTCGGCGCTGGCCAGCCTCCCGCCCCGCCCGCTGCCCCGCCTCCGGGTGCTGAACGCAGGCGCCGAGGCATGCCCTCCCGCCCTGGTAGACCAGTGGTCGGCGGGGCGGGTGATGCTCAACAGCTACGGCCCCACCGAGGGAACCGTCACCAGCCTGGTCAGTGACCCGCTGACGGGCGGGGTGGCGGCGAACCCCCCGATCGGGCGGCCGGTGTGCAACAGCCGGGTGTTCGTGCTCGACGAGCGGCTGGGTCTTGTCCCGCCGGGCGTGGCGGGTGACCTGTACGTGGCTGGCCCTGGCCTGGCGCGGGGATACCTGGGCCGCCCGGGACTCACCGCGGAGCGGTTCGTGCCCTGCCCGTTCGGGAGCCCAGGCGAGCGGATGTACCGGACCGGTGACCTGGCGCGGTGGCGGGACGACGGTCAGCTCGAGTTCGTGGCCCGTGCGGACGACCAGGTGAAGGTGCGCGGATTCAGGATCGAGCTCGGCGAGGTCGAGGCGGTGCTTGCCCGCGCGCCGGGGATCGGCCGGGCGGTGGCGATGGTCAGGGAAGACCACCCGGGCGACAAGCGGCTTGTCGCCTACGTGACCCCGGCGCCAGAGCACACCGCCAGGAATGGCGCGGGGCTTGACGGCGCGGGGCTGCGAGCCGCAGTGGGCGCGGTGCTGCCGGACTACATGGTGCCCTCGGCCGTGGTGGTCCTGCCCGCCGTCCCGCTGACCGTGACAGGGAAGGTGGACCGGCACGCCCTTCCCGCCCCGGACTACCAGGCGCGAGACTACGTCGCGCCGCGCACGCCCGCGGAGGAGACGATCGCTGGCATCTGGACCCAGGTGCTCGGGATCGACCGGGTCGGGGTGCACGACAACTTCTTCGAGATCGGCGGTCATTCGCTGCTCGCCACCCGGGTGGTCGGCGCGTTGCGCAAGGCCTTCGACGGCGCCGCCAGGCCGGTCAGCGTGATGGACATGTTCACGCACCCGACGGTGGCCGAACTCGCGGCCTTGCTTGCCCAGGACCGCGACGAGCAGCGGGGGCGCCGACTGCTTTACGAGCTCACGCCGCCCATCGCCCAGCCGGGGCTTTCCCTGGTCTGCGCTCCCTACGGGGGTGCGAACGCCAGCGTGTACCTGCCGCTGGCCAGAGCGCTCCCGGCCGGCTGCTCGCTGTACGCGATCGAGGTCCCCGGCCACGACCCCGCGCTTGGCGGAGCGCACCTGCCGGTTGAGGAGGTGGCCGAGGCGTGTGCCGCGGAGATCTTGCGGCGGGTTCAGGGGCCGCTGGCCCTGTACGGGCACTGCGGTCCTGGCGGGGCGCTGGCCATAGCCATCGCGCGGCGGCTCGAGGCGGCCGGGCGCCCGCTCGACGCCCTGTACCTGGGGGCGGTCTTCCCCGCCGCCCGGCCCACCGGGAAGATTCTGGGACCGGTCGGCCGCCTGTTCGACCAGGACCGGCTGCGTGGCGACCGCAGCGAAGCAAACGAGCTCATCGGCTTGGGCGCCGATATCGGGGGCCTGGAGCCTGGCCAGGTGCGCTTCATGGTCCGGGCGGCCCGCGAGGACGCGCGCCTTGCGGTGTCCTACTTCACCGAGCTGCTTGCCTCGAGCCCCCGCACGCTGCGGGCACCGGTCATCTCGGTCGTGGGCAGCAGGGACCGCGGCGCCGATTATTATCAGGAACGGTTCTTGGAGTGGGCCTTCCTGTCCGGCTCTGTGTCGGCTGTCGTGCTCGAGGAGGCCGGGCACTTCTTCACCGGACACCGGCCGGAAGAGCTCGCCGAGATCCTGACCCAGGTGCACCCGCTGATCCTGGCGGGAGACGCGGAAAGCCTTACCAGGAACGCGCGCGATCCAGGGGCGACCTGGTGGCTGTACGACAGCGTCACGGTCACCGGCGAGCCGGGCGGCAACGCGCCGGGTGCGGCACCAGGAAACGACGCCCCGTCCCGCGGCCTGCGGCTGTTCATGGCGGTCGCCCTCGCTCAGCTCGTGTCGATCACCGGCTCGACCCTGACCGAGTTCGCGATCCCGCTGTGGATTTACCTGCACACCGGCTCGCTGGTGCGGTTCGGGCTGCTTGCGGCCGTCGGCGTGCTGCCGGGCCTGGTCATGGGCCCGCTCGCCGGGGCGATCGTCGACCGTAGCGACCGGCGGCAGGTCATGATCGGCAGCGGCCTCGCGGCCGGGGCCGCCGAGGCCGTGCTGCTCGTGCTCGCCTGGGCCGGCCGGCTTCAGCTGTGGAACGTCTACGTGCTCGTCAGCCTGCTGTCCGTCGCCGTGGTGTTCCAGCGCACGGCTTACGCCTCGGCGATCCCGCAGATCGTGCCCAAGCGGTACCTCGGGCACGCGAACGGCATGGTCCAGGCCGGGTACGGGTTCGGCCAGCTCATAGCGCCGCTGACCGGGGCCGGGCTGCTCGCCGTGATCGGCCTGCGGGGCATCCTGGCGGCGGACGTGGCCAGCTACGCTGTCGCCATCGGCGTCGTGCTGTGCGTCCGGTTCCCTCCGCTGCTGGCGCTGCAGCGTTATGAGTCACTGCTGGCCGAGATGGTCAATGGCGTCAAGTTCGTGCTCACCGAGCCCAGCTTCCGGGCGATGCTCATATTCTTCGCGGCCAGCAACTTGCTTCTCACGCCCTTCTTCATCCTGCTTTCGCCGCTGGTGCTGTCGTTCTCGCATCTGCCAGAGGTCGCCACCGCCACGGCGGCGGCAGGCGCCGGGGTCCTGCTGGCCGGCCTGGCGATGGGCTTGTGGGGCGGGCCGGGGCGGCGCCGGATGGCCGGCGTCTGCACCAGCGAGCTTGTGCTTGCCCTGTTCGCGGTGCTGACCGGCCTGCGGCCCAACCTGGCCCTGATCCTGATCGGCACGGTCGGCATGGCCTTCTCGCTTGGCGTGGCCAACGGCATCGTCATGACCATCGTGCAGACCAAGGTCCCGCAGCGGCTGCAAGGCCGCGTCTTCGCGATCAACCTCACCATCGGCGCGGGTACGGTCCCCCTCGCCTACGCCGTCCTCGCACCCTACGGTACGAGACTGCTCGGCCCGGTCGTGACCGCCGGCGGCCCGCTGGGCGACGGCGTTCGCGTGATCGTCGGGACCGGGCCAGGCCGGGCGATCGGATTGTTCTACGTGGTCTGCGGCCTCGCGCTAGCGCTCCTGGTGCTCGGCGCGCGGCGGACCAGGGTCCTGGCCCGGTTCGACGACGCCGTGCCCGACGCCCTCGCCGACGACCTCCTCGGCATCGCGGCGATCAGGTCAGGGCACCCTGCCACTACTGCCTTCGCCAGTGCCGCCCGAACCGATACCCGTTCCTTATTAAAAGAAAAGTGCCACCCGAACCGATACCCGTTCCATATTGAAAAGAAAGGAGCCAGAATCCGTGGCCACGAATCCCTTCGAAGACGAGGACGGCCGCTATCTCGCGCTGATAAACGACGAGGGCCAGTACTCCCTCTGGCCCGCGTTCGCCGACGTCCCGGACGGCTGGACGGTGGCACACGGCGAGGACACGCGCAAGGCTTGCCTCGGCTACATCGAGGATAACTGGACGGACATGCGCCCGAAGAGCCTCATCGAGGACATGAAGAAGGCGTTACCGCACCTGATCGCGGAGCAGGGTCATGCCATTCCACGGGCCGGCGGCGGAGACGTACCGGAAGGCATCGCGGGGGAGGGCGGATTGCCAGCGGCCGGTCAGCGCGAGGTCGGCCGCCAGCAGGCCGACGGCGTCGGCGGCCTGGGCCCCGCGGCCGTTGCCGCCGAGGGCGATGATGAGGCGGCCTGGTTCGAGGATGTCGATGTAGGGGCGGCGGTGGGCCGTGTACGCGTCGGCGCAGCGGCGGGCGTGCCAGGAGCGGACGCGGACGCCAGGCAGCAGGTCGGCGAGGACCTCACGGAAAGCGGGCAGCAGATCGCCGTCGTCGCCGTGGTCGTACCAGGCGCGTACGGAGGCGGGGTCAGGCAGCCAGCGGTCGGTCATCGTGTTGGCGCCCACCTTGAGGTAAACACGCCCATCCGGGTAGCGGATGGGCGGCAGCACGTACAGGTCCGCCAGCTGCGGATGGCTGATCGAGCGGGTGATACACGGCATCGCGTGCAGCTCGGCTGCCTGCAGGTCGTCGAGCTCGGCCATGGCGTAGACCTCGGACTTGGCGCGCAGCGCCACAGGAACAGAGAGCAGGTCCGAGCCGGCCGCGAACGCGCCGCTGGCCACGATGGCAGCCCCGGCGTGGAGCCGGCGCCCGCCACCGAGCTCGGCTTCCGCTCCGGCGGCGGACGTACGCAGGGCCAGAACGGTGCCCGGGGTGATCGTGGCGCCGTTTCCCTGCGCCGCCGCCATGGCGAGGGCGACGTAGCGGCGCGGGCTGAAGTGCCCGGCGGCCGGCTGGTGCAGGATCGTCTCGCCCGGGCCGAACCGCGCCATCGGGAAGCTGGCGCGTGCCGCCGCCGCGGTCAGCACCCGGATGTCCGCGCCGTGCCGCTCACGGAGCCAGCCGGCGACACCGGGGTAGCCGGGGGCGTCGGCAGGCGTTGCGGTCAGCGCCCCGCACGGCGTGACCAGCGCCGGGTCCAGCCCGGTCACGCTCTCGCGGGCCAGCCGGTTCAGCTCGGACCAGGTTATGTCCCGGCTGAGATCACCGATGATCCGGCCCTCGTCATGATGAGCGCCGTAAGCCCCGGTGCGGTCAGCCCCGGTGCCGGATGACCCGGTGCGGTCAGCCCGTGCCTCGGGCCCGACCACGGTGACCGTGGCGTGCGGCGCCAGGTGCCTGGCGACCGCCGCGCCGAACATCCCGTTGCCGACAATCAGGAAGTCCACGACGAGATCATTCCCGGCTCCCGGGACCGCCATCACCGGACGTTGCGAACTCACGAGCAAACATGGGGACAAAACGGACACATAAAAAATAACCTGGAGCGATGAAACTCCAGGTCAGTACGAGTGCGCCGCCAGGGACTCGAACCCCGAACCCGCAGATTAAGAGTCTGCTGCTCTGCCAGTTGAGCTAGCGGCGCCTTCGGAACGCTGTGATCGTAGCAGCAATCGGCGAGGCATTGCGAATCGCGCCGCCGGCCGTCCCCTGGCGCCCGGTCGAGGCGCCGGCTCCCGTCATCCGGCCGGGTGCTGGTCCCGGGGCCAGGGGCATCCGGCCGGAACTCCCATCTTCCGATACTGCCGACCGATAAGATCGGAAATACCGGGAACGTTCGGGATGCCCGGAGGAAGTTCGGAGGAAAAGCTTCAAACGACTAATACTTCGCGCGCCCTGTGGTAGCTCTCGAAGGGAAGGGTCCATATCGGGCTTGGCCTCGCGATTACGATGTGCGATGAACCGGGTGCCGAATGTGGACGTAGAGAGACGTGTAGCAGACGACGGCGGAGACGTAGGCAGAGTGGGGTATTTGCGGGTGACGAAGGCATGACCAACCGTAACGTTGTAGAGTCGGCGTCCGTGTCTGGACCGCGCCAGCTCCCCGTGCGGGAGGCCGCCGAACCGACCCAGGAGGCCGCCGAACCGACCCAGAAGCAGCCCGAGGTCCCGGCGACGGCCGCTCCGGCCGCGAAGGAAACCACCAGCCGGCTGGGCTGGCTTGACGTCCTGCGCGGCATCGCCGCGCTCGCCGTGGTCTTCGACCACGCGAGCTATTACGCGCTCCAGCACGTGCGGGGGCTCGTCTACCAGTGGTTCGATCCGGGTAACTACGGCGTCTTCGTCTTCTTCCTCATCAGCGGGTACATCGTGCCCGCGTCGCTGGAGCGCAAGGGCAGCATCCGCACCTTCTGGGTCAGCCGCCTGTTCCGGCTGTATCCGCTATACCTGCTGGCCGTGGGTGTCGCGGTGGCCTTCTACCTGACCAACATCGGGTCCGCCCGCGGCGAGGCCTCCGATCCGGCCGGCTCGTTCCTGTCCCAGCTACTGATGATGTCGAACGTGCTGTCGGGACAGAACCTCCCCAACGTGGTCTGGTCGCTGTCCTACGAGATGGTTTTCTACCTGCTGCTCACCGCCCTGTTCATCGCCCGGGTGCACAAGCGCAGCAGCTGGTACGCACTGGCCTTCGCGGTCGCCGCGGTCGCCATCGGCGGCCTGCTGCCGCGGTCCGGCCTGGTCGGCAACGTGGCCCCGCTGCGGCTGGTCGCGCTCGTCACCGACCTGGTCGTGCTGGCCGGACTGGCCTTCGCGGTGGTGATGCGCGGCATGTCGCGGCTGCTCGGCGCGGGGCTCGCGGCGGTGGTGGCAATCGTGCTGCTCGCCTTCAACGGCGGCTGGATCTGGCCGTGGGAGGCGCTGTCCATCCTGGCCCTGATGTTCACCGGCACCATGTTCTACCGGGCCGAACAGGGTCAGTACCCGTGGCGCAAGGCCATCGCGATCGGCGTGACCGTGCTGGGCCTGGCTATCGTGGCCGGGTTGTGGCACAGCCGGGCGTGGGGCATGTCCGCGCACGCCGAGTTGCTCTGGTCGCGTCGCTGGGTCACCGCGTTCGGCCTGGCGGCCCTGACCTTCGCGGCTGGCCTGGCGCTCCGGCACGTCAGGTGGCCCCGGGCGCTGACCTGGCTCGGCCTGATCAGCTACTCCGTCTACCTGCTGCATCCGCTGGTCATCGAGGCCTACCACCACTTCTTCCCGTCGCGCCAGCACGACTTCTACCTGCAGGTGCTGATCGCCGTCGGCTTGCTGGCCATCGTGATCGCGCTCAGCTCGGTCACGTACCTGTACGTCGAGCGGCCGATGCAGAACGTCGGCCGCCGGGTCGGCCACTGGCTGGACGCCAGGTTCGGCCCCGACCGGGCACCAGGAACCGTTCCTCCGGCAGAGCGACGGTCGGCCATGGCGAGCCGTGGCCGTCCGGCCACCGAATTACCTGACACCGGCTCAGCGGACACCGGTTACCCGGTCTGATGCTGCATGCTGGTGTCATGCCTGAGACACCAGCGGCTGAACTGCCAGGTCCGCGCGAACCTGGCCTGCCGTACCGGATTTGCCTCGTCTGCCTGGGGAACATCTGCCGGTCGCCGATGGCCGAGATGGTCATGCGCGCCGAGCTTGACGCGGCCGGTCTCGACGGCAAGGCCGTCGTCGACAGCGCCGGCACGGGGGACTGGCATATCGGCGACCGGATGGACCCGGATGCCCGGGCCACGCTGGCCGGCCGCGGGTACGACGGCTCGGGCCCGGAGGCGCACCGCGCCCGGCAGTTCCAGCCGTCCTGGCTGGCCGGGTACGACCTGATCCTGGCCATGGACGCGCGTAACCTGGCGGACCTGAGGCGGATGGCCCTCGGCCAGGACGGCGAGCGGATCCGGCTGTTCGGCGAGGTGGGCGGGCTGCCGGCGGCCGGCCGCGGGGGCCGCGACATCCCCGATCCGTGGGGCGGCGGCCCGGCGGAGTTCGGCCGCGTGCTCGACCTGCTCCGCACGGCCGCGCCGGTCATCGCGGCCCAGGTGGCCCGGCTGCTCGGGTGACCTCGGCCGCCCGCCGGATCGCCCGGCTGACCGGCCTGGCCGTCCGTGACGCGCGCGTCGTCGGTGCCCAGCACGGTTACCAGCACCTCATGGTCACCCTGGCCGGCGGCCAGCGTGCCTTCGCCAAGGTGGCGGCCGAGGACCGAGCGGCCGAGGACCGAGCGGCCGGGGACGAATCAGGCCCGGCTGAGATCGCCATCGCGTTCGCGGCCGAGGCGAACGGCCTGCGCTGGCTGGCCGAGGCGGACGCCGTTCCGGTGCCCGAGGTGCTCGCCGTGACCGAAACCGCCCTCGTCATCTCGATGATCCCGCCGGGCCTGGCCACGCCGTCGGCCGCGTTCGGGTTTGGCGCCGAACTCGCCCAGTTGCACGCGGCCGGGGCCGAGGATTTCGGGGCTCCCTGGCCGGGCGTCATCGCCAGCCTGCCGCTGGACAATACGCCCGGCCCGGGCCCGCCAGACTGGCCGCGGTGGTACGCCAGCCGCCGGCTGCTGCCTTACCTGCGCCGGGCGGTGGATTCCGGTGCGCTCGGGCCGGGCGATGCGCGGCTGGTCGAGGCGGTGACGGAGCGGATCGGCTCGCTGGCCGGGCCGCCCGAGCCGCCCAGCCGCATCCACGGCGACTGCTGGGCCGGGAACGTGCTGTGGTCCGGCGACCGGGGCTGGCTCATCGACCCGGCCGCCCATGGCGGTCACCGCGAGACCGACCTGGCCATGCTGGCCCTGTTCGGCGCGCCCGCGCTGGACCGCGTCCTGGCTGGCTATAACGACACGGCGCCGCTCGCGCCGGGCTGGCGGGCCAGGATCCCGCTGCACCAGCTGCATCCGCTGCTGGTGCACGCCTGCCTGTTCGGCGCGTCCTACGCCGAAGGTGTCCGGACGGCGGCGCGAGCTGCCCTCGCGGCCTAGATAGGCCGAGTTCCGGTGCCGCCCTGACGTAAACCCCTACAATTGGTCCCCATTGGGGACACATGGGGAAGATGGCGCAATTGTGAGCGGAAGTGACGGCCGTCCGGCCGAAGACCAGGCCGGGGGGCCTGGGAGTTTCGGGAATCAGTCGAGCCCGGGCGGGATCCCGCCGAGCTTCGGCGCGTCCGCACCCAAGCCGCCAGTGCCAAAGGCGCCCGTCTCCGAGACGCCAGTGCCCGAGCCTCAGGCGGCCGAACCCGATGACGGCTCCTCGGTCGGCTGGTACCCGAGCACCCCGTCGGCTGGCCCCTTCGCCAGCCCGTCGACCCCGCCCCGCCGCCGCGTTCCCGCTTTGTCCCGCCCCGGCAAGCCGGACGCTGGCAAGCCGGGCGCTGGCAAGCCGGGGCCCGGTAAGTCCAAGCCGGGCGGATCCGGCGGCCGGTCGCTGTCCTGGGGCAGCCGCGGCGCGCTGATGAACGTCTTGCTGTTCGGAGCCGGGCCGCTCGCCCTGGCCGGCCTCATCGTGGTCGCCTTCGTGATCGTGGCTCCCGGTAAGGGATCAGCCGCGAGCCTCGGCTTCAAGGCGGGCCCGGCGCCCAGCACGCAGCAGATCTCTGCCAGCGCCCTGGCCACTGCCTCCGCGTCGCCTTCGGTGTCGCCGTCGGCGCCCAAGAAGAAGAAGCACCCGCACGCGACCAGTTCGGCCTCGCTCCCGGACAAGGTGGTCCCGCGGACCAGCCCGGGCAAGAAGAAGGCCGCGCCCAAGCCCACGCACAAGTCCGGCGGCGGCCGGGTGGCGGCGCACAACCTGGGCGCGCCCAACTTCAGCGGGTACTGCCAGCACATCGGCCACCAGACCGCGGAAACGGTCGCCAGCAACGCCTACGGCTGGCGCTGCTCGCTCTACCCGTCCCTGGCACTCGACGTCGGCAGCGTCTGTGCGTACAGCTATCGCCTGAGCACCAGCCAGGTGATCGACGTGAGCACCAACTTCAACGACCCCGACGCCTGGCAGTGCTGGCGCGTCAACCAGTACCTGGGCGCGCTCGACTTCGCCAGCTACTGCGCCCAGGCCGGCCTCGGCACCAGCAAGCTGGTCGCGAACGACGCCTATGGCTGGTACTGCACCGAGCCTTCGTCCCCGGTCGACACGAACGCCGCCTGCGATGCCCTTTACCACGTCAGCGGTGCGGTCTCCCGCTTTACCTTGTTCACCAACCCTGATTCCTGGCAGTGCTGGGCCTGACCCTGCCCCGGCCACGTTAACCACCATTTATGCCGAACGAGTGCGGAAACCCCCGCCCTCGTCCCACTGCCTGCCCGACCAGGCCGGCCTGATGGGGGCGCGCTAGCCCTTGCCGTCGAACATCACGACGTCTTCGCCAGCCTGGGCCGGAGCCTCGCCCGGCTCGTCCAGGTCGTCGTCATCGGCGGCGGTGTCCCCCTGCGCCTCGGGGTCGAGCGGCAGCGCGATGCGGAACGTCGCGCCCCGGCCGGGCCCGGTCCGCACCGAGGCGACGCCGCCGTGCGCGATGACGAGCGCGTTCACGATGGCCAGGCCGAGCCCGCTGCCGCCGGTGGCGCGTGTCCTGGCCTGGTCCGCGCGGTAGAAGCGTTCGAACACGCGCTGGGCCTGCTCCGTGGACATGCCCGGCCCGTGGTCGGTCACGTCCAGCGTCACGGCCGCCGGTGAACTGGGCACCCGCGGGTCGAGCGTCCCGGAACCGATCGACACCTCGATCGGCGTGCCGTCCGGCGTGTGGGTGAGCGCGTTGCTCATCAGGTTCCCGATGACCTGCCGCAGCCGCGGTTCGTCGCCGGTGACCAGAAACGCGGCCCCGGGCTGGACCGACAGCTCGATAGTCCGGTTCGGGGCGAGCAGCCGGGTGTCGTGCACCGCGTCCGCGGCCAGGATGAGCAGGTCGATCGGCTGGTGGGCCAGCGGCCGCTGCTGGTCAAGCCGGGCCAGCAGCAGCAGGTCCTCGACGAGGAGCCCCATCCGGGCCGCCTCTTTCTCCACCCGCTGCATGATCCGGTCCAGGTCGTCCGGCTGCAGTCCGTTCCCTGGGCCCGGCGCGGCCGCCTCGTGCCTGTCCCAGCGGGCTACCAGGCCGCCCCGCTGGCGGTAGTACTCGGCGAAACCCCGGATCGCGGTCAGCGGGGTGCGCAGCTCGTGGCTGGCGTCGGCGATGAAGCGGCGCATCCGCTCCTCGGAATGGTGCGCCGCCGCCTCGGACTCCTCCCGCGCGTGGAAGGCGGTCTCGATCTGGTCCAGCATGCTGTTCAGCGACCGGCCTAGGCTGCCGATCTCGGTGCGCGGATCACCTTCGCGCAGGCGCCGGTTCAGGTGCCCCTCCGCGATCTCCCCCGCGGTCTCCTCGATATCCACCAGCGGCCGCAGGCTCGCCCGCACCAGGGCGATTCCGGCCAGCAGCAGCACGACCACGATGAGCAGGCCGACGACCAGCTCGGTGATGGCCAGCCGGCTGATCACGGCGCTGATGTTGCCGAGGTCGATGCCCACGACCAGCGTCCCGTTGACCTGCTGGGTGCCCGAGGCGGTTATCACCTGGTAGGAAACCGGCCCGGCGATCACCCGCCAGGTGTCATTGCCCGACTGGGCGTGCACCGTCACCGGCGTCCCGTTGTTGGCGCTGGCCCAGGCCAGGTTGGTGGAGACGTCGGGGAGCGACTGGGGGACACCGTAGCCGCCCATGTTGACGCTCCCGGACTCGCTGCCGGGGATGCTGAGCGGGGTTCCCGGCTCCTGCACGCCGAGCAGGATGTTAGTGCCCCTCACCCCCAGGACCTGGCCGGGTGTCCAGCCCTGGTCGCTGTAGATGGTGTCGTTGACGATGGTGCCGTAGGTCGATTGCAGGACGTTGTCATCCTGCGAGGTCAGGTAGGACCGCAGGACCCAGCCGCTGCTCAGGCTGATGACCACGAGCGCCACCGCCACCAGCGCGAGCAGTGTCGTGATCAGCTTGGCCCGCAGCGACGTCCGGTCGGACAGGTCACGCAGTCCCTGCCAGGACCGGGTCGTCCGGGCGCCATCCTGGCTCCCCGCACCCGCCGTTGTCATACCAGGCTCACAGAATTAGAACTCGCAAAGCTAGGCAGAAGGCAGCCGCAGCACGTACCCCACACCGCGCAGGGTATGGATCAGCCGCGGCTCTTTGGTGTCGACCTTGCGCCGTAGTACGGACACGTAGGACTCGACGATGCCGGTGTCCCCGCGGAAGTCGTAATCCCAGACGTGGTCCAGGATCTGCATCTTGGACAGGACCCGGTTGGCGTTGCTCATGAAGTACCTGAGCAGCTTGAACTCGGTGGGGGAGAGCTGGATCTGCTCCCCGCCCCGCCACACCTCGTGGCTCTCCTCGTCGAGTTCGAGGTCGGCGAAGGTCAGCCGGGGCGTGGGCTCGACGCCGTCACCGCGGGTCCGGCGGAGCACCGCGCGGATCCGGGCGATGACCTCTTCCAAGCTGAACGGCTTGGTGACGTAGTCGTCGCCGCCCAGCGTGAGGCCGCGGATCTTGTCCTCGGTGGCGTCCCGGGCGGTCAGGAAGACGACCGGGATGCGGGCACCCCCGCCGCGCAGCCGCCTGATGACATCGAAGCCGTCCATGTCGGGCAGCATCACGTCGAGCACGATGAGGTCGGGCCGGTGACGCTGAGCGGCCTGTACCGCCTCGGTTCCGGCTGCCGCCGTGACGACGTCGAAACCCGCGTAGCGCAGGCTCGCGGACAGCAACTCAAGGATGTTCGGCTCGTCCTCGACGACAAGCAGCCTGGCATCCGGTCGCTGCCTCGCATCGGTCAGCGTTTCCATGCTCTGTATTGTCACCCGCCACGCTGAGGATAACCTGAAGGCCCGCTGGATAAGATCTCCGTCCGGCGCCGCCCCGGGTCACCGCGTCGCGGACCCGGCCTCGCGCCAGTAGGCGATGGCGGCAGGCCGCGAGCCGACGCCGAGCTTGGAATAGATGCGTCTGACGTGGTTCTTCACCGTTTTCTCGGCTAGGAACAGGTGCGCGGCGATCTCCCCGTTGGTCTGCCCGTCCGCGATCAGCGACATGACCTCTGCCTCGCGCGCGGACAGCCCGGTGCCGTTGAGAGCGGGTCCCTCGCCTCCGTCTGGCCAAGGGACCGTGCGATCGTCCATCTGACCTCCGACTGCGGACACGGACCCGGCGGGGCCCTTACCGCAGCGAACGTACCAAACACGGTAGGTACTCCGATATGAACCGACTTAGTCAGTACATGTACCCAGCATCCCGACCTGCATACATTTGGCGGGAGCGGGCTAAACCGTGCCCTGTACGGAAGAGCCGGTGATGAGATCCTTCGGCAGCGCCTGGTCGTGGCCGAGATCGGCGAAGAACTGCTTGGCCGCGGTGGCGTTCCACTCCACCACCGACCCGACGGCCGTGTTCGCGAACTGGCCGAACGGCACCGTGGTGGTCACCGGATTCCGCAGCGCGAACGCGACGGAGACCAGCTGCGACAGGCCGGTGCTCTGGTCGATCGAGATCGCGCCGGCCGCGCCGTTGGCCGCCGGGACGATCGCGAACGGGTTGGCCAGCGTGCCGGCTGACGTCATCTTGGACAAGATGCCCTTGAGCAGGACCCGCTGGTCCTGCTCGCGCTGCAGGTCGCCCTCGGCGAACGCGCGGGTGCGCACGAAACCGAGCGCCTGGTCGCCGTTGAGCGTCTGGCAGCCCGCCTTGAGGTTGAGGCCGGCCTTCGGGTCCTTCATCGGCTCCTTGAGGCACATCTGCACGCCGCCGACGTCGTTGACCACGGTGACCAGGCCGCCGAAGCCGATGCCCATGTAATGGTTGATGGGCAGGCCGGTGGCGTTCTGCACGGTCTGCACCAGCAGCTTCGGGCCGCCGAAATCGAAGGCCGCGTTGAGCTTGTTGTAGCCGTGCCCCGGTATCGGCACATAGGAGTCGCGCGGCAGGCTGACCAGCGTCGGCCTGGTCCCGTTGGCTGGCACGTGCAGCAGCATGATCGTGTCGGACCGCTGGCCGCTGATGTCGTGCCCCAGAGCCAGCTGGTTCTCTTCCTTCGTGTTCAGCCCGGCGCGGCTGTCGGACCCTGTGATCAGCCAGTTCGTGCCAGCCGAGGTGAACGACGTCGGGACCAGCGCGTCGACCTTGGTCAGCTTGGAGCTCACGCTGAAGTAGACGGCCACGGCGGCCACCACGATCAGGACCACCAGGCCCGCCAGGATGGCCAGCAGGCGCCGCGGCCGCAGCCAGCCCCGCGACCCCCGCCGGCCTGGCGGCCGGTACCCGCCCCCGCCGCCAGCGCCCGAGCGCGACGGCGGCTGCGAGGGCCATGCGGCCTGGTCCGGCCCGGCGGCGTGTCCAGCCCCCGCGTCACGGCCCGGCGCATACCAGCCGCCGCCCGGCGCGCCCTGCCCCCGTGAGCCGTCGCCCGGCGCCCCCGGACCCTGCTGCCGCGGCGTGAAGCTCGGCTGCCGCCCCGCCCCGCCCGGCTGATCCGGCTCGTCGTCGTACCACCCGCGCCAGTCGTTACTCATCGCAGCCCCCAGACCGTACGTCGGCACCATCGGCCAGACCGGCAGAGACGGAAGATCCCGTGAACACGGAGTCGATGCTATTAGCAAAAGGGGGCGATCTAGTCAACCCTGGAGGTTAACGGCCGGAAATCCAGATTCCTGGATTTCCGGCCGTTCTCACGTGGGGTGAGCGAGGGGACTTGAACCCCCGGCATCCAGGACCACAACCTGGCGCTCTACCAGCTGAGCTACGCCCACCATCGTCACCTGACTGTCAAGCCGGGCGACATCAGAACGCGCGCTGTCCAAGAGGGCACCGCGCGGCTGCTTAAGAGTATAGCGGTCCCCGGGCCTGCGTGCGTCACGTGCCGGAAGCACCCGGGGTGCCGTGGCCGGCCGGCTCGGCGTACCGCGCGGCGATCTCGCGCGCGGTGGCGGAATCGGGGCCGGGCTGCGGCACGAACAGCGCTTCCCGGTAGTAGCGCAGTTCCTGCACGCTCTCCCTGATGTCCGCCAGCGCCCGGTGACCGCCGTGCTTGGCGGGCGAGGCGAAGTAGGCCCGCGGGAACCAGCGCCGGGCCAGTTCCTTGATGCTGGACACGTCGACCATCCGGTAGTGCAGGTAGTCGTCGAGCTCGGGCATGTCCCGCGCGATGAACCAGCGGTCGGTGGCGATCGAGTTGCCGCACAGCGGAACCTTCTTCGCCTCGGTGACGTGCCCGCGCACGTAGTCGAGCACCAACTCGGCCGCCTCGGTCACCGTGATCCCGCCCGGTAGCTCGTCGAGCAGCCCGGAGGCGGTGTGCATCTCACGGACCACGTCCGGCATCGTCTCCAGCGCTTCGGCTGGCGGCTTGATGATCAGATCGACGCC
The DNA here is from genome assembly GCA_050011155.1 of Streptosporangiaceae bacterium. Taxonomy (GTDB): domain Bacteria; phylum Actinomycetota; class Actinomycetes; order Streptosporangiales; family Streptosporangiaceae; genus Palsa-504. The sequence goes on from JBEKJP010000012.1 coordinate 20,159, forward strand.
CTCGTCCAGCAGGTTGAGCTCGCCGTCGGTCACCAGGCACGCGATCTCGACGAGGGCATCTCGTTCGATGTCGAGCCCCGTCATCTCACAGTCGATCCACACGAGCCGGTCGTTCATCACCACAGCTTATTGCTTCGAGCGCCGTGCACCGCTAGCAGAAAACCTTTTTAGCTAAACGAACCGTCCTCTGCTGTCCCCACTCGCCTCCGGGCGCCCGCAGTCGGCTCCTTCTTCGTCGTTCGTCGCATGCTCCTCGCGCCTGGGGTGGGTTGGGGGAGGGCAGAGTCCAGTCGCCGGCGCGCCAGCGTGACTCCCGGGTATCGCGGTGCCTGGGAGTCACGTGGTGCGGCGTCCCTGGCCGACAACGGGGCGGATCCGGGTTACGGGGTGGATTCGGTACCCCCCAGGATCCCGGATCGGACCGGTAACCCGGATCCACCCTGCTAACTTCCAGCTGGGCGGATAAGTTTGCGCCTGATGTGGCGGATGGTTCTCTCGCGGCTGCTGCGGCCGTCGTGGGACCGCACCGATGGCACATCGGGTCACATGGAGCAGCACCGATGGCCCATCGGGCCCGGACGCGCCGGTGACCGAGCGCCTACCCGCGTGCCTGAGCACTCACATCTGGGACACCAGCGCCCCCTGGGACACCAGCGCTTGCCAGGGCACCGAGGCGCCGAGGCACCGGGAGCGCGAGAGGCTAGACCGCGGCGGCGCTCAGGCCGGAGATCTCGTGGGTGGTCAGCCGGATGGGGGATCCGCTGGTGCAGATGGGTTCGTGCAGGTCCCGCGCGAGGCTGACGTCCATCCCGGTGAGGTGCTCGATGTCGATGCCGCCGGGGCCGAGGTTGTTGCACTCGGGGACCTGGGAGGCGCCGAAATGGCCGCCGCGCGCCCACAGGGCCCGGCTGCGGGGCCGGGCCAGCTGGCGGTAAGGGGCAGGCTGGCCGGCCGGCCAGCGCCGTGGGATCTGCCACGAGTCGAGCCAGCTGAGGATGGAGGCCAGCCCGATCATCTGGAAGCTGGTGAAGGGTTCCCGGGGCGAGCCGAGCACCCCGATCTGCACGCACAGCCGGCCCTCGCGGTTGACGCTCGCGGGCCGGGACAGCCGCCGGTCCGGCTCGTAGTCCAGGTACTCGGGCATGCCCAGCGCGCAGCCAGCCCGGACGATCGGCAGCAGTTGCGCGATGTCACCCGTCAGCGGATCCCACACCAGGTGAGGAGGCCGGTCCTCCTGGTTCAGCCGCTGCGCGGCCGACCAGACAGAAACGGTGTGCGCATCGGCGCCTAGCGTCAGCCAGACCACCCGCGGTGCCCCGCCCCCCAGCTGTCCCCCGTCGACCCGGGCCCGGATGCATCTGGCGCCCGGCATCCACGCGTCAGCCACAGGGTTCCCTCCCAGCCTCAGACGGTCTAGACCTTCTAGCTCCCTTTCACCTACTTACGTCACCATTCAGGAATAGTCCAGAGGCGCGACGTTAAGAATTTCCGCAGCATCCGTTCAGCGATTCGGTAGGTCACGCCCGTGACCAGCGCTTGTCCCGGGATCCCGGACGCGCCGCGGCTAGCCGCCTGGACCAGCGCGAGCTACCTGAAGCGGGAGGGATTCGGCCGCGACCGCGGGATCGCGGTGTGCCGGGCTGGCCCCCGTGGGGGCCAGCCGAACACCAGCAAATCGACGGGCCCCGGCGCCCCGCTCACGCCGGGCAGAGCCCGGCGCCCCGCTCTCGCCGGGCCTGCCGCTCGGCTTCCGCCTGCCGAGCTTGCAGAGGTCCGGCGCCCCGCTTACGCCGGACCTCTACACAAGACGACGCGTTACCCCCGCCGCGGGTTCACGCCCCGGCCGGTAACGAACGGGTAACTGTGGAAAGCGCGGCCACTTCGGCGTCGATCGCGGCGGCTACCTGCGGATCCGGCGGGTCCACGGTCATCCGGGCCGTCGTCCCCGCCAGTCCGCGCGCCGCCAGCGCGTGCTTGATCCGGCCGACGCTGGCCCCGAGCGCGACGATCCGGTCTAGCCGCTCCTGCAGCGCCGGGTCCTTGACCAGCGCGGCGTACAGTTCCGGGTAGCCCGAACTCCGCCCGGAGATCACGCCCTCCCCGCCGGCCCGTGTGACGGCCCAGGGGTCGGCGTCGTTACCCGAGAACATCCGCAAGCCGGGCGCGGCCGCGACGTATTCGGCCAGGCCGGCCGAGGCGGACCCGCTGAGCTTGGCGCCGGCTAGCGACGCCGCCTGCGCCGCCTCGGCAAGCAGGGAGGGGGAGACAGAGAGCCCGGTCCGTTCGGGAAAAATGTAGGCGTAGAGCTCGGTCTCGGGCGCGGCCTCGCGTACGGACCTGTAGTGGGTCACGAGCTCATCGGGGCGGGCCGGCAGGTAATAGGGCGTGATGGCGGCGATGCGCCGGGCGCCGAGCGCGACCGCCGCCCGGGCCAGCCGGGCCGCGTGCCTGGCGTCCGGCGCGCCGATGTGCGCGATGACGCGGTCCGGTCCGGCCTCGGCCAGCGCCTGCTCGATCAGCCACAGCCGCTCGGTGTCCTCGAGCGCGGGGAACTCGCCGGTGGTGCCGGCCACGAGCATGCCGTCGAGCAGCCCGCCGATGAGCTTGTACAGCGCGCGGTTGGCGTCCCGGTCCAGTTCGCCATCCGGGCCGAACAGGGTCGGGACCGCGGCCAGGACGACCGGTCGCCGGCTCACACGAACTGCCGCGGCTTGAAGAAGTCGCTCGACTCCCGGCGCCAGAGCAAGATGATCGCACCGAGCCCGATGATCCACGTCACCGCCGTGAACACCAGGCCGAGCACCGATGGGTCGTTCAGCACGCTGAACAGGCTCAGGGTTTCCAGCAGGAAGAACACGCTCGAGGTGATCCGGGCCCAGTTCTTCCCCTGGCCGTTGGCCCGCGCCATCCACAGCCACAGCACCGCACCGATCAGGCCGAAGACGACGGCTAGCGCTATGCCCAGGTTGAAGGTCTGGTTGACCTGACTCGCGGTCAGGGAGGGGTGGTCCTTCTTGAGCGCGGCCTTGCTGCTAGCGACGTTGGACAGCGGGAGGATCAGCGAGACGATCAGGCTGACCGTGCTGACGGCCGCTCCCGCGTACATGAGCTTGACCGCCTTCTGTATCGAAGGCGGTGCCTCGCCGCGCTCCGGTTCGACGGACTTGCCGCTCGACGGATAGGGCTGGTACCCGGACATGGCGACCCCTGCTCGGCTGAAGATACCTGGCGGACCCGCGGTCCCGCGCTGATTTACAGAGCTTAGTAGCTCAGCCCCATGCGGGCTATTCGGCTCCTCGGGTTCGGTGATACTGAAAAGCGATGACGGACGATATCTCGACTAGCCCCCCGGCCCAGGCTCGCGCCGACCTCGCGCCGCCACCGCCGCGGCTGCAGCGCTGGGAGATCGTCGCCGTCTTCGCCGTCTCGCTCGGCGCCAGCGGCCTGTACGCGCTGGTCTCGCTCATCGGCTCACTGACGGCGAAGCAGACGCTCAGCAAGCAGACCGCCACCCTCAACGGCTCGCTGGCTCCCGGCCGCCCGCTGCTCGACCTGGTCTTGCAGTTGCTGAACATCACCTTGTCGCTGGCTCCGGTGCTGCTGGTCTTCTACCTGCTGGCCCGGGCCGGGGAGCGGCCGTCCTCGATCGGGGTGGACGCCAAGGAGCCGGGCCGGGACCTGGCCCGCGGCGCCGTGCTGGCCGCGCTCATCGGCGGCAGCGGCCTGGTCCTGTACCTGATCGCCTTCCACATCGGCGTCGAGCTGAACGTGGTGGCGGAGAGTCTGCCGGATATCTGGTGGCGGTTCCCGGTGCTGATCCTGTCCGCGGCGCAGAACGCCACCGTGGAAGAGGTCATCGTCGTCGGGTACCTGCTGAGCAGGCTGGACAAGCTCGGCGTGCGGCCATCCCGGGCGATTGCCCTGAGCGCGGTGATCCGCGGCTCCTACCACCTGTACCAGGGGGTGGGCGGGTTCGTCGGCAACGCCGTCATGGGCCTGATCTTCGGGTACCTCTACCGCCGCTGGGGCCGGGTGATGCCGCTGCTCATCGCGCACTTCCTGATCGACGCGGTGACCTTCGTCGGCTACGCCCTGCTGGCCGGCCACGTGTCCTGGCTGCCGAAACCGTAAGCTGCCGAAACCGTAAGGAGTCCGACCGTGCACGTGATCGCGGTGCTGTGGGACCGGGTATCAGGCACCCAGCCGCTGCCGGCTGCCTGGGTGATCGGCCTGACTGGCCTGGTGGCGCTGGTCGTCGTGCTGAACACGCAGGTCTGGCGGCTGGCCGGGAAGGTCATCACGATCGCGCACGAGGGCGGCCACGCGCTGGTGTCGGTGCTGTCCGGGCGGCGCCTGGACGGCATCAGGCTGCACTCCGACAGCTCGGGCGTGACCTACTCGCGCGGCCGGCCGGCCGGGGCCGGCCTGGTCCTCACCGCGGCGGCGGGCTACATCATGCCGTCCCTGCTCGGCGCGGGCGCGGCCTGGCTGCTGGCGGCCGGTCACCTGACCGCGATGCTCTGGCTGGCCCTGGTCCTGCTGGCCGCGACGTTCCTGGCCATCCGCAACCTCTACGGCGCGGTGGCGGTGCTGGTCACCGCGGGCGCCGTGTTCGCGGTCAGCTACTACGCCAGTGCCGCCGTGCAGGGCGGGTTCGCCTACCTGGCGGCCTGGTTCCTGCTGTTCGGCGGGGTGCGCCCGGTGTTCGAGCTCGTCCGCGGGCGTCGTCAGCGGTGGGCGCGCGGTTCTGACGCCGAGCAGCTGGCGCGCCTGACGGGCGCCCCAGCCGGCCTCTGGATCACGCTGTTCGTGCTGGTCACGCTGGGTGCTCTGGTCGGCGGCGGCTACCTGCTGGCCCCGCCCGGCTGGCCCCCGGTGTCCTGACCCGACCGCCTGGCTGGCCCGGCGTTTTCTGACGCGTCAGCCAGCCGGTTTCGCGGCCCGGCGGGTCCGGCTGCAATCGCTTGCTCCGAAGGGCTGGCGGAAGGCCGTTATGTCGCTATTATTTCGCAGGTAGGTTGAATTTCGTTGACGGTATACGAGAAACACCGTTATCATCACCCGATAGTAAAGTTCTGACTACCCGAGAAGGGGCGATGGCCAGGGCCTCCGCGGTCAAGATGCCTCCGGAGGCGAACGCCGCGCACGGGTGTGAGGGCGCACGCCGCGTCCTCGCCCTGATGCTCACGTTCTCCTCCGACGAGCACACCCTCACCGCCCGTCAGCTCGCCGAACGCACCGGGATCGCGCTGCCGAGCGTGTATCGCTACATCACGCTGCTGCGCGAGACCGGGCTGCTGGCCGGCGACGAACGGGGCAGTTACCGCCTCTCCGCCCGGCTCATCGGCCTGGCCCGCGCGGCCGAGGTCGCCGAGAGCATCATCGACGTGGCCGATCCCGTGATGCGCGAGCTGAACGAGCAGACCGGCGAGACCGTCATCCTGGTCCGGCTCATCGGCCGGTCGGCGGTGTGCGTCCACCGGGTCGAGTCGGAGCAGCAGCTGCGCATCTCGTTCGAAGCCGGCCAGCCGCTCCCGCTCGATCGCGGCGCCAGCGCCCGGCTGCTGCTGGCCAGCCTGGCGCCCGGCGTCCGGCGGGAGTACCTGGCCCCGGTGGCCGAGCGAGATCCCGAGGCCGCCGCGCTGCTCGAGAAGAAGATCGTCCTGGCTGGTCAGCAGGGCTACGCGACCAGCGAGGAGGAGATCCACAAGGGAGTCTGGGCCGCCGCGACCCAGGTGATGCACGGCAAGCGGATGGTGGCCGTCCTTACCGTGCCGTACCCGCTGGTCCGGGCGCCCATCGAGCAGCGGGCGCAGCTGCTGGGCCGGGTCCGGGCCTCGGCCCGGGCCATCGAGAACGGCCTGCGCCTGGCCCGGCGCTGAGGCGGGCCGTTACGACCTCGTGACAACCTCTCCGGGCTTTCAGTGCTCGCTGGTTTCAACGTTATCCTGCCCGCATGCCGGAATTTCGCGACATGATCCCGGGCACGCAGGTCAGCGTGAGCCAGCCCTCACTAGCCGGCCTGCAGGCCGCGATGGCCGCTGGCACGCTCAGCTCCGTCGCCCTGACCGGCTTCTACCTGCAGCGCATCGAGCGCCTTAACCCCGCCCTGCACGCGGTCATCACGGTGAACCCGCAGGCCTCGGCCGAGGCCGCGGCCAGCGACACCGCGCGCGCCGCCGGCCGGCCGCGGGGTCCGCTCGAGGGCATCCCCGTGCTGGTCAAGGACAACGTCCAGGTGGCGGGCATGCCGACCACGGCCGGCTCGCCCGCCCTGCTCACCGCCGAACCGGGTGATGCCTTCCTGGTCTCCCGGCTGCGCGCGGCCGGCGCGGTGATCATCGGCAAGGCCAACCTGTCCGAGTGGGCCAACTTCCGGTCCACCCACTCGACCAGCGGCTGGTCCACGCTCGGCGGCCAGACCGCCAACCCCTACGCGCTGGACCGCAACCCGTCCGGCTCCAGCTCGGGGTCCGCCGCCGGGGTGGCGGCCGGGCTGGCGCCGCTCGCCGTCGGCACCGAGACCGACGGCTCGATCGTCGCCCCGGCCAGCGCCTGCGGGGTCGTCGGCATCAAGCCCACCAACGGCCTGGTCAGCCGCCGGGGCATCGTCCCGATCTCGCCGGTACAGGACACCGCCGGGCCGATGGCGGCTTCGGTCGCGGACGCGGCGGCGCTGCTGGCCGTGCTGGCCGCCGCCGACCCCGAAGACCCCGTCTCAGCCGCCGAGAACGAATTGGCCGAACGGGCCGGGGTTGACCCATCCGGTGCCTCTTACACGCATGCCCTCGACGTCGCCGCGCTCGAGGGTGCCCGGCTCGGTATCTGGCGCGACGGGTCGGCCGGGGCCGACCCGGTCACCGTCGCGGTGCTCGATGAGGCGGTCGCCCGGCTGCGCTCGCTCGGCGCCACCGTCGTCGACCCGGTGTCGCTGCCGGAGGCGCAGAAGATCGGCGAGCCGGAGTTCGCCGCGCTGCGCTACGAGTTCAAGTACGGGATCAACGCCTACCTGTCCTACGTCGCGGAGTTCAGCACCGGCGGCAAGCTCCCGGGATCGCTGGCCGAACTGATCGACTTCAACCAGCGGAACGCGGACCTGGTGCTCTCCCGCTTCGGCCAGCAGATCTTCGAGGAGGCCGAGGCGACGAGCGGCGACCTGGCCGATCCCGGGTACCTGGTCGCGCGGCGGGACGCCACCCGGCTCGCCCGCGCCGCCATCTCCACCCCGCTGGCCGATCATGACCTGGAGGCCATCGTGTCGCTGACCGCGAACCCGGCCTGCCTGACCGACTACGTGCTCGGCGACCACGACGTGTTCCACACCTCGAGCCCGGCCGCGGTGGCCGGCTGCCCGTCGGTCACGGTGCCGGCCGGGTACGTGTCAGGGCTGCCGGTCGGCCTGTCCTTCTTCGGCCCCCGCTGGACCGAGCCGCGCCTGATCGCCATGGCCTACGCCTTCGAGCAGGCCACCCAGATCCGCCAGCCCCCCGGTCTCGCCCCCGGCATCCGCTAGCGCTACCTCCGCCAGCCCCGTGCATGGCGCGCGATAACCTGACGAACATGGAGTCTTGGCGCCGCGCGGGTGTCCCCGTGCTGCCGGGGAGCGGCCAGGCGCCGCGGCTGCACGATACGGCCACCGGCGAACTGGTCCCGGCCTCGACGGGCCCGGTGGCCACGCTGTACGCCTGCGGCATCACCCCGTACGACGCCACGCACATGGGGCACGCGGCCACCTACACAGCCTGGGACCTGCTGGTCCGGGCCTGGCTGGACGCCCGGGACACGGTCGTCTACGTACAGAACGTCACCGACGTCGACGACCCGCTGCTTGAGCGGGCCGACCGGGACGGCGAGGACTGGCGCGAGCTGGCCCGACGTGAGACCCAGCGGTACCGCGGGGACATGGAGGCGCTGCGCGTCCTGCCGCCTGACTACCTGATCGGGGCGGTCGAGGCGCTGCCGGTGATCGAGCGGTTCAGCGCCCGGATGGCCGACCGGGGGGCCCTGTACAACGTGGACGAGGACGTCTACTTCGCCCGGTCGGCGGACCAGGAGTTCGGCGCGCTCTCCGGGCCGGGCACGCCCAGCGGCTACGACCTGGCCGAGATGGCCGAGATCGCCGCGGAGCGAGGCGGCGACCCGGACCGTCCCGGCAAGAAAGACCCGCTCGACGTGCTGGTCTGGCGGGCCGAACGGCCCGGCGAGCCGGCCTGGGCGTCGCGGTTCGGGCGCGGGCGTCCCGGCTGGCACGTCGAGTGCGCGGCGATCGCCGCCGAGTTCCTGGGGAACGCCTTCGACGTCCAGGCCGGCGGCTCCGACCTGGTGTTCCCGCACCACGAGATGAGCGCCTCGCACGCCCGGGTGGCGCTGCTGGCCCTTCCTCATCCGGGGGGACCCATCCCCCCGGATTCCCCTGGGGGAAGGACGACCCCCCCGAGCCTTCCCGGCGCGGGCCGGGCCCAGGCCGAGGGCGTGTTCGCCCGGGTGTACGTCCACGCCGGGATGGTCAGCTACCTGGGCGAGAAGATGTCCAAGTCGCTGGGGAACCTGGTCTTCGTGAGCCGCCTGGTGGCGGACGGGACGGATCCCATGGCCATCCGGATGGCCCTGCTCGCGCACCACTACCGCTCCGACTGGGAATGGACCGAGGCCGGCCTCGACGCCGCCCAGGCCCGGCTGGACCGCTGGCGCGCCGCCGTGGCCCACGTCGAGGCCGGGGGGACGCCGCCCGGGGCCGCCCCGTCGAACGCGGCTGAGATGGTGCTTTCCGGTGTGCGCACGCGGATCCGTGACGACCTCGACGCCCCGGGCGCGCTGGCCGTGGTCGACCGGTGGACCGACGCCCTGCTGGCCACGCAGCCCACCGGCCTTACCCCGGCCGACCTGGCAGGCGCCCGCCTCGTCCGGGACACCGTGGACGCCTTGCTCGGTATCACCCTGTAGCGCATCCATCGCAGGATCCCTTTGTCAAGACCCCAAATGACATCTGTGGATAACTCTCCGTTGCCGCCCACGTTATCCACAGCCGCCTCAGCCGGGTCCGCGCCGCCCCGCGCCCCCGCAACCTGGCAGCATGACTCAAGCCCTCGCCGCGGGTGACGACACCCCGCTCTCTTCGCCGACCTCAGGCTCCCGGCCAGATCCCTCCCGGCCAGATCCCTCCCGGCCAGACCCGGAGCCGTCCCCCGTCCAGCTGCGCGCCGATTCGCCGGAGGCGCTGCTCGCGATCGTGCCGTACCTGCTCGGCTTCATGCCGCGGACCAGCCTGGTCCTGATCGGGACCGAGCGGCCAGGTGACCGCATCAAGGTCACGCTCCGCTATGACCTGCCCGACCCGCCCGGCGCGGGGATCGCCGCGGACCTCGCCGCGCACGCCGTCGGCGTGCTCAGCTCGCAGCAGCTCACCGCCCTGGTGGCGGTCGGCTACGGCTCCCGGGCGCTCGTCGACCCGGTAGCCGAGGCCCTGCGCGCCGCGGCCGGGTCGGCCGGGATCCACGTCGGCGACATCCTGCGGGTCGACGGCCGCCGCTACTGGTCCTACATCTGTACCGAGGAGGCCTGCTGCCCGACCGCGGGCACGCCGTTCGCCGTCGACAGCCGGGTCGCGTTCGCCCTGGCCGGTACCGGCGGCGAGGTCCTGGCCGACCGGACCGCGGTGGCGGCCAGGGTCGCGCCGCTCGGCGGCATCGCCGCCGAGTCCATGCGCCAGGCCACCCGCCGCGCCCAGCGGCACGTCCGCCATCTGCTCGCCCGGGTGCGCAAGTCGGCCCGCCTCGGTGCCGCGCGGCAGATGATCGCGGCCGAAGGACTCAGCGCGGTGGGTGCCATGATCGGCACCTACCGGGCCGGCGGCCGGTTCGCCTCGGACTACCAGGTCGCGTGGATCACGGTAGCCCTGCGCGACCTGCGGGTCAGGGACGACGCGTGGGCCCGGATGGATCCTGAGCACGCGGAAGCGCACCTGCGGTTGTGGACCGACGTGACCCGCCGTGCGCAGCCTGGGTACGTGGCCGCCCCCGCCTCCCTGCTGGCCTTCGTAGCCTGGCAATCCGGGGACGGGGCGCTGGCGAACGTGGCGCTCGACCGGGCCCTGGCCGACGAGCCGCGATACTCGATGGCCCAGCTCCTCCGGCAGGTGATCACCGCCGGGACGCCGCCGTCGCTGGCCCGGCTGCCGATGACCCCGGAAGAAGTGGCCGCCAGCTACGCCGACGCCGACGCCGACGCCGACGCCGAACTGGACGAAGACGACGACGGCCCGGACCCGGATGTCCACGCCCCGGATCCTGCATACGAACCCTGAGGTCAGGGAAATACGCCTGAGGTGACGGTGGCAAAAGGGGCGGGCAGGCGCCCGTATACACTGCCTGAGATGTTGGCATTAGTACGTATCCCGCCCGTTTGTCCGTCGTCGGTCGTTTCCATAATGGGTGACAGCCCTTTACCGGAAGGATGCCCATGCTGGATGCCCGCACGGCCAATGGCGAGCACGAGGCTGCGGTGGCCCGGCTGCGGGCGGCCTACGCCGCCGCGCCGCCGGGCGCGCCGGTACGGCTGGCCAAGCGCACCTCTAACCTGTTCAGGTTCCGCGAGGCCTCCGGCGGCACCGGGCCCGCCCTGCTGGACGTCTCCGCGTTCGGCCACGTGCTGTCCGTCGACCCCGCCACCCGGACCGCCCGGGTCGGGGGCATGACCACCTACGAGAATCTCTGCGCCGCGACGCTCCCGCACCAGCTGATGCCGCTGGTCGTGCCCCAGCTCAAGACGATCACCCTCGGCGGCGCCGTCACCGGGCTCGGCATCGAGTCCACCTCGCTGCGCAGCGGCATGCCGCACGAGTCGGTCACCGAGATGGAGATCCTGACCGGTGACGGCCGGGTCGTCCGCGCCACCGCCGATAACGAGTACGCCGACCTGTTCCGCGGCTTCCCGAATTCCTACGGCACCCTGGGCTACAGCCTTTCGCTCACCATCGAGCTCGAGCCGGTCCGGCCGTTCGTGCACCTGCGCCACTTCCCGTTCGGCACGGCGGAGGCCTGCATGGAGGCGGTCAGCCAGATCGCCGCGGAGGGTGCCTACCAGGGGCACCGGGCCGATTTCGTCGACGGGACCGTGTTCGGCCCCGGTGAGCTCTACCTCACGGTCGGCGCGTTCAGCGACGTGGCCCCGTGGCGCAGTGACTACGCCGGCCAGCAGATCTACTACCAGTCGGTCAGGCGGGACAAAGAAGACTTCCTCACCATCCGCGACTACCTCTGGCGCTGGGACACCGACTGGTTCTGGTGCTCGCGCCCCTTCGGCGTGCAGAAACCGATGGTCAGAAGGTTCTGGCCGCGCCGCTACCGGCGCTCGGACGTATACCGCAAGCTGGTCGCCCTGGACCGCACCTACAACCTGAGTGGCCGCATCGACGCCCGGCGGGGCCTCCCGGCCCGGGAGGCGGTGATACAGGACGTCGAGATACCGGTCGAACGTGGTGCCGATTTCCTGCGGTTCTTCCAGGGGAATGTGGGAATGAGTCCGGTATGGATGTGCCCGCTGCGGCTGCGCGGCGAGCGCTCCTGGCCCCTCTACCCACTGCGGCCCGGCGAGGTGTACGTGAACTTCGGGTTCTGGGGGACTGTGCCGCTGCCGTCCGGCCGGAAGCCGGCCGATGGCTACTACAACCGCCTGGTCGAGGACGAGGTCGGCAAGCTGGGCGGACACAAATCGCTGTACTCCACGTCGTTCTACGCCGAAGACGAGTTCTACGAGCGCTACAACGGCGAGGCGTACCGCGCCCTCAAACGCGCCTACGACGGCGAGGGCCGCCTGCTCGGCCTGTATGAGAAATGCGTCAGGGGACGCTGACCGGAAGGAACGGATGCGATGGCACTGGCTGAGGTCTTCGAGGCATTCGCGGGCCCGGAAGCCCCGGTGGAGTTCACAGCCTTTGACGGGAGTCATGCAGGGAAACCCGGCTCCCCGGTAAAGATCACGGTCCGCTCGCCAGCGGCCGTGGCCTACCTAGCCCAGGCGCCCGGCGGCCTCGGGCTGGCCCGGGCCTACGTGGCCGGGCAGCTTGATGTCGAGGGGGACATGTACGAAGCCCTCGCCCGGATGACGAAGGCTCAGTCCATCGACATGACCATGGCGGAGAAGCTGCACCTGCTGCGGGCGCTCGGCGGCCCCAAGCTGCTGGTGCACCGGCTGCCGCCACCGCCGCAGGAGGTCAGGCAGCACCGCCGCTTGCTGGCCGGGCGGCTGCACTCCAAGACCCGGGACGCCAAGGCGATCTCCCACCACTACGACGTGTCGAACCGGTTCTACGAGTGGGTGCTCGGCCCGTCGATGGCGTACACCTGCGCCTGCTATCCCCGCGAGAACGCGACGCTGGAGGAAGCGCAGGCGACCAAGTTCGACCTGGTCGCCCGCAAGCTCGGGCTCAAGGCGGGCATGCGGCTCCTCGACGTCGGCTGCGGCTGGGGCGGCATGGTGATGCACGCCGCGCGCGAGTACGGCGTCAAGGCGCTCGGCGTCACGCTGTCCGCCCAGCAGGCCGCGTGGGCCCAGGAGGCGATCGAGCGGGAGGGACTGTCTCACCTGGCCGAGGTGCGGCACCTGGATTACCGCGACGTGCCGGAGACCGGCTTCGACGCGGTCAGCTCCATCGGGCTGACCGAGCACATCGGCAAGCAGAACCTGCCGTCCTACTTCTCCTTCCTGTACGGAAAGCTCAAGGACGGCGGGCGGCTGCTCAACCACTGCATCACCCGGGAAAACAACCTCGCGCCCCCCATCCGCAAGAACGGGTTCATCAACCGGTACGTCTTCCCCGACGGGGAACTCGAGGGCCCCGGCTACCTGATCTCGCTCATGCACGACACCGGCTTCGAGGTCAGGCACGAGGAGAACCTGCGCGAGCACTACGCCAAGACCCTGGCCGCCTGGGGCGCCAACCTGGACGCGCACTGGACCGAGGCGGTCCGGGAGGTCGGCCTGGGCACCGCCCGGGTGTGGCGCCTGTACATGGCCGGCTCCCGGCTAGCCTTCGACCGCAACCACATCGAGTTGCACCAGGTGCTGGGCGTGCGGCTGGCGGCCGACGGGACTTCGGGCATGCCGCTGCGGCCCGACTGGGAGCAGCCCCGGATGCTGACTAACTAGCCAGCCGAACGGGCCGCGCTTTCCGCCCCGGCGCCGCCATCAGTACCGGTGGCGCCGTCAGCCCTTGGATCTCGACGGGGACGTCGAGCATCCCGCCCCGCCCCATCCGCCGTCCAGCCAAGGCGAGCTCGTGGAACTGGGCGGGATCCCGCGCGCCGGGGAAGCGGCACGCGATGCCGATGATCGCGACCGGCTCACCATGGTCCCCCCAGCCGTCCATTACCCTCCGTCACGCCACTGGATCCCTCAGTAGGAATAGGTCCTGTCTGGCAGCCGGTCAAGGGGAATGGCGAGACACGCTGATATCCGCGTGCGCATGAACTTCCGTACGTGATGCCGGCGTTCGTCCCGCTCTGCGCTGGCGCCGGGCCGGATGCACCACACGTGCGCTATCCTGTGCCCATGCGTGCCGTCCGGCTGCTTCTTATCTAGCCGCGCCGACCTACCGTCGTTGGCGCGGCTGCCCCTCGTCTCGAGGGGCGTTTTCATTGCAGGCGGCTACCACCCGCGGGCCGGACAGAATCAATGGTGAGGAAACAATGACAGCGGCCGAGAGCGCTGACCTGGCGCAGCGCTATGACCCCCGGGACGTTCAGGAGAAGTGGCAGGCGCGCTGGGCGGAGCTGGAGCCGTTCCGCGCCGGCGAGGATCCCGCTGATCCCCGCGAGCGGTTCTACCTGGTGGACATGTTCCCGTACCCGTCCGGTGACCTGCACATGGGTCACGCCGAGGCGTATGCCATCGGCGACGCCCTGGCCCGCTACCACTTCCTGCGCGGCCGGAACGTGCTGCACCCGATCGGCTGGGATGCCTTCGGCCTGCCCGCCGAGAACGCCGCCATCAGGAACAACACGCACCCAGCGGACTGGACATACGCCAACATCGAGACCCAGGCGGCCTCGTTCCGGCGGTACGCGACCTCGTTCGACTGGAGCCGCAGGCTGCAGACCTGCGATCCCTCCTACTACCACTGGAACCAGTGGCTGTTCCTGCGGTTCTACGAGCGCAGCCTGGCTTACCGCCGGGATGGGTACGTCAACTGGTGTCCCGTGGACCAGACCGTCCTGGCCAACGAGCAGGTCATCGCCGGGAAGTGCGAGCGCTGCGGCGCCGACGTGGTGCGGCGGATGCTGAACCAGTGGTACTTCAAGATCACCGAGTACGCCGACAGGCTACTCGAGGACGCCAAGCAGCTCGAGGGCTCCTGGCCGGACCGCGTCCTGCTGATGCAGCGCAACTGGATCGGCCGCTCCGAGGGCGCCGAGGTCAGCTTCGCGATCGAGGGCCGCGACGAGCCGGTCACGGTGTTCACCACCAGGCCCGACACGCTGTACGGGGCCACGTTCTTCGTGGTGGCGGCCGACTCGCCGCTGGCCGAACAGGTCTGCGCCCCGGACCGGCTGCCCGAGCTCCGCGCCTACGTGGAGCAGGTCACGAAGCTCACCGACATCGAGCGGCAGTCCACCGAACGTGAGAAGACCGGCGTCTTCCTGGGCCGGCACGCGGTCAACCCGGTCAACGGCGAGCTGATCCCGGTGTGGGCCGCCGACTACGTGCTGCCCGACTACGGCACCGGCGCGATCATGGCGGTGCCCGCGCACGACCAGCGGGACCTGGACTTCGCCCGCGCCTACGGGCTCGATGTCCGGGTCGTGGTGGACACCGGCCTGCCGGACCCGGCGCAGACCTGGGTCGCGACCCCCGGCGACGGCCAGCTGGTGAACTCGGGCCCGCTCGACGGGATGGCTAAGGCCGAGGCGATCGCCGCGATCATCGCTCGTCTGGAGGACAAAGGTCAGGGGCGGGCCGCGGTCAACTACCGGCTGCGCGACTGGCTGGTCTCCCGGCAGCGCTTCTGGGGCACCCCGATCCCGATCATCCACTGCCCGTCCTGCGGCCAGGTGCCGGTCCCCGATGACCAGCTCCCAGTGGAGCTGCCCGACCTGCGCGGCCAGGACCTGGTGCCCAGGGGGGTGTCGCCGCTGGCCGCGGCCGAGGACTGGGTGAACGTGGCCTGCCCGTCCTGCGGTGAGCCGGCCAAGCGGGACACGGACACCATGGACACGTTCGTGGACTCCTCCTGGTACATGTTCCGGTACTGCTCGCCCGGCTACGCCGACGGCCCGTTCGACGCGGCTGAGGTACGCCGCTGGGCGCCGGTCGACATGTACGTGGGCGGCGTGGAGCACGCCATCTTGCACCTGCTGTACAGCAGGTTCTTCACCAAGATCCTCTACGACATGGGCTTGATCGAGTTCACCGAGCCGTTCACCCGGCTGATCAACCAGGGCCAGGTGATCAACCACGGGAAGGCGATGTCCAAGTCGCTCGGCAACGGCGTCGACCTCGGCCAGCAGCTCGAGCGGTTCGGCGTCGATGCGATCCGGCTGACCATGATCTTCGCCAGCCCGCCGGAAGACGACATCGACTGGGCCGACATGAACCCGGAGGCGATGGTCAAGTTCCTCGGCCGGGTCTGGCGGATCGCCGCCGACGTGGCCGACGCGGACCGCGGGACTGGGGAACAGCGAGCCGGGGGTCATGCGCCCGCCGCGGGCGATACGGAGCTGCGCCGGGTCACCCACCGGACCATCGATGAAGTCACCCGCCAGGTAGAGGCATATCACCTGAACGTGGCCGTGGCCCGGTTGATGGAGCTGGTCAGCGCCACGCGCAAGGCCATCGACTCTGGCCCGGGAGCGGCTGACCCGTCCGTCCGCGAGGCGGCGGAGACGCTGGCCGTCCTGGTGTCGCTGTTCGCGCCGTACACCGCCGAGGAGACCTGGCAGCTGCTCGGGCGCGAGGCGTCGGTGGCCCGGGCCACCTGGCCCGCCGCGGACCAGGCGCTGCTCACCCAGGAGAAGGTGACGTGCGTGGTGCAAGTCAACGGCAAGGTCCGCGACAAGCTCGAGGTCTCGCCGGAGATCGGGGAGAACGAGCTGCGCGAGCTTGCCCTGGTGGCGCCCGGAGTCGTTCGTGTGCTCGGTGAGGCGCGGGTAAGCCGGGTCATCGTACGGGCGCCCAAGCTCGTCAGCATCGTCGCGGCGTAGCCCGGTCCCGGCGGGCCGCGTCCTCGGACGCGGCCCGGCTCGGACACCCGCTCGGACAGTCTTGTTCCGGCTCAGATCCGGCGGAGCACCGCGACGACACGGCCGAGGATCGTGGCCTCGTCTCCGAGGATCGGCGTGTAGGCCGGGTTGTGCGGGATCAGCCAGACGTGCCCGTCACTGCGCTTGAACGTCTTGACGGTCGCCTCGCCGTCCAGCATCGCGGCCACGATCTCGCCGTTCTCCGCGTCTTCCTGCTGCCGGACGACCACCCAGTCACCGTCGGTGATAGCGGCGTTCATCATCGAGTCCCCGGCCACCTTGAGCAGGAACAGCGTGCCCTCGCCGACCAGCTGCCTGGGCAGCGGGAACACGTCTTCGATGGCCTGCTCAGCCAGGATCGGGCCGCCCGCGGCGATCCGTCCCACCAGCGGCACGTAGGCCGCCTCCTGCGACGGGATGTCGAAGCCCGGGATATCGCCAGCCTCCTCCTCATCCCGGACGGGCTCCCGGCTCGGCTCCGGCCGTACGGCGGGGTGACCGGGTAGCCGGACTTCCACCGTCCGCGGCCGGCCCACGTCCCGGTGCAGGTAGCCCTTCTTCTGCAGCGTGCTGAGCTGGTACGAGACGCTGGAGGTGCTGGTCAAGCCGACGGCCTCACCGATCTCGCGCATCGAGGGCGGGTAACCCCGCTGCTGCACCGATTCCCGGATAACCTGCAGCACCTTGCGCTGCCGCCAGGTCAGCACGTGATTAGGGTCAGGCTTATCCGGCGTTTCCGGGATGACGACCGGCACGCTGCCCTTGGGCTTGCGGCCTGGCCGTCCTTTAGGTCTTGGTGCCCCCGATTGATCCGGGCCGGACACGCCGGTTACGGCGCCTCCCATGGCGGTTTCCTCCATCTGATGACCTTCCGTGTCCGAGTTCTTGCGTGCTGAGTAGAGAGTAACGGTTCTCGTCCGAGATCCCAAACATCTGTTCGACGTGTCGTCAAATTATCCGACCCGCGAGGTACAACGACTACATACCCCGTTCGATCGAACAGCAATACGATCGAATGGGTGTACGATCGAACGCAGTACGGATCGAATGAAGGTTTGATCGGGGAGGTCGCCATGAGTGCGATGACAGAAATCGCGCTGACCTGCGATTCTGAGCTTTCCTTTCGGCGCCCGGGTGGCGCTGCGGCACCGCCGCTCCGGCTGACCAGGCGAGGCCGGATCGTCGTCGCGGTGACGGCTGTGCTGCTCGTGACCATGATTTCGCTAATCGCCGCCGGCGTGGCGCAGGCGACCAGCCACGGTGCTTCCCCGCGTGCGGGGAAGCAGGATCTACTCCAGGTGGTCGTCCGGCCTGGTCAGACCCTATGGGCGGTGGCCGAGAGCGCGGATCCTGACCAGGACACCCGTGTAGTCGTCCAGCAGATCGTCGACCTCAACTCGCTGAGCGGCCCCGTACTGGCCGGCCAGCAACTGTGGGTTCCCCGCGCCTGAGCTAAACCCGGGCCAGGCCGCGACACGCCGGCCCCGACACGCCCGGCCGGGCGGGCGACGCGCCGTTCGGAGCCCCGTGCGGAGCAGCGCGGCAGCCGGTTTTTTGCGGCTCGCATGCTCGTACCAGCTTGCCTCCAGCCGTCCGGTGGTTTACCGTAACCACAACATCTAGTACTTACATCGATGTGTTTTTTCCACAAGTTGTGTTCACAGCGGGTAAACTGAGTGTGAGCATTCGCGGCGGGCAGGGAGGTGGATCGCATGTACTGTCCCTTCTGCCGGAACCCGGACAGCCGGGTCATCGACAGCCGCACAGCCGACGACGGCACGGCGATCCGCCGCCGGAGGTCGTGCCCGGAGTGCGGGCGGCGGTTCACCACCCAGGAAACGGTCATCCTGATGGTGGCCAAGCGCAGCGGCGTCACCGAGCCGTTCACCCGGGACAAGATCGTCCGTGGCGTGCAGCGCGCCTGCCAGGGACGGCCCGTCAACGAGGACAAGCTGGCGATCCTGGCCCAGCAGGTGGAAGAGACGATCAGGGCGCGGGGGCTGGGCGAGGTCCCCTCGCACGAAGTGGGCCTGGCCATCCTGGGCCCGCTGCGGGACCTAGACGAGGTGGCCTACCTCAGGTTCGCCTCGGTCTACCGGAGTTTCGAGTCGCTCGCCGACTTCGAAGATGAGATCACCGCCCTGCGCCAGGGCCACCGCGACGCCAGCACCGATGCCACCGAGGGCACCGGTGCCAAGGCCGCGGACCCGCCGTCCTAAGGACGGCACCAGAAGTAGTCATCGCTGACAAGAAGGCCTATAGGCCTGGCAGGGATCTGACCAGATCCCGGAAGGGGGACCCCCACATGACGGAGACGGTGAGCGGTGCGACGACCCGGAAGGGCAAGACGGCCCAGCTAAGTAAGGCCGAGTCCAACCGGAGCAAGCTCAAGATGCAGCGCATCCACACCACTCCGGGGGTCCATCCCTACGACCAGGTGACCTGGGAACGCCGCGATGTCGTGATGACGAACTGGCGGGATGGCTCGATCAACTTCGAGCAGCACGGCGTGGAGTTCCCCGACTTCTGGTCGGTGAACGCGGCCAACATCGTGACCACCAAGTACTTCCGCGGCGCGGTCGGCACGCCGCAGCGCGAGTGGAGCCTCAAGCAGCTCATCGACCGTGTGGTCGGCACCTACGAGAAGGCGGGCCGGGAGCACGGCTACTTCGCCGCCGACGAGGACGCCGAGATCTTCGGGCACGAGTTGCGCTACGCCCTGGTCCACCAGATCTTCAGCTTCAATTCCCCGGTCTGGTTCAACGTCGGCACCACGTCCCCCCAGCAGGTCAGCGCGTGCCAGCCTTATGACGCCCTGGTCAGCACGCCTGGGGGCCTGGTTCCAATCGGCAAGCTAGTTGAAGACGACGCCGTCGGCGCCAAGGTCTACGACGCTCATGGCGTGACCAAGGTCATTGCCACCAAAGCAAATGGCGTCAAGCAAGTACTCCGGCTGCACACTAAGGCCGGCTACACGCTTGACGTAACGTCGGATCACCTCGTCTGGCGTTCGTCGGATCGTGATACCGGCCGCTTCGTGCCCGCTGGGAGCCTGAAGCCGGGTGACACGCTTCAGTGGCACCGGCGCGATAGTCATGGCCAGGCCGAGATCAGCCGCTATGAGATCGCCGAAGCAGCGCTCGCTGGCTGGCTGCAATCAGACGGGTTCGTCGGCCAGTACGACGGCACCAACCGCTCGCTCACCATCGAAGCCATGACGGTGACCGACGCCGAGCTAGCCTGGGTAACCGAGTCCCTGGACATTCTCTTCGCCGGCGTGCACCGCCATGAGCGGCATGTCAGTACGCAGGACGAGCGGCTCGACTGCAGGCGCACGCGGCTGTACGGGGAGGTCTTGCGGGACTTTGCCGATCGATGGGACTTGCTGGCTCGCGGCACGGAGATGACTGTCCCGCATCGGCTCTTCACGGCGCCCCTTCCCGTCGTCGCTGCCTATCTGCGGAGCGTCTTCCAGGCCGAAGGGTTCGTGTCGGCGCACAAATCCTCCACCCTGGTGGAGGTCGACATGATATCTGAGCAGCTCATCAGGGGGATGCAGCAGTTGCTGCTCCGCTTCGGCATCTACTCGCGGGTCGGCTTTAAGGCGGATGCTCGCGCGGACCGTTACGGATGCTGGACTCTTCGCATCCAGACCACCGGCGACAGGCGCATCTTCGCCGACGCGATTGGCTTCATCGACCCCGTCAAGGCGGCGAAGCTCGAGCGAAGCTTTGATTTGCCTGGACTTGCGGCGGGCGAGACAAAACGTCTGGAGATCGGCCGAGTCGAGGAACTCGGTGCAATGGAGGTCTACGACATCCAGACGGAGAGCGGCGAGTACCTTTCCGGCAACCTGCGGGTCCATAACTGCTTCATCCTGGCCGTGGACGACACCATGGACGCCATCCTGGACTGGTACCGGGAAGAGGGGCTGATCTTCAAGGGCGGATCCGGGGCCGGCGTCAACCTGTCCAAGATCAGGTCGAGCAAGGAACTGCTGTCCTCCGGCGGCACCGCCAGCGGCCCGGTCTCCTTCATGCGCGGCGCCGACGCCTCGGCCGGCACGATCAAGTCGGGCGGCGCCACCCGCCGCGCGGCCAAGATGGTCGTCCTCGACGTGGACCACCCGGACGTGGCGGACTTCATCACGACCAAGGCACGCGAGGAAGACAAGGTCCGCGCGCTCCGCGACGCCGGCTTCGACATGGACCTGGGCGGCAAGGACATCGTCAGCGTCCAGTACCAGAACGCCAATAACTCGGTCCGGGTCTCTGACGAGTTCATGCGCGCGGTGGAGGAGGGCAAGGAGTTCGACCTGCTCGCCCGGCGCACCGGCGAGGTCGTCGAGCGCATCGACGCGCGCAAGCTGATGCGTGAGATGGCCCAGGCCGCCTGGGAGTGCGCCGACCCTGGCATCCAGTACGACGGCACCATCAACGACTGGCACACCAACCCGGAGTCGGGCCGGATCAGCGCCAGCAACCCGTGCAGTGAGTACATGAGCCTGGACAACTCCTCCTGCAACCTGGCCAGCATCAACCTGCTCAAGTTCCTCCGCGACGACGACACCTTCGACGCCGCGCGATTCGCGAAGATCACGCAGCTGATCATCACCGCGATGGACATCTCGATCTGCTTCGCCGACTTCCCGACGGAGAAGATCGCCGAGACCACCCGCGCCTACCGCCAGCTGGGCATCGGCTACGCCAACCTGGGCGCGCTGCTGATGGCCACCGGGCACGCCTACGATTCCGAGGGCGGCCGGGCCATCGCCGCCGCGATCACCTCGCTGATGACCGGGGCCGCGTACCGGACCTCGGCTGAGCTCGCCGCGGCGGTCGGCCCCTACGACGGTTACGCCCGCAACGCCAAGCCGCACAAGCGAGTCATCCGCAAGCACGCGGACGCCAGCGAGCAGATCCGGCCGGTCGGCACGATCGAGCGCGAGATCCTCAGCCTGGCCAGTCAGACCTGGCAGGAATGCATCGACCTCGGCGAGGCCAACGGCTACCGGAACGCGCAGGCTTCGCTACTGGCTCCGACTGGGTGCCTTACGGCGGACACGCTGATTACTACCGATCGCGGGCTGGTGAGGCTCGGTGAGATAGGCGACGTTTACGGAGATCGCTGGCAGAATCTCGATCTCACGGTGTCGACCGATGAGGGTCCGCGCCAGGCGACGAAGTTCTTCGTCAACGGCGAGGAGCCGACGCGCCGGATCAGCACTGAGGGCGGCTACACGATCCAGGGAACCCTCGCCCACCGTGTCAAGGTCATCAACTCTTCTACTGGCGCCTGGGAGTGGAAGCGGCTAGCCGACATCGCGCCAGGCGACACCCTGCCTATGCAGATGCGCACCCTGGTCGGCGAACCGCGTCATGTGCCGCTCCCCGTCCTCGACCAGGCGTACTACGCCGGAGACCGGCACGTCCGCGTCCCGGACGCGGTCAGCCCCGAGCTAGCCGAACTCGTGGGCTACTTCATGGGCGATGGCAGCCTGCACGCCAAGGGAATCCGGCTCTGCGTCGCCAATACTGACCTCGATGTCGCCGGACGGCTGAGCGTCCTGGCCAAGGAACTGTTCGGGCTGGAGCCCGCGGTCACCGCCCAGGAGGGTTATCAGGAGCTGACCCTGCAGTCGGTCCGGCTGGCGCGCTGGTGGCAGGCGGCCGGATTCGCCAAGAGCCTGCCCCATGCCGAGCACAGCGGTGAGGGGTGGGTCCCGAGGATCCCGTCGGCGATCCTCGAGGCGAATGACTCCGTGGTCTATGGCGCATTCCTGCGAGGCTTGTTCGAGGCCGATGGCACGGTTCTGGAAGGCGTGCCTAGCTTGTCCACCGCCCATGAATCATTCGCGGCGGAGATTCGCACTCTGCTCCTCGCCATGGGCTTGGCCACCACAACCAGGGAAACGGTCAGTGGCTGGGGCGGTCCTATTTTCCAGATCAGGCTCCGGAACGTCGACCATGCGCTCAACTTCGGCGAGTTGATCGGGTTCATTGGCCAGCGCAAGGACCGTCTGGTCGCTGAACTGGAGCCGGGGCAGTCAGCGAAGAAGGACTACGTGCTCCTGCCCAGCGATGTGTGGACCGAGCTCGTTCCGGTGGGCCATCGAGTCAGGAACGCGATGGTGCAGTCGCTCCGCAAGCACGGTGGCGTCCCGCGCATGCTCGCGTCCCGTATCTTCGAGGAGACGCTTGACGACCGGCTCGGCACGGCCCTCGGCTACCTCTTCGAGCAGGTGGAGGCCAATGAGGACGGCGGCGTTCAGCCCACCTATGACCTGTCGGTGCCGGAGAACGTGACCTACGTCGCGAACGGCATGGTGAGCCACAACACCATCGGCCTGATGATGGACTGCGACACCACTGGTATCGAGCCCGATCTGGCCCTGGTCAAGTTCAAGAAGCTGGTCGGCGGCGGCTCCATGCAGATCGTCAACCAGACCGTGCCCCGGGCCCTGAAGAACCTCGGTTACCCGCACGAGCAGGTCGAGGCGATCACCGAGTACATCGCCGAGCACGGCCACGTGGTCAACGCCCCCGGCCTGCGGCCCGAGCACTATGAGGCGTTCGACTGCGCGATGGGCGAGCGTGCGATCAGCCCGATGGGCCACGTCCGGATGATGGCCGCCGTCCAGCCGCACCTGTCCGGCGCGATCAGCAAGACGGTCAACATGCCGGAGAGCGCCACCGTCGATGAGATCGAGGAGATCTACTTCGAGGGCTGGAAGCTCGGCCTGAAGGCGCTGGCCATCTACCGGGACAACTGCAAGGTTGGCCAGCCGCTGTCCGTGTCGAAGAGGCAGCCCGCCGAGGCGAGCGCCGCCGACGCCACCCCAGCCCCGGCACCCGAGCAGCACCGGCCGGTCCGCCGCCGCCTGCCCCGGCAGCGTCCCGCCATGGTGACCAGGTTCTCCGTGGCCGGCGCCGAGGGCTACATGACGGTCTCGAACTACCCGGACGACGGCGTGGGCGAGGTGTTCCTCAAGCTCGGCAAGCAGGGATCGACCCTGGCCGGCGTGATGGACGCCTTCTCCATGGCCATCTCGGTCGGCCTGCAGTACGGCATCCCGCTCGACTCCTACGTGGCCAAGTTCACCAACATGCGGTTCGAGCCGGCCGGCCTCACCGACGACCCGGACATCAGGCTGGCCAGCTCGGTGATGGACTACATCTTCCGCCGCCTGGCGCTGGACCACCTGTCCTACGAGGACCGCGCCGAGCTCGGCATCCTGTCCGCCGCCGAGCGCGCCGCCGAGGTAGCCGGCCACGACCCGGCCGCGCTGACCGAGGAGGTCGACCCGGTCGAACTCGCCCAGTCGGCCGCAGTAGAGCAACCCCATTACACCGAACGTGATGCCGTCCCCGCCCCGCCCCCCGCTCGAGCCCCGTCGGCAGCGGCGCCCTTTCCGGCCGGAGCCTCGGGCCCGCACAGCACGGCCGAGCTGATCGAAGCGCAACAAGGACGGACCGCGGACGCCCCGCTGTGCCTCACCTGCGGCACCAAGATGCGCCCGGCCGGCAGCTGCTACGTCTGCGAAGGCTGCGGCTCCACCAGCGGCTGCAGCTAGTTAGCTGAACGGGAGGGAGATGCGCCGTGATGATCACGGTGCATCTCCCTCATCAGCTAATGGCCGTGAACCTATATAGAGAGAATGGCAATGCACTTCCCTGACCTCAACGACGAAGTACGCGCCGTCATGCTTGAGGAGATTCGCTTTGACCTAGAGCGGGATAAGCTGCATATGAGCAACCGGCTAAGCCTGGCTGGGCAGGAGATCTGGCCCCGCCTGCTCGCTCATGCCGCCGAGAATGGTACTCCGCAGTCCTTGGCCAGCGAGCTGCGCAAGAATGGTCGTATGCTGGCCTCCGAGATGTCTCACCGCAACGGGAAGCCGTATCCGAAGGCTGTACCGCGTAACGCGCCAGAAACACTGGCCGAAGGCGAATTCAACCGCTTTTATATTCGAGCCATCTGCGCGATCGCCCTCCGTCGTGACCAGGCCGATGTTGAGGTATACCGCGCAAAGGACGTGATCAACCCTCGCCCCGAATCTGTCTCGAAGATCGGATCGCGCGTCGATGCCGAGGCTCTTCTAAACGATCTTCGCACCAGCATTGGCGTGGAGTCCGCCCTGGGAATACCGGCCGGACCTAACTCCGGTTTGAGCGTGTGCTTGCTTCCGATCACGGCACCCTTCTCGGTCACCTGATCGCGGAGTAAATAGCAGCCCTCGAGCGAGAAGGGTCCCAGTCCCATCATAAGTGTGTAATTGGGCATCAGCGAGTCGGCCAGTACTGAGAAGCTCTCTGCCACCGTTCCGAAGGGCCGCACCACGGGCGCCCCGCTTGGCCTCATCATCAACAGCTCAGGGGATGCGGGCACTCGCCCGCATCCCCTTAAGCGCATTCTGGGTTCTGCCGTCCATCCATTGGTGGCTTGACAGCACCTGCCGCTCCCCCCGCCGCGCAGCGCCACTGGGGATATCCCCTAGGGGAACGCGCAGCCACCAGGAGAAACTCAGTGGGGGAGTGGGTGATCTTCCTGAGGCGGGACGGCATCCCGCCGGCCGATGATGAAGCCATGGAAACGAACAACATTCCCCCGCAAGACGATATCCGCGATGGCGCCACCGCCAAGGACCGGACCGGTCAGCGGACGCTCCGGCGCCCCGCGCAGAACCGGATCTTCGCCGGCGTCGGCGCCGGCGTCGCAGACTACCTCGGCACCGATGTGACCGCGACCCGAGCAGGCCTGGCCGCGGTCGCGATCCTCGGCCACGTGGTGATCCCGGCCTACGCCGTCGGCTGGGCCCTGATGCCCGAGGAGGGCAAGTCGCGGTCCCGCGCCGCCGAGTTCCTCGACTCGGTAAACAGCCGCGTGCGGCAGGCATGATCGCCGTCCCCGGCGGTCGGCGCCCTGCCAGGACGCCGCGCGCTCGCCGTCGGGGGCCGAGCAGCGCCTCGCCGGTCGCCCCGATACCGGGATCATCAGCGGCAAGGTGGCCATATAGTCTTCGGCAGATCGGCTATACATATAGCGGCAGATCGCGCACGTACCATTCGGCAGACCGGCCACGAACCATGTTCTAGCTGCTGTAATGTTATTTCGTGAGTGATGCGAATGGTTTGTTCACGCGACATGCTGAGCGGATGACCGCTGAGGCTCTGGCGGATACTCGCGTCGTCGTGGTCAACGGTGCTCGGCAGGTAGGCAAGAGCACCCTTGCGGAACTCATCGTTGCCAGGTCTGCTGGTGCGCGCGAACTGTACCTGGACGACCAGGCGGTTCGCGCCGCTGCGGAATCGGATCCTAGCGCTTTCGTCCGGCATGACGGCTTGCTGATGATCGACGAGATCCAGCGGGTGCCCGAACTGCTGCTCGCCATCAAGCGCGAGGTGGATCGGGATACACGCCCTGGCCGGTTCCTGCTGACAGGTTCGGCTCGCCTTCTAGGACTTCGGGACCTGCCTGATGCGCTGCCAGGACGCGCCGAGACCATCGAGTTGTGGCCGCTGTCGCAGGGGGAGATCGACTCTGCCGCGGACGGATTCGTGGACGCCGTCTTCCGGTCCGACGGGAACGTCCGGATGCCGCCATGTTCGCTGACCAAGCGCGACTATGTGACGCGGGCGCTGCGCGGCGGATACCCAGAGGCGGTCCGCCGTGACCCGGGGCGCCGTCGGGCGAGGTTTTTTGACTCCTACGCGACGGACCTGGTGACCCGTGACGTCAAGCAGATATCCGACATCGAGCGGCCGGCCGAGATGCGCCGCCTGCTGAGCGTAGTGGCCGCCCGGATGGGGACCCTGGCGGTTGCCCAGTCGATAGCGAACGATATTGCCTTGCCGCGGCGGACGCTGTCACGCTATCTGGACCTGCTCGAGCTGATCTTCGTGATCAAGCGCATCCCCGCGTGGTCATCGAACATGACCACCCGCGCGATATCCACCCCGAAGCTGATCGTCATCGACTCCGGACTGGGCGGCAGGCTCATCGGCATGTCGGAGGAACGAGCCAAGGATCCGACTGCCCCGGTCGGCCCGCTGCTGGAGAACTTCGCGATCGGCGAGGTGGCGCGCCAGCTCACCTGGGCCGAAGAGCCCGTACAGCTCTTCCACTATCGTGACCGCGACCAAGTGGAAGTGGACATGGTGCTAGAGCATGCGGCCGGTCCCGTGGTGGGCATCGAGGTCAAAGCGGCCGAGACCGTCCGTGCCGAAGACTTCCGCGGCCTGCGCCACTTGGCAAACCGGCTCGGAGACCGCTTCCGGGCCGGGATTGTCCTCTACGCCGGAGAGCAGCAGCTCTCCTTCGGAGACCGCCTAACTGCCCTCCCCATGGCCGCCCTGTGGACGCTCGACGAGTCAGCGTCCTTATCGGCTAACAGACGAGGCGTTGGCGGGCGGCGCTCGCTGAACGGCCTTCGGGGTGCCCGAGGGTCTGCTGAAAGGATGCTCAAATACCCCGCTGCGGTAGCAAGACATGCCTACGTTCGGGAAGTGCGACTAGCGCGGGCGGTGCGGATGCCATGGCCGCTGCTCGCTGTCCTGGCCGTCCAGGCCGCGCTGTCGGCCAGCATGGTGCGGACGAGGACTGCATTCGGGGACGAGGCGCTGTACCTGTCGGCCGGGCATCTCGAGTGGTCGCACTGGCTGCACGGCACCCAGATCCCGGTGTATCAGACCTGGTTTTCCGGCGCTCCCGTCATCTACCCGCCGATCGGAGCCGTCGCCGACAGTGTCGGCGGGCTGGCCGCGGCCCGCCTGCTGTCCCTGGTCTTCATGCTCGGCGTGACGTCCTTCGTCTGGGCTACGGCGATCAGGTTGCTCGCGGACCGGCGCACCTCCTTCTTCGCCGCCGCGCTGTTCGCCGCGCTCGCCCCGACGTTGCACCTGGGCTCGTTCGCGACCTACGACGCACTGGCGCTGCTGCTCCTGGCCGTGGCGACCTGGTGTGCCGCCGGAGCCCGGGACGGCCAGCATGTGATCCGGCGGATAACCGCGGCGGGGATTCTGCTGGCCCTGGCCAACGCGACCAAGTACGCGACGGTCCTTTACGACCCCACCGTACTCGGCGTCACGGTCCTGAGCTCGTGGCCGGACGCCGGGTGGAAGGTGGCGCTTCGGCGGGCGGCCCTCCTCGCGGGCACCGCGGCCGCCGTCCTGGCCGTGCTGTTGGCACTGGGTGGGCCCGGCTATCTCACCGGGATCCGGGTGACCACGACCGGGCGCGCCCACGGAACCGCTACCGCCGCACTGGTGTTCGCCGATGCGTGCTCGTGGACCGCTGTCGTGCTGGTCCCGGCCGTCATCGCGGCCGTCGTCGGCGCGGTGCGCCGGCAGTGGTCGCAGGCGCTGCTGCTGGCCGTGCTCGCGCTCTCGGCGCTGCTGGCGCCGGCCGATCAGGCGCGCATCCAGACCGCGACGTCGCTGAACAAACACGTCGATTTCGGTGCCTGGTTCGCCGCCATCGCGGCCGGCTACCTGCTGAGCAGCCTGTGCCGGAGGCGGGCGATCCTGATCGCGCTGCTGGCGGCCTTCATCCCGGTGACTTCGGTGGGCACCGCCCAGGCGGACGCCATGATCGACTGGCCGGGCGTGACCGGGCTCGTCAAGGTGGTCCGTCCCATGACTGACCACGGCGGGCACTTTCTCGTGGAAACCACCGATGTCCTTATGTACTACCTGCCGGGGACGACGTGGCGGCAGTGGTCGAACACGCAGAACGACAACCTGGCGTATTACCAGCAGGCGCTCGCGCAGCACTACTTCTCGGTGGTGATCCTCAGCTTCAACCAGACGCCGTCGGCCGACTATGCGATATCCCTCGATATGGCCACGGCCGGCGGCTACCAGTTGGCCGCGAAGGTGCGCTCAGGAAGGACGGTCTTCTACGTGTGGCAGGACATAGGCCGGGTGTGAGAGCGCAGGTCCTCATGCCGCGGCCGACACTGTACTAGCCGTCCCCTTGGCCCCGTCCGCCTCATCCGGTTCAGTGGCTGCGGCGGCCTGCCGGGCACAGGGATGCGGCCGGGGTCTGACGCCGGTCTTGGCCGCGCGGCGTACCGGGACGATGTGGAGGTGTCGCATAGCGCGCGTCGGGAAATAAACCGCAGAGTCTCCTTCGCGAGCCTTAATTGTGCCAGTTCTGGCGTACATGCGGCCGGGCTTCTGCCCGCGCTAGCGTGATCACTTCTGGAATCGTTCCTGCCGGGACCCCGGAGACGGATGTGATTGCCAGTCACAGGCCCATGAGCAGGTGTTTCATGATCGCGAAAACTTTACTACGGAAAATGATATAAAAGTCTTCGCGATCATGAAAAACGCCGCCTGGGGCGCAGCCGGGGCGCCGGTAATTATGAAGAAATCGAAGCCAGCTCACACTAAAACATCGGGTTATATTTCGACGCTCCCATAGGACCGGGACGATGCCACATCGTCCCGGCGGCAGACGGCCCACCACCGGGACCCGGTGCGGCGCCTAGGCCAGTCCCGCGACCGCTGAACCGCGCTGACGCGGTTACCGGGTGAGGACGAGCCACTGACCGCCGTCGATCAGCTCGCGGGCCGCGTCCAGGTGGCCGGCGTGGGCGGCGGTCTCGGTGATCACGTGCAGGATCGTCTTGCGCAGCGGCCGGGGCGGGAGGTTCTTGAAGAAGTCGGGCCACCACCTCGGCATCGCGTCGACCGGCGTCGCGGCGATGATCGCGTTGGCCCTGGCTATCTCGTCCCGGTACAGGCCGAAGATCTCGGCCCCAGTGACATCCGCCGGGACCTGCCACGCCTCGTCCCCGGACGTCAGCGTGATCGGCTCGCCCGCGACGGCCCCGCGGAACCAGAACTGCTCGACCTCCACCGCGAGGTGCTGGACCATGCCCAGGGCCGTCCAGGCCGACGGCAGCACCGGCCGCCGCAGGTCGTCCTCGGACAGTCCGTCCAGCGCGCCGAGCACGTGCTCGCGCTGTTGGTTCAGCATGGCCAGCAGCGCGTCCTTTTCGTCATCCACCATGTCAGCATGACGCACGAACCTACCGGAAATAAGCACTTCCGCCCCTGGTAGGGTCGCGGAATGCCCCCGAGGATGAGCCGCTGGCGGGCTGCGGCCGGCCTCCTGCTCGCCGTCCTCGTGGCCGCCGGGTGCACGTTCACCTCCACGACCGCCGCGCACCCGAAGCCTACGCCCGCGTCGGCCACCCGCACCGCGTCGACGATCCACGGCCAGCCGCGGCCGAACTTCGTATTCGTGCTCACCGACGACCTGTCCTGGAACCTGGTCAGCCACATGCCGCACGTGCTGGCCATGGAGCAGGCCGGGACGACGTTTTCCCGCTACTACGTGGTGGACTCGCTGTGCTGCCCGTCGCGCTCGGCCATCTTCACCGGCGAGTACCCGCACGACGACGGGGTCTTCACCAACGCCGGCGCCGACGGCGGCTACTTCGCCTTCAACCAGCACGGCGACCAGCGCAAGTCGTTCGCGGTGGCGTTGCACGACGCCGGCTACCGGACCGCGATGATGGGCAAGTACCTGAATCAGTACGAGCCCGCGTACCCGCCGGCGCCCGGCTGGGACGAGTGGGACGTCGCCGGGAACGGCGGCTACGGCGAGTTCGGCTACAACCTGAACGAAGACGGCCAGCGGGTCGGCTACGGCCACGCGGCAAACGACTACCTGACCGACGTGCTGGCCGCGAAGGCCGGCCCGTTCGTCGACTCGGCCGCCGCCTCGGGCCATCCCTTCATGCTCGAGGTGGCCACGTTCGCCCCGCACGCGCCGTACACGCCCGCGCCCCGCTACGCGCACGCGGCCCAGCAGCTCAGCTATCCGAAGACCCCGGCTTACGACCGGCTCCCGGCGGATCCGCCGCCCTGGCTCAAGGGCCACCCGTCCCTCTCGGCCGCCGACCAGGCCACGATTACCGCCGACTTCCGCAAGCGGGTGGAAGCCGACTACTCCGTCGACGACATGATCGGCCAGCTGGAGAGCGAGCTGCAGGCCAAGGGCCTAGCCCAGGACACGTACTTCGTGTTCAGCTCGGACAACGGTTTCCACATGGGGGAGTACACGCTCACCTCGGGCAAGCAGACCGCCTTCGATACCGACATCAACGTGCCGCTGATCGTCAGCGGGCCCGGCGTCCCGGCCGGCCGTATCGCCGGCCAGCTGGCGTCCAACATCGATCTGGCGCCCACGTTCGAAACCCTGGCGGGCCTGCCCGTCCCCGCCGACGTGGACGGTCACAGCCTGGCCGCCCTGTGGCACGGCCAGGACCCGGCGGACTGGCGGCAGGCCGTCCTCATCGAGCATCACGGCCCGGACTTCTCGCCCAGCGACCCGGACCGGCAGACCGAGAAGCCGGGGGATCCGCCGTCGTATGAGGCGGTGCGGACCGCGACCGCGCTGTATGTCAGGTACGCGGGCGGCGCCCAGGAGTACTACGACACCGTGACCGACCCGTACGAGCTGGACAACCTGGCCGCCCGGGGGATCCCCGCCAACCTGCGCAACGCGCTCAGCGCCCTGGAGAACTGCCACACCAGCGCCACCTGCTGGACCGCCGCCCAGTTACGGGACCAGGAGGAGCCGGCCCAGGACCGAACGTTCCTCGAGCCGCCGGTGGGCCTGGCTCACCTCGGCCAGCGGGAGCGTCGCCCCCATGACCGCCCGCAGCTGCCCCGACCCGAACCATCTGGTGAGCTCCGTGGTAGCGGCCCGGACGGCCGCGGGATCGGCCGCACGCCAGGCCAGCAGCGAGAACCCGGTCACGCTGTTGAGCGCGAACAGGCTCCGCACCGGGACGCTGCCCAGCTCGCCGGCCGAGGCACCGAAGACGACCGCGCGGCCCTTCGGCGCCAGCAGCCCGAGGCACCGGTGCAGCGTGTCGCCGCCCACCGCCTCCAGCACCACGTCCACGCCGCCGGGCACGGCGGACCGCACCTGGTCGTCCCAGCCGGGCTGGCTGTGGTCGACGGCGACGTCGGCGCCCAGCTCCTTGACCAGCGCCAGCTTGGCGGGGGAGCCCGCGGTGGCGATGACCGTACTCGCGCCGAGCAGCCGGGCCAGCTGCACGGCGAGGTGGCCGATCGCGCCCGCCCCGGCCGTGACCAGCACGGTTTCCCCAACCTCGAGCTGACCGGACCGCAACGCGCCGAGCGCCACCGCTATCCGGCGCTATCCGACGGTGCCGCTAGCCTGTAAGCGCACATAGGGGCCTAGAAGGTAATATTTTTTACCTATGAGCTTGGGGGGACCGTGATGTCTTTGCGTCATGCGCTGCTGGCGCTTCTCGACGCCGCACCCATGTCCGGTTACATGCTCCTCAAGCACTTCGACCACTCCGCGGCCTACGTCTGGCATGCCCCGCACTCCCAGATCTACCCGGAGCTGCGCCGGATGGAGGCGGACGGCCTCATCTTCGGCCAGGCCGAGCCCCGTGGCAACCACGGGACCAGGCGCACCTACTCGATCACCCCGGCCGGGCGCGACGAGATGCGGCGATGGGTGGAGGAACCGACCCCGGCCCAGTACGAGCGCGATATCGCCCATCTCAAGGCGACCTACTTCGAGTTCGGCAGCTTCGAGAACGCCAGGAAGCAGTTCCGGGCGCACCTGCTCCGCCACGAGCAGCTGCTGCGCAAGTGGGAGGCGCACGTCGAGGCGCTGCAGAGCCGGTCCACCGAGCTGCTCAAGCTCAGGCTCGGCAGCGCCCCCGAGTACCTGCGCGAGCCCATCGTCGAGTACAAGGTCCACGTGTACCAGGGCTTCGCCCAGCGGGCGCGGGACGAGGTCGCCTGGGCCGAGGCCGGCCTGGATCTGGTGGACCGCCTGGAAGCCGCGGCCGTGGTTCCCCCGCTCCCGTACCCGGCGCTCACCGGACCTGAGGTCGCCGAGGCCTAGAGTCGTTCGCCTGGCCTTCCCCCGCGCGCCTGCTGCCGCTTCTCCTGCGCTTCCGGCCTGCCCGCGACCGGGCGCGCGGACGCGCGGGGGCGTCCGGCAACCGCTGTGCAGCAAGAGAAACAGGGGATCGAATGCCTCTAATTGCCTATATGCATAGGTATCAAGTGACATACTTCTGACCTCGTGGCGGTCAGACGGAGACGGGGTCGATGATGCGGGGTCGACACCCAGCCAGTACCGGCCCGGCGGACACCGGCCCGGCGAGCAACGGCCTGGCCGGAACCGGCCCGGCCAGCACCGCTGTCCCCGCCGGAACCCCTTCCGCCGCACCGTCTCCTGGCCCGGACCGCGCCGGCGCCCTCGGCGCGGCGGACGCCTCCGGCGGATCCGCGGCGCTGCTGGAGATCGCGGGGCTCTCGTACGCCTATCCGGGCGCTGGAGGCGACGTGCTGTCCGGCATCACGCTGGACATCGCCGAGGGGGAGTTCGTCTCCGTCGTCGGCCCGTCCGGATGCGGCAAATCGACGCTGCTCTCCGCCGTCGCCGGGCTCGTCGCCGGGTACCGAGGCTCGATCAGGTTCCGTGGTGAGCCGGTCGGGCGCCCGCACCCGCGTATCGGGGTCGTCTTCCAGGAGGACGCGACCTTCCCCTGGCGGACCACGCTGCGGAACGTGGAGTTCGGGCTGGAGATGCGCGGCGTGGGCAAGGCCGAACGCCGCCAGCGGGCCGCCGAGATGCTGGACCTGGTCGGCCTGGGGAAGTTCGCGCACTACTACCCGCATCAGCTATCCGGCGGCATGCGGCAGCGTGTCGCCATCGCCACGACCCTGGTGACCGGGCCCGACCTGCTGCTCATGGACGAGCCCTTCGGCGCGCTCGACGAGCAGACGCGGATGCTGCTCGGCGAGGAGCTGCTGCGGATCCAGCAGGAACTGCGGCAGACCGTGCTCTTCGTCACCCACAGCATCGCCGAGTCGATCATGCTGTCCGACCGCATCGCGCTGATGGCCCGCGATCCCGGCCGGATCAAGGACGTGATCACGGTCGGATTCACCCGGCCCAGGAGCCCGGACCTGATCAGCGCGCCGGAATTCGGCGCGCTGACGGCGCGAGTCTGGAACAGCATCCGCGAGGAGTCGCCGGGCACGGGCACGCCACCGGACTGACGAACCAACCTCCCTAACCGGATTGACGAATAAACCAATAAGGAGATAACGCGATATGAGAAATCCTCGCTGGGTGCTGGGCGCCGGATGCGCCGCCCTCGCGATAACCGCCGGGGCAGGCATCGCGGGCTGCTCGAATCCGACGAGCAGCAGTTCCGCCGCGACCAGCCCGACCAGCTCGACCAGCCCGACCGGCTCGGCGGCGGCCGCCCAGCCGCTCAACGTGATCGTCCCGGATCCCGGCAACTTCACCTCCGGCATGCCGGTCTATGTCGCGATGGCACAGGGCTTCTTCAAGCAGCAGCACCTGAACATCACGGTGGTCCCGACCCAGGGCGGCGCGACCAACGTCCAGGCGGTGATCGCGGGCAAGGGCGCGATCGGCGTCGACACCGGCCCGGTCTCGGTGCTGGCGGCCGACCTGCACGGTGCGAATCTCAAGATCCTCGGCGCCGACACCACGGGCATGGACATCCTCTTCTTCGCCAAGGCGAACGGGCCGATCAAGACGGTCTACAACCTGGCGGGCAAGAAGGTGGGCTTCAGCTCCCCGGGCTCGTCGAGCAACGTGGCCTTCAACCAGCTGAACGCGATGCTCAAGGCGAAGAAGCTCGCGCCGGCCACCGGGGTGCCGCTGGGCGGCCCGCCCGCGCAGCTGACCGGCGTGGACACGGGGCAGATCTCGGCCGGATTCACCGCCGCGCCCAACCTGTTCGCCCAGATCAACAGCGGCCAGCTGCGGCTGCTGACCAGCTTGTCGTCGTACCCCGCCTACAAGGACGTGACCGCGCGGGTGATCTTCGCCTCGGGCAGCTATATCAGCAGCCACCCCACCCAGGTCAAGGAGTTCCTGACCGCGTGGACCCAGGCGTGGGCGTACGCGTTCGGGCACCACGCGCAGGCGATGACGGACTGGAAGACGGGCGCGAACCTGCCGGAGACCACCTCCGTGCTGGCTACCGGCTTCAGCTACTACACGGCCGCCACCCAGCAGCTTTATCCGCTCAGCCTGTCCAGGGACGTCAGCGACGCGGTCAGCCTCGGCGTGCTCAAGACGCCGCTGACCGCCAGCCAGCTGTCCGCCAACGTGGACACCCAGTTCGACCAGGCCGCGATGAGCGCCACGGGCTGACGGAAGGGCCCCTGGGGAAGCACGCATGACACGCAGCACGCTCACGCTGATGGCGGCCCGGGCCGCCATCGGCGTGGCCGTCCTCGCCGCGGTCCAGGTGGCCGTCATGACCAGGGCGGTCAGCCCCCTGTTCGTGGCGGAGCCGACCGCGGCGATCGCGGGCGCGGCGCGCGGGCTGGCCGACGGCACCTTGACCGGGCCGCTCGGCACGACCGTGCGGGAGGTGGCGATCTCGTTCGCGCTCGCAGGCCTGGCCGGGCTCGCCGTGGGCTACCTGATGTGGCGGTACGGCGCGCTCGGCCGCGCCTGGGAGCCGTGGGTGGCGGGGCTGTTCGCGGCGCCGCTCATCCTGCTGTACCCGATCCCGATGGTGATCTTCGGACGGGACTCGGCGGCCATCATCGCGCAGGCCGCGGCGATGGCGGTGCTGCCCGTCATCCTGTACACGCGGCAGGGCTTCGCGGCCATCCCGCCGCAGCTGCTCAAGGTGGCCGCCGTGCACCGGCTCAGCCGCGGCCAGGCCCTCCGCCACGTGTTCCTGCCCGCCGCCGCGCCGACGCTGGTCACCGGGCTGCGGCTGGGCCTGACGTACATCCTGGTCGGCGTGATCTCGGTCGAGTACCTGGCCAGCACCGGCGGCCTCGGCTACGCGATCAGCTACGCCTACCTGCAGTTCGATATGCCCGCGGTGTACGCCGCCGTGGTCGTGGTCGTGCTGCTCGCCGCGGTCCTGCTCGGCCTGGTCGGCCGCCTGGCGCACCTGGCCCGGGCATGAGGACGGCCCTCGTCATCAGGGCCGCCACGGTGGCCGTCGCCGCGGGCGGCTGGGAGCTTACCGCCCGGGCACACCTGCTCTCCGGCACCGTCCTGCCGCCGCTGAGCAGCGTCCTCGCCAGCCTCGGCAGGCAGCTTGGCCAGCATTCGACCTGGTACAACGCATACGTCTCGGGGTGGGCGATCGGCTACGGGCTCGTCCTCGGCGTCGCCGCGGGCCTGGTGTTCGCGGTGCTGGCCGGGCTGAGCGTCAGGACCTGGGCCGTGTTCGAGCCCTTCCTGTATTACCTGGGGTCGCTGCCCAAGATCATCGTGCTGCCGGTGCTGCTCCTCTACCTGTCCATCGGCATCTACTCCAAGGTCGGCATGGCCGCCGTGTCCGCGTTCTTCCCGGTCGCCATCACCACGGCGCACGCCCTGCACGGGGTCGACGACGTGCACCTGCGCGCGGCCCGGGTGCTCGGGGCCGGCCGACTGCAGCTGCTGGCCAAGGTGTACCTGCCCGCCGCGGCCGGCCCGGCCCTCTCCGGCCTGCGGCTCGGGCTGGCGGTCGCGGTGACCGGCGTACTGCTCGCCGAGACCTCCGTGGCGACCGCTGGCCTGGGGTACCAGGCGATCCAGGACTACGACAACACCCGCATCGCCGATATGTACGCGCTGCTGCTCTTCGTGTTCATCGCCGCCGTCGCCGTCAACAGCGGCCTGGGCTGGCTGATCCGGCGGGTCACCAGATACCGGCAGCCGACCCCGGAGAAGGTGTTCTTCACATGATCGGAGCGGAGCTGTTCTGCGGCAGCCTCGGTTACGGAGCCGTCGACGCCACCGACCGCCTGGTGAGCGAGGCCGACGGCCAGGACCCCGCGCCGCGCCGCCTACCTCACCCAGGTCAAGCCCATTTCGGACCGAACGGGTGGCGGTGTCGCCTCGGCCGCCCTCACCGCCGCGCTCGGCGAAGTACTCGGCCGGCGCGGTGCCGTCCTGGTCCAGGATGCGCCGTCACTCGGCACGTGGATCCATCGCTACGTCGACTTCACCGAACCGGGCACGTTCTCCGCCGGACCTCGTGCCCCCGCCGCCCGGTAGGCGGCTTAGTCAGCAAGCAAAGGAGAGCACGATGAGACGGATCAGGAAGGTATGGTCGGCGAGCCTGATCGCAGTGGCGGCCACCACGGGGGTGACGGCCTGCACGGCGGCGTCGGCGGGCGGGAACGGGCCCGCGGTGACGGGCGCTCCTTTCCACCTGCGGGTATACGCGCAGACGGTCGTAGACGACGCGCCGTTCTTCATCGCGCTGAAGAACGGCTACTTCAAGGACGAAGGCCTGGACGTCAGCTACGCGCCGCTGGCCAAGACCACGCTGGGCCTGCCCGCGCTGGCCTCGGGCCAGTTCCAGGTCGTGGTCGGCGGCAACTACCCCACGATGCTCCAGGCCGACGAGGGCCTCCCTCAGCAGGGCCTGTCCCCAGTGCCCGCCAAGGGCGGCCAGCCCGCCGTGCCTGGCGTCTCGGCCCAGGTCATCGCGCAGCTGAAGGGGAACATCCGGATCCTCGTCGAAGGGTACTCCGGCGGCCCGCACGTCATGTCCGTGGTGGTCCTGCCGGGTAGCAAGATCCAGAACGCGGCCGGCCTGGCGCACCAGAAGGTGGCGGTCAACCTGGTCAACGGCATCCAGACGCTGACCCTGAACGCGGTGCTGAAGGCCGAAGGGGTGAATCCGCGGACGGTCGATTACGTCGCCGTCCCGTTCCCGAAGATGGTCCAGGCCCTGGAGACCCACCAGATCGCCGCGGCCGACATGCTGGAGCCGTTCCTGACTCAGGCCGAGGTCGAGACGGGCGCCTTGGAGGTGGCGGATCAGCTCACCGGACCCACGCAGCAGTTGCCGATCTCCGGGGTATTCACCACCGAGGCGTTCGTGCGTGCCCATCCCCAGGTGGCACTAGGGTTCCAGCGCGCCATGGACCGCGCTCAGGCCCTGGCCGACACGAACCGCGGCGTGGTCGAGCGGGAACTCGCCGCGTACATCCCGCCGGTCCCGGGCGCCCCGGCGGTCAGCCAGATCGCGCCGCTCATCAACCTCGGCCTCTACCCGGCCAGCCTGGACGCCGTGCCGCTGCAGCGGGTCATCGACCTCATGTTGAGCCAGAAACTGCTGGTGACCTCGCTCAAGGCCAGCAGCCTGCTTTACACGCCTTAGCCGCCGCCGAAGCAGACGAACGGGCTGAACCGATCGCCGGCGGTAGCGGCGGCGAGCGCCTCGGCGGGCCTACCACCGGCCGCGAGCAGCCGGTGGTAGGCGGTCATCGTGCCGACGGCGGCTTCGTCGCCGACCCGGGTGACGCTGGCAGTCACCGTGGCGGTGCCGGTGTAGAGCAGGGCCGCGGTGAAGCCGAGGATCTCCTCGCCCGGCCGGACGACGGTCCGCCCGACATCGCAGGAGGACAGGACCACGTGCCGGGGAGCGGCGATGAGCTGCTGGATGTCGTAGGCCATCAGCGGGCCGTCGGCCAGGTCCACCTGCGAGAACAGGAAGTTCTCCTGGTCGTGGTGGCCGTGCGCGGCCAGGTGGGCCAGCGGCGCGCCGTCCAGGGCCCGCAGCACCGCGCCGACCGTGGCCGCCTCGCCGAGCAGCGGCCGGGTGCCTGGATAGCACCGGGCGATCTCGGTGACCTCCCGGGCCGCGTGCTCCAGGTCCGGGCCGGCCACCAGCAGCGGCGGCGCGCCCGTCGGCAGCCGCCCGCGCTGCCAGGCGGCCAGCCAGGAGGACGCGGACGGGCACACGGTGACCGGCCGGCCGCTCAGCTCGGGCAGCGTCCCCCAGGGCACGCCGGCCAGCGGCCCCGCCGGGACGAACACCACCCCGCCATCGCCGAGGACCGAACGCAGCGGCGCGAGGATCCCGGCCGTCAGCACGGCCGCCTGGTGCTGGGCGGATTCCCTGATCACCGTCTCGAGCCGGGCCGGCAGTCGCCGTCCGGCCAGCGTGTCGAGGTCGGCGCCGAGCCGCCGGGCGGCCTCAGCCGCTGCCTCGAACTCGCCCAGGCGGACGAGCCTGGCCCGCCCGCGCCCCACTACCACCGCGGTCATCCCGGCTGGCCCGGGCACGATGCCCACCAGGGTCTGGCCGCTCTCCGCCAGGGCCGCGCTGACCTCGCCGAGACTGGCCGGGGCGGTGGCCTCGCCCATGGCGGTGGCCTTCCAGTCGTGCTCCCTGACCTCACGCCGCAGCTCCGCCTGCCGGCTGGCCATGGCCGGGTCGCGCTGGCCGGCCAGCGCGGCCTCGCGGATGCGGTGGGTGAGCAGGCGCAGCTCGGCCAGCACCGCCGCCGCCTGCGGGTCGGCCGGCGGTCGCACCGGCCTGACCCGGAACGCCTGGGCCCGCGAGCGTTCCAGCCAGGCGAACACCACCGGTGCCGATCCGCTCCGCAGCGCCAGCCGCAGGCCGGCTCCCGCCAGGTCCGCGCCAAGGGCGCCGGTACCGGTCTGCAGGTCGATGCTGCCGAGCCGTCCCCGCCGGGCCTGCACCAGGGCGAGGCCCGCGCGCAGCTCGGCCAGGGCCGTTCCCGGCCGTCCCGCTCGCTCGGCGAGCTCGGCGCGGGCCAGGCGCCGCAGCAGGCGACTGCCCAGCGGCACGTCGTCTCCGCGGCGCGGTGCGGCCGCGAGGACCCGGTCGGCCTGCGCCAGCTGCCCGGCGGCGACCAGGGCGCGCGCCGCGAGCAGCTCGGCCAGGTCCGCGTCGTGGACCAGCCCGTGGTCGCGCAGCCGCGTCGCCAGCCCGTGGGCCTCGGCCGCGGTAGCCGCCCGGGGTCCGGGGCCGAGGGACCGGGCATGCAGCCGGGTCAGCTCGGCCAGGGCGACCCAGGTGAGGTTGCCTCGCTGCCGGAACCGCCGGCCGGCGGCGGCCGCCCACCGCCGCGCCGCGGCGAGTTCCCCGGCGGCCAGCGCCGCCTGCGCCCGGGCGAGCTGCGCCGCGGCGAGGTTCTGCCCCAGCCGCTGTCGCCGGGACTCGGCCATCGCGTCGTCCAGTTCGCGGGCGGCGTCGCTAGCCAGGCCGGCCGCGAGCAGCGCGCTGGCCTTGTCGATCGCCAGTACGAGCAGGAAGCCGGGCGCGCTCAGCCGGTACGCCGCCGCGGCCGCGTCG
Source organism: Streptosporangiaceae bacterium (assembly GCA_050011155.1). Lineage (GTDB taxonomy): Bacteria > Actinomycetota > Actinomycetes > Streptosporangiales > Streptosporangiaceae > Palsa-504. The sequence continues at coordinate 59,510 of JBEKJP010000012.1, forward strand.
AAGAGCTGGAGCGCGGCTGGGATGTCGCCGGCCAGCAGGTCGCAGTAACCCAGGTTGTGCCGCGCCTTGGCCGCGATCAGCTCGTGCCCGGCCTCGTCGGCCACGCGCCGGCACCAGTCCAGGTCGGCCCGGGCCTGACTGACCCGGACGAGGGTCAGGCACGCGAAACTGCGGTTCAGCAGGGCCCGGGCCAGGTTGGCGGTCTCGTCGCGTCTACCCGCCAGCTGTTCCACCGCTTCGCCGAGCACGCGGACGGCATCCCGCTCCCGTCCGGTCCGCAGGTAGATCATGCCCCGCTGGAGCAGGAGCACGCCCCGGTCGTCCGCGAGGGCCAGGCTTTCCGCCCGGTCGAGCAGGCTCAGCCCGTACCCGGTCCGGCCGAGTTCGGCCTCCTGCTGGCCCACGATGCCGAGCAGCCGGGCGGCCAGGGGCAGGTGCGCCTCGGCGACCGGCCGGGCCCCGTCCGGCTGATCCGGGCCTCCGGTCCAGCCCAGCTGCTCGAGCCCGGCCAGGGCATGGCGGACGGCGGCCGCGGGACGGCCCGCGTTGGCCTCCTGCAGGGCGCGCTCGCGCGCCTGGCGGCCCCGGCCTTCCGAGCGGGCTAGCGCGTCGGCGGTGGGCATGCGGCGAAGCCTCCCGTGACCCTCAGAACGTGACCTCAGATAATGAGCGCGGGGGTCACCACGGACCGTCCGGTTTCTCCCGGTCCGGCCGGCCTGACCACGAGCTGCGCCGTGCCGCGCGGCACCCGGGGGAAGGCGAAGCGGCCCTGCTCGTCGCTGGTGACGCTCAGCGGGTCGGCCGCGCACTTCATCTCGATCTCGCGGCGCTGGGCCGGAGCCAGCCAGCCGTCCACGCGGACCGTCCCGTCCTTGTTCCCGTCGACGCGGATCATGATGGTGAGGGTCTCGCTGTCGAAGGTGATCGTGCGGCTCTGCTCGGTCCCCCTAGCCGCGACGGCCAGCTCGTCCTGTTCCGCCGTGAGCTGGGCGACCTCGACCTCGAGGTCGCGGAAGGCGAGGAAGAAGCGGATCCGGTCCGGGAGCTCAGCGGGCATGGGGTCGGCGGCGGCGAACATGTCGCGGATCTCGGCCAGCAGCCCGATGTCGGCATCGTCGAGCGGCTCGTCGGCCGACGGCAGGTCTGCCTCGTCAGGGAGCATCACCGCGGGTTCTCCCCGAGTTCGTCGGCCAGCAGGGCGCGCAGCTTGGCCAGGCAGCGGCCACGGGTGGGGCCGATGCTGCCGACCGGCATGCCCAGGGCGGCGGCCACCGCCGAGTAGTCCGGCCGCGGCGCGAAGGCGATGATCCGGAGCAGTTCCTGGCACCGCGCGGAGAGCCGGCCGATGGTGGCCCACAGCAGCCGCCGCTCGTCGTCGACGATCACTTGTTCCTCCGAGCCGGGCCCGGAGGCGGGCAGTTCGTCGAGCACCTCGTGATCGGCGAGGACCTGCCTGCGTCCCGCGGCCCGGACCCGCCAGGCCTCCCGCCGTGTCGTGGTGACCAGCCAGCCGGTGAGGGCGGCCGAGTCGTGGATGCCGTCCAGGTGGGCGACGAGGCGCAGCCATACCGTCTGCAGCACGTCTTCGGCGTCGCCCGCGCTCAGCCCGGCCGCGCGCGCGACCTGCCAGAGCAGCGGGCTGAGCTCGGTCACGATCTGGCCGAGAGCGTCCTCGCTGCCCTGCCTGGCCGCGCTCAGCAGGCGAGCGACGCGCGTGCCTCGGTCCAGCCTGGACGGCTGGACAGTAACGGTTCGGCGGTTATCCATCGTCAGCCCGGCCAGCCCATGCTCGTCAGGGCCGCCAGCGCGCGGACCGTGGTGGTCTGCGCGTCACAGGGCTCGAGCACCAGGCCGGACGCCGGGTCGGCCGGTCCCGCCAGCAGGGCCCGGACGATGTGCGCGGCCAGCAGCGGGGCCGAGAACGAGGTGCCGCTCCAGACCGCGAAGCCACGAGAGTAGTCGTCCGGGTCGAGCGCCTCGCGGTGGCTGGCCCGCTCGTGGCCTGACGGCAGCGGGCCAGACGGGTGTGCGGGCAGCCTGAGTTCGGGGCTGCGGCTGCCGTTCACGTCGGTCGGCAACGTGCTGACCACGGCGGCTCCGGCCGCCCAGGCGGTCACCCAGCGGCCGCCGTCGCTGAAGACGGCCCGGGAGCCGTTCGGGTTGAGCGCGCCCACGCTGATCAGCGGCACGTGACCCGCCGGGGTCGGCCGCTGGGCGAACGCCGCCGGGTAGAACAGCCGGGTGGTCGAGAAGTTGCCGGCCGCGGCCACGACCACCACGCCCAGGTCGAGCAGGACCTGGATGGCCTGCCACAGCGCGGAGGTGAAGGCCTGGTCGGCCGGGGACTCGCTGAAGTAACCCAGTGACAGCGAGACCACATCGACCATCTGGCCCGGATCGGTCGCCTCGGCCAGCGCGACCCGGCTGGCCAGCGCGGTGAGGGCGGTCAGCAGGTCGCCCTCGTAGACGATGTCGTCGCTGTGCATCACCCGGATGGCCAGCACCCGGGCGCGGGGGGCCACCTGGCGCACGATGCCCGCGATGAAGGTTCCGTGGCCCAGGGCGGGGCCGAGCTCACCGATCAGCGGGTCCGTCGACACCGGCGTGTCCCACGGGTGCCTGATCACCTGGCGTGGCTGGTCGCCAGAGGTTTCTGCCTGCTCCCCCTCGAGCAGGATCGACTTCTGGATATCGTGGTCGATCTCGATGAAGCCATCGCCGTCATGATGGGGATCGGTGTCGTATCCGCCGCCCGGCGCGGGCTCCACGTCGAGCCACGGATGGGCCCGGACGCCCGTATCCAGGACGGCGACGACCGGACGCCGGCCGTATCTGGCCGGCAGCTCGCGGTCCGGCGGGTCGAGCAGGACGGTCACCGGGGTACGCGTGTCGCCGCCGCTGAACAGGTACGAATCAGTGCTCGCGGGACCGGTCACGCTGCCTGGGCTGGCCGTGAGGCCGCCGCCGGTCTCCCAGGCCGGGCTCCCGGTGATGGCCGAGCCGACGAGCAGGTGCTCCAGGGCGATCTGGTCGACGTCGGCCCGTTCGAGCCGGCCCAGGTCAGGGCGGCCGGCGTCCGAGCGGGCCGCGTCGGCCCGGTCCCCCTGGGGGGCAGAGGTAACCGCCGCGCGCAGCGCCTGCAGCGCCGTCCACGCGTCGACCCTGACCGGCGTGCCGCCTGCCCCGGCCGCGGTCAGGACCGCGGTCCGCGGCATCCTGGCCAGCGGCTGCGAAGTGTCCTGGCTGCCGTGTTCGGCGTCGTAACCGGCCGGACCCGGCTGCAGCTTCATCCCCACCCCGGCCAGGACCTGGTTGAACGCCGTCAGCTTGGCCGTCTGCTGCAGGTTCACCGGGACGAGCAGCGTCCTGGCCCGGTACACCGCGGACCGGGGCGGCGGGAAGCCAGGCACGCTCACCGCCGTGTCCGGGTTGAGCACCCGGGCGCCGTGCCGCTGCAGGACCTCGGCCGGGAGGCTGATCAGCCCGTCTCCCGTATCCTCGGCCAGGTCTGCCGTCTGGCGGCGGGGCTGGAAGAACCAGTCTGGGTTGGGCTCCGGCATGGCGATGCACCTCATCCTGGGTTCGCTGATAACACGACGAGAGAAGCTTTCGACGTTGACCAGCTGCCGTCACCCGTTCGGAGCGCTTCCGGCCGCCCCAGATACGCAACTGAAGATAACAAATCAATAACGGGGAGGCTAAGTGCCTGCTCAGCAGGTGTTTGCGAACCGATGACCGGGTGCCTGGCGATCGTCAGCCGGGACGGTCAGGCGCCACGCTACCACCGTGCCCACGCCTGCCGCGGCGATACGACAGGCGGTGTTCTCCCGGTCACAGCGGGACCAGAAGCCCGCCGCTAGCGGGGGCCCCGCGCTGTTACGCTCTGCGGCTGCGGAACCTAGGAATACCAGAACTGACGAATGATCCGCCGCGGGGACCGTCGCTAGGCTGACACGGGTGGAATTCACCGAAGTAATCAGGCGCCGCCGGATGATCCGCGGCTTCACCACCGAACCGCTGCCCGCGGGCACCGCCGACCGGCTGCTGGAGGCGGCCAGCCGGGCGCCGTCGGCCGGCTTCAGCCAGGGCTTCTCGTTCCTGGTGCTGGAAGGCGCGGAGCAGTGCGCCCCGTTCTGGCGGCTGCTCTACGAGCAGGCGGCGCAGGCGGGCGAGGCCGCCGCCAGCGAAGCGGCCCAGGTCGACGCGCTGAGCGCCGCGCCGCTGGTCATCGTCCCGATGGCCAGCAAGGACGTCTACCTGAACCGGTACGCCCAGCCGGACAAGGCCTGGACCGCCGCCTACGGCGAGGCCCGCTGGGCGGTGCCGTACTGGTACATCGACACCGGGTTCGCCACCTTGCTCATCCTGCTCGCGGTCGTCGACGCCAAGCTCGGCGCGGTGTTCTTCGGCCCGCCAGACGTCGAGGATTTCCGCGCCGAGTTCGGCGTGCCGCCGGAATGGATGCCGATCGGCGCGGTCGCCGTCGGTTATCCCGACCCCGCCGCCGATCCCGTCCAACCCGCGCGCCCCAGCGACCGCAAGAGCCTCGCCGAACTCGTCCACCGCGGCCGCTGGTAGCCCCGGAGCCGAGGCCCCCGAGCCTAGGCTCACGTGTATGGAATTCGCTGACGTGCTCCGGCACCGCCGGATGATCCGTACGTTCACCACCGAGCCGCTGGCCGAGGGCACCGCCGACCGGCTGCTTAAGGCGGCCGTCCGGGCCCCGTCGGCCGGCTTCACCCAGGGGTTCTCGTTCCTGGTGCTGGAGGGGTCGGAGCAGTGCGCGCCGTTCTGGTCGCTCATCTTCGAGCAGGCGGAGCAAGCGGGCGACGAGCACATGCACCGCCTGGTCGAGGGAATAAGCCAGGCGCCGCTCGTCATTGTGCCGATGGCCAGCAAGGATGTCTACCTGGAGCGGTACGGCCAGCGGGACAAGAGCTTGGCTGACGAGGCCGGCTGGCCGGTGCCGTACTGGTACATAGACGCCGGGTTCGCCGCCTTGCTCATCCTGCTCGCCGTCGTCGACGAGGGGCTCGGCGCGGTGTTCTTCGGCCCGCCGGAGTTCGCGGCCTTCCGCGCGGAGTTCGGCGTACCGCGGGAATGGACGCCGATCGGCGCTATCGCCGTCGGCCATTTCGACCCCGGCTCCAATCCCGCCAGGCCAGGACTCCAGAGCCGCCGCAAGCCTCTCGCCGACCTTGTTCACCGCGGCCGCTGGTAATCGCTCCGGTCCCGCCACGCGCCATGGTGTGGCTCTGCTGGGGTGAGGGCTCGTGCGGCGGGCGGGCGCCTGCACCAGGCGCAGCACCGGCACCGCGAGTACCGCCGGCACCGCGACCGGGACGCTCACCGGCAAACGGCGAGACACGCACAGGAAAAGCCATACCCGCGCGCTATCCCTGACATTTGCTAAGTCTGAGCTTATCAGTTTAGGCTGAGCATATGGCTGACGATCTTGACGTCCACGACGTGGCGGCCGCGCTCCGCGTCAGCATGGGACTGCTGCTGCGGCGGCTGCGCCAGGGTGGGGTGCCGGGCGAGCTCACCGTGCCGGAAATCTCCGCGCTCGCCCGGCTGGATCGCAACGGCCCGGCCGCCTCGAGCGAGCTGGCCCGGGCGGAGCAGATCAGCCCGCAGTCGATGGGCGCGACGCTGAGCGCGCTCGAGGCGCGCGGCCTGGTCGCGCGCGATCCCGACGTGCGCGACGGCAGGCGGATCGTCCTCTCGGTCACCGAGGCCGGGCGGCAGCTGCTTACGGACAAGCGCGATGCGCGGACCGAGCGGCTGGCCCGGGCGCTGGCCGCCGGGTTCACCCAGGAGGAGCTCGGCCAGCTGATGGCGGCGGCCCCGCTGCTGGAGCGACTGGCGGAGGGAATCTGATGCGAGCGGCCACCAAGGAGGAGCGCGAAGCCATCCGGGATGACCGCTACAAGTGGGTCGCGCTGGCGAACACCACCGCGTCCATGTTCATGGCCACGCTGGACGGGTCGATCGTCATCATCGCGCTGCCGGCTATCTTCCGCGGCATCCACCTGGACCCGCTGGCGGCGGGCAACATCAGCTACTTGCTGTGGATGATCATGGGCTACCGGCTGGTGCAGGCCGTGCTGGTGGTGACGGTGGGTCGGCTGGGTGACATGTTCGGGCGCGTCCGGATCTACAACGCCGGCTTCGTGGTCTTCACGGTCGCCTCGATCCTGTTGTCGTTCGACCCGTTCACCGGCGGCCACGGGGCCCTGTGGCTGATTGGCTGGCGGCTGCTCCAGGCCGTCGGCGGGTCCATGCTGATGGCGAACTCGGCCGCGATCCTGACCGACGCCTTCCCGGCCAGCCAGCGCGGCTTCGCGCTGGGCACCAACCAGATCGCCGGGCTGGCGGGCATGTTCGTCGGCCTGGTCGCCGGCGGCCTGCTGGCCGCGATCGACTGGCGCTGGGTGTTCTGGGTCAACGTGCCGGTCGGCGTGTACGGGACGCTGTGGGCCTACCTCCGGCTGCGTGACAACGGCGAGCGGCACCGGGCCAAGATCGACTGGTGGGGCAACATCACCTTCGCCGTCGGCCTGAGCGCGGTCCTGATCGCCGTCACCTACGGCATCCAGCCCTACGGCGGTCACACCATGGGCTGGACGAACCCGTGGGTGCTGACCGGGCTGATCGGCGGCACGGCCCTGCTCGCCGCGTTCGCCGTGCTCGAGACGAGGATCGCCGAGCCGATGTTCCAGCTCAGCCTGTTCCGCATCCGGGCTTTCACGGCCGGCAACCTGGCCGGCCTGGCCGTGTCCATCGCCCGGGGCGGCCTGCAGTTCATGCTCATCATCTGGCTGCAGGGCATCTGGCTGCCGCTGCACGGCTACGACTACAGCCAGACCCCGCTGTGGGCGGGCATCTTCCTGCTTCCGCTCACCGCCGGGTTCCTCGTCTCGGGCCCGGTCGCGGGCATCTTGTCGGACAAGTTCGGCTCCCGGGGCATCGCGACCGCCGGGATGGTGGTCTTCGGCGGCAGCTTTATCGGCTTGATCCTCCTGCCCGTCAACTTCCCCTATCCGGCCTTCGCGCTGCTCATCGCCCTGAACGGGGTGGGCAGCGGGATGTTCGCCTCGCCTAACTCGTCGTCCATCATGGGCAGCGTCCCGGCCCGCCAGCGCGGCGCGGCCTCGGGCATGCGCTCGACCTTCCAGAACTCGGGCACGGCCCTGTCGATCGGGGTGTTCTTCTCGGTCATGATCGCCGGGCTGGCCAGTCGCCTGCCGCAGACGCTGTCCAGTGGCCTGCGCCAGCACGGCGTGTCGGCCTCGGTCGCGCACCAGGTCGCCAGCCTGCCGCCGGTCTCGTCGCTGTTCGCCTCGGTGCTCGGCGTGAACCCGCTGGGTCACCTGCTGGCCGCCCGCGGCGCCCTGGCCACGCTCCCGGTCTCGGCCCAGCAGACCCTCACCGGCCGCGAGTTTTTCCCCAGCCTGATCTCCGGCCCGTTCCAGCACGGCCTGATCGTGGTGTTCGCCTTCGCCGCGACCCTATCGGCCCTGGCCGCTCTCGCCTCCGCCCTACGCGGCACCCGCCCCCCGCCGCCCCAACCCCAACCCCCCACCGAAAAGGCTTTTCATGATCACGTGTAGTTGGGTGTCATATAGGGGCTGTTGCAGGATTGGCTGCTCATGGGTCCGGTGCGGTGCGGGACGGCTGGCGCATGACGCCCCGGGCATGACGCCCCGGGCCGTGCCCCGGGCATGACGCCCCGGCATGACGCCCCGCGCGGTGCCCACGCCAGCCACGCCAGCACCACCAGCCGCAAACCTGCACCCGCAGTCGCAAGTTAACCGGGTGGATCCGGGCTACCGGGTGAAAAAGGGGGACCATGATGCACCAAAATCACCCCGGAGCCCGAAACCACCCCGCTATCCCCGCGGGACAGCGCACCACCGGCCCCCCAGGACACCACAGCACCCGGCGGCACGCCACCCAGCCACGAGACGCCATGATCCTGCAACAGCCCCTATATGACGCAAAAGGACACGTGATCATGGCCGCGCGCGACGGGCCCACGGAAAGCGGTTTGACCTTCCAGTAGCTGGAAGGTGCAGAGTCGTGGCCATGAGCACAGACGCCGAGCTGTTCACCATCGGGCAGCTTGCCCGGCGCAGTGGCGTGCCTGCCCGGACGATCCGGTTCTGGTCCGACGCGGGCCTGGTCCCGCCCTCGGCCAGGTCCGGCAGCGGCTACCGGCTGTACGACGCGGCCGCGGCGTCCCGGCTCGATCTGGTCCGGACGCTGCGCGAGCTCGGGCTCGGCCTGGACGTGATCGAGGCGGTGCTGTCCAGGGCGCGGACGGTGGCCGAGGTCGCCGCGGCGCACGTCGCCGTGCTCGACGTGCAGATCCGGGCGCTGCGGCTGCGCCGTGCTGTGCTCAGCACGATCGCCAGGAACGGTCACACGGTCGAGGAGACACTGATCATGAGCAAGCTGTCCGAGCTGTCCGCCCGAGAGCGGCAGCAGATCATCGATGACTTCGTGGACGGCGTCTTCGCCGGCCCGGGCCCGGAGAATCCGGGCGCGCCCGGGGCGGGTATCGCGCGCGGCATGCGGCAGCTGCCCGCCGACCTGCCCGATGACCCGTCGCCCGAGCAGGTCAGCGCCTGGGTCGAGCTAGCCGGGCTGGTCGCCGACGAGAGCTTCAGGCAGCGGACCCGGTCGATGGCCCTGGCCGGCCCGGGCACCGTGCCGCCAGCGCCGGACCAGGCGCCACCCCACGGCGAGACGCCGGAGCCGGGCGAGACGCCAGAGCCGGCTCAGCCGGACTACCAGGACGTCGTCCAGCACGCCGGCCGGGCGGTCGCGGAGGGGATCGACCCCGGTTCACCAGCGGGCCAGGCGGTGCTCGGCCGCATCGTGGCGGCTGGCACTCCCGTCGCCCAGCGGGCGGCCATCCTGCGGCAGCTCGAGATGTTCACCGACGCCCGGGTGGAACGCTACTGGCAGTTGCTGGCCATCCTCAACGACCAGCCCGTGCCGCCCTCCGTGGTACCGGCCTTCGAGTGGCTGATCACCGCTCTCCGCGCCAGCCCGGACTCGCCGGCCAGCTAGCCAGCCCGGACTCGCCGGCCAGCCAGCCAGCCAGCTAGCCGGCCAGCTAGCCGGTGAGCTGGCCGGTGAGCTGGCCGGCCCGGCGGCCGGCCTTCCCCGAGACCTTCGCGGTCCGGGTGACCATGGCCGCCTCCCGCCGCGCGGTCCGCGCGCCGTGCCGGGCGCGCCAGGCCAGCGAGGGCTGGCCGCTGGTGTCCGCGGCGGCGATCAGCAGGCCGCCGAACATCGAGAGGTTCTTCAGGAAGTGAATCCGCTGCTGCGCCCGGTCGGCGCCCTCTTCGGCCTCCCAGAAGCGGTGCCCGGCCGCGGTGGTGGGCACCAGCGTCGCGGCCAGCGCGAGCGCGGACAGCCGCGGGAACCGGCCCATCGCCAGCAGCGTGCCCGCCGCCATCTGGACGGCCCCGTTGAGCCGGACCGCGTCCTCGGTCTTGGCCGGGACGACCGTGAACCGGTCGGCCAGCGGGCGGACCACCGGCTCGGCCCGCGGTGCCACCTTCTCGGGGTGGCGGAAGGTGTCGAAGCCCTGAATGACGAAGATGGACGCCATCATGGGCCGGGCGAGAGCTCGTAGTACGGTCATGACCCGCTGTTGCCCAGCCGCGGGCGTTATAACCTCCCCGATCCCGACGTCGTTATAACTCCAGGGCCCGGGGCGTGACCGTGCCTTCATAATGGCGGGGTGAACGAGCCGGAGATCACGATCAGACCGGTCAGCGAGAGCGACCGCCCGATGCTCGCGTGGCTCGTCGCGGAGCTCTGGGGATCCGAACTGGTCGCCGTGCACGGCAACGTACTGCGCCCGGCCGAGCTGCCCGGATTCATCGCCGAACGGTCCCGCCGTATCGTCGGCCTGCTCACCTACCAGCTGATCGGGGACATGCTGGAGATCGTCACGCTCAACGCGATCGAGCGCCGGGCCGGCATCGGGACGCTCCTGATCGAGGCCGCGGCCAGCACCGCGCGGCACTTCCGCTGCCGCGAGGTCCGGCTCACCACCACCAACGACAACGTCGACGCGTTGCGGTTCTACCAGCGCCGCGGATTCCGCCTCGCCGAGCTGCGGCCGGGCGCGGTCGACCGTTCCCGGCAGGAGAAGCCGCAGATTCCCAGGACCGGCGACTACGGCATCCCCCTCCACGACGAGCTCGACCTGACCCTGCAGCTCTAGCCCCCGCCGCCGCTCGTTCATGATCGTGGCCAGAAGCGGCCGGAAATCGACCGGAACTGGCCAGGAGATCATGAAATAAGAGCTTCGCGCAGGCGCGAGACGAAGGGCTTTACGCGGCGCCCTTGACCTGGCGGCCGCGGGTCCAGACGGCAGTGATCCTGGCCGGGGCGGCGAGCACGCCGATGTCGGCCACCGGGTCGGCGTCCAGCGTGATCACGTCGGCGTCGTAGCCTTCGGCCAGCTGTCCGCTGAGCGGCGCCTGCGGGCCCAGGGTGAGCGGCCCGGTCGCGGTGGCCGCCTCGATCGCGTCGAGCGGCGACATGCCCAGCTTGACCAGGTGGCCCGGTTCCGAGCCGTTCTGGCCCCACGCGTTGGGCAGGTCGGTGCCGCTCAGGGCGATGTCGGTGCCCATCGCGATGGTGACGCCGTGCTCGTAGGCCCGGGCCACCGCCTGTGCGTGGATGTCGGCGATCGCCTCGAGCTTGGCCATCGCGTAGGGCGGCACGGCTGCACGGAACGTCAGCATGTCCTCGATGATCGTCCTGGTCGGGACCAGGATCGCGCCGGTCTCGCGCATCGCGTCACAGCATTCGTCGTCCAGGTAGGTGCCGTGCTCGATGGTCCGCACCCCGGCCCGCAGGGCCGCCATGATGCCCGGCTTGCCGTGGCAGTGCGCCGCGACCGCCCGCTCGGCCAGCCCGGCCACCTCCACGATAGTGCGCAGCTCAGAAAGCATGAACTGCTGGTGGATGGGATCGTCGAGCTCGGAGAGCACGCCGCCCGAGGCGCATACCTTGATCAGCTTCGCGTTCCGCCTGAGCTGCTCGCGGACGGCCCGGGCGCACTCGTCGGGGCCGTCCGCCAGCCGCATCATGCCGCCCCGGGCGGAGTAGTCGTGCACCCAGTCGAGCGGCACGGAGTGCAGGTCGCCGTGGCCGCCCGTGGTGCTCAAGATGGCGCCCGCGCCGTAGATCACCGGCCCGTCGATCAGGCCCTCGGCCACCACGCGGGCCAGGTGGACGCCCAGGCCGCCCACGTCGCGGACCGAGGTGACCCCCGCGTCGAGCGCGGCCCGCAGGTCCCTGGTGCACCGGGCGGCCCGCACCGCCTCGGGCTCGTTCACGAGCTGGGTCAGGTCGAACGTCCTGGTCCCCATGAGGTGCCCGTGGCAGTCCCACATCCCCGGCATCACGGCGGTCACCTTGGTCACCGCGGCCCCGGGGGTCGGCGGCGCCGCCCCGGCCGGGCCGGCGTAGCTGATCCGGGGGCCGTCCAGGACCACCACCCCGTCGCGGACGGGACCGCCGCGCCCGGGTATGAGCAGTCCGGCCTCGATCCGATGCATGAATCCTCCTCACCACACGACAAGCAACGACAAGCAATGCGTCAAACCATCTAGGCGGGCAAGGCCGCAAGATAGGGGCCGCTGGGGGGCCCAGGGCGGCAGATATTGACGATGACTATCTTGACGGGTTGCCGGCCGTGCGGTCCATGATGGAATCCCCGGCCCGTAAGCTCACCAGGAGGCCCAGGTCAGGACGATCCTGCGGCATTTCTCACCGACAGTATCGACGTGTGTGCTGTCGCGGGTACGGGTCATGCGCTATACAGGGACATACGACTGTCCGGCAACAGGATGCGGAGAATACGTGCCTGGTACTGCTGTTGCCGATGTTGTCTATGGGGTTCGGGCGAGGGCTCTAGGGAGGCAGGGTCATAGGGGCAAGGAAGCGTGATGCTGCCAAAAGATAGGGCCCAGCCCGCGGCGCCGGACAAGCCGAGCTGGGGCAATCGACTGCTGCGCGTCTACCGGCGGGCTCCGACCTGGCTCAAGGTCGCTATCGTGGCCATCGCCGTCTTGTTCTCCCCGGCCACGCTGGGGCTGATCATCCTCGCCTCGCTCATCTACGCGATCGTCTCGGTCGCCCAGGGACGGAGCACCGTCGGCGCGACCGCCTCGGGCGCGCTCTGGGGCGTCGTCATCTTCATCGCGGCGGGCAGCCAGGACCTGAGCTGGATCTTCTCCGTCTGCCTGATGCCCGTCGCCGTCGCGCTGGCGGCGCACGCCCGCCTGCTGGCACGCGCCTTCGTGCCCGGCCGGACCGTCGCCTGGGTCCTGGTCTGGTCCGTGCCGGCCGGCGTCATCGCCTACAAGGCCGCCTCGGACCAGCCGTTCATCGGCACGATCGCCGCCTGGCTGCTGGCCGCGGCCGTGCTCGGCTGGCGGGTGGCCAAGGGCATCCAGGACAACCGCATGTACGGCGCCCGGGTCGCCGGCGGCCCGGGCGGTCCCGGCGACCAAGGCGGCTCGCGCCCGGCGGGGAACAACGCGGGGAACACGGTCAACCCGGTCGGCCGGCCGGGCAACAGCGTGCAGGGCGTCCGGGCCCAGGCCACGGCGCTGTCCTACGGCGACCACGCCCGCGACCAGTCCGCTCCGGCCCGGCCGCGACCGCAGATCTCGGTCGAGGACGCGATGGACGAGCTCAACGCGATGATCGGGCTGGCCCCGGTCAAGGAGCAGGTCCGGTCGATCGCCGCGTCCATCGAGGCGGCCCGGCGGCGCACGGTGGCCGGAATCACCACCGAGCGGCCGATGCGGCACTTCGTGTTCCTCGGCCCGCCCGGCACCGGGAAGACCACGGTGGCCCGGGTGCTGGCCAAGATCTTCTACGCGTTCGGCCTGCTCGAGGTGCCCGACGTCGTCGAGGCGCACCGGGCCGACCTGGTCGGCGAGTTCCTCGGCGCGACCGCGATCAAGACCAACGAGCTTGTCGACTCCGCGCTGAACCGGGTGCTGTTCATCGACGAGGCGTACAGCCTGCTCAACGAGGGCGACGGGCAGCCCGACCGGTTCGGCCAGGAGGCGGTGCAGGCACTGCTCAAGCGGGCCGAGGACAACCGCGACAACCTGATCATCATCTTGGCCGGGTACGAGAAGCAGATGGAGTCGTTCCTGTCTTCCAACCCCGGCCTCGCGTCGCGGTTCGCCACCCGGCTGAAGTTCCCCGGTTACTCGCCCGCGGAGATGATGGCGCTGGCCGACTTCGCGCTCGACCGGCGCCGCGAGGAGCTCGACCCGGACGCCCGTCCGATCCTGTGGCGCACGTTCGAGGAGGTCGGCCGCCGCCGGATGGCCGACGAACTAGGCAACGGCCGGTTCGTCCGCAGCCTGCTCGAGAAGGCCGGCCAGGCCCGGGACGTGCGGGTGCTGACCGAGAGCGCCGACCCCGCGCCGCACGACCTGGTCACGATCCGCGGCGGCGACGTGGCGGCGGCCTACACCGAGCTGACCAGCCGGATGCGCGGCTACGAGGACACGCCCACGGTGGAGGGCGCGATCGCCGAACTGGACGAGCTGATCGGCCTGGAGCCGGTCAAGGAGCAGGTCCGCGCGATCGCCGCCCAGCTGCGGGTGGCCAAGCTGCGCGACCGCCAGGGGCTGACCAGCCAGCCGCCCACCAGGCACTTCGTGTTCACCGGACCCCCGGGCACGGGCAAGACCACGGTCGCCCGCATCCTCGGCCGGATCTTCGCCGCGCTGGGCCTGCTGGTCCGGCCCGAGGTGATCGAGGGGCACCGGGCCGACCTGGTGGCCGAGCACCTCGGCTCGACCGCGATCAAGACGAACAAGCTCATCGACTCGGCCATGGGCGGTGTGCTGTTCATCGACGAGGCGTACTCGCTGCACAACGAGGGCTACCTGGGCGGCGACGCGTTCGGCGCCGAGGCGGTGCAGACGCTGCTCAAGCGGGCCGAGGACGACCGCGACCGGCTGGTCATCGTGCTGGCAGGCTACCCGGGCGACATGGACAGGTTCCTGCGCAGCAACCCCGGTCTCGCCTCGCGGTTCAGCACCCGGGTGACCTTCCCCAGCTACCAGCCGGCCGACCTGGTCCAGATCTCGAACCTGCTGGCCGAGCAGGCCGGGGACATGTTCGACCCGGCCGCCAAGCAGGTGCTCGGGCGGATTTTCCGGCACGCCTGCGACACCGGCCGGATCGACGAGCTGGGCAACGGCCGGTTCGCCCGGTCCCTGTTCGAGCGGGCCTGCGCCTGCCGTGACCTGCGGGTGGTGCGCCTGGGCGAGAACGCGACCGCGGCCGACCTGACCACGCTGCTCGCGGCGGACGTGGAGATGGCCTACCGCGACCTGGCGCCGGGGGACACCCTCCCGGTCCCCGGGACGGGGAACGCGCCACAATAGCCACGTGGACGGACGCTGGGAATTCTGGATCGACCGGGGCGGCACGTTCACCGACATCGTCGCCCGCCGCCCGGACGGGCGCCTGGTCGCCCGCAAGCTCCTGTCCGAGAACCCGGAGGCCTACCGGGACGCCGCGGTGGCCGGCATCAGGCAGCTGCTCGAGCTGCGGCCCGGGCAGGAAATCCCCGCCCACAGCGTCGGCGCGGTCAGGCTCGGCACCACCGTGGCGACGAACGCCCTGCTCGAGCGCAAGGGCGAGCCTACCGTGCTGGTCATTACGAAAGGCTTCGCCGACGCGCTGCGCATCGCCTACCAGAACCGGCCGCGGATCTTCGACCGCCGCATCCTGCTCCCCGAAGTCCTCTACGACCGGGTCATCGAGGCCGACGAGCGGGTGACCGCCCACGGCGAGATCCTCACCCCGCTCGACGAAGAAAGGCTAAAAGAAGACCTCGAAAACGCCCGCCGAGACGGCTACCGGGCCGCCGCCGTGATCTGCATGCACGGCTACCGGTACCCCGAGCACGAGCAGCGCATCGCCTGTCTCGCCCGCGCGGCCGGCTTCACCCAGGTCTGCGAGTCGCACCGGACCAGCCCGCTGATGAAGCTGGTCTCCCGGGGCGACACCACGGTGGCCGACGCCTACCTGTCGCCCATCCTGCAGCGGTACGTGGCCGAGGTGGCCAGCGCCCTGAACCACGTGAAGCTGCTGTTCATGCAGTCCAACGGCGGCCTGACCGACGCGGCCGGCTTCCGCGGCAAGGACTCCATCTTGTCCGGCCCGGCCGGCGGCATCGTCGGCATGGCCCGTACGGCCCGGGACGCGGGCTTCGCCAAGGTCATCGGCTTCGACATGGGCGGCACCTCCACCGACGTGTCGCACTTCGCGGGTGAGTTCGAGCGCGAGTACGAGACGCAGGTCGCCGGGGTCCGGATGCGCGCGCCGATGCTGTCCATCCACACCGTGGCCGCCGGCGGCGGCTCGATCCTGCACTTCGACGGCATCCGGTACCGGGTCGGCCCGGACTCGGCCGGCGCCGACCCCGGCCCCGCGTGCTACCGCAAGCAAGGCCCCCTCACCGTCACCGACGCCAACGTCCTGCTCGGCCGCATCCAGCCCGGTCACTTCCCGAAGGTCTTCGGCCCTCACGGCGACCAGCCCCTGGACGCCGAGATAACAAAAAAGAAGTTCCAGCAGCTCAGCGAGGAGATCACCGAGGCCACCGGCGACGAACGCGGCCCGGAAGAGGTCGCCGCCGGGTTCGCCGAGATCGCCGTGGCCAACATGGCCAGCGCGATCAAGAAGATCTCGGTCCAGCGCGGGTACGACGTGACCGAGTACGTCCTCAACGTGTTCGGCGGCGCGGGCGGCCAGCATGCCTGCGCGGTCGCGGACGCGCTCGGGATCTCGCAGATCCTCATCCACCCGCTGGCCGGCGTGCTGTCCGCGTACGGGATCGGGCTGGCCGACATCATCGCCATGCGCGAGCAGGCCGTCGAGGCCCCGCTCACCGCCGAAAGCCAGGAAGAGCTGGCCGAGATCATCGAGCCTCTCGAGGACGAAGCCCGGGCCGAGGTGGCGGCCGAGGGCGTGCCGCCGGACCGGATCGCCGCTACCCATCGGGCACACCTGCGCTACCAGGGCACCGACACCGCCGTCATCGTCCAGGTCGGGACGCTGGCCGAGATGACCGCGAGCTTCGAAGAGGAGTACTCCCGCCGCTTCTCCTTCCTCATGCGGGACAAGCCGGTGCTGGTCGAGGCGGTCTCGGTCGAAGTCACGGGGAGCCAGCGAGCAGACGACACCGCCGCGGAAAGCCCGCCCCGTTCGGCCGGGAAAAGGCCCGAGCCGGCCGCCCGCGTGCAAATTTTCGCCGGCGGTCATTGGGCTGAGGTCGATTTGCACGAACGGTCCCGGCTCGAGCCCGGCCACCACATCACCGGCCCGGCTATTATCACCGAGGAACTAGCCACCACCGTGGTCGAGCCCGGCTGGCGTGCCCTGGTCACCGAACGCGGCGACCTGCTGCTTGAACGAGTAACGGCGCGCCCCGACCGGGCTAACGCCACCACCGAGGCCGATCCGGTCCTGCTCGAGATCTTCAACAACCTGTTCATGTCGGTCGCCGAGCAGATGGGCGTGCGGCTGCAGTCCACCGCGCACTCGGTCAACATCAAGGAGCGCCTCGACTTCTCCTGCGCCGTCTTCGACGCCGCGGGCGGCCTGATCGCCAACGCCCCGCACATGCCGGTGCACCTGGGCTCGATGGGCGAGTCGATCAAGATGGTGATCGAGCGCAACCGGGGCCGCATCCGCCGCGGCCAGGCCTACGTCCTCAACGACCCCTACCACGGCGGTACCCACCTCCCCGACATCACGGTCGTCACCCCCGTCTTCAGCGAGGACGGCGAGGACATCTGGTTCTACGTCGCCTCACGCGGCCACCACGCCGAGATCGGGGGAGTGTCGCCCGGCTCCATGCCGGCCGCCAGCACCCGGGTCGAGGAGGAGGGGGTGCTGATCGACAACTGGCTGCTGGTGGAGGACGGCCGGCTCCGGGAGGCCGAGACGATGGAGCTGCTGCGGACCGCCGAGTACCCGTCTCGCGACCCGGCCACCAACCTCGACGACCTGCGCGCCCAGCTCGCCGCCAACGCCAAGGGCATCGACGAGCTGCGCGCGATGGTGGCGCACTTCGGTCTCGGCGTCGTGCAAGCCTACATGGGACACGTGCAGGAGAACGCGGCCGAGTCGGTCCGGCGGGTGATCACCGCGCTGCACGACGGGGAGTTCGCCTACGAGCTCGACAACGGCGCGCAGGTGGTGGTGGCGGTCCGGGTGAACCGCGCCGAGCGCACCGCCGAGATCGACTTCACCGGGACCTCACCTCAGCTGGCCGGCAACTTCAACGCGCCGTCCAGCGTGGCCATGGCGGCGGTGCTGTACGTGTTCCGCACCCTGGTCGACGACGACATCCCGCTCAACTCCGGCTGCCTGCACCCGCTCAAGGTGATCATCCCGCCGGGCACCATGCTCTCGCCGGAGTACCCGGCCGCGGTCGCGGCCGGCAACGTGGAGACCTCCCAGGTCGTCACCGGGGCGCTCTACGCCGCCCTGGGCGTGATGGCGGAGGGCTCAGGGACGATGAACAACGTGACCTTCGGGAACGACTCTTATCAGTACTACGAGACCGTGGCCAGCGGCTCGGGCGCGGGGGAGGGCTTCGACGGCACCGACGTGGTGCAGACCAAGATGACCAACTCCCGGCTGACCGACCCGGAGGTGCTCGAGTGGCGCTACCCGGTGCTGCTCGAGTCCTACCGGATCAGGCCGGACAGCGGCGGCCGCGGCCGCTGGCGCGGCGGCCGCGGCGGGATCAGACGGCTGCGCTTCCTGACCCCGATGACCGTCACCACCCTCACCGGCCATCGCCGCGTGCCCGCGTTCGGCCTGGCCGGCGGCGAGCCCGGCGGCCTGGGGCGGCATTGGATCTCCCGCGCCGACGGCACGGTGACCGCCATGGCGGGCTGCGACTCGGTCGACGTCCGAACGGGTGACGTATTCGTCATCGAGACCCCCGGCGGCGGCGGTTACGGCGAGCCGCCGCCAGGCTCGCTGCCCTAGGGCTCGTCCGCCTCTAGCTCGCGCAGGACCGCGATCAGGGCCGCCTCGTCGCCGCTGGTGTGGTCGAGCACGGCCATCAGCGCGTGCAGCACCAGGTGGCGGTCCTGCCCGGCGTCGAGCAGCCGCTGGGCGGCCTCCCACAGCTCGGGCGGGTCGCCGCGCCAGAGCCGGTCGGCCAGCACCACGTGCCGCTCGATGTGCCGGCCCACCCCGCCGGGGGCGGGGGTGGCGTGGTCGGCGGCGATCAGCGCGCGCCGGTCCCGCGGGTCGGCCGGGTCCAGGATGGACAGGTCGGCACCGGAGTGCCAGCCTTCCAGGACCGGGAACGCGAACGCCCGGCGCGGCAGCGCCTCCAGATCGGCGTCCGGCAGCAGCCGCCGGACCAGCGCGTAGTCCAA
This sequence comes from Streptosporangiaceae bacterium, assembly GCA_050011155.1. Taxonomy (GTDB): domain Bacteria; phylum Actinomycetota; class Actinomycetes; order Streptosporangiales; family Streptosporangiaceae; genus Palsa-504. The sequence continues at coordinate 77,986 of JBEKJP010000012.1, forward strand.
GCCGAACTCGGCCGGGTCGCGGTAGGCCTGGGCGAACCGGCTGATCGAGTTGAACACCGCCTCGAGCGAGTCGGTGATGACCGCCTCGCTCAGCCCGCAGCGCCGGCCCGCCCAGCGCACCCAGACGGCCAGCACGTGCGGCATCGCGTCCTGCTCGGCGAACGACAGCATCACCTTGCGCGGCAGCCAGCCGAGCAGGAAGGCCTCCACCTTGGTGGGGCTCATCCGCAGCGGCCGCCCGAAATCCTTGTCGCAGCCGTAGTCGATGATCCGGTCGGCGCAGTGGCTGGCCGACCCGCGGTCCGACAGGTCCTCGGCCTCGTCGGAGGCGAGGAACTCGGCCGCGAGCATGGCCCGGCGGTCCTTGCTCCAGGCCTGCCGGCGTCCGGTCACGTTCAGCGGTCCGGTCGCCGACAGCGAGCGGGCCCGGAACGGCGGCAGCGCCCTGATCCGGGCCCTGATGAACGCGTGGTACGACGGGAAGGACTCGCTGACCTGCGGGTCGTTCACCGAGTCGGTCACGGTCAGCGCGCTCTCCAGCATGTGCCTGGCCTGGCCCGCGTCCACCTGCCGGAACGCGTACTTGCCCTCGGCCCCGCGCTGGCTGCTCGCCTCGCGGCAGTGATCGAGCAGCTTGCCCACCCGGGAGGTGACCCAGCCGTCCTTGATCATCCCGTCGGTGTTGTAGTCGATCACAGAGACCAGCGCGTGCGGCTCCTCCCCGGCGTAGCTGAACACGCAGATGACCTCGTCGGTGTCGCCGAGATCGTCCGGGTTGACGTAGCACTCGGCCGAGGTCACCGCGCCCAGGTGCTCGGCCCAGCCGGGGCAGTGCACGCCGGCCTCGATCAGCTCCAGGGCGGCGCGCTCGGCCTTGGCCGCCTGCCGCGGGGTGCCGAGGCAGGCGATGCCGGACAGCAGGGCCAGCGCCGCCGGGCTGCGCTGCTCGCTCGCGTAGTCGACCAGGCCCTCGCCGACCAGTTGCTCGACGGTGGCCGCCCGGCGACCGCCGCCGCGCTGGCCCCACCAGGTACCGAGCAGCTCGCTGACCATGAGCTCGGCGTCGAGCGGGCTGCGTACGGCCAGCAGCTCACGCGCCGCGCGCAACAGCTCGGCGAACAGCGCGTTGGGCGGCGGCGAGCCACCGCGCCGCTGACCGCCCCCTGATCCGCCGGGGGGCTGGCCGGGCGGGGGCTGGCTTCGTCGGCTCTGCGGGCTCACCCTGATAGCCTCTCAGATCTGGACATGCGGACGCTATGCTACGTTGTCATGCCCGCTGTGATTCCGCCTTCTAGACCGTTCGCGCCACGCCGGCGCGATTGCGGTGGGCGTGAACTGCAACCGTAGCAGTGTTCGCTGCCCGCGAATCCTCACACCTGGCCGCACTAATTGCCGGACTGTGGCAGGCTTAATTGGTTGGCAGCGGGAACGATGATCCCGGGGAAGGAGCCGCCCATGGCAGCCCCCGGCGCGGTACAAGGGCGTTCGTCGTGAGCATGGATACGTCTGTGCCCAGGCAGCGGGACGCCTCGGATGCCGCTCTGGTGGACATGCTGACGCTGGAGGCGCCGGTCGGTCTGGCCCTATTCGGGTCCGATTTGCGTTTCCGGTGGGTGAATGCTGCCCTGGCGAGGCTCGGCGAGGACGCCGGAGTCGTCCCCCCGAGCCCCGAGGTTTCCGCGGTCCCTGTCGTACCCAAGGCCCCGGCGGACCCGGCTGCCTGCCACGGCCTGCTGCCCTCCGAGGCCTGGCCCGGGCCGGTCGGCGCCCGCGCGGAGGCCGCGCTGCGCAAGGTCCTGGACGAGGGGCGCGCGCTGACCGAGAGCGGCTATCCCGCGGTCTTCTTGTCCCCCGGGCCCGCGCCCGCGGCCGAGTCCGAGGCTGCCGCCGCCGCTACTACCTCGGCCTCGGCCTCGGCCGAGGACGTGTCCGGCTGCGCCTCCTGGTTCCCGGTGCACGACGCGGCCGGGCGGGTGCACGGCGTCGGCCTGATCGTGCTCAACGTGGCCGGCCCGTCGGCCGAGGCGGCCGAGGCGGCCGCCGTGGCCGCGGCTGAGATCAGGCAAAGCGAGGAACGCTACCGCTCGCTGGTGCAGGGCGGCGCCCAGGTGGTGTGGGTGGCGGCGCCGGACGGCTCGATGAAGGAAGACTCGCCTGAGTGGCGCTGGATCACCGGCCAGACCCAGGAGCAGTACGCCGGGTTCGGCTGGCTGGACGTGGTGCACCCGGAGGACAGGGAGCGGGTCGAGCGGGACTGGCGGGAGTGCGTCCGGACCGGCAAGATCTTCGACGACCGGTACCGGATCCGGACCAAGGGCGGCTCGTACCGGCATTACGACGTGCGCGCGGTGCCGATCGAGCGGGACGGCAAGATCGTCGAGTGGGTCGGGGCCAGCTCCGATGTGACCAGCCAGCGCGAGGCCGAGGAGATGCGCGGCCGGCTGACCGAGCAGCTGTCCGCCGCGGCGCTGCGCACGGCGCGGCTGCAGCAGGCGACCTCGATGCTGGCCGAGGCGCTGACGGTCGAGCAGGTGGTCGAGGTCATCACCGAGGTGGGCCGGACCGCGATCGGCGCGCTGCACTCGGCGGTGGCGCTGCTTGACGGCGCCCGGCTGCGGGTGGTCAACGACGACCTGCGGAACGCGCTCGACTCGGCGCCAGGGCCGCTGACGCTGGAGTCGCCGAACGTGATGACCCGGGCGATCGCGACCCGCCGCCCGGTGCTGGTGGAAGACCCGGACGACCTGCGCAGGCAGTTCGACGGCGAGCTCGAGATCGACCCGGACCGCGTGGCCGCCTCGGACGAACGTTCCTGGGTCGGCCTGCCATTGCTAGCCGCGGGCGCGCCGCTGGGCGCGCTGCGGTTCTCCTTCGCCCGGCCGCGGAAGATCACCGAGGAGGAACGGGTCTTCCTGGAGGCCCTGGCCGGGCAGTGCTCGCTGGCGGTGGAGCGGGCGGGCCTGTACGAGCGGGAGCACACCACGGCCGAGACGCTGCAGCGGAGCCTGCTGCCCGACCGGCTGCCCACGCTGCCGCGCCTGGTGCTCGAGGCGACGTACCGCCCGGTGGCCAAGAACATGGAGATCGGCGGCGACTGGTACGACGCGTTCCGGCTGGCCGACCAGCGGCTGGCGGTGGCGCTCGGCGACGTCATGGGCAAGGGGCTGACCGCGGCGGCCGGGATGGGCCGGGTCCGCAACGCGCTGCGGGCGCTGGCGCTGACCGACCCGCGCCCGGCGGCGGTGCTCGGCGGCCTGGACCGGCTGTTCGCCGCGACCGAGGAGGAGGAGCAGGTCACCACCGTGGCCTACCTCGTCATCGACCCGGAAACCGGCGATGGCGTGCTCGGGAATGCCGGCCACCTGCCGGCCCTTGTTCTAGAGGCAGGTTGCGCGCCGCGGTTCGACGGAGTGGAAGCTGGCACGCCGCTGGGCTGGGCCAGCCCGAGGAAGCAGCACGCGTTCAGCCTGCGCCCCGGCAGTACTGCGGTCTTTTATTCTGACGGTCTGGTAGAGAACAGGAATCGTGGTCTGGACGCTGGTCTCGAGGAACTGGCCGCCGTGGCCGCACGGGCCGATGCGGAGCTATTGGCCCGTCCCGGGCGGTTTCTGGAGTACCTCGTGGAACGTATGCTCGCTGGGCACGAGCAAGACGACGACGTCACCGTGCTGGTCATGCACGTGCCGGCGAGGGAGCCCCAGTGAGGTGCGGAGTGAGGTGCGGGGTGAGCCGGAGGGGGAGCGGCCCGGGCGTAGGCGTACAAGTCACTCCCGGCCGCGGCCTATGGTGATGAGTGGGAGGCAGGCGGGTTGAACCAGTCCCGAGTGGCATCTACCCAGCGAAGGAAGGGGTGACCGTGGTCGTGAGCGCTGCTAATTCCGCAGCGCGGAAGCGCCCCAGGACGTCGGACCAGGGGCCCCGGGCTGTCGAGGATCAGGCGGTTCAGGCGGCTCAGCGGCCAGGTGGTTCTGGACCCCGGAATTCAGACGAAAACGGTTCCGGGCGGCGCACCGCCAACGCGGACTCCGAGGCGAAGGGCCTGACCGCCGTCGAACTCGACGACGCAGACCTGGACGCGGACGCGGAGCTCGAGAACTTCGACGACATCGACGCCGACGACGCCGACCTCGCCGACGACGCGGACCTCGAGGTCCTCGCCGACGAGGACCTCGCGGAAACCGACGACATCGGTGACGTCACCGAGGAAGAGGCCACCGAGGACGGCCCGGACGAGATCGAAGCGTCCGCAGCCGGCCAGCCCGCCGCGGCGGCGGGGGCGGCCACTCCGGCGGCACCGGATGCCCAGGTCGTCAAGATCGCCACGGACAACGCCAGCGAGGACGAGGAGATCTTCGTCTTCGGCGATGACGACGACGATCTTCCGGCCGCACAGGTCGCGGTGGCGGGTGCCACGGCCGACCCGGTCAAGGACTACCTGAAGCAGATCGGCAAGGTGCCGCTGCTCAACGCCGAGCAAGAGGTCGAGCTGGCCAAGCGGATCGAGGCGGGCCTGTTCGCCGAGGAGAAGCTGGCCGAGGGCCGTCTCACGCTGAGCACCGACGGCCGTATCGACCTGGAGTGGATCGCCGAGGACGGCACCCGGGCCAAGAACCACCTGCTGGAGGCGAACCTGCGGCTGGTCGTGTCGCTGGCCAAGCGGTATACCGGGCGGGGGATGCTGTTCCTGGACCTGATCCAGGAGGGGAACCTGGGGCTGATCCGGGCGGTGGAG
>JBEKJP010000013.1:0-113046 GCA_050011155.1 Streptosporangiaceae bacterium
CTGCGCCGCCGCTCGTCGCCGGTGACCACCAGGTCACCCCATCGCATCTCGCGGCTCATGGCGTACCTGGAACCGACAGCGTGATGCTGCCCGGGGAGTTCGTGGCCAGCACGGTGTAGTCGATGGCGACGATCAGCTGGCTTCCGTCAGCCACCACGTCGAGCGCGGTCACCGAGAGCACGTCCCTGAGCCAGAGGCTGATCGCGGCCGCGATCGTCACGCTGAGCGCGGCGGCCACCTCCGGCGAGTTCGGCGCGAACACCTGATCGATGAGCCCGCAGCCGAACGCGGGCTGGTTGACGCGCTCTCCCGGCCGGGTAAGCAGGAGCAGTTCGAGCATCTGCTCGACGTGGTCGTCGTAGCTCGCGGTGGCGGTCCGGCCGCGGTCGTCCAGTCCGTAAGGGAACGCGATCTCGATCATGCTCATCCGACTGTGAACACCCCCGCCGGCGTGACGACGGTGAAGGTGCCGGTGGTGATCGTCACCGCCGGCGCGGTGATGTTGACGCTGCCCGGTGTCAGGGCGATCGTCACCGCGCCCCGTCCGGCGATGATGTTGATGTTGCCTGGCGTGTCCCCGCCGGCCAGCATCGGCACGTCGCAGACCGAGATGCCGGCGGTATCGGTCTCGATCGTCATCACCGTGATAGCGGGCACCGCGTTGTACTCCTCGGCCATCACCGGGATCTGACCCTCGCCCCACCAGCACCCGGTCCAGATCGGCTTGTCAGGATCGCCCCGCTCGAACTCGACCCAGACGTTGGCGCCGATGCGCGGCCGCATGAACGTCCCCATCGCGATGTCGGTGAGCGGTACGCAGGGCATCGCCCAGTTGGTGATCACGATGCCGGGCACGCTGACCAGCAGGCGCCCGCTCGGCGGGACGTCCTGGTTGTCGACGACGGTCCCGCGGTACTTGCCCCAGTGGCGCTTGGCCACCGGGGGGTCCGGGTCCTGCTCCGAGCCCCAGGTGAACTGCTCGCGATAGCCGAGCGAGGCCATCGTGGTCCGGTCGTTGTCGCTGCTGGCGTCCGGCACGGTTCCTCCCTTCGAGTTTGGTCAGCTGGCCGGCGAGGCCGGGAGCGAGGACGTGATGCTGCCGCCGGTGACGGCGGGAGCGACGGGACCGGACGGCGCCGGGACCGGGAGCGCCGGTCCCGGTCCCGGCAGCGCCGGCATCGGCGGCGGAGGCGCCGGCAGGGGCGTCCCGGGCAGCGGCCCGGCGGCCGGCGGCCCGCTCGGGAAGCCGGGCAGCAACTGGCCGAGACCGCCGCTCAGCGGGTCCGTCGCGGCGCCGCCGATCAGCCGGTTGCGCTGCAGCGTGAAGCTCTGCTTGTACGAACCCGGCTTGATCGTGTGCGTGACGCTCGAGACGAAGTACTGGCCGTCATAGGTGATCCCGGCCCCCTGGACCTGCACGACCGTCCTCGCCGGCAGGATGGAGCCGTAGCGCAGCACGTCGAGCGTGCCCTGGCCGGTGATCACGTTGGCGGAATCGGCCGCCTTGGCCAGCGCGATCACCGCCGCCTGGACCGGGGTGTATCCGGACAGCCCGACCAGCGGCGTGATCTTCAGCGGGGTCGGGTCCTTCTGGCCGAGCGGCGGGCTCAGCGGATTCACGTCGGGAACCGGGATCGGGATCGGGATCGGGACATCGTCGATCTTGACCAGGACCACGAACTGGGTCTTCTTGAAGCCGTCGAACGAGAACTGCAGCGACTCGACGTTGCTGCGCCCGTCCCAGTTGATCGCCAGCGGCGGCGGGTTGGACAGGAACGGGATCGCCAGCTGCAGTTTCGGGCCCCAGTAGGCCATGCTCATCCCCGGCAGCGGCCCGGGCTGCAGGTAGAACGTGTAGCCCACCCGTTCGGCCAGCGTGTTGATATAGGCCAGGTCGGTTCCGCTCTGCTGCGGGATCGTCTCGTTGGGCAGCGGGACGTCGATCAGGACACTGGGGATGACCAGCGGGATGATCCCGTAAATCGGTGCGTACTTGGCCACCATCAGAGCCACCCGCGCCTCGGCTGGCATCGCCGGGTAGGCGATCAGCGCGCCGAAATCGATCAGGTCCATCATCCGGGTCAGGTCCTCGCCCTTGAGCGACAGCACCGACTTGCCCGGTTCGTCGTTCGGCGAGACGTCCTGCTGGGTGATGACGCCGTCCATCAGGACGCTGGTCGATCCCGCGAGCGTGGCCGCGATCACGACCCGCGTGGGCGGGTCGAAATACCCGGACGGCAGGAGCTGGGTCGTGATCGGCGACTGCGTGCTGGTGGCGAGCTTGAGCTCGAAGCCGCTCGGGGTGGGCCCGCCCGCCCCGATCCGGACGCTGACCTCCGTCAGTGCTTCCATCACGGCGCGCGGAGCGGGATCGAGGCCGAGCCCGATCATCAGGCTGAGGGTCAGCTCGCTAGCCATTCGCCGCCCCCGGGGTGCCGGCGGGCAGCGGGATCACGAGCACGCTCCCGGGCTGCGCGAGCTCGGTCGGGCGCATGGCCAGATTGGCGTCTCCCAGCATCCACGACAGCGTCGGGTCGCCCAACGCCGCGTTGGCGATCGTGTCGACGCGGTCGCCCGGCCGGACCTGGTAGATGCTGGCCGTGGCCAGCGATCCCGGCGCGGGCAGGAGCCTGCGCAGCAGGTACGGCACCTGGCTTCCGTCTGGTGCCGTCCAGATGGCCCGGCCTACGTTCGCGTAACGGCTGACGCTCATGGCAGGTGCTCCAGTCCCAGGGAACGCACGTCAGAGCTGGTGACCATCGCGGCGAGTTGCTCGACGGCTTGCCGGTAGGCGATGTACAGCGTCCCGCCGACGTGCTGGAGCGGGAGGTCGCTGCTGGTCAGGACCTTGCATTCGATGCTCGCCTTGACCCTGATCGGCTGTAGCCTCGGGTCGAAGGCCTCCTCGGTGAACGTGAGGCTGCTCACCAGGACGGGGACGACCCGCTTGACCCCCCAGACCAGCACCACCAGCGGCGCCTCTACCGGCGAGACCTCGAACATCCCGTTGTCGAACAGCGCGTCGGTCGCGATCAGCTCCGCGGCGGTGGGCGTGACCAGCCGCTCGAGCAACGCCAGCGCGGGCAGCAGTCCCTGCGTGACGACAGGCTGGCTGGCGCTGTCGGTCGGGTGCTCGAGCTGATCGGCGGCGTCGATCTCGGCGTCGAACTTGATCACCTCGTGCGGTGGTCCCCAGAGCCGGAGCGCCTCGAGCCGGTCGCCCGGCTCGCCGCCGATCGCTCGCGGCTGCAGGGTCCGGGTGAGGGTATCGGGGTTGTACTGGAAGACGACCACGTCGAGGAGACGGCGCGCGGTCGGGTCGATCCGGACCAGGCCGCCGCGAAGCGTCTTGGGCGTGCCCGGGAAGCCGCTGATGGTCACCGGCGCCCCCGTTGCGTGACCGGAGGCGTGACCGGAGGCGCCACCGGGGGCGCGGCCGGACGCGCCGCCGCGGCGGCCTGGCGCACCGCGGCGGCGACCTCGCGCGCGATCTCGTCCACCGTCCGGCCCGCGCTCCGGTGCCGGGGCTCGTCCCGGCCGCTGGCCTGATCGCCCCCCAGCTGGCGCAGCTCGCGGGCGATCGCCGGGCCGAGCGCGTCGCGCTCCCGGCGCGAGAGCTCGATGCCGTCGAGGACCAGCTGCTCGATCTTGATCCTGGTGCTCATGACGGCGTCACCTCGACGGTGAAATCGGCGTCGCTGACATGACGTTCAAGTTTTCTGAATTCGATCCGGGCCATCTCGAGCACCAGCTCCATGGTGACCTTCGTCCCTCGTCCGGCCGCGCCGAACGCGGCGTTCAGCGCGATGTTGCGAATCGTCCCGCCACTGGCGGCCAGCTTGGCCAGGCGCGGGATGTCCAGCTCGGCGACCGGCGCCCGGGCGGGGAAGGCCCGGGTCCACAGCCTCGCCCGCTCCGCGGGCCCGGGAAAGGGGAAGGTGACGACGAAGCGCAGGCGGCGCAGGAAGGCATCGTCTAGGGCGTGGCGCAGGTTGGAGGCCAGGATCGCCACCCCGCGGTACTCTTCCATCCGCGCCAGCAGGTAGCTGATCTCGATGTTGGCGTAGCGGTCATGGCTGTCCCTGACCTCGCTGCGCTTGCCGAACAGCGCGTCCGCCTCGTCGAACATCAGCAGTGCCCCGCCCTCCTCGGCCGCGTCGAACACCCGCCGGAGGTTCTGCTCGGTCTCGCCGATGTACTTGCTGACGACGCCCGCGAGGTCGATCCGGTACAGATCGAGCTCAAGCTCGTTGGCGATCACCTCCGCGGCGAGGGTCTTGCCGGTGCCGGACCCGCCGGCGAACAACGCCGTCACCGCGCTGCCCCGGGTGATCCGCTCGGCCAGTCCCCAGGAGCGCAGCACCTGGCCACGGCCGCGGACCTGGTCCACGATGTGGCGGAGCAGGGCAAGCTCGGCATCGGGGAGCACGAGGTCGTCCCACGAGGCCGTCGGCTCGACCCGGCGGGCGAAGGAGTCGAGGCGCGGCCGCGTCTGCGCCCGGCACGCCGCCCACAGGCCACGCTGGCCCGTGCCGGCGTGCGCCACCTGGCGTACCACATCGGCGATCACCACCTGGCTCAGGTCGAACTCGGAGGCCAGCCGCGCCGCCGTCGCCGGGTCGTCGGTCAGCAGTTCGCGCCACAGAACCTCCTGCTCCTGGCCGCTGGGGCGAGGGGCGTCGACGATGCGCACACGGCGCGATCGCAGCGGCCGCGGCTCACGGCAACCCACCAGGACATGGCCACGCACCTGCTCGCACAAGGAGTCGATCCCGGCCGAGCCCTCGCGCGGGACGCCGGCCGTGTCGGCGTAGAGCAGCACGGGGAGCAACAGCGTCTCGCGTTCCCACAGCCGGGCCAGGTCGTACAGGTCCCGGGTGCCCGCGGGCACCCATTCCGGTGAGACCTCGTAGAGCTCGCGGCCAAGGCGGCTCGCCGCGGTGGCGGCGAGCCCGCGCCGCACCGCGGGATCCACCCCGACCAGCTCGATCACGGGCAGGCCGTCGGTGCTGCCCTGCTCGGTCAGCGCTACCACGATGTCCGCCGCGGCCTGCTCGTGCGTGGCTGGCAGGCTCAGCGGCAGCTCGGCCGTCACCGGCTGGACGACCGGCGCGAGCCGCTCGTCCATCACGTTCAGCCCTTTCAGGAAGCTGACGATGCGCTCGTCGATCCTGATCCGGGTCGCGGTGAGCGCGTCGGCGCGCGGCTCGTCGAGCTCGATCAGCCGCCAGTACCTGAGCGGCCGCTGCGGCGACACCACGTCCCAGCTTGCTCCGGGGAGCAGGCTGAGTGCGAGAGCGAGGGTGGGATAGGCCGCGGCGACGTTGCCGTTCGCCGCGGCGCACCGGGCGCTAATGCCGGGGTCCAGCTCAGTCGCCGCGGCGAGCAGCAGGACCAGGCGTTCGAACCGGGAGAGGCCGAGCCGTTCGCCCAGCTGCTCCAGCGCCGCGGGCGGGTCCGCCCGCACTCCGGCATCCCACCATGGTGTGCTGTCCGGCTCGCCGGCCTCGGTGCTGAGCCGCTCGCGCATCCAGGCCAGCCCGGCCGCGAGGTACGCGCCGTTCATCGCCTCCCAGGCGGTCATGTCGCGGACTACGGCATCCGGCGGCCCCGTCATGGCGCCAGCACCAGGTACTGGTTGGGGTCGAACTGCAGCGGAACCGGCGGGTCCGTGTCCGGCGGCGCGGGCAGGCCGAGGACGGGGATGCTGTCGGTCTGGTCGATCCGCACGCGGAGCAGGTACCTGCCCGGTGCGAAACCCGCCAGGCTGAAGCTCAGCTGGCTGGCCGCGGCCGGTACTGATGGTGAGGAGACCAGCTGCGAGCCCACGATCAGGGCGATCGTCTGCTGCGGCTGGACCGCGGGGGAGCAGTTCACGGTCACTGGCGTCGGTCCGCCCTGCACCAGCTTGGCCCACAGCGGGGCGGTGCTGAGGAGCCGCGGTGCGAGCGCCACGGGAACGGCGTTGCTGGCGAGCGTCACGACGGCGTCCCCGGCGGCCTGTCGCTGCACCGCGTCGAACGACGCGGTCACGGTCGCGACGCCGGCCGGCAGCTGGGCCGTCCTGGGGAGCTGCACCGTCAGCTCGGACGCGGTGCGGGTCAGCGGCTCGAGCTTCACCGGCTGCGCGGCCAGCGGATGGCTCACCTGGACCTCGGTGACTGCGGACAGCTGGCTCCCGGTCAGCGTCAGCACGTCACCTGGCTGGGCGGCTGGCTGGCGGTTCGGCGGCACCGTGAGCTGGAGCTGGGGGTAGAGCGAGGCGACGGCGACCGGGCCGGTGTCGCCGGGGCCGCGCGCCAGCACCGGCGGGGCCGCGGCGACGGGGCGGGTGCTGTCGATCAGGACCACCGCCGCGTCGTAGCTGACCGACAGCCGGTAACCGGTGCTGAACGTCGTCCACATCCGGGAGATCTCGTCCTGCGGCCGTGGATCGGGAGTGATCCGCATACGCTCGATCTGATTCTCCAGACCCGATCCGGGCGCGGGCAACGCGCTGGCGATCTGCGCCCGGGACAGCACCGGCCTGTCGTTCAGTACCGCCATCGCGATACCGAGCAGCCGGTGCGCGAGGATCTCGTCGTCGTCTTCGCCGTACCCCGTAATCAGGTACGAGAGCACCAGCGGCAGCGGCGGCTGCCCGGACTCGCCGGGCCGGGCGGATGGCGGATCCTGGTTGCGCCAGGCGGCATCGATCGAGATCCGGTACAGGAACAGGTTGACCTGGTTGACCGGCGCGCCCTGACGGGCCCGGTCAGGGGGCCGGGCGGTTACCGTGCCGCTGCTCACGACCGGGTCCACGGACACGGCCGCCTGGATCATGTTCGTCAGGGTCGCGGTCACGGCCGCGATCGCGGCGTTGTTGCTCATCCCGGGCGGCCCCTCGCCCTCGTCCGGGATTCCAGGTAGTCCCCGAGGCTGGGCACCCGCCGGCCCGGTTCGGCCGGCGACCGCCGGCCTGGAGCGGGTTCCGCGGCCGGCATCTTGACCTCGATCCGCCCGATGGTCACGGTCACGTCGGAGGACGCCGCCGGTGCGGGCCGGTCAGGCACGCGGGCCGGCGGCACATAGCGCGGACTGCCCGGCGGCATCGTCACTTCGGCCCGCGCCGGTGCGGGAGCCGCGTCACGGAGCCATCGGGCCATCGCCTGAACGTGATCGGATGGGGTACCGGCGGGCTGACCCGCCTGGTCCGCGCGGCTCGCCCGGTCCGCGCGGTTTGACGGCCGCTCGGCCGGCGGGAATGGCGGTGCGGGCAGCGCGCCGGGACCGGGGCGTCCGGCGGCAGCGGGCGCGCGATCCGGCGGTGCCTGCCGCGGCTCGCGGCCAGGGCCGGGGGTGACGCTCACGGTGCCCGGGGCATCCTCGGGGCGGATCCGCCGGAGTTCCGCCGGCTCGCCCGCGGGCTGAACGCTAGGCCCGGCCGGCCAGACGCCCACCGCGGCGGCCGGACGGACCGGCGCCAGCCGGGGCGGCGGTGCGCCTGGCGCCGGGCCGTCCGGCGCAGGCGGAGGCGGGCCGTCCTCCGGACCAGCGGGGCGGTGGTGCGCGACGTGCCGGTCGGCCGGGTTGTCCCGGCGCCCGTCGTCGGCGGGCGGGACCGCCTGAGCGGCCCTCGGCGACCGTGGCCGGGCGGCATGGCCGGGCGGGGCGGCCTCTAGCCGGACGTGCGGCAGTGCCTGGTCGCCGCCGGTATCCGGGCCGGCGGCCGGGGCGGCCGGCCGCCGGTAGGCCGGATCCTGTTCGAACTCGGCCTCCGTGCCGCCGGGCTCGGCCTCCGCTGGTACCGGCCGGTCCAGCCCAAGGCTGGTGCCCGTCGGCCCGTCGATCGGGAACGTGGGTGCGGGCTCGAAACGCGAACGCGGCCGCGGCCGCAGCCGTGGCCCTGGCTCGGCCGGCCGGAGCCTGGACAGGTAAGGCGTCACCATCCCGCGGCCTCCAGGTACCAGCGCCGCCGCCATCCGCTCATGGCCAGGATCTCGCCCTCGGACCAGCCGTAGGCTCGTGCGAGCTGGTGGACCTCGGTGAGCGTCCGGCCGACCCACTCGGTGAGGTCGTTCCACATCACGGTGCGGATGTCCAGCTCGTCTACCCATTCGCGGCCGCAAGGGCAGGACACGCTCAGCGTCGTGTGGGCGCCGGGGTCACTTTCGGCCAGCGCCGACACGGCCGCCTGCACGACCGCTTCCGGCAGCTCGCGCGGGTCGACGGGCAGTCCCTCGGGTGACTTCGTCTCCAGCGCGCACCGCTCGAGCAGATCGCGGATCGTGGCCTCGCCGCCATAACGGGCTAGCGCCCCCAGGTCGTCGTTGCGCGGAATCCGGCACCGGAGCGTGTAACCGTCCGCGTGCACTGTCAATGGCACCGCGGGACCCTCCAGGACCGGAGGCTGCAGGTCGCCCAGCGCGACGGTGAGCTCCAGGTCCTCCTGGCACGCCGGGCATGTCGCCATCACCTCGAGCAGCTCCCCGAACATCACCCGGCGCAGCTCGAAGAGCAGCGCGTCGCACTGGCCGACCGTCAGTTCGTCCGTCCGCACGCTCGCTTCGACCGCGCCGAGCGAGTGCAGCAGCGATGGCGCACGGTCCGGCGGAGCCGCGGCGGCTCCGGACTCCCACAGCCGCAGCAAGGTGGCGGCGGTCGGGGCCATCGGCGGCCCTCCGTTCTGCATCCCGGGTCAGCCCCGGTCAGCCTGAGAAGGAAGGCTCTTTCGGCTCGACCACCGACACGTCGCGGTCCCAGCCCTCGTTCTCGAGCTTGATGTGCTGGATCGCTACCGCGTTGGCGTTCGCGTCGAGATCGGGGAGGGCCTGGTACTCCGATACCCAGCAGCGGTAGACGTGGTAGGAGATGACCTTCTGCCCGGCCTCGTTGAAGAAGTCGATGATCACGTCCTTGCGGAAGTCGGCGAGCGATACCTCCTGGTCGGCGTTCTGTGCCTGCGCGTTCTTGTAGTCCCACACCTTGTTGGCCCACTGCTCGAAAACCAGGTCGTGGGTCACGCCGCGCTCGAGCGTGATCGCCTCGTACTCGTTGCGGCCGGGCGATTTGCGGCTCGTGCTCTGGTCGCCGCCCTCCCGGTGCTTGACCACTTCGGTGGTCCGCTTCAGCGGGCTGACCTTCGAGACCCCGGCCACGTACGCGCCGTCGACCTTGACCTTGAACTTGAAGTTCTTGTAAGGATCGAAACGCGTGGCGTTGACAGTGAACTGGGCCATCGTCGCTCCTGGGTTTAGGCCTGTCCGGCCTGCTGCTGGATATTGATGATGACGAACTCAGCCGGGTAGAGCGGCGCGAAGCCAACCAAGATGTTGACGATGCCGAGGTCGATCGAGGACTGCGGATTGTTGGTGGCGTCGCATTGCACCAGGTACGCCGTGGCGGGCGTCGAGCCCTGGAAGGCGCCCTGCGAGAAGAGCCCCTGCATGAACGTGGTCACGTTCAGCCGTAGCGAGGACCACAGCGGCTCGTCGTTGGGCTCGAAGACCGCCCACTGCGTCCCGCGTAGCAAGGATTCCTCGAGGTACAGCGCGAGCCTGCGAACCGGCAGGTATTTCCACTGGTTCTGGGTCTGGTCGGCACCGACCGTCGTCCGCGCGCCCCACACCACGGGGCCCACCGCGGGCATCGTGCGCAGGCCGTTGACGGCCACCGGGTTGATGATGCCGCTCTCCTTGTCATCGACCTGCGCCGTGAAGCCGACGATGCCGGTGATAGCCGCCGCCGTGCCGGCGGGCGCCTTCCAGACGCCGCGGCTGGCGTCGGTGGCCGCCCATACGCCGGCCACCGCGCCGCAGGCCCCGGACGTGAACGTGGCGCCGGTGGCGTCAGTGAGCTGCAGGTTGGGGTAATAGACGGCGGCGTTCGTGCTGGGCGACAGGAAGGAGGCCTGGGGCTGGGTGGTGATAGTCGAGAAGGTGAGCGGAATGGCATCCCAGGTAGACGGCGTGTCCACGATCAGCATGGCGCGCTGCTGCGTGCAGAATGCCGCCGCCTCGTCGAGTGCCTTCGTCACGTACGTATTCGTGGGATCGACCGGAAGGCAGAGCATATTGAAGATGTCCGCCTTGAGCAGCGCGTAGATCCCGGTTTTGGTGTCCGGGTCGCCGAGGTCGACGGGTCCGGTCGTGTCCGGCGCGGCGGCCGGCGGTGCCGCTGCGGCGGCACCCCCGGCTGCGGCGGCACCCCCGGCTGCGGCAGCGCCAGCTCCTCCGGCGGCCGGCCCACCGTCGCCGGCATCGTCCGCGCTCGGCATCGCGAACGCCACCGTCAAGGTCTTATCGTCGTCCAGCGTCGGCAACGTCGTCCCGATGGTCGACTTGGTGACATCGACGAACTGCGATGGTATGAGCTGCGTGGCCAGATACTGAGGCGTGCCCTTGGTCAGGTTGACCCCGGCGTAGAACTCGGTCGATCCGTCCGCCTTCGTGAGAGTCAGGTTGAACTGGTTGACGCTCGTGTTGACCAGGTTGCTGGTGTCGACTACGGCGGTGAGAGCGTCGGTTACGGCCCATTGCCCGGGCGAGCTGGCCACCAGCGTCGTATCGCCGGACAGCGCGGCCGAGGCGGTCTTGACGGTTGGATCGTTGTAGCGCACTACCAGTGCCGTATTGCCGCCGTTGAGGAAGAAGAGGTAAACCGCGTAACTCATGGGGTAGGCGGTATCTAGTTCCCCGAACTCGTTCTCGTAGTCGGCCCAGGCATTCACCTGGTACGGGTAGTCGACGATGCCCTGTGAGGCTCGCCCGTAAAACGCGGCCATGGAGGTCGGAACCCCGACGATCGGCCGTACCGGATTTGGCAGCTCCTGGAGGTAGACGCCAGGACCGCTGGTCAGGGGGGGTAGGGGGATAGGCACCGCGGCTGCCTCCTCGTCGCGCGCTGGCGAGGCACGCTGTCAACTTGATGCCGAGGCGTCATCATCCGCGCGTCTGCGGCCACGACGCACCGCGGGGTCAGGGACACCGGGGTTCCGCGAGCCCGGGCACGTCGCGGTGCGACTGCGCCTGGGCGCACTTCAACTCCCCGTGAACCTGACCCTGCCGCCTCGCTTTTGCTGCTCATAGGCTTGTCGATCGGATTTCACGCTAAACCGGCGAGCTAGCCACGGAATCCCCGAAATCAGTGATATTTGGCGGCGAGGGTGCCGGTCAGCGTACCCGGGAAGCAGTGACCTCAGGCCGATCGCGCGGCGCCGGCGGGGCGGCGAGAAACAGGACGGTCAGTTCGGTGCGCGACCTGACGCCGAGCTTCTGGAAGATGTGCCGCAAGTGGGTCTGCACGGTATTTTCCGTCACGAACATCGCGGCGGCGACCTCGCGGTTGGTGCGACCCTGGGTGACCAGCGCGGTTACCCGACGCTCGGTCTCGGTCAGCCCGTCTGTCGTCCGCGTGGTGATCTTGGCGAGCTCGCGGTCGGCCTTCGCGGCCCACAGCCGTGAACCGAGGCGCTCGAAAACGTCCAGCGCCTGACCGAGCGTCCCCCGGGCCGCCGGCTGGCTGCCGCGTCGCTCGATGGTGCCCTTGATCAGCAGGGTACGTCCCATCTCGAACGGCATCGGAAGCTGCTGGTGGATTACCAGTGCCTCCTCGCAGGCCAGCTCGGCTTGTTCCAGGTCACCTTCCTGCAAGGCGATGCAGGCGCGGCAGCGCGCGGCGGTGGCCAGCGCCCATGGACGCCCGAGTGCTGTTCCCGTTTCCTCGAGCTGCCGGGTCAGCGACCGGGCCTGGCCGATATCGCCGAGTGCGGCCAGCGCCTCGATCTCGTCGGGCAGGAACTTCACCACGCTCGGTTCTCCCAGGCCGACGCTGGCCGTCAGCTCGGCCAGGCGCCCCAGGTGAGAGTGCGCCGCCTGGGCGTCGTCGAGCGACACCGCGATGAACCCGAGCACGGCCAGCAGCATGGACCGCACCGGAACGTTCCCGGTCCGGTCGCACAGCGGCAGCGCCTCGGCGGCTAGGTCCCGCGCCTGCTGCACGTGGCCTTGATGAGCCCGGACCAGGGCCAGGGCGTACAGCGTGGCCGGCCTCATCGACTCCTGGTGGCCCTCGTCGGCCGCCCGGCACGCCTCCAGCGCGTATTCTTCCGCAGCGTCCCAGTTTCCCGCCCAGCACTCGAGCTCGCTGAAGTGGTAGAGCAGGTAGGGCAGGGACGCTTCGTCTCCGCCGTCGATCCCGGTCTGGTACCGGTCGGCCAGCTTGAACCGCGCCTCATCCAGCCGGTCGCACCATTTCAGGATGAGGCCTCTGACCATGGACGGGTCGAACCGCGGCAGACGGGTGACCGGTTGACTGACCGCGGCGGCGTCGAGCGTCTCGGCCTCGTCCAGCAGGTCCAGCCGTACGCCCTGGCCTTGGAGGAATCCGAAGATGGCGATCCTGGCCAGTGAGTGGGCGAGCAGGCGCGGATCGGCGGCTCGTTCGGCCGACTCACGCGAGGCCGCCGCCAGCCGGGAGGCGCCGGGCAGATCGCCGGCCACCAGCCGGGCGAACGCCAGCTCCTGCTGGGCGTATGCGTAGAGGGCCGGGTCGCCCCGCGCTTCGGCCGCAGCCTGGCGGAACGTCTGCTCGGCCAGCGGCCAGCCGCTTTGGTGGTAGTAGATGGTGGCCAGCCGGAGCAGCACTGACGCGCGCAGCGGTCCGTCTGGGCAGGTGGGGAGGGCGGACTCCATCAGTTCCCGGCTGCGGGCGATGTCTCCGGCCCGGAAGTGATAGTCGGCCGCATGAAGCGTCCGCTCCCGCGCCGGCTCGGACTGGCGAGCCGGTGTCAGCCGGGCGGCTTGCTCCGCTAAAGTGGCCGCTTCTCCCTGCGCGCCCCGCAGCGCGGCGTGCTCGGCCGCGCTATCGAGCATTCCAGCGATCTTCTGGTCGGGCTGGTCGGCGCCAAGCGCGAGATGCCAGGCCCGCTCCTCGACGTCGTCCGTGGCCGCTCCCAGCCGCCGGTGCGCCTGCCTGCGCTCCCGGAGCGTCATCTCGCTGTACAGCACATTGCGCAGAAGCGGGTGGGTGAACCGCAGGATCCCCCCTTCCCGCTCGATCAGGGCAGCGTCGACGGCATGGTCGATCGCCGTCCAGGACTCCCCGTCGTCATGGGCGGCGCGGATCAGCCGTTCCCGCGGGTTGGCCGAGGCGGCCACCAGCCGGCAGACCTGCCGTACGTCGGGCTCGAGCCGGCGCAAGCGCCGCCTGACCAGGTCCCGGAGGCTGTGCGGGGCCGGGATCGGCTCGTTGGTGAGAGGCAGGCCCGGATGCTCGGCGATGGCGCGGGCGTATTCGAGGGCGTAGAAGGGGTTTCCGCCGCATGCGTCATAGAGCCGGGTGAGAATGTACCTGGGCGGTACCGCCCCCAGCCGTGACCGCAGGATTTCGCCGATGGCGCCCATGCTGAGCGGGCCCAGTCGCACGCGGTGAAGCCGGTCCGGTGGCAGGGCGCGGCTCAGGCCGAGCGGGACGGTGTCGTCGGTCCGGAAGGTCAGCAGGATGGCGATGCCTTCGTCCCGCAGGCGGCGCAGGCAGAATTCCAGCACCCCGGCCGATGGCCGGTCCAGCCATTGCGCGTCGTCCACCGCCACGATGAGCGGCGCTTCGGCGGACAGGAACCGCAGGATGTCGAGGATTCCCCGCGCCAGCATGCGCTGGTCGGGTACCGGGTTGGACTGAGCTGGGCCAGCCCCCGGGGTCGGGTCGCGCAGCAGCGCCACCTCCACCGCGTGCCGCCTCGGTCCCGGAAGCGCGGAAAGGATTTCCCCGGCCACATCGCCAAACAGATCATCGAGGGCCGAGAAGGCGAGCGGTCTCTCAGTCGGCGCGGGCTGGCATGACAGCACCCGGGATGAGCGGTCGGCGGTGTGGAGCACGTGCCGCCACACCCTCGTCTTGCCGATCCCGATATCGCCGGTGATTTCCAGGGCCGCCGGCGGGCCGGCGGCATCCGGAATGAACGCCAGGATCTCGGCGATCTCGGCGTCACGCCCGACTGGCCGCCCGTCCATCCGTCAACCCCCCTGAGTCGGGTCTAACACATCCGCGCGCCGTCGAGAAGCCCGTAGCGGTCCCGGAACGCGTCTGGGTGAACCTGGATTTCACTGATTTCGGGGATTTCCGCCTTCCACCGCGGCGGTAGCGTCGCCCGAAAAGGGAGGACCAGCGTGCCCACGTACCTGGTCGAGCGCTACTGGCCCGGCGTGACGAGCGAGCTGCTTCTCGAAGCCCTTGACTGCGGCCGCGCGGTGATGGAACAGATGAGCGCTGGGGGAACGCGCGTCTGCGACATCATCAGCGTCCTCATCCCCGCGGAGGAGGTGGTGTTCTCGTTGTACGAAGGGCCGTCGGCCGATGCGGTCCTTCAGCTGAACGAGCGGGCCGGCATCCGGGTCAGCCGCATCGTCGAGGCGACGGTGGTGCTCGGCGGCCCGGCCGATTGTCATGAGATCGGATAACCGGGGAACAACGACTTAAGCCGCAGTAGCGGCCAGCCGCGCCCGGTTGAGGGAGTCTCATGTTCGCAAAGGTCCTGGTCGCTAACCGCGGCGAGATCGCGGTGCGCGCCTTCCGGGCGGCGGTCGAACTCGGGGCCCAGACGGTCGCGGTCTTCCCGTGGGAGGACCGCAACTCGTTGCACCGGCTCAAGGCCGACCAGAGCTTCCAGATCGGCGAGATCGGGCACCCGGTCCGGGCGTACCTGTCGGTCGAGGAGATCCTCGCGGCCGCCCGCACCGCGGGCGCCGACGCGATCTACCCGGGGTACGGGTTCCTGTCCGAGAACCCCGATCTGGCCGAGGGCTGCGCCCGGGCGGGGATCACCTTCGTCGGGCCGCCCGCGGACATCCTGGAACTGGCGGGCAACAAGGCCAGGGCGATCGCCGCGGCGCGCGCGGCGGGGCTGCCGGTGATGGCGTCCAGCGAGCCGAGCGCAGACCCGGCGGTCCTGGTGCGGGCGGCGGAGGCCATGGAGTTCCCGGTGTTCGTCAAGGCGGTGGCCGGGGGAGGGGGACGCGGTATGCGCCGCGTCGGCACGCCCGCGGAACTGCCGGAGGCACTGGGGGCGGCGATGCGGGAAGCGGAGGCCGCGTTCGGTGATTCCGCGGTGTACCTGGAGCAGGCGGTGGTCGACGCGCGGCACATCGAGGTGCAGGTCCTCGCGGACGCTGCGGGCAACGTGATCCACCTGTTCGAGCGGGACTGCTCGGTGCAGCGCCGGCATCAGAAGGTGGTGGAACTGGCGCCCGCGCCGCACCTGGATCCGGAACTGCGCGAGCGGATCTGCGGCGACGCCGTCGCGTTCGCGCGCGCGATCGGCTACGTCAACGCCGGCACGGTGGAGTTCCTCCTCGACCAGGCCGGACGCCATGTGTTCATCGAGATGAACCCCCGTATCCAGGTCGAGCATACGGTGACCGAGGAAACTGCCGACGTGGACCTGGTGCAGGCTCAGCTGCGCATCGCGTCCGGCGAGATGCTGCCCGAGATGGGCCTGTCGCAGGACGCAATCGTGGTACGCGGGGCCGCGCTGCAGTGCCGCATCACCACCGAGGACCCCGCCAACGGCTTCCGGCCCGCCACCGGCCGCATCACCGCCTACCGGTCACCCGGCGGCGCGGGCGTACGGCTGGACGGCGGCACCGCCCTCGGCGCCGAGATCGAGGCGCATTACGACTCGCTGCTGGTCAAGCTCACCTGCCGTGGCCCCGACCTGGCCGCCGCGGCCCGCCGGGCCCGGCGGGCGCTGGCCGAGTTCCGCATCCGCGGCGTGCCGACCAACATCGCGTTCCTGACCGCGGTGCTCGACGACCCCGACTTCCGGGCCGGCCGGGTCACCACCTCGTACATCGAGGACCACCCGGGGCTGCTCGCCCCGCGGATCTCCGCCGACCGGGGTACCAAGCTGCTGACCTACCTGGCCGACGTGACGGTCAACCGCCCGCACGGCCCGCCGCCGCGGCTGGTCGACCCCACCGAGAAGCTGCCCCGGGCCGACCTCGGATCCCCGCCGCCCGGCGGGTCGCGGCAGCGGCTGCGCGCCCTCGGCCCGGCAGAGTTCGCGCGGGAGCTGCGCCGCCAGGCCGCGCTGGCGGTCACCGACACCACGTTCCGCGACGCGCACCAGTCGCTGCTCGCCACCCGGGTGCGCAGCCGGGACCTGCTGGCCGTGGCCGGGCATGTCGCGCGCAACGTCCCGCAGCTGCTGTCGCTGGAGGCCTGGGGCGGTGCCACCTACGACGTCGCGCTGCGCTACCTGCACGAGGATCCGTGGGAGCGGCTGGCCGCGCTCAGCGCGGCGGTGCCCAACATCTGCCTGCAGATGCTGCTGCGCGGCCGCAACACCGTCGGCTACACCCCGTACCCGGAAACGGTGACCGAGGCGTTCGTCCAGGAGGCCGCCGCCGCCGGCATCGATATTTTCCGGATCTTCGATGCCCTCAACGACGTCAACCAGATGCGGGCCGCGATCGACGCCGTCCGCGCCACCGGCACCGCCGTCGCCGAGGTAGCGCTGTGCTACACCGCGGACCTTTCGGACCCGGGCGAGCGGCTCTACACGCTGGGCTATTACCTGCGGCTGGCCGAGCAGATCGTCAACGCCGGCGCCCACATCCTGGCCATCAAGGACATGGCCGGCCTGCTGCGCCCTCCGGCGGCGGTCGCGCTGGTCACCGCGCTGCGGGAACGCTTCGACCTGCCCGTCCACCTGCACACCCACGACACCGCCGGCGGTCAGCTCGCCACCTTGCTGGCCGCGTGGCAGGCGGGGGCGGACGCCGTCGACGGCGCGGTCGCCTCCATGGCCGGCACGACCAGCCAGCCGCCGCTGTCGGCGATCATCGCGGCCACCGACCACACCGGCCGGGCCACCGGCCTGAGCCTGCGGGCCGTTAACGACCTCGAGCCCTACTGGGAAGCGGTCCGCCGCCTGTACGCTCCGTTCGAGTCCGGCCTGCCCGCACCGACGGGCCGCGTCTACACCCACGAGATCCCCGGCGGCCAGCTGTCCAACCTGCGCCAGCAGGCCATCGCGCTGGGCCTGGGCCAGCGGTTCGAGGATGTCGAAGACGCCTACGCCGCCGCCAACCAGCTCCTCGGCCGGCTGGTCAAGGTCACCCCGTCGTCCAAGGCCGTCGGCGACCTGGCGCTGCAACTGGTCGGAACCGGAGTCAGCAGCGACGACTTCGCCAGCGACCCCGGCAAGTACGACCTGCCCGACTCGGTCATCGGGTTCCTCCGCGGCGAGCTCGGTGACCCCCCGGGCGGGTGGCCTGAGCCGTTCCGCACCGCCGCGCTGGCCGGCCGCCGTCCGGTCAGCCCGCCCGCCCCCCTGACCGACGAGGACCTTCGCGACCTGGCCGAGCGGCCGCGGGCCGCCCTCAACCGGCTCCTGTTCCCCGGGCCGGCCCGGGACTTCGCCGAGCACCGCGACATCTACGGCGACGTCTCCCTGCTGCCCACCCGGGAGTTCCTCTACGGCCTGCGGGAAGGAACCGAGTACGTCGTCGATCTCGAGCCTGGGGTGCGCTTGCTGCTCGGCATCCAGGCCATCTCCGACCCCGACGACCGCGGCCTGCGCACCGTGATCGGCAC
Organism: Streptosporangiaceae bacterium; assembly: GCA_050011155.1. Lineage (GTDB taxonomy): Bacteria > Actinomycetota > Actinomycetes > Streptosporangiales > Streptosporangiaceae > Palsa-504. Next base: position 17,575 of record JBEKJP010000013.1, read on the forward strand.
CCTCAACGGCCAGCTGCGCCCGGTAACCGTGCGCGACCGGAGCATCGAGGCGACGGAGAAGACCGCCGAGAAAGCCGACCGCTCGGTCCCGGGGCACGTTCCCGCCCCGTTCGTCGGCACCGTGACCCTCGCCGTCACGGTGGGGAGCCCGGTCACGGCCGGGCAGGTGATCGCGACCATCGAGGCCATGAAGATGGAAGCGGCCATCACCGCGCCGCTGGGCGGCACGGTGACCAGGCTCGCTATCAACCCGGTCCAGCCGGTCGAAGGCGGGGACCTCCTCCTCGTCATCGGCTGAGCCCGGGGCGACGCCCCGCGACGATCAGGCCAGGTCCGGGAAGTCGATCCGTTCGACCGACTCGCCCCGGCCGACCAGCGCCGCGGTCACCATCTCGGGCGGGAACAAGCCGTGCTCCACGACCCCCGGCGTCGAGGACAGCCGGGCCGCCAGTGCCGCCGGGTCATCGATAGGCCCGTGGTAGTCGGCGATCACGCCGCCGTCCGGGCTTACCGGCACGTCCCGCAGCGAGGCCGGGCTGACCCGGCGCAGAGTGGCGTGCAGCCCGAAGGACAGCAGCTCGAGCGGCACCGGGGCGCTCAGCGCCGGGACCGGCTTGGACGAGTCGGCGATCACGACGAACCGGTCCGCGGCTCCCGCTATGACCTTCTCCCGCGTCTGCGCGCCGCCGCCGCCCTTGATCAGCCAGCCGTCCGGGGCTATCTGATCAGCGCCGTCGATGGTGATATCGAACCGGTCGATGCTCGTGACGTCCTCGATCCGCAGGCCCAGGTCCCGCGCGGCGCGCTCGGTACGCGGCGACGTGGCGGCGCAGACGATGTCGAGAGATCGTTTGGCCAGGGCCGGGAGCAGGTACGCCACGGTCGAGCCGGTGCCGAGTCCGACCGTCATGCCGTTCTCGACCAGCTCTGCGGCTGCTTCCGCGGCCAGCTGCTTCTCCCGTTCAATGCTCATGGAGGTATGTTACGGATGACCCGCCCGGCAGCCGAAGGTGAACTCCGCGGTTGGCTTCGCCGACAGCCCGGCCGAACTGCACGTCTATCCGGGCGGCATCCACGGCTTCGACCTGCTGGCCCCCGCGTCGAGCCTGGCCCAGCGGTTCATCCGCGACCGCGACGAGGCCCTGCGCCGGGCCTTCGGCCACTGAGCCGCGGCCCCGGAGCCTAGACAGCTGGTGCGGCGATCGCGCGGCCAGCGCGATGAAGGCGCCCGCGTAGAACACCGGCGCCGGGAACGCGAGGTCGGCATCCTCGGTGAGTGAGCCCGGGGCGACGCCACGCGACGATCAGGCCAGGTCAGGTCAGGTCCGCGAGCAAGGCGTCGAGGGCGAGTTCCTCCTCGATGCGAAAATCGTGGCGCGCCATGGCCGCCGCCAGGCCCGGATCCCAGGGAGTCGGGACCGGTTCGCCGGCCAGCTGGGGTCGCCGCGCGGCCGCGAGCCCGGCCGTCAAAGTTGCCGCCATGGCCTCATAGGTGCCTGCGTCATACCGCCACGGCTGCCAGCGGGACTGTCCCTGGCTCGCTCGCTGACGAACCGCGTTCGCGATCCGGATACCGCCCCAGTCGAAATCGCCGTGGTAGCGGAACTCCGCGCCGCCCGCGGCCAGCAGGTCGAGCAGCCGCCAGCCGGCGGCGGACGGCTGGCCCCCGACGCAGACCAGCGGCGGGCACCGGCGGCCGAGCTCATCCGCCGCGGCCGCGATGACCACGGGATTTTCGCAGATCCGGACGAGTCCCGCTGAGAGCGCCCCATCGTGGCAACGCAGCTGCCGGAGGGTCAGCACCGCCGGCTGCCCGGTTTCCCGGTGCAGCGCCAGCACCCGGCCGAGAGGGGTACGGCGGTCGCCGGGCAGGCCGAGGCAGAGCACCAGCGAGGAGAGGTCATCCAGGTGAACGCCCACGCAGGCCCATGCCGTACGGCGGGAGTCCGCGCTCACCTCGGCCGCGAACGGCCGGCCGGCCAGCGCGCGGACCGCGGACAGGGCGAGCGTCCCGGCCGGGCGCCCGTCATCGAGGGCGTGCGCGTCGCCGCAGCATTCGGCGGCGAGCCGCCCGATCGGGATGCCCCGCGACGGCAATCGTCGCAGCACCGCCGCCACCTGGTCGAGCAGCGCCATCGCCACCTCAGGGGCCGGGGCCAGGCGGCGCACGACGCCGGTCGTGTCGAGCCACTCCCGCCAGGCGGCTAGTTCGGCGCGGGCGGCCACGACGTCGTCCAGCGGCGTGAACGCGGCCGCCCAAGCGGATGCCGTATCGGCCCGGTCGCGGTTGCGGTCCCGGAGCGGACCGGTCAGCAGCGCTACCGCCTCGGCCAGCCCGCCCGGCGCGGCTCCGCTCTCGCGCAGGACCCGGTCCACCTCGGGCAGCGACACCGACAGCGACGCACCAGAACGGGGCGCCCTGCCGGTGAGCCGTTCGACCGCCCGCCGCTGGTCTGCCGTCGCGCCGGTCAAGGTGACGGCTCCGGTCAGCGGGTGGCCGGCCTCCAGCCGGTCGCGCGCGCGCTGGACCAGCCACGCGGTCGGCTCGCCGCCGAGCAGGCGATGCAGCCTGGTACCGTCCGGCCCGGCACCGGTCACACCGGCGCCTGTTCGGTCCGGCGGCGTTCCCGGCCGTCCCACTGCCACGGGGTGACCAGGACCGCGTCGACGCCTTCCTGGCGCGCGATGTGGCAGATGCCGAGTCCGGGTACCTGCGGGTAGCAGCCCCACTCCCGCTCGCTGGTCATGACCACGTCCATGTCGAAGGTGGCCAGCAGGCCCAGGCACTTGGCGCGGGAGTCGTCATCGACCCCGGCGAACGCCTCGTCGAGGGCGATCAGTCTCGGCGCGTGCGGGTTGCCGGCCGACTTGTAGTGCGATGAGGCGGCCGCGAAGAGCGGGACCGACACTACCAGCGCGCGCTCGCCGCCTGAGGCGGGACCGGTGGCGGGCCGCCACTGCCCCTCCTGATACCGCTGGATCGCGAACTCATGCCAGCCCCGGTAGTCGAGCGCCGAAGTCAGCGCCTCGGCCCAGCCGGCCGCCGGGTTGTCCGCGTGCTCGGCGGCGATCCGCTGCTGCAGGAACGTCCCCACGAGCGCTCGGTCGGCAGCGGACCACGCGTCGATCGTCTGCCGGAGCTTGGACCTGACCCGGTCGAGGCCCTCGGGCGCGTTCCTGGCCTGCTGCCAGAGCAACCGCAGCTTCATGCCGGTCGACGTCGGCCGCGATTCGAGTTCCTCGTTCATCTGCCGGACTTCGGTCTCGGCGGCTGAGATCAGCTCCTGCAACGTGCCCGCCACCTCGTTGAGCAGGTGATTCTCCAGAATCTCGCGTTCTCGCGCCGACAGCAACGTGGTTCGCTGCTCCACCTCCGCCGCCAGCGCCTCGGCCAGCCCGGGCAGATCGTGGCTGCGGCCCTGGAAGAGCACGTCGATGATGATGACGCCCTCGCTCAGCGTCAGCCCGGCCGAGTGCCCGCGAGCGGCCATCGCATCGGCCAGCAGCTTGTGCTCCTCGGTCACGCGCTTCTGGATCCGGTCCCACGGCCCGTCCCCGTCGTCGGTGGAGTCGAGTTCGGCGTTGACGGCGCGAGCCAGGACCACGGTCGGCGTCGCCGCCCACGGCTGCTCCGTGTCCGGGATCTCCAGGGCGGTCACCGCGACCCGCAGCAGCCCGGTGGCGGCGAACGCCTGGAACTCGCGCACCGCGTTGTCGCGTTGCCGCGCGGCTTCCTCGACCTGCGTTCGCAGTTCCCCTTGTTTCCCGTCCGCCTGGCCGCGTGCCTCGATCGCCGCCTGTTCCCGCTGGCGAGTATCCGCCTCGGAGTTCTTGAGGCGGCCCAGGGCACCAGTCACCTCGCCGAGTCGCCGCTGCAGCTCCTCGACCGCCGTACCCGCCGTGGCCAGCAGCTCCGCATAGATCCTGGCCGCGGCGGCAGCCGCATCCCGTGCCTCGACGGCCCGTTCGCCCGCCTCGAACAGCAGCTGTCGGCTGTCGGCAAGCTCGCTCTCCGCGTCGGACGCGGCCCGGATCGCCGTATGCGCCGCCTCGGCGGCGGGCCACAGTCCGGCTAGGGCCACCCGGTACGCCTCGACGCCCGTCCGCACCGCGGCGAGCTCGTCGGGGACCACGGGCAAGCCGACGTCGGCCGCGAAGTCCTCCGCCGCCGCCTGGGCGGCCGCCAGTTCCTGCCGCCGCTGCTGGACTTTAGCGGCGGCCTTCGCCTGCTCCGCGCGGGCCCGGGCCAGCTGCCTGCGCTGTTCGGCGCCCACCGTGTGCGCTTCGCGGACCCCGGCATCCGGTGGCACCTCCCGGTGCTCGGCGGCGAGGCGGCTCTGCCGTGCCCTGACGTCGGCCAGGCTCGCGTCGATCTCCGCGATCGCCGTCCGCTCGCCGTCTAGGTCCCGCTCCAGCTCGAGCAGCCGTGCCCGCCGCGCCGTCTCGCGCGCCCCCTCGCCGATGTAGCCGGCCCGGTCCTTTCGCCAGGCGCCGCTCAGCATCCCGTTACGCCACCGCCCGTCGGTGGTCACCCAGGCCGGGGAGCCACCGGCCGGGGCGAGCCCGCTGCCGATCGCGTTCAGAACCGAGGCGACTGTCTCCTCAGTCAGCCCCGCGGCCTGCGGGTCGGCCCCGTCGATCGCGGGAACCAGCAGGCTGGCACACGATTCCCCGGCCACCGGGGCAAGCCCGGAGACCACGATCACGTCGCCGCTGACCAGGTTCCCGTCGGGTGTTACCCAGGCATCGAGGATCCCCGCCGCCTCCAGCGCGGCCTCCAGCCCGGCTCGCTCGTCGCCGGAAAGGCGCGACGCGAAGTCGGTCACCCGCCACAGCGGCGCGCCAGACCGGCCGTCGCGCACCCGCGGTGCCCGTGTGTGCGGCACGGGCGGGATGTCGTGGCCGCCCTCGCGCAGCCGGGTGATCGCGTCGGCCAGCTCGCCGGCCCGCGTGGCATGCCGGGTCCGCTGGCTTTCGAGCTCCCCGGTCAGCCGGCCCAGCTCCGCCCCCGCGACGCGGGCGGCATCATCGACGATCGCCGTCGCCGGGTTGGCGCCCTCGCCGGCCAGGCCCCATGTTTCCAGGTCGGCGATCAGCTCATCAGGATCAGCCACCCGCAGTTCGGCCAGGCCGCCCAGGTACGCACGGTACGCGTCCAGGAGCAGCCCCATCCGTTCGTCTATCGTCTCTTCCGCGGCCGTGACCCGGTCGGCGGCGGCCTGGACCTCGGCCGACCACCCGCCTTCCGCGTCCTGCGCGGCCCGCAGCTGCTCGCCGTGGCGGACGATTTCGGTCAGCCGCCGGCCTAGCTCCGCGACGGCCTGCGCCCGCTGGTCGGCCACGGCCTGGGTATGGCGCCGGGCCCGGGCGAGCAGGTCCGCCGCGGGGGCCGCGGCGGCGTCCAGGTAGACGCCTTGACCGTGCTGTCCTCCGTCGGCGTCGAGCGCGGCGACAGCCGGCCGATGCTGCTCGGCGCAGCGAGCGTCGGCCGCGGCGTCCGCCGCCGCGCGCAGGGCCTGGGCGAGCTTGTCACGGCCGGCGGCGGCCCGCTGGGCCGACTCGGCCGCCTTGCTGTCGTCCCGCTGCACGCGGCTGGCTAGCCGGCCGCGGTCCGACTCACGGTCCCGCGCGGCCTTATCTTTACGCGCTGCGTCCTCGCGGAGCTGCTCGAGCCGCTCGGCGTCGCGCATCGCGGGATCGGCCTGCAGCGCGTCGCGGCGAGCTTCCAGCTCGGTGCGCTGCCGCTCCAGCGCGGCGAGGTCGCCTCGCGCCTCCTCCAGCCGCAGTTGAGCGGTGGCAAAAGCCTCCTCGGCGGCGGCGAGGTCCTTGCTCAGGTTCTCGTACCTCGCCGTGGCCTGCCTCGGGCCGGCCGCCTTGCGCTTGGCCGCCGCCTTCGCGTACCGGCGGTAGTGGCCAAGGAACGCGGTCGCCGCCTCCTGCACCTCAGCCAGGGAATACAGCGCGTCGCGCTCCTCATCGAGACCGCGGAACGCCTCGGCCACGGTCGTCACGAGCCCGGGGCTGAGCGGGGGCAACGCCTCGGTGAGGGCCCGGGATAGCAGCTTCTCGTCGGGCTTCTTCGACAGCTGTGGCTGGCGCAGCTGGACGAGCAGGTTGACCAGGGCCTCGTAACGGTGCGGACCGAGGCCGAACAGGTGCTCGTCCACCGCCCGGCGGTAGTCGGCCGCCCGGTCATAGACCAGCCCGTGCTGGCCGAGCTCCTCCCGCAGCTTCTCCCGGGTGAGCGGGACACGGCTGCCGGGCAGCAGCCGCAGCTCAGTACCAGGGCGCTGGCTGGTGACGAAGAACCAGTGCCGTGCGATCCCGCGCCCGGTAACGGCCTTCAGCCCGCAGCCGATGGTGTAGAACTCCTCGATGCCGTCGGCGCCCCTGCGGCCGAACTCCAGCCAGGTGTAGCCGAGGCGCTCGGGGCTGGGGTGCCTGCCGCCGAGCAGCAGGTTCCATTCCATCCGCTTCTGCCGGTCGCCGTCCGGCTCTACCCGGTGCGGCGCGAGATCGCCGTCGAGCAGGAACGGCAGCATGAGGGCGAGCACTTTGGACTTGCCGGTTCCGTTGTTGCCGCGCAGCAGCAGACGACCGTCGTGGAACCAGAACTCCTCCTGGTCGTAGTAGAACATGTCGACCAGGCCGGCTCGCAGGGGCTTCCACCGCTCAGAAGGGGGTGCTGGCAGCATTGGCCGTCGCCTTTCTAGCGTGGCTGGTTCCGGTCTTGCCTCGGGGGAGGCTGCCGGGCTCGCGGATGGTGGGCTCGGCCAGAGCGAAGCGGGCAATGGCCGGGCGGCTGCGGATCACGCTGCCGGTGCCGTCGCGCGCGGCCTCGATGTCCACCTCGATCAGGCGCAGGGCGGCGAGCTTCTCCAGCGCGACCTCGAGCAGACCGATCTCCGCGCCGGGATCGGTGACGCCCTTGCGCCAGTAGTTCGCGTGCGCCTGCGCCGCCTGCCGGACGAACGCGAGCAGTTCGGTCCGCGGCGCCTGGGCTCTGCCCGCCAGGTACTCGGCGACCAGCAGGGTGAGGTGTCCGTCGGTGCGCTGCTCGGGCATCCGTACGTCGGTGAGCTCATCGTCCGGGTCCACCATGGCGATGCCCTCGGCCCGCAGTTCCGGCAGCAGCCCGGTGGCCTCGCTGATCCGCCCGGTGATGTTGTGCCGCTGTGACACCAGGTAGGCGCGCTCGTCTTCGGCCAGCTCGTCGTAGTAAACGAGCGGGTCGTCCAGCAGCCGCCGGGTGAGCATTCTGCGCATGGCCTGGTTCCGCAGTTCGTCGGTCTCAGCGACTGGCTCGGCGGTCAGTTCCGTGAGTCGCGCCTCGAACGTGCTCGCGGTGACGGTCGACGGGCCCCTGCTGCCGGTTAGCAGCACGCTCAGGACCGGCCGGCGCACGTCGTACAGGACGTCGGCGCCGGCCGACAGGTACGCGTCCTCGTCTCCGGCGACCCGGCTGAGCACACCCCAGGCGAGCAGCAGACGGACCACGGCCACGAGGTCGGCGCGGTCATTCCTGCTGTCCAGGGTCAGGGTAAACCCGGTGGCGGCCAGGCCAGGTTCGGCGGCGGCGGTGAGCAGGTCGTCGGCGAGGCTGCCGAGCGTGGTCTGCGCGTCGGCGCGAGCTAGTACGGAAAGAGCCAGGCAGAAGGTGATGTACCGGCGGCGGCTGAACGGCTCCTTGTTGTGTCCGCGAGCAGGATGGGTGGCGTCCGAAGCCAGCGGGGCGGTCTTGAATAGCCGGGCTGTCTCGGCGTCCGCGACCAGCCGCCAGCCGGTCTCCCGGTGCAGCCAGCCGCTGAGCGCTGGCAGATGCCGCCGGACCAGCATGAGCGAGTCGGCGTCGTCGGCGGTGACAAGCAGCGGCTTGGCGAGCAGGGCGCGGAGGGCGGCCTGGCGCTGAGCCTGTTGCTCGGCGGGGATCATGGCACCAGGTCCGTGATCTCGATGACGTGCTCAGGACCGGTGAGCAACCCGTCCTCGGTCTTGATGGCGGCCATGCCGCCGTCTGGGACCAACCGCAGTCGCACCTCCAGGCTGCCGTCGTTGGTGACGGTCTTCACCTCCGTGTCGCCGGGCGCGCGGGTGGCGAGCGCGTCGCCGAGCAGGCTGAGGAAAAGGCGGAACGCCGTCGGGTCGAGCACGTCCAGGTCGGACAGCAGCGTCGGCCCGCTCGTGCGCAGCCGCCGTCGTGCCTCGGCGGTCTGCGCGGCCTCATGCTCCACCTGGCGGCGCAGCAGTTCCCTGGCCGCGGAGCGGTCCCTCACCTGGCTGGGCTGGCCCCGCCGTTCGTAGCTCCCGGTCTTCCTGAGCTGCGGCGAAATCCGGATCGGCGGTGCCTCGGCCCAGGCTGTCCCGGCCGGCACATTCTCCCACTCATCCGCGGTGTCGCCGGTGACGGACAGATGCCGGGCCGGGGACAGGCCGAACGCCGCCCGCCACAGCCGGTGAGCCGCCGCGTCGTCTGGTGCCTCAGCGAACCACCGGGCGAGCGCGGCGAAGTCCGCCGACCTGTCCGACCGGCCGGAACGCCGCTCGTTGAGGAGGCCAACCGTGTCGATGAGCTGCTTGATCGCGGTCACGGCAGCCTGCCGCAGCAGCCTGGCCTGCGATGGATGTCCCGCGTCGCGTGAGGTGAACCAGTCGTCCAGGCCGCGCCACCGGTTTCGCCACGTGTCGAGTGCCTGTCTTTCCGCCTGGGCTAGCGGCTCGGCCGCGTCGGTTCCCCCGGGGGCCGCGTCGGCCGCCTCGCGCCGGGCGGCGATCGTCAGCAGTCGCTCGTGACCGGCGGCTTCCACGTCAGTTAGCAATACCGCGATCTGGGCACCGGAGTTAGCGAGGTCGGCGATGAACCGGTTGATGTAGTCGATCAGCCGTTCCTTGTACGCGATGAAACCGTCGACGTCTCCGTCGGAGAAGTCGATCGCGCGCCGCAATGCGGACATGAACGCCTGTGCGTTGTCGGCTAGTGAGGAGAACCGCTCCGCCACCAGTAGCAGCAGCAGGTGAATCTTGGCCGGATCGGGATCGCTCTGGGTGGCCAGCGCGAGCAGCGCCTGGAGCTGATCGGCGATGTCGGCCAGGGCGACCGACTGGAGCTGGCCGCGCCGGCCGATCGCGTCCTCGTAGAACGCGATCGCCTGTTCGGCCGCCTGTCCTTCGGCCGTGAGCTGGTACAGCGAGCGCTTGCGATGGAAGTCCTCCACCGTGGTGACGCGGCTGGTGTCGACGTCGGTCCGCAGGTTCCCCCACTTCACCAGCTGGTCCAGCGCCTCGGTCAGCTGTTCGTCGGCATCGACCCGCAGCTCGGCGGCGACATCCTCAGGGCGCAGATGCACGATGAAGCGCTCTTTCGCCCGCGCGAAGATCCGGAGCAGGTGCCGGTACCGTTCGGCGTGCGGAACGCCGAGATGGGTGAAGGGCTGCGCAGCGACGTCAGTCACGCGTACATCGTGCCGCACGCCACCGACAAAACATGCTTGTTGGTCAGCCGGACACGCACGGTCGTTATCGTTGCTGTATGAGCGTCCGCCAGGCCGAGGCTGATCCCGTCGTCAGGACCGAGAACTCCCGGGCCATCCGCGATACGGTCGAGCAGCACGTCAAGGAGCTCATCTCGGCCGGCCAGCTGAGCGAGGACGGCCGGCTGCCGACCGAACGTGAGCTGGCCGAGCAGCTCGCGGTCAGCCGCACCACGGTCCGGCAGGTCCTGGACCGGCTCGAGCACGAGGGCTTCGTGTACCGCCGCCGCGGACGGACCGGCGGCACCTTCGTCAACCGGCCCCGGGTGGATATCGACTTCGGCTACCTGGCCGGCATTCCGGCCTACCTGCGGGCCCAGGGTTTCCGCCCCGGCGCCCACGTGGTGTCCGCGCGGATGGTGCCGGTCGACGACACCACGGCCACGGCCCTGCGCATCCCGGCCGGCGCGCTGGTGTACGAGGTGGTCAGGATCCGGCTGGCGGACAAGGTGCGGATCTCCCTGGAGACGGCGCGGATCCCGGTGTCGCTGGCGCCGGACCTGCTGGCGCAGCCGCTGGACGACAGCATCTATGACCTGCTGACCGACCGGTACGGGGTGACCTGCGTCAAGGCCGTCGAGCGGATGGTCGCGGTGCTGGCCGATCAGGAGCAGGCCGGGTTGCTCGGCATCAAGGTCGGCGACCCCCTCATGGCCATCGAGCGGATCGCCTTCGACGACGAGGATCAGCCCGTCGAGTACTCCAACGACCTGTTCTGCGGCGACCGGACCAGGGTCATAGCCTGGGCGCACGGCGAGGTGAGACCGGCCGGGTAGCTCAGGTCCTGATCCGCGTCCCGGCCGGGTCGTAGGGCGGCTTCAGCGACACGCTCATCTCGTGGAGCTCGCCGCCGATGGCCACCTGGTACCGGCCCTGGTTTAGCCAGGCGCGGTCGGCCTTGCCGCCGTCGCGCCGCTCGACGTAGCCGAGGAGCACCGTCCGGCCGACGGTGTGGCCGAACGCGGCCGAGCTGGCGAAGCCGGCCGGCTCGCCGTCGCGCAGCAGCAGCTCGCCACCCCAGGCGTAGGCCGACGGATCGGCTACCACCATGCTGACGAGCCGGCGGGACACGCCCTCGGCCTTGTGCCGCTCCACCGCCGCACGGCCGCGGAACGGGATCGCCGTGCCGAGCTTGCAGGCGAACCCCAGGCCCGCCTCGACCGGCGACGTGTCCGGCCCGAGCTCGCGGCCGAACGCCCGGTATCCCTTCTCCAGGCGCAGCGACTCGATCGCGTAATAGCCCGCGAGCCGGGGCGTGACGGCCTGGCCGGACCCGATGCCCTCGGTCAGCCGCTCGAACGCGGCGACCGCGGTCTCGCTCGGCACGTACAGCTCCCAGCCAAGCTCACCGACGTAGGTGAGCCGGGTGGCGCGGACCGCGAGACCATCCAGGTCAACCACACAACTATGACCGAACGGGAATGCCGCCGCGGAGAAGTCACTGCTCGACAGCTCGTCGAGCAGCGCGCGGGAGCGCGGGCCCATCACCGATAGCACCGCGTAGGACGAGGTGACGTCGAAGAACTCGGCGTGCAGCCCGGCGGGCACGCCCCGGCGCAGCAGATCCAGGTCGTGGATACCCTGCGCGCTGCTGGTCACCAGCAGGTACTCGTTCCACCGCAGCCGGGTGATGGTCACGTCGGCCTCGTAGCCGCCGCGGTCGTTGAGCAGGGGAGTGTAGACGGTCCGGCCCGGCGGGACCGCCACGTCGTTGGCGCACAGGTACTGCAGGGCGGCTTCCGCGTCGGGACCCCGCACCGCGATCTTGGCGAATGAGGTCTGGTCGAACAGCGCGACCTCGGACCGGGCGGCCAGGTGCTCGGCCGCGCTGTGCGCGAACCAGTTCTGCCGGCCCCAGCCGTATTCGACCACGGGCTTGGTCCCGGCCGGGGCGAACCAGTTCACCCGTTCCCAGCCCATCTTGGTGCCGAAGCAGGCGCCGTGCGCGTCCAGCAGGTGGTGAACGGGGGAGCGGCGCACGCCGCGGGCGCTTTCCGGTTCGCGGTTCGGCCAGGCCATGGCGAAGTGCAGGCCCACGATCTCCTGCACCCGCTGGCGCAGCCAGCGGGAGTTGCCCTGCATGGGCGCGAACCGGCGGATGTCCACCGCGGACAGGTCCAGGTCCGGTTCCCCGGCCACGATCCACTGGGCCAGGGCCATCCCCGCGCCGCCGGCGAACGCGATGCCCGAGGAGTTGAACCCGGCCAGCACGAAGTAGTTATCCAGCTCCGGGGCCAGGCCCATGATGAAGTTGTGGTCCGGGGTGAAGCTCTCCGGGCCGTTGTAGAACTTCTTCACGCCGGTGCTCTCCACCACCGGCACCCGGTGTATGGCGCTGCGCATGATGATGTCGAACTGGTCCCAGTCCTCGGGCAGCAGCTGGAACTCGAACGGCTCGGGGATCTCGGCCGACGGCACCCAGGGCTTGGCGTCCGGCTCGAACCCCCCGATCAGCAGGCCGCGGACCTCCTCCTTGAAGTAGCTGTACCCGTCCGGGTCGCGCAGCGTCGGCGTGGTCCGGGTCAGCCCGTCGATGGCCTCGGTGACGATGTAGTAGTGCTCGGCCGAGTACAGCGGGACGGTCACCCCGACCTGGTCGGCCAGCGCCTTGGCCCACTGGCCGCCGCAGTTCACCACGTACTCGCACTCGATCTCGCCGCACTGGGTCTCACCGCGCTGGGTCTCACCGCGCTGGGTCTCACCGCGCTGGGTGGACACCGCGGTGACCCGGCCCCGGTCCACCCGCCAGCCGGTGACCTTGGTCCGCTCCAGGATCCGGACGCCGGCGTTCCTGGCCCCCCGGGCCAGCGCCTGGGTCAGGTCGGTGGGGTTGGCCTTGGCGTCGTTGGGCAGCCAGATCGCGCCGGTCAGGTCCTCGGTCCGCATCAGCGGCCACATGACGCCCGCCTCGGCCACGGAGATCTCGTGCGCCTCGAGACCCTGGGCGCGGGCCATGTCCGCGGTCCGCCGTATCTGCATCATCCGGTCGGCGCCGGCCGCCACCCACAGCGCGCCGCTCCGGTTCCAGCCGCTGCCCAGGCCCACCTCGGCCTCCAGGTCGGCGTAGAGCTGGCTGCTGTAGAGCATCAGCTTGGTCAGCGACGGCTGGGTGCGCAGCTGTCCCACGATGCCGGCCGCGTGCCAGGTGGTGCCGCACGACAGCTGGCCCTGCTCCAGCAGCACCACGTCCGTCCAGCCGAGCTTGGCGAGATGGTAGGCGACGCTGCAGCCGACCACGCCGCCTCCGACGATGACAACCTGGGCCCGCTGCGGCAGGTCGTTGGTGGGCATTGATTGGCCTTCCGCGGTCCGTAATTTTGGGCGCACCATATTGATATCACCGTAGCTTCGGCGAAACGGCCGCGCAAGGCGCCGGAAACACTGTGACCTTGTCCGTTGTCGGGTCTTGTGAGGTAGCTCACGCCTGCGTTACAGTGTGCCAAATATCCCTAGGCTCTGCCCCTGGTCTGATAAATGGACCACCCAAAATGGAGAAGGGACGGTTCAGCGGATGGGAACTGTCGAGACCTCGGAACCGCAGCCGTCCACCGCTGCCGCGGGCAAGCTCAACCGGGCGCTGACGGCCCTCACCAACGGCGCGCTCACCTTCGCCGGCGTGGGCGTGTTCGGCGGGCTCTTCTCCTTGTACGGGTTCTCCGTCGCCGGCGTGGGCGGGGCCGAGTTCTGGGGCTGGCCGCTGGTCGCCATCAGCGTCGGCGCGATGGTGCTGGTGATCGCCGAGCTGGCCTCCAAATACCCGTTCGCCGGCAGCATGTACCAGTGGCCCACCATCCTGGCCGGCAAGCGCATCGGCTGGTGGATGGGCTGGATCTACGCGGGCGCGATGTTCCCGCTGATGACCGCCTACTACGCGAGCCTGCCGACGCTGATCCACCCGCTGTTCAACCTGGCCCCGAGCTTCCATACCGACGAGATCATCATCATCGTCGCGGCCGTGATCGCGGTGCTGTGGAACGTCGTGCGGATCGGCGTGCTCGGCCGCCTGGCCCAGTGGGCCATGATCCTGGAACTGTCCGTCGTCATCGTCATCTGCCTGCTCACCTTCATCCTGGGCGGCAAGCACTTCGGCAACCTGACCCAGACCGCCACCGTGACCGCCACCGGCTCCGGCGCCGCGACCGTCCAGGTCCTGCACTCGCTGGGCAACGTCATCCCGCTGTTCATCGGGGCGGGCGTGTTCAACGCGCTGTGGGTCCTGTACACCTTCGAGAACGGCGGCACCCTGGGCGAGGAGACGGTGGACGCCGGGCGTAACGCCCCGCGCGGCGTCATCGGCGCCTACATCTTCGCGGTCATCTGCGGCTTCGTGTTCCTGCTTGCCCTCACGCCGTCCATCCCGGACATGAAGGCCGCCATGCTCGGCGGGATCCCGGCCGAGAACGCCATCACCGCCCACCTGCCGGTCGGCGTGTTCAAGCTGTTCCTGGTGGTCGTGGCCATCGGGCTGATCGTGGCCACCAACACCATGTTCACCGGTGCGGTCCGGCACATCTACGGCATGGCCAGGGACGGGCAGCTCCCGTTCTCCCGGACGTTCGCCCGGACCCTGGCCGACGGCTCGCCGTGGACGGCCGTGCTGCTGGTCGGCGTGCTGTCGCTGGTCCCGGTGTTCGTGTTCACGTCCAAGACCGCCTCCATCGTCGGCGGCGCCACCGCCGCGATGTACGTCGCCTACTTCCTGATCATGTCCATCACCATGGTCTACCGGTTCCGCGGCTGGCCCCGGGTCAAGGGCTGGTTCTCCCTGGGCCGCTGGGGCATCGCGGTCAACATCGTGGCCGTGATCGGCACCGGCGCGACCGCCCTGGACCTGCTGTGGCCCCGGGTGGCGACCAACCCGACCTACAACCAGATCTCCGCCACCACCGGCGGCAACTTCCTCAAGGACGTGCCCATGGCCTGGCTGATCATCGGGGTGCCGCTGCTGATCGGGGTGGTGTTCTATATCTTCAGGCACAAGCGGATCCACGCCCAGCCGCTGGCCATCGACGCCTACGACCCGGAGCCCTGAGCTATGACGTCGGACACCGTCACCGGGCGCTTCGCCGGCCGGATGGAGCAGGTCGCCGCGGCGGCCGGCGTGCTGCGCGGCCGCCGCCTGCAGTGGCGCCAGCTGCACGGCGGCCTGGCCCACGTCACCTACGCCGTCACCGCTGAGCCCGGTGACCAGTACGTGGTCAAGTTCCTGACCCAGGAGATGGACGACTTCGGGCTGATGGTCCCGATCGAGGTGCTGATCGCCAACACCGTGGCGGCGGGGGAGTCCGGCGTGGGTGCCCGGGTGATCGAGGCGCTGCCGCAGATCCCGTCGATCGTGCTGGAGTACATCGACGGCCGGACGCTGGACACGACGGACCTGGCCCGGCCCGGCTACATCCCGCGTATCGGCCGGGCCATCGCCAGCCTGCACCGCGATGCCCCGCCGATGCGGAACACCATGGTGATCTGGAAGTTCCTCGAGGACTACCTCGGCCTGGTCGGGCAGCACTCGCTGCGCTGCCCGGACGGCATCGGAGACTGGCTGCCCACGGTGCGCCGGATCCAGGCCGCCCTCGAGGTGAACGCGCTCGCCCTGGTGCCCAGCAACAACGACCTGCTGGCCAAGAACATCATGGACGACGGCCGCATCCGCATCATCGACTACGACTTCAGCGGGATGAACGACCCGATGTTCGACGTCGGTGACCTGGCCATGGAGGGTGACTACGACCCGGACCAGGTGGCGGTGGCCTGCGAGGCTTACTTCGGCGCGCACGACCCGGTGCAGTACGCGCGCGCCCGCCTGTTCGGCATCGCCGCCCAGTACACCTGGTCGCTGCTGTTCGTCGGCATGGACGCGCTGCTGCCCGAGGCACCGGCCGAGGGCTTCGACTACTGGCAGGAAGCCTCCTCGCGCTGGGACTGGACCCGGGCCAAGCTCGAGGGCCCAGAACTCGGCGCCCTGATCGCCGCGGCCGCCTCCGCCTAGCCGCCAAGGAGGCACGATGGACAAGGTGGCGTTGGTCACCGGGGGCAGCAAGGGCATCGGCTACGCGTGCGCCGAACGGCTGCTCGCCGACGGGTTCGCCGTGGCCATCTGCGCCAGGAACGCCGACGAGGTAAGCGCCGCGGCCGGCCGTCTCGGCCTGCTGGACAAGGTCCTCGGCCTGCGCTCCGACGTCGGCTCGGTCGAGGACTGCGCCGCGCTGGTGCCGGCCGTGCTGGACCGCTTCGGCCGTATCGACGCCCTGGTCAACAACGCCGGCGTCTACACCCCGGTGCCGTGGCCGGGGCCGTGTCGTTCCTGTGCGGAGCCGACGCGACCTACATCACCGGTACCACGGTCAACGTCGACGGCGGCCTGACCGCCATGCACCCCGCGCCCTAGGAGGGCGCCGGCATCGGGTAGTAGTTCTCGTACACGGCCTGGGCCTCGCGGCGGGCATCCTCCCAGGACCAGTCGCGGGGGATGAACCGGTCCGGGCTCAGCGACCGGACGTACGGGGACGGGTCACCGGTCAGGCTTTCCAGCAGGTGCATGGCCAGGCCCGCCGACCCGGACACGCCGTGCGCGTTGCAGCCCGCCGCCATGACCAGGCCCCGGACGGCGCTCACCGGCCCGACCACGAACCGCCCGTCGGGGCTGAACGCCGGCCAGCCCTGGAAGGTGGCGGCCACGCCCGCCTCGGCCACGGCCGGCGCGAACGCGCTCATCGCTTCCGCGAACCGCCCGAGCACCTCCCAGTCGGGGCGGGCCGCCAGTGCCGCGGTCGCCGTCACCTCGCGGGGATCGATGCTGGTGCCGGCGTTCTCGAACCCGCCGCACAGCACGCGGTCGCTCTCCCCGCGCGCGTACAACTGCACCTCGGGGACTCGCAGGCAGGGCAGGTCCGCGTGCCAGCCTGGCACCGGCTCGGTGACGAAGTACTCGTGCAGCACCGGGACCACCGGCAGTTCCAGTCCGGCTAGCCGCGCCAGCGCCGCCGACCAGGGGCCGGCCGCGATGACGAGCTGCTCGGTCCGGAAGGTCCCGGACACGGTCGAGAAGGACGCGACACCGCGGCGTGCACGGACACCGTGACCCCCAGGTCCCTGGCCGCGCCGAGGTAGGCGTTCACCAGGCTGTTCGGCTGGAGATACCCGTCCGTGGGGGACCACAGCGCCGCCTTGACCGACTCGGTCCGCTCCAGCGCCGGGTAGATCTCGTGCAGTCGCGCATCGCTCAGGAACTCCACCGGCAGCCCGGTGACCTCGGCCGTCGCGGCGATCTGGCGCAGCTCCGCGACCGAGGCGTCGGACAGCGCCAGCCGGACGGCACCGCATTCGCGGTAGTCCATCGAATACCCGGTCTTCCGCTCGAAGTCGCGGTACACCTGGGTCGCCGCCATCGTCAGCCGGGCCCGCTCGACCGTCGGCCTGGCCTGCCCGACGAGCCCCGCCGCCTGGCTGCTCGTCGCCTCGCAGACGCCCTGGGCCTCCAGCAGCTGAACGTCCCGGCGCCCGTCGCGGGCCAGGAAGTACGCCGCCGCGGCGCCGACAGCGCCACCGCCGACGATCGTGATCTCAGCATCGCGAGGTACGGACACGCGCATCAGCCTCGTCTGTACGTCAACAAATCTATACGGCACTAAAATGGTATGCCCAAACCTTAGCAAAGCTGATCGTCAGGCGAAATGGTCACTTCGACCCACGAATGTCACCCGGCCGAGGCTAATTTGGTCGGCCTTAAAGCACAATGGCCTGATGCGCCGGGTGGCCGCGATAATGCCAGAACCGCGCACCTACCCGAGGAGCAGGAGAAACTGATGCATGACGACCGGGTCCTGACCGAGCAGCGCCTGGAGCGAGTGCTGCGGGAGCGCATCCGTCCCGCGGTTTACGGTGCGGCGGTGCCTTTGCAGGTGGCCGCCTGGCATGTGCCCGGCGAGCCAGTGCCGCCGGCCGAAGCGCTGGCGGCCGAGTACCAGCCCTTCGAGGTGGGCACGGCCTGGGGCCGGCCGTGGGGCACCACCTGGTTCTCCTGCCGCGGGCAGGTGCCCGCCGAATGGGCCGGGCGCGATGTCGCGGCGGTCATCGACCTCGGCTTCAGCAGCGGCGGCCCCGGGTTTGCCGCGGAAGGCCTGATCTACCTGCCGAACGGGTCCCCGGTGCGTGGTCTGCACCGGCAGCAGAGCGCGGTGCGGCTCGACAAGCTGGCGCCATCGGCTGGTGCCGTGCGGTTCTTCGTGGAGGCGGCGGCCAACCCGCAGATTTCGCGGCCGATCACCCGGCTCGGGGACCCGCTCACCGCCGGGGACGAGCCGCTGTACCGGTTGCTGCGGGCTGACCTGGCGGTCTTCCACGCCGACGTCTGGGAACTCATGCTGGACCTCGAGGTGCTCAGCCAGCTGATGTACGAGCTGCCGGTCGACGGGCCCCGGCGCTGGGAGATCCTGCGGGCGATCGAGCGCGCCCTGGACACGCTGAGCCTGGACGACGTGCCGGGCACCGCCGCGCCCGCCCGGGCTGAGCTCGCCCCGGCGCTGGCCACGCCGGCCCACGCGTCCGCGCACCTGGTCTCGGCGACTGGCCACGCCCATATCGACTCGGCCTGGCTGTGGCCGCTGCGCGAGACGGTCAGGAAGGTGGCGCGGACCGCGACCAACGTCACGGCGCTGATGGATGACCATCCGGAGTTCATCTTCGTCATGTCCCAGGCTCAGCAGCTGGCCTGGATCAAAGAGCACCGTCCCGAGGTGTTCGCCCGGGTGGCGGAGAAGGTGGCGGCGGGCCAGTTCGTGCCGGTGGGCGGCATGTGGGTGGAAGCGGACACCAACATGCCCGGCGGTGAGGCGATGGCGCGTCAGTTCGTCCACGGCAAGCGGTTCTTCGGCGAGGAGTTCGGCATCGAGACCGAGGAGGTCTGGCTGCCCGACTCCTTCGGCTACTCCGGGGCCCTGCCGCAGCTGGTCAAGCTCTCCGGCTCCAAGTGGTTCCTGACCCAGAAGATCTCCTGGAGCAGGACGAACAAGTTCCCGCACCACACCTTCGACTGGGAGGGCATCGACGGTACCCGCGTGTTCACGCATTTCCCGCCGGTGGATACCTACAACGCGGAGCTCTCCGGCCGCGAGATGGCCCGCCTGGTCCGCAACTTCAGGGAGAAGGGCCGGGCCAGGCGCTCGCTGGTGCCGTTCGGCTACGGGGACGGCGGCGGCGGCCCGACCGAGGAGATGCTGGCCCGGGCACGTCGGCTGGGCAACCTGGACGGCTCGGCCCGGGTGCACATCGAGAAGCCGGCTGACTTCTTCGCCCAGGCGCAGGCGGAGTACCCGGATCCGCCGGTGTGGGTCGGCGAGCTGTACCTGGAACTGCACCGCGGGACGTACACCTCGCAGGCCAAGACCAAGCAAGGCAACCGGCGCAGCGAGCACCTGCTGCGCGAGGCCGAGCTGTGGGCGGCCACCGCCGCCGTCCGGGCCGGTTACCAGTACCCGTATCAGCAGCTGGACCGGTTGTGGAAGACCGTGCTGCTGCACCAGTTCCACGACATCCTGCCCGGCTCGTCCATCGCCTGGGTGCACCGCCAGGCGCAGGCCACCTACGCGGCCGTGGCCGGCGAGCTCGAGGAGATCATCGCCGGCGCGCAGCAGGCGCTCACCGGGCTCCCCGCGGCACCGGAGGAGACCCCCTCCGGCCTCCGGCCGTCGGGGGAGACCCCCTCCGGCCTCCGGCCGTCGGGGGCCGGCGCAGACCCGGACGGCGACGTCCTCGTCTTCAACGCCGCGCCGTTCGAGCGCAACGGCGTCCCGGCTATGGCCGCCGGGCGTCCCGCGCCGCCGCCGGCCGCCGTGACGGCCCAGCATCTGCCCGCCGGCGGCTTCGGCCTGGACAACGGCCTGCTCCGGGTGGTCATCGACGAGCGTGGCCTGGTCACCTCGGTGACCGACGTGGCCGCCGGACGCGAGGCGCTCGCCCCTGGCGCCAGTGCCAACCTCCTCCAGCTGCACCCTGACCTGCCGAATGAGTGGGATGCCTGGGACGTCGACCGGTTCTACCGCAACACGGGCACCGACCTGACCGACGTCATGGAGCTCGAGCTCGTCAAGGCCGAGGACCCTGGCGCGGCCGCCACGGTCCGCGTCACCCGCGCCTTCGGCGGCTCGCTCGTCACCCAGCTGGTCACGCTGCGGGCCGGCGCCAAGCGCCTCGACTTCGAGACCGAGGTCGACTGGCACGAGCGCGAGAAGTTCCTCAAGGCGGCCTTCCCGGTCGATGTGCGGGCCGATCGCAGCGCCGCGGAGACCCAGTTCGGCCACATCTTCCGCCCGACCAACTGCAATACCAGCTGGGAGGCGGCCAAGTTCGAGATCTGTGCCCATCGTTTCCTGCACATCGGTGAGGTCGGCTGGGGCGCGGCGCTGGTCAACGACTCGACCTACGGTCACGACGTCACCAGCACGGTGCGCGCCGACGGAGGCACCACCACCACGGTCCGGCTGTCCCTGCTGCGCGCGCCGCGCTACCCGGATCCGGACACCGACCAGGGCGTGCACACGCTCCGTTACGCGTTCGTGCCGGGCGCCGGGATCGCCGACGCGGTCCGCGAGGGCTACCTCATCAACCTGCCGGAGCGTCGCGTCCGCGGCACGGCCGCGACGCTGGTCCCGGCCCTGGTCAGCGTGGATAACCCGGCCGTCGTCACCGAGGCCGTCAAGCTGGCCGACGACCAGTCAGGCGACGTGGTCGTCCGGTTGTACGAATCCCGGGGCGGCCGGGCCAGCACCCGGCTGACAGCGGGCTTCCCCGTGGGCACGGCTACCGCGACCGACCTGCTGGAACGCCCGCTGTCCGGTGCCGGGCCGCTGGCCGTCACCGGCGGCAGCACCGTCGAGCTGTCGTTCCGCCCCTTCGAGATCCGCACCCTCCGCCTGACCCGGCGGCCCTAGCCAAGGCCCTATGCGCGTCAGGTACGCGGCTGTACGTTGACGTCAAGGCCCTCAGCCGGGACACCGCGCTGTTCTCGTCTCGCCCGACCATCATCCGGGTGCGTCGCGGCCGCGGCTGACCCGCACGCACGGGCCTGGCAGACTCCTGCCTGTGGCAGACACGACACGAGCGTATTCAGAGATCGACTACGTTGTCGCCGACCGCGTAGCGACGATCACCCTGAGCCGTCCGGACAAGCTCAACGCGTTCACCCACGTCATGCGCGGTGAGCTGATCGACGCCTTCGACCAGGCCGACGCCGACGACGACGTGCGCGCGGTGATCGTCACCGGCCGGGGGAGAGGGTTCTGCGCGGGCGCCGACCTTTCCAGCGGCGGCGACACCTTCAACGCCGACCGGCGCCAGCGATCCGGGGAGGCGCGCGAGACTATTGACGGCGTACCGCGGGACGGTGGCGGAACGGTCAGCCTGCGTATCGCGGCCTCGCTCAAGCCGGTGATCGCCGCCATCAACGGGCCCGCGGTTGGGGTGGGTATCACGATGACGCTCCCGATGGACATCAGGCTCGCCGCCGACACCGCGAAGTTCGGCTTCGTGTTCTCCCGGCGCGGCCTGGTCATGGAAGCGGCCTCGAGCTGGTTCCTACCGCGTGTCGTCGGCATCAGCCAGGCGATGGAATGGGTGGCGACCGGCCGGGTCTTCGACGCCGCGGAGGCGTTGCGCGGCGGCTTGATCGCCCGGACCTACCCGGCCGGCCAGCTGCTGCCCGCCGCGTACGCGCTCGCCAGGGAGATCGCCGACAACACCTCCGCCGTCGCCGTCGCGACCTCGCGTCAGCTGATGTGGCGCATGCTGGGGGCCGATTCTCCCTGGGAAGCGCACCGCCTCGACTCCAAGGGCATCTACCTGCTCGGCCAGGCTCCCGACGTCGCCGAGGGCGTGACCGCGTTCCTGGAGAAGCGGCCGCCCAGTTTCCCGATGCGGGTCAGCACCGACCTGCCCGACCTCGGACCGCGGTGGCCAGAACCGCCGGCCTAGCTCAGCCTCCCCCCGCTGAGCTGCGGGGGCATCTGTGCCGCAGCCGACGATTTGGGTACCACAAATCTCAAAACACGATAATCTCTCCACGGGAGGGATATTACGCAGCGCTACTGTATCGAAACTTAACGTATGTCCCATTGGGTCCCGAATCTGGCCTCGTCATTCTGGCGGGACCAAGCGACCGTTATGGGAGGGGATTCCCGGATGCCGAATGCTAGGTCATTAGCTGCCCCCGCGGGCGGCCGGGCGCGGCTCGCCGGCCGGAACAAGCGCCGGATCGCCGTGGCGGGCGCGGCGATAGCCGCCGCGCTGGCGGGTTCGCCGCTGGCTGCCGTCCCGGCGGCATCCGCGAGCACGGGTGAGACCGTCATCGTCACCGCGACCGGACTGCTGAGCCCGGCCGCGGCCGTGCTGGGAGTGGGCGGGTCCCTGCTGGCCCAGTTCCACCTCATCGACGGGGTCGAGGCCGTGATCCCCGCGGCGGTAGAACCGGTGCTCGCGGCGCTTCCGGGCATTACCGTGACCCCCGATGTATCGGTGAGCGTTCAGGGCACGCCGGAGTCGACGGGACCCCATACGCCTTCCGACGCGTTCCTCGGGCAGACCGGGGCCACGCGGCTGGCGGCGGCGGGCGATACGGGGCGAGGTGTCACCGTAGCCGTCCTGGACACGGGCATCGACAACCTGCCCGACTTCTCGGGACGGCTCATCGGCGGGGTCGACCTGACCGGCGAGAACAACCCGTTCCAGGACAGCTACGGCCACGGCACGTTCGTGGCCGGCCTGATCGCTGGCAACGGGGCATCGTCGGGAGGCCAGTACTCAGGCGAAGCCCCCGGCGCGAACCTCGTGTCGATCAAGGTGGCCGGGGCGAGCGGCACGACCGACCTGGCCAGCTTGATCCTGGGCCTGCAATGGGCGGTCGATCACCAGAACAGCTACGGGATAAAGATCCTCAACATGTCCCTGGGGTTCCAGTCGGCCGTGTCCACCGTCATCAACCCGCTCGACCAGGCGGTGCAGGCGGTGTGGGGCTCGGGCATCGCGGTCGTGGTCTCGGCCGGCAACGCCGGGCCGTTCAACGGCACCATTCTCTCCCCCGGGGATGACCCGCTGGTTATCACGGTGGGTGCGCTGGACGACATGGCCGGATCATCGCTCGCCGCTGACGAGATGTGCGACTTCAGCAGCGCGGGACCAACCTTGGCCGACGGTTTCGCCAAGCCTGACCTGGTCACCTCGGGCCGGTCCGTGGTCAGCCTGGCCGCGCCCGGCTCGACCATCTACGACCAGAACCCATCGGGACGGGTGGGCTCGGCCAATTTCGTCGGCTCGGGCACGTCGTTCAGCTCGGCCATCACGAGCGGCGCGGCCGCGCTGGTCGTAGCCGACAATCCGGGCCTGACTCCGAACGAGCTGAAGGCCCGCCTGCTCGGCACGACCAGCCCCGGGCCGGTCGGCAACCCCTTCGTCGACGGCCACGGAGCCCTCGACGCTTACGCCGCCGCCACCGCGGGCGCGATGAACCTCAGCCAGTCGGTTCCCCTCCTGCCCACCCTGCCCGGAGTAACGGTCCAGCTGTCACCCACCGGCCCGGCCAGCACGTGGAACCCGAGCCTGTGGTCGGGGGCATCCTGGACGCCGGGACCGTCCGACGACTCGACCTGGCCAGGGCTGGCGTGGAACGGCGGCGACTGGAACGGCTGGGTGTGGACCGGCCAGGCCTGGAATACCGGCGACTGGGCCGGCGCGGACTGGAGCGGGGCAAACTGGACCGGCCGGGCCTGGAACGATGCCGCCTGGGCCGGGTCGGCGTTCACTGGCCGGGCCTGGAACGGCTCGGCGTGGAACAGTTCGGCGTGGAACTGACACCGCCCCGATCCGCCATGAAGATACCGCGCGCTACCGGAGCCGTTGTCGCCGCTTCTGTAGCGGGCGGCATCCTCACCCTGCTCGGCGCGATGTGGCAGTCGGGCCTGGTCCGGGTGGGCGAGCGCCAGTGGGTCATCGCCGCGGCGATGGGCTTCCTCGTCGTGGGCAGCTGGATATGGCCGGTCGTCGTGTACCGGGAGGGCGAATCCGAGGCCGTCAACATGGACGAGGCCTTCTTCTCGATCCTGGCTCTCCTCGTGCCGCCGCTGGTGACCCTGGCCACCCTGGCCCTGGCCACCGTGACGGCTCAGGCGGTCCGCCGGCGGCCGCTGGTCAAATCGGCATTCAACGCCGGGCAGGTCGTGATCGCGGCCGGCCTGGGCATCGCCGTGAGTCGCGGCATCGCCGCGCCGACGGCGTCCCTGACCCTGGCCCAGGTGGCCGCGGTGATGCTCGGCGTGGCTGTTTACTGCGTCGTCAACACCCTGCTGGTGGTCGGCATCTTCACCTCGATGGGCACGCCCTGGCGCGAGCTCACCGATGACCTGCCGATCCAGGTAGCGCTGGCCGGCGCGGGGGCGCTGGCCGGGGTGATCCTGGCCCTGGCGATGCGGGCCCATCCATGGGTGCTGACGCTGGCGGTTCCCGGACTGATCATGCAGCGCCGGCTTATCAGCGCCCGGTTCGCGGCGCTGCACGATCACACCAGGATGAAGGGACTGTACGAGGTCACGCTGGAGGCCAACCGGGGGCTGCGGCACCAGGTGGTGCTCGACACGATCCTGGAGTCGGTGCGGCGGCTGCTGCGCAGTCCCGAGGCCACGCTGACATCCGATCCCCCCGGGCCCGGACAGCTGGCGGCGCCCATCATGGTGGCCGATCAGCGGCTGTGGCTGGCGGCGGCGGGCCGGCGCCGGGACGAGCCCTTCGACGACGCCGATCGGGACCTGCTGAAAGCCCTGGCCGCCGTAGGCAGCGGAGCACTCAGCAATGCCGAGCTGTACCAGCAGGTCCGCCTGGAGCGCGAGAGGATCTCCTCGATCACGCTCAACATTGGTGAAGGCGTCTGCGCGGTGGACGCCAACGGGGCGCTGAGCTTTATCAACCGGGCCGCGGCCGACATGATCGAGCTGTCGTCGTCCAGGATCACGATCGACGACCCGATGAGCGACAGTGCCCCCAAGGCACCCGATTTCCTGCTCGGCCCGGCCAGCGAGGCGATGCGCACGGGCCAGACCATCAGGGAGTACGACGCCCGGTTCCGAGGTAAGAACGGAACCACGATCCCGGTCGTGTACACGGCTTCCGCCGTGATCAGTGACGGCACGCCGTCGGGTGCGGTGATCGCTTTCCGTGACATTACCGAGCGCAAGGCGTTCGAGGACGAACTCCACCATCGTGCCTTCTATGACAGCCTGACCGGCCTGGCCAACCGCCGGCTGCTGGTGGAGCGCCTCGACCAGGCGCTGCGGCGGTCGGTCCCGGACCGTAAGACCCACGCGCTGATCTTCGTCGACGTGGACCGCTTCAAGAGCATCAACGACAGCCTGGGTCATATCACCGGCGACGAGTTCCTGGTTGCGATCGGGGCCCGCATGAGGAGCGTGGTGCACACTCATGACCTGCTGGCCCGCTTCGGCGGCGACGAATTCGTCGTGCTGCTTGAGGACGTGGCCGAGGTGGACGTGGCCGTGGCCGCGGCCGGGCGCATCTGTGCCGCGCTCGAGCAGTCCATCGTGCTGAGCGACGGCTATGAGGTGGTGGCCAGTGTGTCAGTCGGCATTGCCCTTTCCGAGCCGGGTAAAAGTGCCGACGATATCCTGCGCAACGCCGACGTGGCGATGTATGACGCCAAGGCCAAGGGCGGCGGCGGAACCTGCCGGGTCTTCGACCAGGCTTCCATGGGAAGCCGCTCCTCGGAGCGTCTCCGGATCGAGTCCGACCTGCGCAAGGGGCTTGACCGGGGCGAGCTCGAAGTTTATTACCAGCCGTTCTATTCCCTGGAAGAAGAGCGCATCGTAGGCGCGGAGGCGCTGGTGCGATGGCGTCACCCCACCAATGGCTTGATCGGCCCGGCACGGTTTATTCCGATGGCGGAAGAGACCGGGCTGATCCTGCCATTGGGCCGTTACGTCCTCGAATCGGCGTGCCGGCAGGTGCGCTCGATCAGGGACCGGCTGGACGTGGACCTGCCCATCAGCGTTAATCTCTCACCGCGCCAGTTCCAGGAGAGCGGCCTGTCGTCCCAGGCGGCGGCAGCCCTCGATGCCGTCGGTATTCCGGCCGAGCTGCTCATTTTCGAGATTACCGAGAATGTGGTCATGACGGACCTTCCCGGCGCTCGCGAAGTCATGAAGAAGCTCGACCGGCTGGGTATCCGCCTAGCCATTGACGATTTCGGCACCGGCCATTCCTCGCTGGCGTACCTGAAGCAGTTCCCGGTACAGGAAGTAAAGATAGACCGCACGTTCGTGCAAGGCATCGTCGAGAGCCCGGTGGACTCGGCGATCGTCCGGGCCGTCATAGACCTGGCCAACGCCATGGGTATATCCACGGTGGCCGAGGGGGTGGAGACCGAGGGGCAGCTCGCCAGTCTCAGAACGCTAGGCTGCCCGGTGGCGCAGGGCTTCTACTTCTCGCAGCCACTTCGTGCCGAAGAGTTCGACGACCTACTCACCCGCCACTTCGCCTGCACCACGAGCTTAGGAACGTCAGCCGAACCCCGCCCGGTGGTGCCTGCCGCTCAGCATGGACAGTGAGGCAATTACGTGATCGCGGATATTTATCCCGCAGTTCCCGCGGGATGCGCTCCACGATCACGGCGGCGCCCCAGTGAACCGCATCACTGGCCACACCAGCCCCGCGACGATAGATTACGGATTATTGTGGACCAAAACACCCGTTATCACGGGGAAAATGACCCACGATAGCGGCAAAGCCCGCTCGGTGGTCAAGAACTGGCGCCGTGGGTCATTCGGCCGCGGCGAGCTGGCGGAGCTGGGCCAGGGCGTCCATGGCGATCTGCGCGAACGGCGTCTGGTCCGGGTCGCTGATCCACTGCTCGAAGGCGACGTGCATGACGGTCGTGCCCGTGAGGGCGGCGAGGTTAGCGGCGGTATCCGCGAGCCCCCGGGCGCGCAGGGCCTGGGCCATGGCGGCGGCCAGTGACGCGGCCTTGATCAGCTCACGTTCCTGCAGCTCGTGGCTGGAGGCGATGATCCGGTGGCGCGGGCCGGCGAACTCGCGGACCTCTTCGAACCGGACGGCGGCGGCATCCAGCGCCGCGCCGATCATGCCCAGCGCCGAGGCGGACGCGGGGGCGGCCTCGATGGCGGCCACCATCTGCCGCTCGAGCAGTTCCGAGCCCCAGAACAGCACCTCGCGCTTGTCGGCGAAGTACCGGAAGAAGGTCCGCTTGGTCAGCCCGGCGCGTTCGGCGATCTCCGCGACGGTCGTCTCCTCGTACCCGCGCTCGCCGTAGAGGGCCAGGGCCGCCGCCTGCAGCCGCGCCCGCGCGTCCGGCTGCCATCTGCCCATACCCCCCAGACTAGCCGATGTCACCTGGTGTCATGGTGGTGCTATAGTAATGACACCAGGTGACATCACTCTTTTCTGGAGGATTCCCATGCGTGTTTTCGTGACTGGCGCGTCCGGGCACATCGGCTCGGCCGTCGTGCCCGAGCTACAGCAGGCCGGGCATCAGGTCGTGGGGCTGGCGCGCTCGGACAGCTCAGCCGAGGCGCTCGCGGCCGCTGGGGCCGAGGTCTGGCGCGGCGACCTGGACGATCTCGACGGGCTGCGCGAGGCCGCCGGGGCCGCCGATGGCGTCATCCACCTCGCCTTCAAGCACGACCTGATGGGGGTCGGCGACTTCGCCGGCGCGGCCGCCGCCGACTTCGCCGCCATCAAGGCACTGGCCTCGGCGCTCGAAGGGACGGACAGGCCGTTCGTCATCTCCTCCGGCACGCTCATGCTCGCTCTCGCGGGCATCACCGGGCGGCCAGCCACCGAGGCCGATTCCGTTCCGGGCGGCCCGCGGGTCGACGCGGAGAACTTCGTCATCGGGCTCGCCGGGAGCGGCGTCCGTTCCTCTGCCGTCCGGCTGCCCCCGATCGTGCACAGCTCGCTCGACCACCATGGTTTCGCGCACATCCTGATCGGCATCGCCCGGCAATCCGGCGTATCGGGGTACGTGGGGGACGGGACCAACCGGTGGCCTTCGGTGCACACGCTCGACGCGGCGCGGGTGTACCGGCTGGCACTGGAGGACGCTCCGGCCGGGAGCCGGCTGCACGCGGTCGCGGACGAGGGCGTCCCCTTCCATGACATCGCGGCCGTCATCGGGCGCGGGGCTGGCGTGCCGGTGGCCAGCATCTCCGCCGAGGACGCCGGTGAGCGGTTCGCCTTCCTCGGCGGGTTCGTCGGGGTGGACAACCCGACCTCCAGCGAGGTGACGCGCAAGATGCTCGGCTGGGAGCCAGCGTATCCGGGGCTCATCGAGGACCTGGAGCACGGCCACTACTTCGATCAGGGCTGAGCGGCAGGTGCGGCGGCGGCCCCAGCCAGCGGGCGCGCCGCCGCGGCGCGCAGAATCTGATCTTCAGGCATTTTCACACTTATCTGACTGAGTTAGCGTTAGCGGCAGAGCCGAGCATGGCCCCCAGTCCCGGTACTACCAGGGAGTGTCTCGTGAACAAGCCGCCTTCGGTCCCCCAGCAAGCCGACGCGGATCAAGTCGACGCGGTGGTGGTGGGCGCCGGCTTCTCCGGTCTGTACATGCTCTACCGGCTACGCCAGCTCGGGCTGTCGGCGAAGGTCTTCGAGGCGGCCGACGACGTCGGCGGCACGTGGTACTGGAACCGCTATCCCGGGGCCCGCTGTGACATCCCCACCACGGACTACACCTACAGCTTCGACCCGGAGCTCGAGCAGGAGTGGACCTGGTCGGAGAAGTACGCCACGCAGCCGGAGATCCTGGACTACCTCCGGTTCGTGGCCGACCGTCACGGCCTGCGCTCCGACATCGAGTTCTCCACCACCGTCACCGCCGCCCGCTGGGACGAGGCGGGGAAACGGTGGCGGCTCACCACCAGCGGCGGAGCGGAGATCCGGTGCCGGTACTACATCATGGCCACCGGCTGCCTCTCGATGCCCAAGGAACCGGACATCGACGGCGCCGGCCGTTTCGCCGGCCCGGTCTACTTCACCAGCCGCTGGCCGCATGAGGGGGTCGACTTCACCGGCCAGCGGGTCGCGGTCATCGGCACCGGCTCGTCCGGCATCCAGTCCATCCCGCTCATCGCCCGCCAGGCCAGCCAGCTCACGGTCTTCCAGCGCACCGCGAACTTCTCCATCCCGGCGCGCAACGGCCCCGCCCCCGCCGACCGGCTGAAGCTGCTGGCGGAGGACCGCGCCGGGTACCGGCACGCCGCCCGGTGGTCCCGGGGCGGGGTGCCGATCGACCCGACCGACGTCCTCGGCGGCACCGCCAGCGAGGAGGTCCGCCGGGAGCGCTTCGAGGCGGCCTGGGAGCAGGGCGAGCTGTTCGGCATCCTCAACGTCTTCGCCGACCAGGGCGTGAACCCGGCTTCGAACGACATCGTGGCCGAGATGATCCGCGAGAAGATCCGCTCCACCGTGGACGATCCCGAGACCGCCGAAGCCCTGTGCCCGCAGGGCCACTACTTCGGCACCAAGCGGCCGTGCCTCGACACCGGCTACTTCGAGACCTACAACCTGCCGCACGTCCGGCTCGTCGACCTGCGACGGCAGCCGATCGTCAGCATCACCGAGGACGGTATCGAGACGGCGGGGGAGTCGTTCGGGTTCGATGCCATCGTGTACGCCACCGGCTTCGACGCCATGACCGGCGCCCTGGTCGGCGTGGACGTCGCCGGCCGGGACGGCACCTCCCTCAAGGAGAAGTGGGCAGGCAGGCCCTCTACCTACCTGGGCCTGATGACCGCCGGATTCCCGAACTTCTTCATGCTCACCGGCCCCGGCAGCCCGTCCGTGCTGTCGAACATGAGCGTGTCGATCGAGCAGCACGTCGACTGGGTGGCCGACTGCCTGAAGGGCATGCGCGACGAGGGCCTGGAGACGATCGAGCCGACCGAGCTGGCCGAATCCGGCTGGAACCAGCACGTCCAGGACTGCGCCGCCATCACCTTGCACCCCACCGCGAACTCCTGGTACATGGGCGCCAACGTCCCGGGCAAGCCGCGCTTCTTCCTGCCCTACATCGGCGGGGTGAACGCGTACCGGCAGGCGTGCGACGACGTGGCCGCGCAGGGCTATCTCGGCTTCCGGCTGGCCGGTCCCGGCGGCGACCGGTGCAAGGACGGGGTCATCCGCAGCATGCAGCCCGACGCCGCCATGGTCCTGGAGTTCATGGCCACGCTGGGCCTGCCGCCCATGGAGACCCTGTCGGCCGACGACGCGCGGGCCCTGATGGCGGTCGGCGCGGAAGCCCGCCCGCCCGGTCCCGAGGTGGGCGAGGTCACCGACGGGGTGATCCCGGCCCCGGCCGGGGACCTGCCGTACCGGCTGTACCGCCCGGCCGGGGCGCCCGGGGAACCGCGCCCCCTGGTGGTGTACTTCCACGGCGGCGGCTGGGTGCTCGGCGACCTGGATTCTGACGACCCGCTGTGCCGCGACCTGTGCGTGCGCTCGGGCGCGGTGGTCCTGTCGGTGAACTACCGTCACGCGCCAGAAGATCGCTTCCCCGCCGCCGCCGAGGACGCCTTCGCGGCCGTGCGGTGGGCCGGCGCCAACACGATCGAGCTGGGCGGCATCCCCGGCCAGCTCGCCATCGCGGGCTGGAGCGCGGGCGCCAACGTCGCCGCCGTCGCGTGCCAGCAGGCTCGCGACGCCGGCGGCCCGCAGCTCTCGGGTCAGCTGCTGATCTGCCCGGTCGTGGACTCGGACATGACCCGGCCGTCCTACACCGAGAACGGCGACGGGTACGTCCTCACCACGGCGCTGATGCGGTGGTTCTGGGACTACTACGCCGAGCCGGCCGACCGCACCGACCCCCGCGTCGCCCCGCTGCGCGGGCACCTGGACGGCCTGCCGCCCGCCTGCGTCGTCACCGCGGACTTCGACCCGCTGCGCGACGAGGGCCTGGCCTACGCGGACGCCCTGGAAGCGGCCGGGGTACCGGTCCGCCTCATCCGGGCCCGCGGGCACACCCACACGTCGATCACCATGGTCGACGTCGTCATCTCCGGCGCACCGGTCCGCGCCGAGATCGGCGCGGCGCTCAGCGGTTTCTTCGCCGTCGCCCCGTCCGGGCTCACAGACTCCGGGCTCACAGACTCCGGGCTCACAGACCGAGCTGGCGCGCGATGAGCATCCGCTGCACCTCGCTGGTGCCCTCGCCGATCTCGAGGATCTTCGCGTCCCGGTAGAACCGCCCGACGGGGGACTCGTTCATGAACCCGTAGCCGCCGAACACCTGGGTGGCGGCACGGGCGTTGTCCATGGCCGCGTTGGACGACACCAGCTTGGCGATGGCCGCCTCTTTCTTGAACGGCTCGCCGCGCAGCATCTTGGCCGCCGCGGCATAGTAGGCCAGCCGCGCGGTGTGCGCGCGGGCTTCTGAGTCGGCGATGGCGAACTGGATGGCCTGGTAGTGCCCGATCGGGTGGCCGAACGCCTCCCGTTCGCGGGCGTAGCGCAGCGACTCGTCCACGCAGCCCTGGGCCAGCCCGGTGGCCAGCGCGGCGATCGCGATGCGGCCCTCGTCCAGGATCGACAGGAACTGGGCGTAGCCGCGGCCGCGCTCGCCGACGAGGTTCTCCGCGGGCACCCGCACGTCGTCGAAGAACAGCTCGCGGGTATCCGAGGCGCACCAGCCGACCTTGGAGTACTTCGGCGCGACGCGCAGGCCGGGCGTGCCCGCCGGGACGATGATCGAGGAGATCTGCCGCTCCCCGGTCAGCGCGGTCACCGTGATCAGGGCGGTGATGTCGGTGCCGGAGTTGGTGATGAACGCCTTCGACCCGTTGATCACCCACTCCTCGCCGTCCAGGCGGGCCGCCGTACGAGTAGCGCCGGCGTCCGAACCGCCACCGGGCTCAGTCAGGCCGAACGCGCCTAGTTTCTCGCCCGTGGTCAAAGCTGGCAGCCATCGCCGCTTCTGCGCTTCGGTGCCGAACCGGTAAATGGGCATGGCGCCGAGCGATACCGCGGCTTCCAGCGTGATCGCCACGGAGGAGTCGACCCGGGCCAGTTCCTCCAGCGCCAGGCACAGGGCGAAGTAGTCCCCGCCCATGCCGCCGTACTCCTCGGCGATCGGCAGGCCGAACAGGCCCATCGCGCCCATCTTGGCCACGATCTGGTAGGGGAACTCGCCCCGCTCGTAGAACTCGCCGATGACCGGGGCGACCTCCTTGCGGGCGAACTCCTCGACGGTGGCGCGCAGCGCCGCCTGTTCGTCGGTCAGCGTCAGGTCCATCAGGGTTGCTCCTGTTCCGCAGCGGGTTCCACCACCGCCAGCACGGCGTCCTTGGCCACCGTCGCGCCCGGCTTGGCGCGCAGGTCGCGCACGATGCCGTCGACCGGGGCGGCCAGGACATGCTCCATCTTCATCGCCTCGACGACCAGCAGCCGCTGCCCGGCCACCACGGCCTGGCCTTCGGCCACCTCGACCACGGTCACCGTGCCGGGCATCGGCGAGACCACCGGTCCGCCAGAACCGGCGGCGGACGCGGCCGCGGCCTCCAGCGGGGCCTGCTCCCTGACCGCCCAGGCCTGGCCGTCACGGCCGAGCCACAGCGTGGCCGCGTCCCGGGCGCCTGTGTAGTCCCGGGCAACGGCGTAGTCGCGGGTGATCCCGTCCACGGTCACAGGTACCCGGCCGCCGGCTCCCGGGATCGGGGGAGCGACCCGCACGCGGACCGGGGCCGCGTCGCCGACCGCGACCAGCGCGTCGGTGGCACGACCGCGCGCGCGTACCTCGTTCGGCCCGGTGGGTTGCATGGTTGTGCCGGTGACGGTCATCTGCCAGTTCGTCCAGGCCGGCTCGCCGATCCGCCAGCCGCCCGGGATGTCGAACGGGTCGACGAAGTCTCCGGCGGGTTCCAGCGCGGCCAGCGCCAGGCCCGCCGCGGCGGGCAGCACGTCGGCGGGCAGGGCACCGTCGGCCTGGCCGGCCCGGACCAGGTCGTCCAGGCGCCGCCCGACCAGGCCGGTGTCCAGCCGCCCGGCCCGCACGTCGGGGTCGGCGAGCAGGGCGCGCAGGAACCCGGTGTTGGTACCGACGCCCAGCACGGCCACCTGGCCCAGCGCGGCGTCGAGCCGGGCCAGCGCCTCGGCCCGGTCCGTTCCGTGCGCGATCACTTTGGCTAGCATGGGGTCGTAGTCGCTGCCGACCACGCTGCCCGCGGCGATCCCGGCGTCGACCCGCACCCCGCCGGGCCAGCTCAGCGCCAGCACCCGGCCGCCGGTGGGCAGGAAGCCCGCCGCCGGGTCCTCGGCGTAGATCCGGGCCTCGATCGCGTGCCCGCGGGCCTGCCGGCGGGCCGGCCACGGTTCCCGTTCCCCGGCCGCCACTCGCAACTGCAGTTCCACCAGGTCCAGGCCGAAGATCTCCTCGGTTACCGGGTGCTCTACCTGGAGCCGCGTGTTCATCTCCATGAAGAAGAAGTCGCCCGGCCGTTCGGCCCCGACGATGAACTCCACGGTCCCGGCCCCGACGTAGCCGACCGCGCGGGCCGCCTCGGCCGCGGCCGCGCCCATCGCGTCGCGCTGGGCGTCGTCGAGCAGCGGCGACGGCGCCTCCTCGATGATCTTCTGGTGGCGCCGCTGCAGTGAGCACTCGCGCTCGCCCAGGTGGATGACGTTCCCGTGCGCGTCGGCCAGGACCTGGATCTCGATGTGCCGCGGGTCGGTCACCAGCCGCTCGACCAGCAGCGTGTCGTCCCCGAAGCTGCCGCGCGCCGCGCGCCGGGCCGAGCTGATCGCGTCGGCCAGGTCCCGTGCCCGGTGGACTTCGCGCATGCCCTTGCCGCCGCCGCCCGCGCTCGGCTTGAGCAGCACCGGGTAGCCGATCTCGGCCACGGCCCGGGCCAGGGCCTCGTCGTCGAGGCCGGACCCGTCGGAGCTCTGCTCATCAGAACCGGGTACCACCGGCACGCCCGCCTTGGCCACGGTCTGCTTGGCGCGGATCTTGTCGCCCATCGCCTCGATGGCCGCCGACGGCGGTCCCACGAACGCGATCCCGGCCGCTTCGCAGGCCGCGGCGAACGCCGTGTTCTCGGACAGGAAGCCGTAACCGGGGTGGATGGCCTGCGCGCCGGCCCGCCGGGCCGCGCTGACCACCGCGTCCGCCGACAGGTAGGCCGGCGCGGGGCCCAGGTGCACGGCCAGGTCGGCCAGGGCCACGTGCGGGGCGCCCGCGTCCGGGTCGGTGTACACGGCCACGGACCGGATGCCGAGCCGCCGCAGGGTCCTGATCACCCGGCAGGCGATCTCGCCCCGGTTGGCCACGAGCACGGTGCTGAACATGCTCATCCTCACATCCGGAAGACGCCGAAGGCCGGATCACCCAGCGGGGCGTTGGCCGCGACCGACAGGGCCAGCCCCAGGACCGTCCGGGTGTCCTTCGGGTCGATGACCCCGTCGTCCCACAGCCGGGCGGTGGAGTAGTACGGGTGGCCCTGGGTCTCGTACTGGGCGCGGATCGCGTCCGGGTCGGCGCCGGAGCCGACCGCGCCGAGCACGGTGGCGGCCTGCTCGCCGCCCATCACCGATATCCGGGCGTTCGGCCACATGAACAGGAACCGCGGTGAATACGCCCGCCCGCACATCGAGTAGTTCCCGGCGCCGAAAGAACCGCCGATGATCACGGTCAGCTTCGGCACCCGCGTCGAGGCCACCGCGGTCACCATCTTGGCGCCGTTCTTGGCGATGCCACCCGCCTCGTACTCCCGGCCGACCATGAAGCCGGAGATGTTCTGCAGGAACACCAGCGGGAGGCCGCGCTGGTCGCACAGCTCGATGAAGTGCGCGCCCTTGAGCGCGGACTCGGAGAACAAGATCCCGTTGTTCGCGACGATCCCGACCGGGTGGCCGTGGATGCGGGCGAACCCGGTGACCAGCGTGGTGCCGTACTCCGCCTTGAACTCGTGCAGCCGCGACCCGTCGGTGATCCGGGTGATCACCTCGCGCACGTCATAGGGCACCCGCGAGTCGACCGGGACCACGTCGTACAGCTCGTCCGGGTCGGCCCGCGGCTCTTCGGCGGCCCGGACCTCCCACGGCCGTGGCGCCCGGGGGCCCAGGGTGGCGACGATATTCCGAACGATCCGCAGTGCGTGCGCGTCGTCCTCGGCCAGGTGATCGGTGACCCCGGAGACCCGCGAGTGCAGCTCGCCGCCGCCGAGTTCCTCGGCCGTGACCACCTCGCCGGTGGCCGCCTTGACCAGCGGGGGACCGCCCAGGAAGATCGTCCCCTGGTTGCGGACGATCACGGCCTCGTCGCTCATCGCGGGCACGTACGCCCCGCCGGCGGTGCACGAGCCCATGACCGCGGCGATCTGGGGGATGCCAAGGCCAGACATGGTGGCCTGGTTGTAGAAGATGCGGCCGAAGTGCTCGCGGTCCGGGAACACCTCGTCCTGGGCGGGCAGGTACGCGCCGCCCGAGTCGACCAGGTACACGCACGGCAGCCGGTTCTGCCGGGCCACTTCCTGGGCGCGCAGGTGCTTCTTGACCGTCATCGGGTAATAGGTGCCGCCCTTGACCGTCGCGTCGTTGGCCACGATCACGCACTCACGCCCGGAGATCCGGCCGACCCCGGTGATCATCCCGGCGCCCGGGGCCTCGCCGCCGTACAGGCCGTGGGCCGCGAGCGGCGACAGCTCCAGGAACGGCGAGGACGGGTCCACCAGCGAGTCCACCCGGTCCCGCGGCAGCAGCTTGCCCCGCTCCACATGCCGCGCCCGGGACCGCTCAGGACCGCCCAGCCGCGCCGCCGCCAGCTTCTCCCGCAGGTCCGCGACCAGCGCCCGGTGCGACTCCGCGTTGCGCGCAGCTTGCTCAGCGTTCCCCCTGGGCGCCGTACTAGCGCGCGACTCCGGTGCGGTCATCGTCATCTGCTGACTATAACTGACCGTACGTACGGTCAGCAAGCTGTTATAGTAAGCGGATGCGAGCACGGACTCCGCGGGCCAGTTCCCGCGACGCGATCCTGCGCGTATTCGCCGAGCATGTCGCCGACCGCGGGTACGCGGATACCAGCCTGGCCGACGTCGCCGCCGAGCTCGACCTGAGCAAGGGCACCATCGTGCACCACTTCGGCAGCAAGGAAACCCTGCTGAGGGAACTGCACGTCGCCTACTTCACGCGCCGCTTCGCCGAGGCGGACTACGTCCTGGCCCAGCTCAAGGACCCGGTGAGCCGGCTGGTGGCGATGATCTACGCCCTGCTCGCGGCGCACCGGGACGACCGCGCCGCGAGCCTGGCCTGCCTGCGGGAACTGGTCCGCTACTTCGACGGCGACCTGACCGGCTACGTCCGCGAGCAGCGAACCCGCTACACGGCGATCGTCAGCGACATCCTGGGCGACGGGATGGACGAGGGAGTCTTCGACGCCGCCGACCCGAAGCTGTCGGCGCTGCAGATCTTCGGCATGTGCAACTACGCCTGGACCTGGTACCGGCCCGACGGACCGCAGCCGGTCGAGGAGATCGCCCGCGTGTTCGCCCGCAACATCCTCGGCGGCCTCACCCGGCGGCCAGCCCGCGAAACCGCATCCGACGAGCTGATCGCCGCGGCGATAGACACCGTCCAGCGCGCCCCGGACCGGGCTCCCCAGCCCGGCGGCTGACCGCAAGCGGCGCCTTGTGTGGCGGTACCTGGCGCCCCCGGTACCTCGCGCGCCTCAGGCGCCGCTCAGGGCCCAGGACCCCGGGCCGTCTGCAACCGGGTCGGTGTGTCCCAGCCACGCCGCAGCATGCCCGTTACATCCCCCCATGCCTCAACTTCACGTTGAGACATTTCAGGCGCGGACCATGATCGTGGCTAGTTTCGGGCGCTATTTGACCGTTTCTGGCCGCGATCATGGAACAGCATGGTGCGGGGCTCGTACAGCAGGTCATCGAGTGCTTCGAGGAGCAGGCTCGCTTCGGTCCGGTCGGTCGCGGACGAGAGCTTCCATTTCGTCTTAGACCATGCGTACTATGTTTCGACCGGCCGTTCTAAAGTCTGGGTGGACCGCGATGAGAGCCAAGGAGTCCGACGGCGGGCGAACGTTCACCGAAATGGCCCGGCGGGCCCAGATCGTCCAGTGCACGGTGGAAGCCCTGGCCGAGGTGGGTTACGCCGACGCGTCGATGGCCGAGATCGCCCGGCGGGCCGGGATCGCCAAGAGCGTCGTCTCTTACCACTTCTCTGACAAAGAAGGCCTGATGGGAGAGGTGCTCCGCACCGCCCTGGCCACCTACGCGACGTTCATGGCGCCCCGCCTGGCCGCCGTGACGAGCGCTGCGGGCAAGCTCCGGGCCTACCTAACCGGAACGGCGGACTACGTGACCGAGCATCACGCTCTGCACGTGGCCGTCATCGAGATCGCCTTCAACGCCACCGCGGCCGACGGACGGCCGCTGGTCGCGACGATGCCGTTGGAGGCGCCTGAGCCATCGGTGGAGGACATCTTGCGTCAGGGGCAGCGCGACGGAGAGTTCAGGGACTTCGACGTGGCGGTGGTGGCCGGGGTGGTGCGCGCCGCGGTCACCCGCGACATGGCGATGCGCCAGCGCGCCAACCCCGGTACCGACCTCGGGGCCTACGCCGAGGAACTGGTGCGCCTGTTCGACCTGGGGATCCGACGGTGACCGGGGCCGCGGTGCCGTCCGCGGTGCCGCCCGCGGTGCCGTCCGCGGTGCCGCCGCTGGTCCTGCCCCTGGATGACCCGGGCGCCGTGCCCGCGGTGGCGGGCGGCAAGGGCGCCTCGCTGGCCCGCCTGGCCCGCGCCGGGTTCCGCGTCCCGCCGGGGTTCGTGGTGACGACCGGGGCGTACCTCTATTTCGTCCGCCAGGGCGGCTTGCTGGAGCCGATGCAGGCGGCGCTGTCCGCGGCCGGCGGAGCCGATGTGCCTGGCGGGGCCGGCGAGGCCTCCGCGCGAATCGGCGAGCTGTTCTCCGGTCAGCCCCTGCCGGCCGCGACCGCGGCCGCGATCACCGCCGCCTACGCCGCCCTCGGCGACGACGTGCCGGTCGCGGTCCGGTCCTCGGCGACGGCGGAAGACCTGCCCGGCCTGTCCGCCGCCGGCCAGCACGACACGTACCTCGGCATCCGCGGCGAGGCGGCCGTGCTCGACGCGGTCAGGCGGTGCTGGGCGTCGCTATGGTCGGAACGGGCCATCGGGTACCGCGCGCGCTTCGGCATCGCCCCGGGCGACGTGAGCATCGCCGTCGTCGTGCAGCGGCTCGTGCCCGCCGATGCGGCCGGCGTCATGTTCACCGTCGATCCGGTCAGCGGTGCCCGGGACCGCGTCGTCATCAGCGCGAACTGGGGGCTGGGGGAGTCCGTGGTGGCCGGCGACGTCACCCCCGACGTCGCGGTCGTCGACCGGGCGTCGGGGACGCTAGTCAGCTACCAGGTGGGCAGCAAGGAGACGATGACCGTGGCCGACGGCCCAGCGGCCCGGTCGGCTGACACGCCCGCGGGCCTGCGTTCCGACCGGGTGCTCGCGGACGACCAGGCGGCCGAGCTGGTCCGGATCGGCCTGGCGGCCGAGGAACTGTACGGCGAGCCGGTGGACGTCGAGTGGGCGCTCGCCGCGGGCGAGTTCTCCGTCGTCCAGGCCCGGCCTGTCACCACGGCGGCCACGCCGTCCGCCGGCCTGGCCGCCGAGACGTGGAACGACAGCCTCGACGGTGATTACCTGTGGAGCAACGGCAACCTCGGCGAGGCGATCCCCGACGTCATGACCCCTGCCACCTGGTCGTTCGTCGAACTGCTGATGACGCGGATGACGTTCCCGCCCCACCTGCCCGATTTCCGCGGGTACGGCCGGGTCGGCGGGCGCTTCTACGTGAACGTGAGCATGTCGATCTCACTCGAGGCCCTGGCCGGCGTCCCGCCGCGCCGGTTCGTCACGTTCTTCGGCCCGGTCCTGGGCAAGCTTCCCCCGGTCGAGGACATCCCGCGCCCCCGGCTGCCCCGCGCGAAGGTCATCCGGCAGACGGTAGCCACCGGGGTCACGATGCTGCGCCGGGTCCGTCCGAACAGCAAGCGGATGCCGGAATTCCTGGCCGGCGCGCCGGCCAGGTGCGACCGGCTCCAGGCCGAGATCAAGCGCACCACCGACGCCGCGGCGCTGGCCCGCCTGTGGCCGGAGCAGCTCCGGCCGCTGATCGTCGAGGCCTGCGACATGCTCACGGCCGCGGTGCTGCACGGCACCACGCTGGTGAGAACGCCCGCCAAGCTGGCCGCGCTGGTCGGCGAGGCCGACGCGGCCCTGCTGCTGTCCGGCCAGCAGGCCGGAGGCAGCCTGCTGGCCAGCCTCGGGCCGGTGACCGGCCTGGCCCGGCTGGCCCGGGGCGAGATCGACCGGGACGCCTTCGCCCGCCAGTACGGGCACCGCGGCGCCCATGAGATAGAGCTGTCGACCCCGCGGCCCGCCGAGGACCCCGGGTGGATCGACGACCTGCTTGCCGCCGCCGGCGACACCGCTCTCGACCCCGACGCGCTGCTCGCCAGCCAGGAAGTGGCCCGCGCGGCGGCCCTGGACCGGCTGGTCCGCCAGGACCCGAGGAAGGCGGCCGGGGCCCGCAAGCTCATCGCGCGCTGGGCGCCGCTCGCCCGTAACCGTGAGGCGGCCAGATCTGAGGTCACCCGAACGGTGTGGGTGGCACGCACCTGGGTCCGGCGCGCCGGACAGCTGACCGGTCACGGCGACGACCTGTTCTTCCTCGGGCTGCCGGAGATCTTCGACCTGCTCAGTGGTGACTTGAGCAGGGGCGACCCGGCCCCCCTGGCCGAGGTGGCCGCCCGCCGGGCCGTCTACGAGACCTACCGGCCGCTGCCGCTCTACCCCACGCTGATCCGCGGCCGCTTCGATCCCGTCCGCTGGGCGGCCGACCCGGGCCGACGCAGCGACTACTACGACGAGCGCACCGAGGTGACCAGCCCGGACGAGACCATCACCGGGTTTCCCGGCGCGGCCGGCGTGGTCGAGGGCACCGCGCGGGTCCTCCGCGAGCCCGAGGAAGCGGCCCAGCTCGGCGACGGCGAGATCCTCGTCACCACCGTCACCAACATCGGCTGGACGCCGGTCTTCCCCCGCGCCGCCGCCGTCGTCACCGACGTCGGCGCGCCGCTGTCCCACGCCGCGATCGTTGCCCGCGAGCTCGGCATCCCCGCCGTCGTCGGATGCGGCAACGCCACCACGCTCCTGCACAGCGGCGACCGGGTCCGCGTCGACGGCAGCCACGGCACCGTCGAGGTCCTGCACCAGGCCTGACCGGACGCCGCACCCAGCTGGCCTGCGAAGACGGGCAGCGAGTCTGCAAGGTCAGCCCGTACGACGCGCACGTCACCGTAGCTCACGCCCACGGCGACCCTTTCCTCCTTGGCGCCTTCTTCGGCTAGGCCGGGTCGGGTCATCCGCCGTCTGGCTCCCTACTATGGCTGTAGCGGTGGTGAGCTGGACGGTGTGTGATCGTGACACGAGCGCGTGCGGTGGTGATCGGCGCGGGGATCGGTGGCCTGGCGGTAGCGGCTGGGCTGTGCTCGGCAGGCTGGGATGTCACCGTCTGCGAGCGCGCGGCCGCACTCGAACCGATCGGCGCCGGGCTGGCGCTGGCTCCCAACGGGCTGCGGGCGCTGGATACGATCGGGGCCGGCGACACGCTGCGGGCGCTGGCAGTTGCGCAGGAACTGGGCATCCGCCGGTCCGACGGCCGGTGGCTGGCGCGCAGCACGACCGGGCAGATGATCTCGGACCGGTTCGGGGACCCGGTCATCTTGGTGCCGCGGGCGGCCGTAATCGACGCGCTGGCGGCCCGCCTTCCTGGCGGAGTGCTGTCCCTGGCAACTGAGGTGACCTCGGTCGAGCCTGGCGTGACGGCTGGGGCGGGCAGTACGGCGGCGCGGGTGGCCACCTCGTCGGGCGAGCTGGATGCCGACCTCGTGGTGGCCGCCGACGGGATCGGTTCGGGGGTGCGTCCGGCGCTGTTCCCTGACCATCCGGGGCTTCGCTATGCGGGGTTCACGACCTGGCGGCTGCTGACCGGTCCGGTGACCGGGCCGGTCCCGATGGCGGAGACGTGGGGGCGCGGCACCGTCTTCGGCGTCATGCCACTGTCCGGCGGGCGAGTGTACTGCTACGCGGCCGCCCCCGCGATCCCCGGCGCGCGCGCCGGGGACGAGCTGGCTGAGCTGGTCAGGCTGTTCGGCACCTGGCACGAGCCGATCCCGGGGCTGCTGGCGACGGCCAGGCGCGCCGATGTGCTCCGCCACGATGTCGCCGAGCTGGCCGCGCCGCTGCCGTCCTTCCATCGCGGCCGGGTCGCCCTGCTCGGCGACGCCGCCCATCCCATGACACCCAACCTCGGCCAAGGTGCATGCCAGGCACTCGAAGACGCCGTGGTCATCGCTCAGCTCGCCGCCGGAACCGAACCAGGCATGGTAGGCGAGATGCTGGCCCGCTACACCACCGCCAGGCTCCGACGCACCACTGACGTCGTCCGCTGGTCCCGCCGTGCCGCCACCATGACCACCTGGGCCTGGCCTCCCGCCGTCGCCTTCCGCAACACCGCGATGCGCCTGACAGGCAAGCTCGCGCCGGGAGCCGTGCTCCGCGGACTGATTCCCATTTACGGCTGGCAGCCCCCGGCAGAAGCCCGCCCCGGTGGGGCGGGCGTAAAGCGATGAGGGTGGACGTCGCCCTCGACAGGTTCTGGGAAGCACTACCTGGGACCGGCCACGCACATCCTTGACTGCGTATGGGAACACATCGTGCCCGCGCTCGGATCTAGGGAGGCACCATGAGCGAATGGGCCGACACCCGGGATCTGCTGCTCCAGGCCAGGACGGCGCTGCACGATCTGCTGGCCCCGGACGGCTACCTGCTCGGCTGGAACCAGGGCGGTACCCTGCACCCCCACCTGCACGTCATCCCGCGATTCGACGACGAGCCGCTAGCTGACCGCTGGCTGCGCTCGGCGATCAACGTCCCGGAAAACAGACGGCCCGATCCATGGGCACCCGGAAGCGGACGGGCACTTCGGGATGCCAGGTGAGTCTGGTAGACCAGTGTGCCGTGACCGAGGCGGCAGTTGCGACCATCGCGGGCTTCCGGGCTGGCTACGTCACCGTTGCGGACCTGCCCACCTGGCATGAAGTGGCAGGCGAGGGACCGGCGGTGGTACTGCTGCACGGGGCGTTCTCCGGAGCGGCCTCCTGGGCGGCCCAGGCGCCGGCGCTGGTCTCGGCCGGTTTCCGGGTCCACGTGCCTGAGCGGCGCGGGCACGCGCACACCCGCGACGTTGCCGGGCCGCTGACCTATGAGGTCATGGCCACCGACACCATCGCCTACCTGGAGGCCGAAGCCGGAGGGCCAGCCCATCTCGTCGGATGGAGCGACGGGGCCGTCGTGGCGCTGCTCGTGGCCCTGCGGCGGCCCGATCTCGTCGCGCGCATCGTGCTCATCGGCCAGTACTACAACTCCTCCGGGCGGGTGCCGGACAGCGACCTCGACCGGCTGCTGCGCGGCGACGACGTGAAGGATTTCCTCCGGCGGGCGTATGACCCGGTATCACCGGACGGGCCCGAGCACTTCGAGGTCGTCTACGCCAAGACGATGGCGATGATCGACTCGGAGCCGGAGATCGACCTGGCGGCGCTGGCCGCCGTCTCGGCCCCGGCCCTCGTGTTGCAAGGGGACCGGGACGAGGTCACGCTCGACCACGGGGCCGCGGTCGCCGCCGCCCTCGGCAATGGCAGGCTCGCGGTGCTCCCGGGCACGCATGGCCTGCCCATCGAACTGCCCGAACTCGTCAGCACGCTCCTCATCGCGTTCCTGCGGGGAGCCGTGCCGGCCCCGGCCTGGTCGGATCCGAGCGAGTAACCGGATGGCCGCCGATGCCCTGGATCCGCTGGGCCGTCTCATCGCAGAACGTGAGTGCGAGCGGCTCATCATCGATTTCGTGCGCCGCCTGGACGTGGGGGAGCCGGATTCGGTGGCCGGGCTCTTCACTCCCGATGGCGTCTGGGAGTGGCCTGCCGGCGGTCGCCGGGTCGAGGGACGCGACGCGCTCAGGCGTTACTTCGGGTCCCGCCCGCCGGACCGGCTGTCCCGCCGCCTCGATGACCAGGCGGTCAGTCCGGTCCGCCTTTCCGCATTCGGGACTCTCGCTTTCCGCGGCCGCCGCCGCTCCGCGATGCTTGCCAGCGCGTTATCCCTGTGATCTTTGAGGTTCGGGTAGTCGTCAGGGGCCGCTGCCCGCCGCTGCCGATGAGATGAAACCGGGCTTCCAGTGCGCCCGGACGCACTCGAAGCCCGGTTTCATCGCGTCCGGTTCCCGGGCGGGAACGACCGCTGCCTCGGCGAGAGGGGTCCGAGCCGGATCGCCGTCTCAATGGTCAGACAGCGAGACTGGCTCACGTTTTCCCATCTGGGACCCTTCGCTTCCCGCGGGTTGAGATCCGCGATCACGGGCGCACTCTCGGTGGCCGGTGTCGTCCGGCTGCCATTGCGGCTGGACTGGTCCGAACGAGCCGAGTTTCACCTGGATGACCCGGCCGTGCGCAACGTGACGTACGAACGCGTGATCCGGGAGGCTTCCCAGGTCGATGACCTGCGCTCGTAGCTCAACGAACTAGTTCTCCATCAGGTGTGGCGTCGTCTCGTCCTCCCCGACCGCTGGGGCGAGGATCGATGAAGAAATTGTCGCGGAACAGACCGGTCGGGTCGTAGCGCCGTTTGAGTGCCCTGAGCCGGGTCAGGTGCCCCGGCGGGAACGCGCGCTCGACTACTTCGGGGCCGGTCGCGGTCTCGAAGCTCAGGTACATGCCCTCCATATGCGGGATGAGCTTCTCCCACGCCGAATCGAACCCGGAAGCGCGGGTGCCGAACGCGGCTACGGAGAAGTTCGCCTCCCGCCACCCGTATGCGGTCGCGTCGGAGGGCACGTCGGATACTGCCCCGCCGACGGCGCGGATCGCGAAGAAGTAGGAGGCGCCGGCCTCGAGCAGCGCGGCGGCGTCCGTCGCGAAGCCCGGCGTGAGGTGCCGGATCAGTCCCGAGTGGGAGTGCGGCTCGCCCTGGCCCTGCTGCGGCGCTTCGCTCAGCATCGCCTGCATGAGCTGGTCGTAGCTGGTGACCGCGACCGACTGGTCGAGCAGCGGGGCGACGTCGGCGATGGGCTGCAGCCGCTCGATGATCGTGTCGGGGTCGTCGGAGTCCACCACGAGCAGCGCCTGGGCGTACTGCCGGCCGCCTTGGCGGCCGCCGAGGATGACCTCGCCGCAGACGCTGCGATCGGCCGCCTCGATCGCCGCTCCCCACCGGCTGAGGAAGCCGGCCGCCTCGGACGCGTCGAAGACGAACTGCGCGAAGGCGAGGCGGCCCACCCGTGCGGCCGCGAACTCGAAACCGACGGCGACGCCGAAGTTGGCCCCCGCTCCGCGCATGGCCCAGAACAGGTCCAGGTTCTCGGTCTCGCTCGCGCGGGCCACGCTGCCATCGGCCAGCACCACGTCGACTCGGCGCAGATGGTCGATGGTCAGGCCGTGCTCGCGGGCGAGCCAGCCGATGCCGCCGGCCGTGGCCAGGCCGCCCACCCCCACCCCGCCGTAGTCGCCGCTGGTGATGGCCAGCCCGTGCGGGGCGAGGGCCCGGGCCACGTCAACCCAACGTGCGCCCGGGCCGACGCGCACCGTGCCCGCCTCGGCGTCGAGCACCTCGACCGCGTCCAGCGCGCCGACGTCGATGACGAGCCCGCCGTCGTTCAGGGACCGGCCCGACAGGCCGTGGCCGGCGCTGAGGATCCCGAGCGGTACCTGCCGATGATGGTCCGCGACCGCGACCGCCTCCCGCACCTCATCCACGGTCTGCGGGCGCAGGACGAGTCCGGGTGCTCCGCCGCGCAGGTAGCTGGAGGTGTAGCGCGCGTACCCCACGTCGCCGGGCTCGACCGCGTGCGACGCGAGGGACGCCGGGAGCTCGTCGT
This sequence comes from Streptosporangiaceae bacterium, assembly GCA_050011155.1. Taxonomy (GTDB): domain Bacteria; phylum Actinomycetota; class Actinomycetes; order Streptosporangiales; family Streptosporangiaceae; genus Palsa-504. The sequence goes on from JBEKJP010000013.1 coordinate 62,126, forward strand.
AGTCGATGCCGGGTCGGCGCTTGGCCAGCGCGGTCGTGTTCCGCCTGCGGCCGAGGGCTTGAGTGCCGCGCTGAGCGCGCCCACGGTCGACCTGCTCCCGCACCGCAGGCGCCACTGAGGTAGCGAAATGCCGCAGCCGCTGCGGGTCGTCACCCATCACGATGAAGGTGCTGATGCCGTCCTCCAGTGCCAGCCGCGCGAGGTCGTCGGTGCTCTCCCGGTCGGTGACGTTCAGCAGGCGCGTGATCTCCCGCGGGTCGCGGCCCGCGGCCTGCGCCGCTTCGTCGATGACACGGTTGCCCCGCTGCAGATCCCCGGGCTGCAGGTACGGCAGCGACGGCAGCCAGCCGTCGGCCTTGTGGCCGGTCAGGCTCAGCATCCGCGGCTTGTACGCGCCGACCCAGACCGGGATCTCGTGGGCCGGCGCGGGGCCGCGCTTGGCGCCGACGACGTGGTAGTACTCACCGTCGACGCGCAGTGGCCGCCGTTCCGCCGCGTCCCAGATCCCGCGCAGCACGTCGATCGCCTCGTCCAGGGCATCGACCGCCTGCCCGGGATCGAGACGGCGTCCGCCCATCGCCCCGATCGCGTCCCAGAACCCGCCGGCGCCGATCCCGAGGCTCACCCGCCCGCCGGACAGCAGGTCCAGGCTCGCCGCCGCGCGGGCGAGGACCGCCGGCTGGCGCAACGGCAGGTTGAGCACGTTGCCCGACAGGTGCACGCGCTCGGTCCGGGCCGCGACCCACGACAGCAGGGTCCACGTGTCCAGGAACGACGGCTGATACGGGTGATCCTGAAAGGTGACCAGATCGAACCCGAGTTCCTCGCTCAGCACCGCGAGCCGTTCCGGTGCGGACGCGGGGGAGTTCACCGGGGTGATGAAGGATCCGAACCGGATCGGATGTCCGTAGTCAGGCATGGAGTAAGCCTTCACCTGCCTTGGCCGATGTCGCAAATCACCGGTAAGTCACTTACTATAGATAAGTGCCTGCCCCGCGGAACCCTGCCCCGCGGAACCCCGCCCCGCGGAACCCCGCCAGCGACTGGGAGCTGATCGACGACGAGGAATGCCGCCGCGCGGCGGCGATCGTCGAGCGGGTCGGCCGCCGCTGGAACAGCAGCATCCTTCTCGCTGTCGCCCGCGGCGCCAGCCGGTTCACCGAGATCGTCGCGCGCGTCGACGGCCTGTCCGACCGCATGCTGGCCGCACGGCTCAAAGAACTCGAGCAGATCGGGTTGATCGACCGGATCGTTGAGCCGACCACGCCGGTATCCGTCCGCTACCGTCTCACCGCGCGCGGCCAGGACCTGCTGGCTTCCCTCCAGCCCCTCGTCGCCTATGGACAGCGGTGGGAGAGCAGGCGGCCCTCGTAGCGCGGCACGAAAACGCGGAAGAAAACGCGCCGATCCCGGCCGCGCCGATCCCGGCCGCGCCGGCGGAGCGGCTCCGGTACGACGACCCGGGCATGCGGCGGGTCCGCCTCGGGCTGTTCGCCGCCGCCTTGGCCACGTTCGCGCTGCTCTATACCCCGCAGCCGCTGCTCCCGCTGCTGTCGGCGGACTTCCGGGTGAGCCCGGCGGCGGCCAGCCTGGTGATGGCGGCGGCCACCGGCGCGCTGGCGCTCGCGATCATCCCGGTGAGCTCGCTGTCCGAGGTGTTCGGGCGACGCCGGGTCATGGTCGTCTCCGCGCTCGCCGCGGCGTTGCTCGGGCTCGCGGCGCCGCTGTCCCCGTCGCTGGGCGTGCTCGTCGCGATCCGGGTCGCGCAAGGGTTCGCGCTGGCCGGGGTGCCCGCCGTGGCCATGGCTTACCTAGCCGAGGAGGTCGAGGCTGCCTCGCTCGGCCGGGCGATGGGGCTGTACATCGCGGGGAACGCGATCGGCGGCCTGAGCGGCCGGGTCATCGCGGGCGGGCTGGCCGAGCATGGGGGCTGGCGGGTCGCCACGGCGGGAGTCAGCGGGGTAGCGCTGGCCTGCGCGGTCGTCTTCGCGATACTGCTGCCGCGCTCGGCGTTCTTCACCCCCGCCCCGCCGCGGGCGCGCGAACTGCTGGCCAGCCTGCGGGCCAACCTGGCCGACACCGGGCTGCTGCGGCTGTACCTGATCGGGTTCGCGCTGATGGGCGCGTTCGTCACCGTGTTCAACTACCTGACCTTCCGGTTGAGCGCGGCCCCGTTCCGGCTGTCCACCACGGTCATCGGCGCGTTCTTCGTGGTCTACCTGGCCGGGACGTACAGTTCGGCCGCGGCGGGCCGGCTGGCTGACCGGTTCGGCCGGTTCCCGGTCCTCTGGGCGGCCGTGCTGATCACCGCGGCAGGCGTACTGCTGACGCTGCCCGCGTCGCTGCCCAGCATCGGGGCGGGCCTGATCGTGATGACCGCGGGATTCTTCGCGGCGCATTCGGTGGCGAGCGGGTGGGTCGGCGGCCGGGCCCGGGTCGCGCCCGCCCAGGCCTCCGCGCTGTACCTGTGCCTGTACTACATCGGCAGCAGCGTCGCCGGATCGGTCGGCGGCGTGTTCTACGTCCAGGGCGGCTGGCCGGCCACGGTGATCTTCGTGCTGGCCCTGCTCGCGATAGCGCTCGCCAGCACGGTATCGCTGCGTCCCTGACGCCGACCAGACGCGGCACTCGCGGTACAGGTAATCCGTCCGTCCCGGTACCGGCCTGGTCCAGGATGAAGGCGAGGACCTCGGCCTCGTACCGCAGGTGGTCGTAACGCCCGGCCGGGCCCACGTGAGCGCCCGCGCCCAGCTCGGGACGGAACAGCAAGCGGCCGCCCGAGCCGCCCGAGTCAGTAGCCCGCAGCCGCGCCACCCACTTGGCCGGCTCGTGGATCAGCACGCGCGGGTCGTGCAGGCTGCCGGTGACCAGCAGGCTCGGGCGCACCCCGGCCGGCACGTTGTCGTAAGGGCTGTACGAGGCCAGGTAGGCGCGCGCGGCAGGCTCCCGCGGGTCGCCCCACTCATCCCACTCACCCGCCGTCAGCGGGATGCCCGGGTCCAGCATCGTCGTCACGCAGTCGACGAACGGGACCTCCGCCACCACCGCCCGCCACCGCCGCGGAGCCATCGCGAACACCGCCCCCTGCAGCAGGCCGCCGGCCGACAGGCCGCGCGAGACGATCCGGTCCGGGGCGGCCCAGCCGTCCGCGGCCAGCGCGTCCGCGACCGCGATGAAATCGGTGAACGTGTTCCGCTTGCGGTCCAGTCGGCCGTCGAGCCACCACCGCCTGCCGCCCTCGCCGCCACCGCGGACGTGCGCGACCGCGTACAGGTAGCCGCGGTCAAGCAGGCTGATCACCGGCAGGCTGAACTCGGGCCACGAGCACGCCTCGTAGGCGCCGTAGCCGTAGAGCAGGCACGGGGCGGTGCCGTCGCGGGGCAGGCCGGCCCGGTAGGCGACCGTGACCGGGATCGGCGTGCCGTCGGCCGCGGGCACGGCGAACCGCGCGGTCCGGTACCCGGCCCGGTCGTAACCCGGCACATCCCGCCGCTTGCGCAGCTGCCAAAGGCCGCTCGCCAGGTCCACGTCGTACCAGGCCGGCGGGTGGATCAGCGACTCGGTGCGCACGGTTACGCTGCCGGTCTCGTACCTGGGATTCTCGGCCAGCTCCAGCGTCATATGCGGGCTGGCAGGCTGAGTTACCCGCTGCGCCCCGGTGTCCCGGTCGATGACCCGCAACTGCGTCGCCGCCCCGCGCCGCTCGGTCAGCACCAGGTACCGGGCGAACGCGTCACAGGCCACTAGCCGGGTATCGGCCGACTCCGGGACGACCTCACTCCAGCCGTCCGCCCGCACCAGCCGGAACTCGATCGCTTCGTCGTTGGTGACCAGGTAGAGCTCGCGGTCGGCATCATCGGCCCGATATTCAGTGCCGCGCCGTCGGGGCCGGACAATCCTAGGAAACGAACGGGGCTCCGTTGCTGCGATGGTCAACGTTTCAGTGGTATCCCGGCTTTCGCACTCGATGAAGATGAGCGCCCCGCTGCGGCTGGCCCGGACGAAGACCTCGAACTGCTCGGCCGCCTCGGTGAACACGCACACGTCGTCGTCCGGGCCGGTGCCGACGTCGTGCCGCCACACCTGGTATGGCCGGTAGATCGGGTCGGTGACGGTGTAGAAGACCGACCGCGAGTCGGCCGACCAGGCCAGGCCGTAGTAGCTGCGTTCTATCCGTTCCGGCCGGTCGGCCCCGGTGGCCAGGTCGCGGAGGCGGAGTTGGTAGACCTCGTCCCCGTCGAAGTCCACCGAGTAGGCGAGCAGCCGCCCGTCCGGGCTGACCTCCCGGACGCCGAGCGCCACGTAGTCCCCGTCACCGACCAGCAGGTTCTCGTCGAGCAGGACCTGATCCGTACCGCCACCAGACAAAGAACGGCGGCAGAACTGCTCGTAGTTCAGGCCGGGGAGCGTCCTGGTGAAGTAGTGCCAGCCGCCGAGCTCCCAGCCAGCCGATTCCTCGGTCGGCGCCAGCCGCGCCGACATCTCCGCCGCCAAGGCGTCACGAAGCCGAACGGAGTGGGCGGTCTGCTGGTCGTAAAACGCGCGTTCGGCCGCGAGGTAGTCCAGCAGGACCGGGTCGCTGGTATCGCGCATCCAGGCATAAGGATCGGCGCCGTCCTGGGCCGGCGCCACTGGCGGTTCCATATCCGGGACTATAGAGAAATGACGGGAAACCTGCAGGTACCGGTGGTGTGGAGCGAGGAGTGCCTGCGTCACGACCCGGGCGGCGAGGTGTGGCTGGGCGTAAGGGACGCCGGCACCGAGGTGCCGGACCGGGCCCTGGTCCTGCGGGCCGCGCTGGCCGCGGCGGGCGCGCCGGAGGTGCCCGCCGCCGCGCACGGCGACGAGGTCCTGCGAGCCGTGCACGACCCCGCGCTGCTCGAGCACCTGGCCAAGGTGTGGACGGAATGGGAGCAGGCCGGGTTTCCCGCCGAGTACGGCCGGGACCGGGTCGTCCCGTACGTGTTCCCCACCGAGGGGATGCTGGACGGCCTGCCGGTGCGGACGCCGCCGGCCGTACACGGCCGGGCCGGGCGGTTCTGCTACGACACCATGACCCTGGTCGGCCCGGGCAGCTGGGCGGCGATCCGCGGCGCCGCCGACGCCGCGCTGACCGCGGCTGACCTGGTCAGCTCGGGGCACACCGGGCTGGCATACGCGCTGTGCCGGCCGCCGGGGCATCACGTCACCCGTTCGGCCTACGGCGGTTCCTGCTACCTCAACAACGCTGCGGTCGCCGCCCAGGCGCTGATCGCGGCCGGGGCCGGGCGGGTCGCCGTGCTCGACATCGACGCGCACCACGGGAACGGCACCCAGTCGATCTTCTACGCCCGCGGTGACGTCTATTACGGCTCGGTCCACGTCGACCCCGGGGCCGGATGGTTCCCGCACTACGTCGGCTACGCGGACGAACGCGGCGCCGGCCCGGGGGAGGGCGCCAACCAGAACCTGCCGCTGCCGCCCGGCACCCGCGACGAGGGCTGGCTCGCGGCGGTGCGGGATATGTGCGCGGCCGCGGCCGCGCACCGCCCCGACGCCGTCGTGGTCTCGCTCGGCGTGGACGCCGCCGAGACCGACCCGGAGAGCCCGCTGCGGATCAGCCCGGCCGGCTACCGGGAGGCAGGCCGGCTGACGGCCGCGCTGGCCCCGACGGTCCTGGTCCAGGAGGGCGGCTACGACCTGCCCACCCTCGGCCCGCTCACGGTGGCCGCTCTCACCGGCGCGGCCGAGGCCTGACGATTGGGTCCTGTCCCACAGATCATCCGACGGCTCGGTCGCCTATTCTCTTGCTGGTCGCGGGCGGGCACCAGGAGCCCGCAAGCTGAACCCGGGTAACACTGGCACCGTCAGCACCGCCAGGCGAGCGTCCCGGATCGGCCAGGACGAGATGAAACCCGGGTTCGAGTGCGCCAGAACGCACTGGAAGGCCGGTTTCACTCGCTTCCGGCGCCGCATCGACGTGCATGATCAACTCAAGCTGTCGATGCCCCACATGACACGCAGGCGGCCCGCAAGGCCACGACATAAAGTTAACGACCAGAGACGGAGGGCGGATGTCTGCCGCTGGATCGGAGCTGCCGGGTATCGACGCTGGCCGGGTGGGACGCTGGCTCGCCGCTAACGTCGACGGCCTGACCGGGCCGGTGGAGTTCGGGCTCGTCTCGGGCGGCCGCTCGAACCTGACCTACCGGGTCACCGACGCCGCGGGTGCCACCTACGCCCTGCGCCGCCCGCCGACCGGGGGAGTGCTGAGCACCGCGCACGACGTGAGCCGGGAATGGCGGTTCATCTCCGCGATGGCGCCGACGGCGGTTCCTGTCCCGCGGCCGGTCGCCTACTGCGCCGACGCCGAGGTCACCGGCGCCGAGTTCTACGTGATGGGGTTCGTCGACGGCCTGGTGCTCGCGGACGGCGAGGCCGGGCTGGCCCTGGCGCCGTCGGCCCGGGCCGACGCGGGCGAGGACCTCGTCGACGTGCTCGTCGCGCTGCACGCGCTCGACCCGGTCGCGGTCGGCCTCGGCGATATGGTGCGCAAGACCGGCTACGTCGAGCGGCAGCTGCGCCGCTGGCACGCGCAGGTGCACGCGACCGACCCACCGGAAACCCCGCTGCTCGACGAGGTGCACGACCTGCTCGCGGGCCGGATACCCGCGCAGGCCGACGGCGTCGTGCACGGCGACTACCGGGCGGGGAACATCTCGTTCGGGTCTGACGGCGCCGTCCTGGCCGTCTTCGACTGGGAGCTGGCGACCTCGGGCGACCCGCTGGCCGACCTCGGCTGGCTGGCCTCGACCTGGCAGGACCCCGGTGAGGCACTGCCGCCGACTACACCCGGCCCGAGCACGGTGCCCGGCTTCCCCGCCCGGGCGCAGCTCGTCCAGCGTTACGCCCGGCTGTCTGGCCGGGACGTGTCCGACCTGCCGTACTGGGTGGCGTTCTCGCGCTGGCGGTCGGCTTGCATCGGCGTCGGCGTGCGGGCCCGCTACCTGGCCGGGCACATGGCCGACGACGGCTTCGCCGCCCGGCTGGTTTCCGCCTCCGGGCCCGGCTCGCCCGCCAGTCGCGTCGTCTTGGCCGAGGCGGCCAGGGACGCGCTGCGCGACGGAAGCCTGTGACGCAGAATGAGACAAAGGCGTCAACCGACAAAGGAGTGACGGCATGGCGTGGGACTTCTCCACCGACCCTGAGTTCCAGACCAAGCTCGACTGGGTCGAGCGGTTCTGCCAGGAGAAGGTCGAGCCGCTCGACTACGTGTTCCCCCACGCCGTGCGCTGGCCGGACCCGGTGGTGAAGGCGTACGTCCGCGAGCTCCAGCAGGAGGTCAAGGACCAGGGCCTGTGGGCGATCTTCCTCGACAAGGACCTTGGCGGTCCCGGCTTCGGGCAGCTCAAGCTGGGCTTGCTCAACGAGGTGATCGGCCGTTACCGCGGGGCGCCCCAGATGTTCGGCGCGTCGGCGCCGGACACCGGGAACATGGAGATCCTCGCGGCCTACGGCACCGAGGAGCAGAAGAAGCGGTGGCTCGAGCCGCTCCTCAACCAGGACATGTTCTCCGCCTACTCGATGACAGAACCACAGGGCGGCAGCGACCCGAACCTCTTCAAGACGCATGCCGAACGAGATGGCGATGAGTGGATCATCAACGGCGAGAAGTGGTTTACCTCGGCGGGCCGGGCGGCGGACCTGCTGTTCGTCATGTGCGTCAACGGGATGTTCGTCGTGCCCCGCACCACCCCCGGCGTCGAGATCATGCCGGAGCCGAAAAACCACAACCACATCATCTACCGCGACGTCCGGGTGCCCGCGGACCACCTGCTCGGCCCGGAGAACGGCGCCAAGGTCCTGGCCCAGCGCCGCCTCGGCGGCGGCCGCATCCACCACGCCATGCGCACCATCGCCCAGTGCAAGCTGGCCTTCGACATGATGTGCGAGCGGGCGCTGTCCCGCCAGTCGCACGGCAGCCTCATCGCCGAGCACCAGATGGTGCAGGAGAAGATCGCCGACTCCTACGCCCAGATCAAGATGCTCCGGCTGTTCGTGCTCGAGACCGCGTGGAAGATCGACCAGACCTCGACCCTCGAGGCCCGCACCGACATCGCGGCGGTGAAGTTCACCATGGCCAAGGTGCTGCGCGAGGTGTCCTACAACGCGCTGCACATCCTGGGCTCGCTCGGCACCACCGACCTCACCCCCATCCAGGCCATGTACGCGTCGGCCCCCACCATGGGCATCGCCGACGGCGTCGACGAGGTGCACAAGGCCACCGTGGCCCGCCGGGTGCTCCGCGGCTACCAGCCGCACGAGGGCTACTGGCCCACCGAGTACATCCCGGCCAAGCGTGAAGAGGCGCGGCGGCGGATGCAACCCGTCCTCGACGCCCGCCCCGACCTAGCCCGCGCCGCCGAAAAGTACGCCGCCCGCCAGTAACCCGCGTTCCCGGCCGTCGTCCGGTCCGGCTGGCATGATGACGGGGTGACCTTGTCAGCGGACTTCTCGGCCACGCCTGACCGCCAGTACGTGGCGGAGATCCAGCGGTTGTGCGACGACATGGAGGCCGCGGGCCGGGACGGCCGTTACCCGCAGCTGACTGTGGAGCGGCCCTGGTCGGTCCACAATCCGGTGCTGGAAGGGGAGTTCGCCTCACCCGGAGCCATCCGCTGGTACCTGGAGCGGGAGCTGAGCCGGCTGGCCGCGCGGGGCGCCCGGATCTCGGTCAGTCCCGGGCGCGAGGCGCTGGACCTGCGTGACCCGGCTTTCGCCGTCGCGGTCGACGAAACCCGCTGGGATCTGCGGCGCAAGAAGCTGTTCCTGTTCGGGCCGGAGCGTATGGCCCTGTCCATCGACCGGCTCCAGCACTACACCGGGACGCCCGCCGAGTCGTTCCAGCGGTACGTGCTGCTGACGAACTACTCCTGGCACGTGGAGGAGTTCCGGGCCGCCCTGCCGGACTGCGCCGGGCCGGATTCCGATGGCCGCCAGATGCCGGCGTGGCACTACATGCTGCCCGGGCGCTCGGGCGTGACCATGGTGAACATAGGGGTGGGGCCGTCCAACGCCAAGACGATCACCGATCACCTGGCCGTGCTGCGCCCGGACCTGATGCTGATGATCGGGCACTGTGGCGGCCTGCGTAACCACCAGGAAGTCGGTGACCTCGTGCTGGCGGCCGCCTACGTCCGCGATGACCACGTCCTCGACGACATGCTGCCGCTGAGCGTCCCGGTGGTGGCGAACCACTCGCTGAACACGCTGCTGCTCGCCGAGCTGACGGCCCGGCAGTTGCGCAGCCGGATGGGGATCGTCTACACCACCGCGAACCGGAACTGGGAGCTGCACCTCGCCCTGGCCGAAGACACCCTCCGCCAGTCTCGCGCCCTGGCCGTGGACATGGAGTCCGCGACCGTGGCCGCGAACGGCTTCCGCTACCGGATCCCCACCGCCACCCTGCTCGCGGTCAGCGACAAGCCGTTCCACGCCCAGCCCAAGCTCAGCGCCGGTGCCCAGAGCTTCTACGCCGCCAGCCGCCGCCAGCACGTCGAGATCGCCATCTCCGTCACCGAGAAGGTCAGGCAGCTGTACCCCGACGGCCTGCCCGCCGCCGACCTGCGTTCGGCCGACGAGCCCCTGCTCGGCACCACCGATCCCTCGCCGACCGGAACGCCTGGCCAGGCGATGTAAACGTCATGCGCGGCAGGAGATCCAGACGACCTGTCGCCAGGATGAGCCGTCCGGTGCGGTCGCCGGCACCCAGCCGAACGGTGACCGGATGCTGGTGGTGCTCTCCGGCCAGGAAGGCCAGGCAGGCGATCAGGCCCGCCGAAATGAATCCGAACCTGGAGTCCAGGACCGAGCAAGCCGGAGCGCGGCTTCGCGGTCCCGACCGAGGCGTCGTTCGATCTGCTCGCCTGCTACAGCCATCTAGTCATCATTCACTTTTTGGCTTAGGCTCCTGCCATCGGCGAGGCGAGGAGCAGCGGATGCCCCAGGGCGAGATCACGGCTACGCAGGCCGACGGGGTCGGGACGGTCGTCTTCAGCCGGCCCGACCGTCGCAATGCCCTCAGCCTGGAGCTGTTCGGGGCCCTGGGTGACTACCTGGATCAGTGGCGGGGCGACGACGACGTCGCGGCGGTCGTGATCACAGGTGGTGAGGAGATGTTCTGCGCCGGCCTGGATCTGGATTTCCAGTCCGGGTTCACAACCGAGTCGCGGGCGACCTACGCCGAGGCCTGCCTGCGGGTCTACGGGACTTTGCTCGACTACCCCAAGCCCACCATCGCCGCCTGCGCCGGCCCGGCCCTGGGCGGGGGCTGCGACATCGCTGTCTTCTGCGATATCCGGGTCGGCGCGGAGAACGGCGTCTTCGGCTTCCCGCAGGTCAAGTTCGGCCTTACGCCGTACTTCTCGCCGCTGTGGAAGATCGTCGGGCTCAGCCAGGCCAAGCTGCTGACGCTCACCGGGGAGCGGATCGACGCGGCCGAGGCGCTGCGCATCGGCCTGATCGACCGGCTCGTCCCGGCCGGCCAGGTGGTGACCGAGGCGACCCGGCTGGCTCAGGCCATCGCGGCTACCACCACCAAGACGGCGGTGTTCAACAAGGAGCTGATGCGCCGCTCGCCGGCCATGGATCCCATCGCCGCGCTGTCCTACGAGACCATGGCCTACCGGGAGATCATCTGGCACCCCGACGTGGTCGAACGCGTATCCGCCGCCTTCGCCCAGGTCCGGGGCAAGTCATGAACGCCGCTTTCCTGCGGGATTTCGCCGACCGCTGGCTAGCCGCGTGGAACAGCCACGACACCGACCAGGTCCTCGCCCTGCTGCATCCCGACGTGTCCTGGGAGGAGACGGTCTTCTGGCCGCGTCCGCTGCGCGGCCGGGAGGCGGTGCGAGCCTACGCCGACGCCATCTGGCGGGCCATGCCGGAGTACGAGGTCGACGAGCTCCAGCTGTTCACCGCCGTGGATGACGGCCGCGCGCTAGTGCTGTTCCGCCAGCGCGGCGCGGCGCCGCCGGCGCTCGGTACGGCGCTCGCCACCGACCGGCGCTTCGAGGTTCAGGGCTGCGACATCTTCCTCGGCTTCCGTGACGGGCTGCTGTCCCGCTACACCGCCGCCTTCGAGATCGCCGGCATGCTCCAGCAGCTAGGCGCGCTCCCGCCGCGGGGCGACCGCAACGGTGGCGCCTACTTGCTGTCGCTGCTCGGAGCACGGACATGACCGCGACCGAACGGGTGGGGTACCTGCTCAGCGACCAGGCGGCTCGCACCCCGGACCGGGAGCTTTTCGTGTTCGAAGGCCGCCGGGTGAGCTACCGCGAGTTCGACGCCTGGGTCACCACCGTCGCCTCCGACCTGGTCCGGCGGGGTGTCCGCCGCGGTGACCGGGTCATGGTGCAGCTGCCCAACTGCCTGGAGGCCCTCGTCCTCCAGGTCGCCGCCTTCCGGATCGGCGCGATCGACATGCCGGTCATCCCGATCTACCGCGAGCACGAGGTCCGGCAGATCGTCGCCGAATCCCGCCCGGCCGTGGTGGCTGCGGCGGCCCGGCTCGGCGCCCGCGAACCCGCCGCCGAGCTGGACCGCATCTGCGCCGAACTCGGCCACGAGCCCGTCGTCCGCTACCTGGTCGGCGGCGACCGCCCCGGCTGGTGCCCGGTGGCCGCCCCGGGAGAGGTCGCCGCGACCGAGCTCCCCGAGCCGCTCCCCGCGGACGAGCCGACGCTGCTGCTCTACACCTCCGGCACCACCTCGGCCCCCAAGGGCGCGCTGCTGTCGAGCGCGGCCCTGATCGCGCACATGCGCAACTTCAAGGTCGCGCTGGACGTCGCCGAGGACTGCGTCATCTTGTGCGCCACGCCCGTGTCCCACCTCGGCGGGTTCGTCGCGGGCGTGATCTTCCCGGCCTTCCTCGGCGCCCGCTCGGTGATCATGCCGGGGTGGCGGCCGGACGAGGCGGTCGAGATCGTCGAGCAGGAGGGGGCGAGCCTGGCCATGGGCGCCACCGTCTTCCTCTCCGACCTGGTCCAGCGGTACGAGGCGGGGGCGGCCCCGAAGCACCGGCTGAGCCTGTACGCCTGCGCGGGCTCGACCCTGCCACCTCACCTGGTGCTGCGGGCCGAGGCGGTGGGCGTCCGCGCGATGCGCTGCTACGGGATGACCGAGACGGCCGGCGTCTGCGCGGCCGCGCCGGGAAACGCGCCCGTCGAACGGCGCTCGCAGTGGGATGGCCAGATCCTGGCCGGCATGGAGATCCAGGCGGTCGGCACGGACCGCGGCCCGCTGCCACCCGGGACCGAGGGCGAGCTGCGTATCCGCGGGCCGCAGCTGCTCACCGCCTACACCGATCCCGAGCGCACCCGCGAGCAGCTCGACGGCGAGGGCTGGTTCTACCCCGGCGACATCGGGGTCGTCGACGACCAGGGCTGGGTCCGGATGTCCGGCCGGCTCAAGGACATCATCAACCGCGGCGGCGAGAAGTTCTCGGCCCTGGACATCGAATCCGCCATCGCCTCGCACCCGGACGTGGCCGCCGTCGCGGTTACGGCGATCCCCGACGAACGTCTCGGCGAGGCCGTCGGCGCCTGGATCGTCCTGGCGGCCGGGGCCGACTGGCACGGCCCGGGGCCGCTCGTCGAGCACCTGGAGGCGGTCAGGCTCGCGCGGCAGAAGATCCCGGTCCGGTGGACCGTGGTGCCCTCGCTGCCCACCACGGCCAGCGGCAAGATCCAGAAGAACAAGCTGGCCGAGTGGCACCAGCCGAGCTAGCCCCCAGGCGCGCCTGGCAGCGCGGCCCGGAACGCCGGGCCCAGCTCGCCATGGTCGCGGCGCGCCAGTTCTGCCGGCTCGGCTTCCACCAGGTCTCGATGGCCGACGTGGCCACCGCGGTCGGGCTGACCGCGCCCGCGATCTACCGCCACTACCGGAGCAAGGACGACCTGCTCGCCGCCGCCATCGGCAGCGGCCTCGACCTGGTCTGCGCGGCTCTGGCCGACGTGGCCGAAGCCTCGGCGGCGGACTTCCTGACCACCGCGGCCGGCGTGGCCATCGTGCGGCGGGACCTGTGGATCCTGCTGCAACGGGAGCTGCGCCACCTGAGCCCCGAGCAGCGCCAGCCGCTCGAGGAACGGTTCGAGGCGGAAATCGCCCGGCCGTTCCGGGCCCTGGTCCGGCGCGGGCGCCCGGACCTCCCGGCCCGGGACGCCGGCCTGGTCGCCACCGCCATCCTGGCCACCCTGGCCAGCCCGTCGGTCTACCGGAACCATAGGTCAGTCCGGGAGCAGCAGCGCGTCCTGGCCGCCGCCGCGCGGGCCGCCTGCCAGGCCCGCTGGGATCCCGCGGCCGGCCCCGCGGCCGCGTCCGGCCCGCCGCCGCCCGCGCCGCCCGCGGACCGCGGCGCCGAGGTCCTGGACACCGCGATCCGGCTCTTCGCCGCCCGCGGCTACCAGGCGGTGAGCCTGGACGACATCGGTGCCGAGCTCGGCCTGGCCGGTCCCAGCCTGTACTACTACTACGCGACGAAGGCCGACATCCTGGTGGCCGCACTGACCCGCGCCGCCGAATGGCTGGCCGTCCAGCGCGGGGGAGCCGCCTCCCTGGACGATCTCGTGGCCGGCTACACCGGACTGGCCTTGCGCGAGCGGCTGCTGTTCGCTGTCTACGTCGCCGAAGCCGTCAGCCTCCCGCCCGAGGCTGCCCGCCGTATCAAGGCCGGCCTCGACGCCGACGTCCAGGCGTGGTGCGCCGCCCTCGGTGAGCTGCGCCCCGGGCTGACCGGCGCCCAGCGCCTGGCCCTCGTCCACGCCGCCCGGGCCGTCGTCCACGACGTGGTGCGGATCGGCTCCTGGCACGATCGCCCGGACCTGACCGCCGCCCTCGGGGCTCTGGTCACGGCCGTCCTCACCGCTCCGCTCGAAAGGCCAGGCCCGTGAACCAGCACCTGATCACCACCGTCGAGGACGGCGTCGGCATCCTGCAGCTCGACCACCCGGAAAAGCGCAACGCACTCGGCTGGGAACTGCACACCCAGCTCATCGCGGCGCTCGAAGCGTGGGCTTACGACGACGAGGTCGCCGCGGTCCTGCTGATCGGCAACGAGGACTACTTCTGCTCCGGCTGGGCGCTCGACGTGCTGCAGGGCACCAGCGGCGACGAGCGGACCCGGTTCACCGACCTGGCGCTGCGGCTGATGACCGCGCTCTACGACTACCGCAAGCCGACGGTCGCGGCCGTCGCGGGCGTCGCGCCTGGCTACGGCATGGACCTGGCCAACATGTGCGACATCACGATCGCCTCGGAGAACGCCGTCTTCGGCTCCACCCAGGTCAAGTACGCGATGAACGGCTTCTACCACGGCCTGCTCCGCAAGACGAACACGCAGCGGGCCCGCCGGATGTTCTTCACCGGCGACCCGGTCGACGCCCAGGAGGCCCTGCGCACCGGCCTGGTGGACGAGGTGGTTCCGCCCGGGCGGCTGCGCGAATCGGCGCTGCGCCTGGCCAAGCAGATCGCCGAGCACGGCGCCGAGCTGACCACCGTGCTGAAGGAAGTCGCGCTGCGCGCCTCGAACATGGACCACATCGGCGCGACCGCCTACGAGCTGCGCGTCACCCATGATCTCCTGCAGCGCGGCCTGTTCACCCGCCAGCTCGACGACGGCCTCAGGCGGCTCCGCGCCGGTCAGAGCCGCGCCACCGAACGCCTGGGCGGAACCCAGTGAATCTCGGCGGCTCCCCGTCGGTTGTCACCGGATCCTCCCGCGGCCTGGGCCGCGCCTTCGCCGGAGCGCTCGCGGCGCCCGGCGCCCGTCTCGTCGTGAACGGCACCGATCCCCGGACCACGGAGGCCGCGGCGGTTGCGATCCGAGAGCGAGGCGGCCAGGCCACCGCGTGTGGTGAACAACGCCGGCGTCACCCGCGACCGCTCGCTCACCCGCATGTCCGCCATGGACTGGGATGAGGTCATCGCCGTGCACCTAATCCGCGTCAACGCCCTGGCGCCAGTCGCCCGCACCGACATGACCGCCGTCTTCGACCGCGGCGACGTCAGCCACGAGCTAGCCTTCCCGCCCCCGGAGTCGGTCGCGCCCATCGTCGTCCACCTGGCCAGCGACGCCGCCCGCCACCTGCACGGCCAGATCCTGGCCTTCGACGGCACCCAGCTATCCGTCTGGTCCCACCCCGAGCCCACCTCGACCTGGGCTCGTCCGGACGGCTGGACTCACGACGCCTTCGGCGACGCCCTGACCACCGACGTCATGCAGTACCCGCACCCGACCGCTGGGGCGCGGGGATCCGCGGCTGACCGTCGACGGGGGCCGCTCAGACCTCGAGTGCCGGTCATGCCCGGGGTCGGGGTAGTAGCCGCGGCCGGGGACGTGGCGGACGGGGGCCAAGGAGCGGCTGCGGGGTTCAGCCGGAATACGGGCTGGTAATTGCCATGGGAGTCCGGGCCTCGGTTAGTGCTGTTTCAGGGAAGCGGGGGCCTTCTTTGTAGTAGCGCGCGCGAGTCCGGCCGACTGGTTCCAGGATGTCTGCCGAGACGAGGTCGCGAAGATCTCGCTGGGCCTGCTGGAGGCTGAGTCCTTCGGCGTGCTCGTAGCGCAGCCTCCGGGCGCGCCCGGTCATCGCGACGTCGTGCAGCGCGGAGACCACGCGTTCGTCTAGTCCTGTCTGTTCGGCATAGTCCATCAGCAGCCGCCAGGTACGCCCGGACCTTTCTACCCGGTGCCGCACGACCTGCGCCTGCTGGTGGTAAGCGACGAGGTTGAACTGAACCCAGCTGGAGACATCCTGCGCGGGCTGGTACGTCGCGCCGCGGCTGGCGAGTTCGCGGTAGTACTCCCAGGTGTTTCCCGGCCGTCCCAGCCATGCCTCGACCGACGAGAACTCGGGGGCGAGGATTCCCTCGCGTGCGATGAGGAGCGTCTGCAGGGACCGTGACAGCCGCCCGTTGCCGTCGGCCCACGGGTGGATGGAGACCAGATGCAGGTGTGCCATGGCTGCCCGGATAAGGGGAGGTGTATCGTCGGCCGCGTTCAGCCAGTCGATGAGCTCGGCTGTCAGCCCGGGGACGTCTACGGCGGGAGGCGCCGTATACGCCGCAATTGATGGGTCGCGGGCATCAGTGACGTATACCGGTCCGCGCCGCCATTGTCCGGCCGGCTTGCGTGGGCCGTGCCGATGCCCTTGCAGCATCCAGTGGAGCGCGTTGAGGAACCCCTTGCTGAATGTGAAGTCAGGCGCGTCGTGCAGCGTCTGGATATAGGTCATCATGTGCTGGTACGCCACCGTTTCAGCGAGGTTCTCCTCCGAGATGTCGACATCGTGCTCGCCCTCGATCAGGTCCACGACGTCAACCGTCGACACCTTGAATCCCTCGATCGAGTTGGAGGCCGCGATCGCGTCGGCGGTGAGGAACTTCCGCAGGCTGTCCGTCCACTTGGCAGGCGTGCCGCGGATGGCGTGCCGTAGCTCCTGGCGCATGACATCGATCTCGGCGAGCACGCGTACGTCTTCCGCCGAGATCTCGGGCGTCGGATATAGCATGACGCAATAATATAATGATTGCGTCATGCTATCAAGGAGGCCTCAACCCCGCCTAGTTCTGGTCGCCGCCCTACGACCCTGCAGCATGCGGCGGCGTCGCTGTGGCTGAACTCCGGGTGCCGGCCGCCGAAGTTGCCCGCCGCGCCGGGCCCAGCGTCGCGGTCCTGCTTAAGATCACGGTGAGAATCTGTCATCTGCCGTGGTCAAGCATGTGGCGGTCGTTGTCCGTCAGGTCTGCGTCGTTCACGGGTCGGACGAGTGCCCAGTGGGGACCCACCGGGCAGCGTTGGAACCTGGCTGACCCGAGCCGGACGGAAGTGAGCGAGCCTAGCGGTGACCAGGTCGTCGTGAAGACGTGACCTTTGCTGCATCGGACGACGACCTCACCCGCGATCGCTGGGCGTCCTCTGCTGAGGGAGAAGACCACCTTTGCAATGATGACCACGGCGATGATGGGCAGGGCGATCTCTAGCGGCGCGTGGTAGCTCGCGGACGCGATGAACGGGGACGTGACGAAGTGGTTCATGGACATCTCTCCTCCATTGACCTCACTATTGAGAATAGTATCAAAAGTGATCGAGGACGGTAGCATCGAGATGGTGACGAGCGCCAAACTGCTCCTGCATCCAGTCCGCCTCCGGATCGTCGAGGCGTTCCTCGGCGACCGGAAGCTGACGACGGCCGACCTGCGAGCCGAGCTGCCTGACGTCCCACCGGCCAGTCTCTACCGGCACCTGGCGCGTCTCATCGACGCGGGGGTGCTCGACGTTGTCTCCGAGCGCAAGGTTCGCGGCACCATCGAGCGAACGTACGTGAAGCACAGCCGACTGAACATCTCCAGGAGCGAACTGGCGCAGCTGAGTCGCGAGGAGCTCCGCCGCGTGTTCCTCAGTCATGTGGCCACCCTTCTCGCGGACATCGACCACTACCTCGAGCGCGACGACATCGACGTGCGGCGAGGCGGGGCCACCTTCCGGATCGCCGCCTTGTGGCTCACCGACGACGAGCTGCGCGAGCTGGCCGCCGGGTTCGGGAAACTGCTCCAGCCCTACCTGGACCGCCCGGCCACGCCGGACCGCACGCGACGGGTTATCCGCACGATCGTGCTGCCCGGCGACGAGCCCCACGCTCAGTTCAGCTAGGTTCTCAGCCGCGACCGGGTCGTTTGGCGGGTACCGGGAATCCAGGGCCTCACCCGGTCGGCGTCGCCGGGTCCCAGCGCGGCTAGTGGCGGTGGTGCCATCATCTGGTCGGGTCCTCCCGCTTGGGAGCAGAGCCGGGGAACCCGGAAGGAGCACCCACACTGCAAGTATGGTCACCAGGAGGTCACTGGGAACGAAAGTGCTTCCCTCCCGGCGGGTGTCCCTGGTCGGAGCGGAGCAGTTCGGAGCAGTCGTACAGACGCAGCGGCTCGGACACCCACCCGACCCGGCATAGGTCTCATGACCCAGCGGCTGCCCGTACCCTACGGCGTCGGAGTTGCGCCGCGCGTGGTAGTAGGACGCGTGGACCAGTGCCTCGAGCGCTGACCCGGGCACACCGTCGACCTCGAGCATCCCCTGGCGGGAGCCAACCTTGCGCGCGAGTTTACTGGCGAACCAGGTGGGCGAGGCGGTTCCAGTCGATCTGGATTCTGATGGGGACGTCGATGGTGCTGGTTTCCTGCTCTGGGGACAGTGTCCGGTACAGGCGGTAGTAGCCCAGGGTGTGGTCGAGGACGTGGACATCGATGGACAGCACGTGATCGCCGGAGAGCCAGACGAGCCAGTAGAACGGGATTCCGGCGTCGGCGTACTCGGCCATCTTGTCGAGCTTGTCGGCCTTCCGGCTCCCAGGCGAGACAACCTCCACGACGACTTTGATATGGGACGCGGGCAGTGGCCGCACGTCGTTGGGGGCGCAGTCGAACAGCGCCGCGTCCGGGCTCCTGATTGTGGCGGCTGGCACCTCCCATAGCAGCACATCGAAGTCGCTATTGGTGTCGAGGCACGTGCCCGGGTTGCGCTCCATGTGCGCCTCGGCGGCGGCATCGAGCATCGCTGTGATGCGGGTCGCCGCGGCCTGATGGGCACGGCTGGGCTTCTCGCACCGTACGACCTGGCCGTTGACCAGCTCCACCTGCCTGCAGAATTCCTCAGGCAGGTTCCGCCAGACCTCGACCGAGATCGGCTCTGGCTGGAGGTTCGCAGTTACCGCCCAGTCGTAGATAGACACTGACTCGGGGTCCGGCGTCATGAACCCTCCCACACCCCGTCCTCTAGAAGAGGGTGTTCCCTGGCAGGATGACGAATACAGGATGACCAACAAGGTCAGGTTAACAGGTAGCCCGCCGCGAAGACTGCCAGCGTACTACGTGGCTCACGCCAAGCCCGGCATCACCTCACGAAGGCAGCTCGCCCGCTGATCGCACCCGTGGAACACCCTGGCCGATGCCGATGGGTGGAGAGCCCGGATCAACCCTAGATCCACCCGGGAGCCGATGTCAGCGGCCGGAACCGGGCATACGGTGATCGACATCCGCCCAGCCGTCGCGGGCGGAGAAGCCGGAGAAAGTAGCATGCACCCGCTCGAGATCGCCATCGGCTGGGCCTGGATCGCGTTCTGGATCTACTGGCTCACCTCCGCCGCCATCAGCAAGCAGAGCGTCCGGGGCGGGTGGCGGACCCGGCTGACCGGCGTCAGCGCGATCGGGGTCTTCGTGATCGCCGGCGTCCTGCGCGGCGGGAGCCTGGCCGTGCACAGCGTGATCCTCGCGGCGATCGGGGCGGTGCTGTTCGCCTGCGGGATCGCGCTGGCGGTCTGGGCCCGGCTGCACCTGGGCCGTAACTGGGGGATGCCGATGACCCAGCGGGCCGAGCCGGAGCTCATCACCTCAGGGCCTTACCGGTTCGTCCGCCACCCGATCTACTCCGGGCTGCTGACCGCGATGCTGGGGACCGCGCTGGTCGACAACCTGCTCGGCCTGATCGTCGTCGCGGTGCTGACCGCGTACTTCTGCTACTGCGGGACCGTCGAGGAGCGCAACCTCGCGGTCACCTTCCCCCAGGCGTACCCGCAGTACAAGAGCAGGACGAAGATGCTCATCCCGTTCCTCCTGTAGCGGAGTGAGTGAGCTTGGCGGCGATGAGCCTGTTCACGGAGTTACCGGATATCCGGTGCCGGTTTCGGCGTAGGAGGCCAGGCTCCTCATGAGGTAGTTCCACCCAGCCGAGCAGTGGCCGTAGCAGTCGAGCTGCGGCCGGAGCCCGCCGTGGGTGAACTGGAGCCGGGTAACGGCCGGGTTCACCGCGGTCAGCTGGAAGGTCACCGTCGTGTGCTCCCACTCCGGCTGACCGCTGTGGCCCAGGCACGTCCACCGCTCCAGGGTCGGCGTTCGGTCCTCGACGCGCATGACGGCGGCTCCGTCCCTGAAGGTGAACCGGAGCTCGCCGCCGGGTTCGGGTGACCCGCTGGCGTTCGTCGTCCACCAGCCGCTCAGCCCCTCAACGGAGGATACGGCGGCGAAGACGGAACTTAGCGGGGCGTTGATGCTCAGGTCGGCGTGGTAGTCGGCGCTGGCGCGGCGCCTGATCGCCGCCTCGAGGTTGTCGAGCTCGCTGTCGCGGTGGGCGCGGTGCTGCTGCGTCCAGGTTTCATCGTGGAGGGGTTCGAGTGTCACGATCACGTTCGTGTGTTTACCGGCGGCCTCGATGTCGATGGTTGTCAGGTGCTCGTACGGCTCGTGACCGGGCACGAAGTCGATCAGCGATCGGTAGGCGAGGCGGGTCGGCGCCGCGACATCGGTGAACGTCTTGCGCACCTCGGCCGAGAGCGGATTGCCAGTGCTTCGCATGAACGCGATCTGTTCCGGCCCGGTCGCGGTCATGGTGTACCGCAGCTGGCCGCCGGCCCTAAGGTCGAGCTCGCTCACCCGGCTTTCAAAGCCGTCGGGGGCAAACCACTCCTCGAGGCCGGCTGGGGTGGTCCACAGCTCCCAGATGAGCTCAGCCGGAGCGTCGTACGTGCGTTCGAACCGTGCGGCGTTGGGTTGGATGGTCATCGGTCCTCCTGGTTTGTGCCGCCTTCTCTCGGCGGATCTGCAGCAGTGACGAACGGGAAGGCGCCGGACGGACACCCCGGCACGGAAAATCTCTCCGGTGGTTGCTGGCCGTCCATGGCGACGCCCGTTCGTCCGATACTTGAAGCCGGCCTGGACCCATGACAGGAGGGATCCCAGTGGCGCTTGACGCCGTCTTCCGCGACCAGTGGGGCCGCGTGCTGGCCACCCTGATCGGCATCCTGGGGGACATCGAACTGGCCGAGGACGCGGCCGCCGAGGCGTTCGCCATCGCCGCTGCGCGGTGGCCGCACGATGGGGAGCCAGCCAACCCGGTCGGCTGGCTGATCACGACCGCGCGTCACCGCGCCATCGACCAGTTCCGCCGCCAGCAGGTCCTGGCCGGGAAGACGACGCTGCTCGCCCGCGACCTCGAAGCCCAGCTGCAGCCACCGCAGGCTCTGATGGACGACGCTGCCATCATCCCGGACGAGCGGCTCGAGCTGATATTCACCTGCTGTCACCCGGCGTTCGCCGCCGAGGCACAAGTGGCGCTGACCCTACGCACCCTGGGCGGCCTGTCCACCGAGGAGATCGCGCTGGCGTTCCTCGTCCCGTTCGAGACCATGAGCAAGCGTCTGACCAGGGCCAAGCACAAGGTCCGGGACGCGCGCATCCCGTTCGCCGTGCCACCCGATCACCAGCTACCCGACCGGCTGGCGGCCGTCCTCGCCGTGCTCTACCTGATCTTCAACCAGGGCTGGGGCGGCGGTCGCGTCGACCTCGCCACCGAAGCGATCCACCTCGGCCGGGCACTGGCCAGCCTGATGCCGGACGATCCGGAAGTGCTCGCGTTGCTGGCGCTGATGCTGCTGCACGACGCGCGCAGGGCGGCCCGCCTGCATGACGGGCAGGTCGTCCGCCTCGACGACCAGGACCGTGCCCTGTGGGACATACGGCAGATCGATGAGGGCCGCGCGCTGCTGCAGCGAGCCATGGCACGCAAGCGCACCGGGCCCTACCTGCTCCAGGCGGCCATTGCGGACCTGCACCTGTACGAGCAACGCGACTGGCGGCAGATCGCCGCCTTGTATGAGACGCTCGTCCAGCAGACCGGCTCTCCGATCGCCGAGATGAACCGGGCTATCGCCGTGGCCGAGATCGACGGCCCCGATGCCGGCCTCGCCATCCTCGACCGCCTCGACCTCGACCACTACCGGTATTTCCACTCCACGCGCGCCGACCTTCTGCGCCGCGCCAGTCGGCCCGGTGAGGCCCGCCGCTCGTACCGCCGCGCCATCGATCTCGCCCAGACCGAACCCGAACAGCGCTTCCTGCGGGACCGGCTGGCGGAGGTGGAATAGGGCGTCAGGCACCATCGAATTGCTCGCCGCGAACCGGCCGGACCTCGATCGCCGCCACGCGGCTCGGTCGCAGCTCCGTCAGCTCCGCAGCGAGGGCGAGCGCCCCGTCGAGGTTATCGGCCTCCACGAGGATCAGGCCGACAAGAAATTCCTTGCTGTCGATGAACGGGCCGTCAGTCAGCAGGGTGTTCCCCTCCTGGTGACACACCGTCGTCGCCGAGCCTGCCGCGTGCAGGCGGATCCAGCCGGTCACCTCCGGGCGGCCCAGGACGGCCGCGATGCCGGGGGCAATCGGGCGCTGCGGCTGTCCCGCGACGTCGTCGTCAGGGTTGTAGATCAGCAGTGCGTACTGCATCGGCGCTCCTGTCAGGTGGTCTGGCGGCTCGATTATCTGACGAATACCAACCCGCCGGACGGACACCCTCTCTCAGGCATGCCGGAAGAAATCCGCCGTCGCTGTCGCCGGCATCCGTCGCATTCGATGGCGAGGTCGCCGGGGCTGTTGCCAGCTGCCCCGCGTTATAACATTTGTCCGGGGACGGATCGGCTCACCGCCGACTGCTGTCAGCCAGCTTCGCCGGTCTAGCTCAGCGTCGGGAGTGATCATGACCATTCAAACTCCTGACCAGCGCCTGCGGGTATTCGTGAGTTCTACGCTTGGTGAGCTGGCCCCGGAGCGGCAGGCGGTCTCGCGCGCTATTTCCGCGCTGCGGCTGACGCCAGTGCTGTTCGAGCTCGGTGCCCGGCCGCATCCGCCGCGCGATCTTTACCAGGCTTACCTGGCCCAGAGCGATGTGTTCATCGGGTTGTACTGGCAGAGCTACGGGCAGCTCGTCCCCGGCCTGCAGGTTTCTGGCCTGGAAGAAGAATTCGGGCTGTCGGGGGCGCTGCCGCGCTTGCTGTACGTCAAGGCGCCAGCGCCAGATCGAGAGCCGCGCCTGGCTGGCCTGCTGAGGCGGATCGGGGACGAAGCTTCCTATCGCAGATTTGGCACCCCTGCGGAGTTGGGACGGCTGGTGCGGGACGACCTGGCGGTGCTGCTGAGCGAGCGGTTCGCCGCCGCTCGCACGCCGGCGTCGCCACCGCGGGCGAGTCCGCTGGCCGCTCCGGCGCTGCCAGTGAGTACGACGTCGCTATTCGGGCGGGAGCAGGCCATCGACGAGGTGGTCACGTTGACCGGGCGCAGTGAAATCCGGCTGGTGACCCTGACCGGACCGGGCGGGGTTGGCAAGACCAGGCTGGCGGTCGCGGCGGCTGAGCGGCTGCGGGACCGCGCGTTCGCGGGCACCGTGTTCGTTCCGCTGGCGTCGGTCATCCGGCCCGAGCTGATCATGGCTGGCATCGGCCGGGCGGTCGGGGCTGACCTGGCCGGGGCGAGCTCGCCAGTGGAGGCGCTGGCCGAGCAGTTCGGTGACGGACGGTGGCTGCTCATCCTGGACAACCTGGAGCAGGTCGTCGAGGCTGCCCGCGACCTCAGCGAGCTTCTCGTCCGGTGTGCCGGACTTCGCATCTTGGCCACCAGCCGGACGGTGCTGGGTTTGCAGGCTGAGCGGGAGTACCCGGTGCCACCGCTGCCGCTGCCCGACTACTCGGCCGGCGCGCAGGTCACCGAGCTCGCGTCGTCCCCGGCCGTGGCGCTGTTCATTGACCGGGCCCGGGCCGTCCACCCCGGGTTCGCGCTGACTCAGGACAACGCCGAGGCGGTGGCGCAGATCTGCCGTCGCCTGGAAGGCCTGCCACTGGCTATCGAGCTGGCGGCCGCGCGCACCCGGCTGCTGGACCCCGCTGGGCTGCTGCGCCGGCTCGCTATCTCGCTGGACGCGCTGGGGACGGGAGCGGTGGACATGCCCGAGCGTCAGCGCACCTTGCGGGCGACGGTCGAGTGGAGCACGGACCTGCTGGACGACGCAGAGCGGTTCTTGCTTGAGACTACGGCCGTATTCGTCGACGGGTGGACCATCGAAGCCGCCGCCCAGGTGTCTGGCCTGGACACTGACCAGGTGCTCGAGCTGACCGAGGCACTGGCGCGGCACAGCCTGGTGCAGACCGGCAACCCTGGCCGCGGGCCCCGTCCGCACATGCTGGAAACGATCCGTGAATTCATTGCCGAGCGGCTGGCCGCCCGGGCGGACGCCGCCGAGATCAAGCGCCGTCACGCCGGCTACTACCAGGCGCTCGCCGGTCAGGCGGACCGCCCGCTGCGCGGCCCCGGCCAGAACGAGTGGCAAGAGCTCCTGCAGGCCGAAGCGGGTAACGTAGCCGCCGCCGTGCGCTGGCACCTGGACCACGATCCCGCCCCGCTCCCGCACATGTTCCGCGGCTTGTACCCCTGGTGGTCCCTGCGCGATCACCAAACCGAGGCCCGGCCCTGGGTCGATCAGCTGCTGCCAGTCGCCGGCTCGCTAGACTCCCAGGCCCGGGCCGAGTTGCTGTGGACCGCGACCGTGCTGGCAGGTGACATGGGCGACGACCCGGCTGCGCTGGCGGCCCGGCAGGGTCTCGGCTCGCTGTTGGAGGAGATCCGGGATCCCTTTCTGCGCGCGGTATCCCACCTGGCTCTGGCGTGGACCTCGCCGATCGTCGGCGACTTCGACCGCGCTCTGCGGGAGGCGTCGGCGAGCCTGGAGGAACTCCGAGGCCAGGACGAGCCTTTCTGGACAGCCCTGGCCGCTTTCACTGTCGGCTCCATAGAGACGACGGCGGGCCGGTATGACGACGCCTGGCGCCACCTATCCGAGGCCCGCGACCGCGCGCAGGTGTTCGACGGTACCTGGCTCACCGCGGGCTCCCGGGTGGCTCTGGGCATCCTGGAGGTCGTCCGGGGCCGGCTGGACGAGGCGAGGGGATTGCTGAGCGAGGCGCTGAGCCTGAGCCTGACCTCCCGCAGCACCTCGTTCGTGGCCTTGACCCTGGCTGCCTATGCCCGGCTGGAATTCGCTGCCGGTGACCCGGAGCAGGCGGCGCGGCTTGAAGGCGCGGCCGAGGGACTGCGTAAGCGAGGCGGCCTGCCGGCGTGGCCGATGCTGCGGCAGGGAGAGGTAGAGCTGATGACCCAGATCCGCCAGACTCTAGGCGCAGAAAGGTTCGAGCAAGCCTTTTCGGCTGGTACCCGGCTCAGCCAGCGAGAAGCAGTAGCTGCCGTCCGCGACCGGGGTGGCAGCGGAACCGGCGCTTAGTACGGCAGCGTTCAGTCGCGTTGGTCTCGGCAGTGGCGCGCACCGACACCGGGTCGAAGTTGGCGTTCCATCCGCTAAGGCCAGTCGCCGGCAGCTGACCGGCTCGAAGTCCCGTCCGCTTCCAGCCGCTGCCCCGAAATACCGGCTCAACCTGGACACCGACGCCGCCAGTTCGCTTCCACCAGCCATGACGTCCGCGGCTGCGTCACCGACGCCGCGGACCCCGACAACGTGCGCGCCGCACTCCACTCCGCGATAACCGAGCTGGGCGCCAGGAAAGGCATTGGCAGCGAAACCGCGCTCCGACCCGGCCGCGCCCGCCCGTACCTACCTCAGATTGCACCCCAGTCCGAAACCGAATGGCAGCCTGAGCTGGTCATCTAACCCTTCAGGCGCTCTGGTCAGCCGAGGCCGGGGCCGGGTCGGCGGCCTGTTCCTGGGCCGGGGCCACGGGCGTCCCGGCGGCCGGGACGCGGCGGCCGGGGAGGAAGAACGAGGCCAGCACGGCGAGCACGGTGAACCCGGTCGTCCACCAGAACGCCTGGCCGAAGGCCTGGGCCAGCGTGTGGCCGCCGGCGACCGCCGACTCCAGGACGACGGCGCGATCGCGACGCCGAACGAGCCGCCGAACGAGCCGCCGACCTGCTGGCTGATGCGGGTGTGCGTGCAGCGCGGGTACCGCCGCTTCGAATGGTCGGTGCTCGACTGGAACGAGCCTTCCATCCGCTTCTACCGTTCCATCGGGGCCGTCGGCATGGACGAGTGGAAAACTCAGCGGCTCAGCGGCGACGCCCTCACGCGACTCGCCACTAGCTGACTGAGCTCACGAGCCGCCGCCCCTCGGTGAGGCCGACGACGACACCGTGAAGGTCGCCGCCCACCTCGAGCCGGCCCGACTGCCCGAGCCCGCCGACCCGCACCGGCTCGAAGCCGGCCGTCCGGATCAGCCGCTCGACTTCCTCGCCAGCACGGTCGTCGTCGGTCGCGTAGAACAGGACGGCCGGCTCCGGCGACCGGTTGCTGGCGGACACGAACAGGTCGGCCGGCAGGCTTCCGAACGCCATGGCCAGGCGTGTCCCCGTGGGCAGCCATCCGGCCACGACCTTCCCCGAGGATTGCCCTTCGGGCAGGACACGAACGATGTTGCCGTGCACGTCGGTAGTAACCGGATTGCTCGGAACGACCACGAGCTTGCCGGCCAGCGAGGCGGCGATCTCGTCGATGACGTCTTTCAGCGCGGAAAACCGCAGCGCCAGGACGACGGCATCGGCACCGTCCAACGCGTCGCGGTTGCTGGCGGCGACGACCGCGGCGGGACCGATCTGTGCAGCCAGCTTTCGGGCCGGCTCGGGGTCGGCGCTGGAGAGCCGCAGGGTCTCGCCGCCCGCGGCGAGGTGGCGGGCGATGACCGAGCCGAGCCCTCCAGTGCCGATGATCGCGGTGGTCATGACCGTCAACTCGCGTCGGCGGGGGTACTCGATGGCCAGTGCGCGGGCACCCAGTCCCCTGACGGGTCGGTGGTCTGCCCCACTTCGATCAGGTAACCGTCGGGGTCGCGGATGTAGCAGCGGATCTCGTACTGGTGCTGTTTCGGCGGCGTCAGGAACTCAGCCCCCCGGGCGCTCCATTCGGCGTATATGGCGTGGACGTCCCTGACCCGGATATTGAGGAAGCTGCTAACCCGGTCGGGATCGCGCGGCGCCTCCAGCGTGACCGCCGGCTTGTCGTCGGTCGGGCCGCCGCCGACGTTGATGATGATCCAGGTATTGGCTAGAGAGACATAGGTCAGCCCGCCGGGACCGGAGAAGGCCAGCCTGCCGCCGAGCACTTCGGTGTAGAAGCGCCGGGAGCGCTCGACATCGTCCGAGACGATGAAGTGGGCTACCGCGATTCCCTCTGGAGGCGGTGGGAGCTCGGCCATCTGGAACCTCCGCTGATAGTCGTTACGTGTCGGTGCTCGTCTACCTTCCTCGCCCCGACCGCTGGTCGCACCAGTAGAACACCCTGGCCGATGCCTGGGCATGGCACCGGGACCGGGCCTACTTTTATCGTGCACACTGGCCGGGCCATTTGGGAACGTGAGGGCGGCCGGTGATGATGGGCGGCATGGAAGCTTCCGCAGGCGCCGCCGGGGCGCCGTCCGGGCACCAGCGCAGCCTGCCCCTGGTGGTGCTCTCGCCCGGCTTCACCAGCTCCCGCAGCACGCTCACCGCCCTGGCCGAGGACCTGACCAGCCACGGTTACGTCGTGGCCGGGATTGACCACACCTACGAGAGTCACGCCACGGCCTTTCCCGACGGCCGGGTCGCCACCTGCCTCGCCCGCCAGGCACGCCAGCGGGGCAGCGCGTCCCAGGAGAAGGTGGCGGCAGGCAGGGCAGCGGACGTGTCCTTCGTGCTCGGCGAGCTGACCGGTGCACACCCGCCCCGATCCCGGGCCGCGGCCTGTCCCGGCCGTTCCTTTTCCTGGGCAGCCAGTCCAGCTACACCCCGGGAAGCGGGATCATCACGTCGCCGGACGGGAAACACGTGAAGGGTTCCGTCCTCACCTGGGAGCGGGACTGGGAACTCCTGACCGGCTGGAAGCGGTGGCTCGTGGTGGCCGGCGCGGTCCACGCCTCCTTCACCGACCTGGCGCTGCTGGCCGATCAGATCGGCATCCACATCGGCGCCGGCCTGTCCGGAGCCCGATCCCTGGACATCACCCGCGCCTACGTCCGGGCCTTCCTCGACCAGCACCTGCGCGGCAGGCCGCAAGACCTGCTGGACCAGCCGTCACCACGCTATCCCGAGGTCACGTTCTGGCCTATCCGGCTAGCGCGCCATCGATGAGCCGCATGAGGCAGGACTCGAAGTTCTGGTCCGCCGTCCGCGGCTGGGGTGATGGCGTCGTCAGGGCGGCGGCCAGGTTCGGGTAGCTGCCGCTGGCCGCTGCTTCGGCCAGGATTTTGACCGGTGCCGCCTGCTGTTCCTGCTCGGTGATGCTGGTACGTGCCCGTTCGTCGTCGAGGGCGGCTTGCAGGCCGCCGTACATGAGGGCGAAGCCGTTGATGATCGCGATGGTTTCCATTTTCGCGGCGGTGTCGAGCCCGGTGCCTGCCAGCAGCCCGAGGAAGTAGTCGATGTAGCGCAGGGTGCGTGGTCCCATGGGCGGCGGCCGGTGCATGATCGCGGGCAGCCACGGGTGGCGGCGGGCGATGTCGCGGCCCTGGCGGGCCAGGTCGGCGATGGCGGCCCGGCTGTCCCGCGGCGGGCGGCGCGGGTAGGCGTATTCCCCGGCCGTCTGGTCGGCCATGAGCTGGACGAGGTGCTCCTTGGCCGGGACGTAGTTGTACAGCGACATGGTGCCCGTGCCCAGCTCGGCGGCGACCCGCCGCATCGTGACCGCGGCGATGCCCTCGGCGTCGGCGATCCGGATCGCGGTGGCGGCGATCTCGGCTCGGCTGTGCCGGGGCTTGGGTCCTCTCTCGCCGCGCTCGGGTAGCGACCAGATCGGCCCGTCCGTATCCGTCCAGGTTCCGGCCACCGGCTATCACCTCCGCCCTCATGTTATCAGGTACGACGTACCTGGTATCATGAACACGAAAACAACGTACATGGTACCTCGTATGGTCAGGGCAAGTGAGGCAGGCAGCTATGACAGGCTCGAACCGTTCCGGGAGGGCACGTAAGCTTCCGCTTCACGTGCGGGCGCTGCGGCGGCTGCCGGCGCCAGGCAGGCTTGACCCGGTGTGCGAGGTCGCGGTGGAGCAGGAGATCGCGGTCCCGGCCGGCGACGGCGTCCCGCTGCTCACCGATCACTACATACCGCTGACGGACGACCCGTGCCCGACCCTCCTGGTCCGCACGCCGTACGGCCGCGGGTTCCCGTGGGACTCGGTGTTCGGAGCGCAGTTCGCGGCCCAGGGCTTCCACGTCCTGCTGCAGAGTTGCCGCGGTACCGGGGGGTCAGGCGGGACGCTCGACCCGTGGCGGCAGGAAATCGCGGACGGCCAGGCCACGGTGAACTGGCTGCGCGAGCAGGAGTGGTTCGGCGGAGCACTGGGCGTCATCGGCACCAGCTACCTCGGCTATACCGCCTGGGCGCTGGCCGCCAGCGCGCCGCCGGAACTGCGCGCCATGGTCGCCGACGGCGCCCTCGCCCCGTATCCGTTCTTCTACCGCAGCGGAGCGTTCGCCCTGCAGAACGTGCTGGTCGTCTCGGTCGCCATGCTGGCTTTCCAGCGGGGGCCGGTCGCGCTGGGCGCCGCCATGATGCGCCTGCGCCGGAACCAGGGCCGGCTCGCGACGACCTTGCCGCTGACCGAGGCTTACCGGACCGCTCTCGGCGGCCGGTCAGAGTTCTTCGAGCAGTGGCTCACCGATCCCGATCCGGTCAGCCCGTACTGGACCAGCCGGGACCTGACCAGCGCGACCGCGAACCTGGCGGTCCCGGTCAGCCTGGTCACCGGCTGGGATGACGTTATGCTCGACCAGACCCTGGAGCAGTACCGCCGGCTCAAGGAAGCAGGCGGCGAGGTCCGGCTGGTCGTCGGGCCGTGGACTCACACCTCCATCTTCGGCAAGGGCTTCCCGGAGGTCGTCCCCCGCGCGGTGCAGGAGTTTCGTGCCCGCCTGTCCGGCGAGCCCGGCCGCCCCGAAGGGCCGCCGGTTCGCATCTATGTCGGCGGCTGCGGCCAGTGGCGCGACCTGCTGGCGTGGCCGCCGCCGCAGGTCCGCGCCCAGCCCTGGTACCTCGATGCCGACGGCGCGCTGCGTGGCCAGCCGCCCGCGCAGGCTGGATCGTCATCGTTCCGCTACGACCCGTCCGACCCGACCCCCTCCGTCGGCGGTCCGCTCCTGTCGGGCGACGCGGGCAGCGTGGACAACGGCGACCTGGAGAGACGCGCTGATGTCCGCACGTTCACCAGCATCCCGCTCACCGAGGACCTGGAAATCCTCGGCCCGGTCAGCGCCTGGCTGCGGATCCACGCCAGCCACCCCTACCACGACGTGTTCGCCCGGCTGTGCGACGTCGACCCGGACGGACGCTCACGCAACATCTGCGACGGCCTGATCCGTCACCAGCCCGGCGACCGCCCGGCCGGTGCCACCGCGATCACCGTCCCGATGAGCTCCGCCGCCTACCGGTTCGGTGCCGGGCACCGGATCAGGCTCCAGGTCTCCGGCGGAGCCCACCCCCGCTACGCACGCAACACCGGCACGGCCGACCCGCAGGCAACAGCCACCCGCCTCGTCCCCGTGGACATCCGGCTCCTCCACGACCCCGAAACGCCCTGCACGCTCTCCCTGCCCGTCGCGGGCACGCACCCACCCTAGGTCAGATGGTCGCCGCGGAGCCGAAGACGGTGGCGCTGACCAGCGGCGCGACCGGCCCGCCGAGCAGCAGCGAGACGTCCGCGCCCGGCACCTGGCTGGCCGAGGTGCCGCGGATCTGCCGGACCGCCTCCAGGACCAGGCCGATCCCGTGCACGAAGCCCTCGGCGATGTTCCCGCCCGCCGTGTTGATCGGCAGCCCGCCGTCCGGCGCGATGAGGTTCGGCAACGTCATGAACGATCCCGCCTCCGCCCCCGGGGGACAAAGCCCGAGGTCGATCAGCGACGCCACGGCCGGCCCGCTGAAGTTCTCGTACACCTGGACCACGTCCACCTCTCCGGTGTCAACCCCGGCCTCCGCCCACAACCGGGCCACCATAACCGGATGGAAGCCCGCGCTGGTGTACGACGCGTTGTTCTCGGCCGACTCGCTCCAGTCCGGCCCGGCGCCCTGCACCCCGGACAAGACAAACGCCGGCACCTGACGCAAATCCCTGGCCCGTTCGGCCGATGTAACCAGCACGGCCGCGGCGCCGTCGTTCTCCCGCGAGCAGTCGTACAGCCGCAGTGGCTCGGACACCCACCGAGAATCGGCATAGGTCGAATGGTCCAGCGGCCGCCCGTAACCCACCGCGTCCGGATTCTGCTGCGCGTGGTGGTACGACGCCTGGACCAGCGCCTCGAGCGCCGACCAGGGCACGCCGTCGACCTCGAGCATCCGCTGGCTCCGCAGCGCGCAGACCTGGATCGGGGTCAGCACCCCGTGGGCCGACAGCAGGGGCGGGAAGTGGCCCTTGCCGTAGCTCTGCCGGCCGTCGTCGGCCTCGGTGATCCCGCGGTACACGATCACGTGCTCGGCCTGGCCGCTGGCCACCGCCGCGGCCGCCGTGTTCACCGCCGCGGCCACCCCGCCGCCCCCGCCGCCCCACACCATGGTGGACCAGCGGATCTCCCGGACGCCGAGGGCGGCGCCGACCGCGAGCCCTTCGTTCAGGTCGTTGGCGTAGGAGACGAAGCCGTCCACGTCGTGGGCGTCCAGTCCGGCGTCGGCGCAGGCGGCCAGGATCGCCTCCAGGATCAGCCGCAGCGCCGAGTGCGGGCTGGTCCCGCGCTTGTAGTACGGCGTGCTGCCGATCCCCGCGACCGCGGCCGCGCCGCGCAGGGACCGGTTCATGCCAGCTCCCACCGAAGGATGGGCCAGGGCGCGGGGTCGATCACGCCGCGCACCGGCTGGCCGATGCGCACGTCGGCGCCGTCGCCGTCGCGCAGCACGCCGAGCAGGCGCCGCCCGCCCGCCGCGGGCAGTTCCGCGAGGACCACGACGAACGGCAGGTGCCCGGACAGTTCGGGCGTGAACGGCTGCCAGGTGCGGGTCCAGGAGTGGACCGTCCCGGCCGGCTCCACGGCCGGCCAGGTGAGGTCGAAGCTGTGACACCGGGGGCAGAGCGGCTGCGGCGCCCAGATCCAGTGCCCGCACGGCGCGCAGCGCTGGATCCGTACCTCGCCGGCCCGCAGGCCCTCCCAGTGCGGCCGGTCGAGCCCGTCGTCACGCGGCCCGGCCGCGGCGATCACCGGCGGGGTGTCCGGCACGTTGCGCACCTGCGTAACGCGCCAGCCCTGCTCCAGCTTGATCCAGCGGGAGCGCAGCACGGCCTGGCTGCCGTCCGCCGCGGTGTAGCGGATGAACGCGGCCACCAGGCCGTCCGGCTCGGCCGCCAGGCGCAGCAGCCGCGACGAGACGAGCCGATCCGGGAGCCGAGCCGACCCGAGCAACTGGCCGGTCCGGTCCGGCCGGAAGTCGGCCAGCGTGGCCGCGTTGTCCCCGGCCGCCACCACCTGGCCGTGGCGTTCGGCGATCGCGACGAGCTCAGCGGGGACCGGGCCGTCAAGCACCGGCGGTTCCGTCATGTCACCTCCGCGAGAACAGGGCCGACGGTGTACTCGATGTCGGTCCGGTCGTGCCGGAAACCGAGCAGGCGGCAGCTCCGGGCCAGCGCGCGGTCCTCGGCGTCGACGGCGATCGCGGCGACCCGGAGCCCCCGCTCCCGCAGCGCCGCCATGGCCGCCGCGACCAGTGCGGCCCGCACCTCATCCCGGCCTCGTACGGCCACGATCCGGCCCGCGGTGCCGTATTCGGTGCGCTCGTCTGCCTTCGGGTCATACCAGACCGCCCCCGCGACCTCCGGCCCGCTCACCAGCACCTCAGCCCGATCCGGCGGCTCCGCCCGCCACAACGCGGCGACAGCGGCGAGTTCCGCCGAACCGTCTGGCGGCCGGGGGACAAGACCGGAAGTATCAGAAAAACCAGAATCCCGCAGCGGCGCGAGCAGCTGCCACTCCCGCCGAGCGGCCCGGACGCCAGAACATTCGAAGCGCCGCGCCATCCGCTGCGCCGCCGGATGGTCCCCGCGAGCCCAGACCCGCAGCCCCGAGGCCCCAAGGTCCAGGCCGATGGTCTCCACCAGCAACGTAGAGATGCCCCGGGACCGGAACTCCGGCCGGACCACGTAGCGCACCGTGGCCGGGCCGCCGTCCGGGTCGGGCTCGACCCGTAGGTAAGCCGCCACCGGCGAGGAGTTCTCGTGACCGGGACGGCCGTCCGGCAGCAGCCGCACCACCAGGTGCCGCGCGCCGTCCGGGTACGGCTGGCCGAGGCTGACCGCTGGGAAGCCCGCCTCGGCGTCCGCCTCGGCCGCCGCGGCCAGCATCGCGCCGACCTCCCGTTCCTCATCGGGAGCAAAGGACGTCCGCCAGCTGCAGGTGATCATCCGACGGGCTGGGCGTCCGCCGCCAGCTCGGGGTGCGCGTCCCTGATCTTGCGGCGGGCGATCTTGCCGCTCGCCATCCGCTCGAGCGGCTCGGTCTCGACGATCACGTGCCGGGGCACCTTGTAGCCAGCCAGCCGTTCCCGGCAGTGCGCGGTGACCTGTCCGGCGCTCACGGCCTCGGTCGCGTAGATGACGGCGGCCGGCGCCTCGCCGAACTTCGAGTCGGCCGCGGACACCACGCACACCTCGATGACCTGCGGCAGCTCACTGATCACGGCCTCGATCTCGCCCGGGGCCACGTTGTACCCGCCGGTGATGATGATGTCCTTGAGCCGGTCGACCATCCGGATGTACCCGTCGGCGTCCTTGACGCCGACGTCGCCGCTGTGGAACCAGCCGTCCCGCATGGCCTCGGCGTAGGCCGCCTCGTTCCGCCAGTAGCCGGGCGTGACGCCGGGACCGGCCACGATGATCTCACCCGGCTCCTCCGGATCGCAGTCGGTGCCGTCCGGCCTGACCACCCGGTGCCGGGTGAACACGGTGCCCCGGCCGATCGACTCGGGCCGGTCGACGGCCTGCTCCGGCGGGTTGAGGGAGGAGATGCCGCCCAGCTCGGTCATGCCGTAGGCCTGACGCAGCAGCACCCCCTTGTCCAGCCAGGCCCGGATGACCGCCACCGAGGCGCGTGCCCCGGCGATGGTCACCAGCTCCAGCGACGACAGGTCGGCGCCGGCGAATCCGGGCTGCTTGGCCATCTGCTCGAACAGCACCGGCACGCCCGCCATGATCTGGATCTTCTCCTCCGCCAGCCTTCGCAGCGTACGGGCGGGCTCGAAGCCGCGCTCGTAGAAGATCGACAGGCCCCGGGTCAGCGGGTGCAGGATGTGCCACAGCAGGCCCGGCGCGCCGGACATGGACAGCACGTAGATCATCCGCGCCCCTGGGCGCAGCGCGGGCTCGGCGAAGGCGAAGTCCGCGATGAGGTTGAACGTGGACCGGTGGGTGAACAGCACGCCCTTGGGCCGGGAACTGGTCCCGCTGGTGTACACGATCTGGGTGATGTCGTCCGGACCTGCCGCCGGCCGGGGCACCGGCCCAGGCCGTTCGTCCCGTAGCGCGGTGAACGCGGCCAGCGGCCGCAGCGTGGCCTCGGCGCCAGTGTCGGCGGTGGACCCGCGGTCCAGCGCCGCGGCCATCCGCTCCCGATGGGGCTCGTCGGCGAGCACCATCACCGGCCCGGAGTCGTCCACCAGGTAGCGCAGCTCGTCCGGGGTGAACCGGTTGTTCAACGGCACCACGACCGCGCCCAGCTTGAGCGCGCCGATCGCGGCGACCACCCACTCCAGGCTGTTGTCCCCGATGATGCCGATCCGGTCGCCGGGCCGCAGCCCGGCCGCGGCGTGGGCGTGCGCCGCGGCGTCGGTCCAGCGGTCCAGGGTGCGGTAGTCGACGCGGTCGGTGCCGTCGAAGACGACGGCCGGGCGGTCCGGCGCCTGCCGGGCCCAGTACGAAAGTCCGTCAGTGACGAGTTCGGTCATTTCACGCTTCCTTCCTGAAGCACTCCCTCGCCGACGCCAGTGGCAGGTCCATGGACAGCTCGCCTACGCCCCGAGCAGCTTGCTCAGTTCCCGGTGGAAGATCTGGTTGACCACTTCGTTACGCCCCAGCAGCATCCCGCCCGCGTCGGCGCTGGCCAGCCCGTCCTGCGAGCTGCGCAGCAACGGGAAGTCCTCCTGGCGCAGGACGGCCAGCAGGATCGACCAGTTCTTCTCCCAGACCCGCTCGTAGCGTTCCGGCGTCATCCCGCTGGCCTCCAGCGGCGGGACCAGCAGCCGCATCTCCATCCGGGAGCGCCCCGGGTCGGCCGGGTGCGGCCGGAACGTCAGCAGCTCGAAGTGGTCGTCGGGCTGGCGCAGCAGCGTGCTGTTGGGCAGCAGGTAGTGCCCCTCGGTCACGTACGGGCCGAGGTCCCGGTCGCCGGGGTCCTCCTCGAGCCAGCGGTCGATGGCCTTGCGCGGGCTGACCATCCGGGCGTGCCGGCCGAAGTCCTCCACGGTCTGCACGTTGGTGTGGATGTGCTTGCCCGCGGTGTTCGGGTGCGCGTACTGAATGTGGTAGTTGTCCACGAACGCGTCCTGCATCAGCTTCCAGTTGGCGGGCTCGTCGAACCCCTCGGACCGGACGGCGGTCAGCTCGCCCAGCCGGTACCCGGCCAGGATCTCGTCCATCTCCGGGCCCAGCCAGCCGGCCACGTCGATCGCCGCCCCCGCCCGGTCGACCATCCAGATCAGGCCGTGCCGCTCCTGCGCCGGCAGCTCGATCAGCCCGTGCTGCGACCGGTCCACCTCGCCGAACGTATTCTCCCTGGTGATCGCGCGCAGTGACCCGTCGATGTTGTAGGACCACCGGTGGTACCCGCAGGAGAACAGCCGGCAGCGCCCGCTGGGCTGCTCCTCGAGCATCGCCCCGCGGTGCCGGCATACGTTGACGAATGCCTTGACCGAGCCGTCCTGCTGCCGGGCCACGATCACCCGGTTGCGCGGCATGGTCAGCGTGATGAAGTCGTTCGGCTCCGGCAGTTCGCTGGCGTGGGCCACGATCGACGGGACCCGGCCGAATACCAGTTCGCGTTCACGCTGCGCCAGCTCGGGGTCGGTGTACTGCCCGGCTCCGAACGGGACGAGTTGGCCGACCGTGTCGGTGCTCTGCTGGCGGAGGTGCTCCAAGGTCCGGTGGATCCGGTCGCTGCGGGTGGCGATGGTCGTCGGCGTCATGAGAACCTCCCGGCCGATTTATCTATAGCATTTAGGTTTACCCCATGGGCGACGCTTACGGAAGAGGTCAGGAGACAATTGAAACCATGCCCCGCCCATCCAGCCCGCTGATCAGCCATGACGCCGTCGTGGAGGCGTCGCTGCGCATCATCGACGCCGACGGCCTCGACGCGTTCAACCTGCCCCGGCTGGCCCGCGAGCTCGGCGTCCAGACGCCGTCGCTGTACTACCACTTCCGGGACCGGGCCGACATCTTGCGCACGCTGGCGCGCGCGATCGTGCTGGGGAGCCGGGTGCCCGACGCGGCCGCCTGCCGGACCTGGGTCGACTGGTTCGTCGGGATCAGCACGTCGTTCCGCCGCGCGGTGCTGGCCCACCGCAACGCGGCGCCGATCCTGCTCGAGTTCATGCCGCGGGACGTGGTGATCTGGAACTACGAGCTCGGCGTGCGGATCCTCGCCGCGGTCGGCGTCCCGCCGGCGGCGCGGATCGGCGTCATCGACGGGCTGGACACCCTCACGCTGGGCGCTTCCCTGGCCGAGGCGGCCAAGGGCCCGGCCCGGGCCGGGCAGGTGTTCGCGAACGTCGACGCCGTCGCCGAGCCGATGCTCGCCGAGGCCGTGGCCGCGAACACGCGCACCGCCGAGGAACTGTTCGCCGACGCGATCCGCAGCTTCCTGCGCGGCGCGGTCCCCGAGGTGCCGCCGGACGCCCCGGCGCCGCGGGCGCTGATCGCCCGGTACCGCGAAACCCGCGCCGTGGCCGACGCCCACGGCCCGTCTCACTGATCCCGGGCTGGTGACCCAGGAGAAGTCCACCCAGCTGAACCCGGATGAGCTGCGCGCGGAGTTCCGGACGTTCGTCGTCCCTGCGTTCCTGCCTCGGTAAGGTCTTTGGCCCCTGGGCGGTGCCGCCCGGTGTCCGTACCGTGCGCTCATGGAAACGGAAAGGGAGTACCGGCTGGCTGATGGGCGCGCGGTCACGCTGCGCATCGCCGGCCCGGACGACGTGCCCGCTATCACCGCGCTGTACCTCGGGCTCTCGCGCCAGTCTTTCTACCGCCGTTTCTTCACCGCCCAGCCGGCCCCGAAGCTGGTGGCACGGTTCGCCGCAGTAGGCGGCGAGACTGTCTGCCTGGTAGCCGGCTCGCCGTCCGATCCCGGCGTCGTCGTCGCCGAGGCCCGCTACTATCCGATCACTTCCGGGACAGCCGAGTTCGCCTTGACTGTCCAGGACGGATACCAGGGCGCCGGGCTTGGGCCCTTGTTGCTGGACGCGCTGGCGGAGCGGGCGCATGAAGACCAGCTGGATTGCCTGCGGGCCGTCGTCCTCCTCGAGAATGTCCCGATGCTGCGCCTGCTTCAGCGGTACGGATGGGCGCTGGCGGATCCGGACGACGACTTCTCGGTGGTCTGCCTGGAGATTTCCGCCGCCGGCGGGATGCCCGGCTGGCCCGCGGACTCCAAGGGCCGCCGGGTCCTGGTGGAACGGCGCGGCTGGTTCGACGACCGGCAGGTCGCGGCGCTGCGTTCGGCCGGGAAGGAGGTCCGCGCGTGCGCTGGGCCGTCGGAACGAGTCGGCCGGGCATGCCCGCTGATCACCTCGGGGCGGTGCCGGCTCGCCGAAGGCGCGGACGCGATCGTGAGCCTGCTGCCTGCGGGCGATCCAGAGTGCGCCGCCCTGCTGGCCGCCCACCGGCGGCTGTGGCCCGAACGGCTGGCCGAGGCGACACGGGACCAGATCCTGGCCAGCCCGCCGGCCGCGGGCGCCGGCGCCTGACTCAGCGGCCCGCCTGGTCCAGCGCGCTCGGCAGCGAGGAGATGCAGCCCGCCGAGGTGTAGGTGGCGCCCGAGACGGCGTCGATGCGCGGACAGGAGCGTAGCAGCCGTTCAGGACGGCGGGCGGATCACCGGGTGGAGCATCCAGCGGGCACCGACCACCACGGCGGCCAGCGTTCCGGCCAGCCACAGCGCGAACCAGATCAGCCGGGGAACGCTGGTGCGCTGACGGAGCAGGTCGGCGTCGCTGGCCTGGACGCCGCGCTCAATCACGATGCGGACGCCGGAGAGCAGCAGGAACCAGGTGATCGCGTAGGCGGACAGGATCTCGGCCGTGTGCGAGGCGTGCCTGAGCACCAGGAAGATTCCGAGCCCGGCCAGCGGGACGGTGACGTACCCGAACGAGGGCTTGAGCATGACCAGCAGCAACCCGAGCATCAGCATCACGAGCCAGAGCACCGCGACGAAGTGCCCGAACTGGATGAGCCGGGCCGCGCCGACCCCGAACGCGCTCGGCCCCAGGTAACCGGTGAAGGCGGCGAGCAGGAATCCCGGCCCGGCCGTCGGAACCACCCGGGTCGCGCCACCCGCGTCCGACTTCAGCTCGATCCATTCCACGGTACGGCCAGAAAGCGACCCGATGACTCCGTGCATGCCCTCGTGCGCCATGACCTGGAAGTGCTGAGCCACCCGCCAGGTCACGGTCGGCACCAGCACCACGGCCACGACCAGGCCGATGAGCACGGTCTCGCTGCCAGGCAGCGCCGCTTCCATACGCCGAGCATCGGCCAGGGCCAGCGACCTGGCAATCCCCCGAGCCGGGGTCCTGGATCTCACCCCAGGAGCGTGGCGCCGTGGGCGGCGTATAGCTGCCGCAGGCCGGCTGGGCTACGGTCATCGGTTTGGTGGATGGCCTGGAGCATCAGCACAGCCCCGGCGGCGGCGGCCACCGACGCAGAGATCCTCGCCGTCCTGGACGAGCACGCCACCGCGCACGCCGCCCGCGACGTGCGGCAGATGATCGCGCCCTACACCGATGACGCTGTCCGGCACGTGGCTGCCGACCTCGAGCTGGCTCCAGGCCACCTCCTTGGTCATCCAGACGCCCATCGGGCTGTTCGCCGCGATCTCGGCCGCCGTGGCCAGCGCCGCGTCCAGCAGCTCGCTTTCGGGAACGACGCGGTTGACCAGGCCGATCCGGTCGGCTTCGGCCGCGTCCACTAGGCGGCCGGTCAGCAGCAGCTCGTGCGAGCGGCCCGCGCCGATCAGCCGCGGCAGCAGCCAACTCACCCCGATGTCACAGCCGGACAGGCCGATGCGGACGAACGCCGCGTTGAACGTCGCCGACGGCGCCGCGATCCGGATGTCGCAGGCCAGCGCGAGAGCCAGGCCGCCGCCTGAGGCCGGGCCGTTGACCGCGGCGATCACGGGCTGCGGCAGGCTGCGCAGCTTCGGCACCAGGGCCGCGATGGCCTGCTGGATGTGCATCCGCGACTGGGGCGAGACGTTGGGCGTTCCCGGCCGGTGCGTAGGCGGCTCTTTCAGGTCCAGGCCGGCGCAGAACCCCCGCCCGGCCCCGGTGAGCACGACCACCCGGCACTCCTCGTCGGCCCTCGTATCGTCGAGGACCTGGTGCAGCTCGCTGATCAGCTCGCCCGACATGGCGTTGAGCCGGTGCGGCCGGTCCAGCGTGACGACCCGGATGCCAGGGGTAGACCGGGGATCCCCACGGGTGCGACGGGCCTCGCCGGAGCGGGACAGTGAACCTCAACGGCGTCGGCGAAGTCCCGGAGGTTCACGACATGAGTACCCACCTGCTCGATCAGGACGTCTTCAGGCCGGTCCTGCCCGAGGACGTCGACTGGGAGCCGTTCCCGGCGTTCCCGCCGCCGGCCCGTCTCGCCGTCGTGGTGGGCCGTCCGTCCGAGGCGGCTCCGTACGTGGTCCGGGTCAAGCTGCCGTCCGGCGTCAAGCTGATGCCCCACCGGCACCACGAGGACCGGGTCTACACGGTGATATCCGGCGTGTTCTACATCGGCCTGGGCGAGCAGTTCGACGAAGAAAAGCTGCAGGCGTACCCGCCCGGCGCCGTCATCGTCCTGCCCTCGGGTACCCCTCATTTCCACTGGGCCAGATCCGGTGACTACGTTACCCAGGTGACGGCGATCGGGCCGATCAGCCTCGAGTACGTAGACCCGGCTAACGACCCGCGAAACACATGACCCCCGGAACCGCGGCCCGGTACCGCGCGTTCGCGGGCTTCGTCGTGGCCAGCGGGATCTTCGTCGCGGTCTTCGTGGCACTCACCCTCAGCGCCTTCCATAAGCCGGCCCCGCATGACCTTCCGGTCGGCATCGTCGGCCCGGCCGCGGTAACCGGTCAGGTCGAGCAGGCCCTGGACCGCGCCGCCCCGGGGGCTTTCCGCTTCCGTGGCTATCCCAGCCAGGCCAGCGCGACGACCGGGATCGCGCAGCGCCAGGTCGACGGCGCGCTGGTCGCTTCCGGGCCGAGCCTGCGGCTGCTGGTCACCCAGGCCGGGGGCACCGGTCCCGAGCAGGCCCTCAACGGGGCCTTCACCGCCGTGGCGGCCCGGTCCGGACGCCGCCTCGTCGTGTCGGACGTGGTCCCGCCCCGGGCCAGCGACACCCAGGCGCTGTCGTCCTGGTTCGTCGTCCTCAGCGTGCTGATCCCCAGCCTGGCGGCGGGCTCGGCGTCGGCCATGGCCTTCCGCCGCGCCCCGCGCCCCTGGCCTGTCGCCGCGCCGGTGGCCGCCGCCATCGTCAGCGGGGCGGTCGCCGCCGCGATCGCCGATGGCGTGGCCGGCCTGGGTCACTACGCGGCGATGGCCGGCATCGTCGCGCTGTTCTCGCTGGCCGTGGCCGCCCCCACGGCCGTCCTGGCCCGGCTCTGGCCGCCGCTGACCGCCCTGGCCGTCCTGGTCTTCATCGTGCTCGGAATCCCGGTCAGCGGCGGCCCGGCCAACCTGGCGAGCTTCACCCCCGGCTTCCTGCGCGTCCTCAGCCCGGTCCTGCCGCTCGGGATAGCGGCCAGCGGCATCCGTGACGTCGTCTACTTCGGCGGCCATGCCGCCGGCCCGTACCTCTGGACCCTGGCCGCCTGGGCGCTGGCCGGCGTGGCCGGCCTGATCCTGGTCACGACGCTCCGGCGCCGTGGTTCCGCCCTGACCGTGCCGCCACTGGTCGCGCCCGAACCGGTATCCGCCCCGGATGCCCGGGCGGCGCGGCCCGTCACCCTGGTCGTCGGCTTCGATGACTCCGAGCCGGCCCGGCGGGCACTCATCTGGGGCGCGGACCTCGTCCGGGCCCGCCCCGGCGCCCTGCACGTCATCTACGCCGACCACGTGCTCGTTGACAGCGACCTGTCCGGATTCGCCCACGCCGAGATGGAGGAGTCCCGCGACGAGAAGGGCACCCGCGTGGCCGAGGCCGCGGCGGAGATCGTCGCCGCGGCCGGCGTGCCGTACACGTTCGAGCGTCTCCAGGAGCCGCCGGCCGACGCGATCCTGCACGCGGCCAGCCTCCACGCCGCCGCCGAACCCGCCGGCACACCCATTATCGTGACCGGCCGCTCCCATCATGCCGCGCACCACGTCATCGGCTCGGTCCCCGTCCACCTGCTGAACCACTCGCC
This sequence comes from Streptosporangiaceae bacterium, assembly GCA_050011155.1. Lineage (GTDB taxonomy): Bacteria > Actinomycetota > Actinomycetes > Streptosporangiales > Streptosporangiaceae > Palsa-504. The sequence goes on from JBEKJP010000013.1 coordinate 103,532, forward strand.
CTACCCGGTCCTCACCATCACCTAAGTACACGTGATCATGAAAAGCCCAGGTTCAAGCGCAGCGACCAGCTGGTCACAGGTCGAGGACCACATCGTCGCGCGGTTGCGAACAGCAGATCAGCACGTCGCCGTCGGCGGGAGCATCGACCGGGTCGGGGTTGTAGGCGACAGTCCCCGACATGACGGCCGTCTCGCAGGTGTGGCACACCCCGGTGCGACATGACCAGCGCACCGGCACGTCGCACGCTTCGGCGAACTCGAGCAGGCTGGCGTAGCCGGGATCCCAGCGCGCGTTCAGGTTGCTGCGGGCGAACGCGACCAGGGGCCCGCGGCCGGGCTGGCCGGCCGGCGGATGCGGCCGGCGGGCCGCCGCCGCCGCGATGCCAGGGGTCAGCGCGGGCCCGGCGCCGAAGACCTCGGTGCGGATGCGGGCCGCCCCGATACCGGCCACCGCCAGTGCGGCGGACATATCCGCCATGAACGCGGGCGGCCCGCACAGGTAGGCCTCGGCGTCGCCGGGCAGGTCCAGGGCGGCCAGCACCGGCGCCGACAGGCGTCCGGCCGAGTCGTAGTCGCGGCCCTGGACGTCATCGGGGCCCGGACTGCTGTAGCAGATGTGCCGGTGCGCATTGGGCAGCGTGGCCAGCAGGGCGCGGGATTCGGCCGCGAACGGCTCGTCGACGCGACGGCGGGCGCCGTGCAGCCACCAGATGTCCCGGCTGGACCGGGCCGCGGCCAGCGCGTGCAGCATGGCCAGCACCGGTGTCGCGCCGATACCCGCGCTGATCAGCAGGACCGGCGCCTGGCCTGGGCGCAGGGTGAAGGTGCCGCGCGGCGCGGCTGCCTCCAGCACGTCACCCGCCCGGACCCGGGTGTGCAGGAACCCGCTGCCGGCGCCGTGTTCCTCCCGCTTGACGCTGATCCGGTAGTCGCGGGCACCCGGCGGCCCCGACAGCGAGTAGCTGCGCAGCAGCGGCGGCCCGGCCGGGTCGGGGTGCAGGCGTACGGTCAGGAACTGTCCGGGCAAGGCGGCCGGCACGCTCCCGCCGCCGGGATCGGCCAGGTGCAACGAGATCACCGAGTCGCTCTCCCGGCCGATTGCGGTCACGGCCAGCGGCCGGAACCCGGGCCAGGCCGGCGGCGGGCTCGCTTCGGCCAGGCCCGCGTTGCCGGCCGACTCGGGCTGGTCGAGCATCTCCTGGAACGAGGCCTTCCAGCCGCCGCTGAGGGCCGGGATGCGCAGCGCCCGCAGCACCTGCTGCCGGGGATGGCCGGGTAGGTACAGCAGGGCGTCGGTCTCCGCGACGGTCATGCCCTCCGGGCCGGAGGCGAGCTTGGTGATCTCCTGCCCGGCCTCCACCGGGCCCTCGGTCAGCACGCGGAAATAGAAGCCGGGCCGGTGGTGGGAAACCAGCAGCGCGGGCAGCTGGGGATCATGCATCCGGATACCGACCCGGAAGCAGGTGACCCGCGGCTGGGTTACCTCGAAGACCGCGCCGCCGATCTGGTACCTGTCGCCGATGCACACCTGGTCGTCGGCCAGTCCCCGCACGGTCAGGTTCTCCCCGAACTGCCCGTACTCGAAGTCGTCCCGCCCCAGCTGCTGCTGCCAGTACCGGTAGGACTCGATCTGGTAGACGAACACCGCCCGCTGCTCGCCGCCGTGTCCGGCCAGATCGCCCTGCCCGTCACCGTCGATGTTGAGCCGTCGCGCCATCCGCGGTCCGTCCACCGGTTTCTTCCACACCGCCGTGTGCACCGTCCGGCCCTGCCAGGTCACGTCCTGCGGCATCCCCACGTTGACCGACAGCAGGGCACCGGCCCGCTCGTTCGGCATGGTCGGCTCCTCCTTCGGGAACTATGGAGACCACTACCCCCTACTGCGAAGGCTTAGGTGGACAGCATATGGATCGTGACGCCAGGACCCGCGGCCAGATAGAACAGCACTGGAAGGCCTCCGAGGACGGGGACGCCGAGACCGAGCACGCGATCTACGCCACGGACGCGATCCTGGACTACCCGCAGTCCGGGGAGCGTTTCCGGGGCCGGGCGAAGATCCAGGCGCAGCGCGGCGGCCACCCGGCCGAACGCCACTTCACCGTCCGGCGGATCCGGGGCGGCGGCGACCTGTGGGTGAGCGAGGTCGTGATCACCTATGACGCCGCGCCCACCTACTCGGTGAGCGTCATGGAGTTCGCCGGCGACCTGGTCGCGCACGAGACCCAGTACTTCGCCGACCCGTTCCCGGCCGCGGCCTGGCGGGCGCCGCTGGCCGAGCCGATCCCGGACGGCGAGCGCTGAATTCCTCATCGCACCCGAGCCTGGAGGAACTTCCCGATCTGCTCGGTGGCCTCGGCCGCCTCGGGCGTGCCGAGCATGATCGGGTAGACGTGCGGCAGGCCCTCGCCGACCTCCAGCGTGACCTCGACCCCGGCTTCGGTCGCGGCCGCGGCCAGGCGCTCGGAGTCGCTGAGCAGCAGGTCGGCCGTGCCCACCAGGATGAGCAGCGGCGGGAGGCCGTCCAGCGCGGCGAACAGCGGCGACGCCAGGGGCGTCTTGGGATCGGCCCCGGCCAGGTAGCTGGCGGCGAGCTGACGGAGCAGGGCGGGGGTGGAGAACGGGTCCGCCTCGACGCGCTCGGTCATCGAGGCCCCCGAGCTGGTCAGGTCCACCGTCGGGGACATCAGCGTGGCCGCCGCGGGCCGTGCTTCCCCGGCGTCGCGCAGCGCCACAAGCAGGGCCACGGCGAGCCCTCCGCCGGCCGAGTCGCCCGCCACCGCGAGCGAACTCGCACCCAGGCCCTGATCGGTACGGAGCCAATGCCAGGCGGCCAGGACGTCGTCGATGGCGGCAGGGAACGGATGCTCGGGCGCCAGGCGGTATTCGGGGAACAGCACCCGCATCCCGGCCGCCCGCCCGAGCCGGGCGGCCAGCTCGCCGTCGCTGCGCAGCGACCCGAGCTCGAAACCTCCGCCGTGCAGGAACAGGAGCACCCGGCCGGCGTCGGTGCCCGGGGCGGCCAGCCAGTGGGCGGGCACCCCGCCCGCGCTCACCTCGGTCACCACCACGTCGTCGGGCACCGGGTGAAGGCGGCCCGCGGGGGCGAAGCCGGCCCGCAGCTCGTCCAGCGTCGGCGCGGGCTGGCTGGCACTGGCCTGCTGCTGGCCCCTGAGGAAATCGATCAAGTCCTGCATAGCCTGGCTCGGCATGTCGGCCTCTCCGTCTCGGGTTACAGGCGGGACGTGAGCTCGGTCACGATGTCCGCCACTGGCTGTGATGCCCGCGCGAGGGCGACGCCTTGGCCGGCCCACATCGAGAGCGCTTCGATCTCACCAGTGGTGCCGGCCATCGGAGGGGCCGGCTCGTATCGGACGATCGCCTCGCCCGAGGCGAAGTGAGCGATGACGTCGCCCTGGCCTGGCCGCTGGGCGAGCGGGGGGCGGCCCGCGGCTTCCCACGCGTCGGCGGTCGAGTTGCGCAGCGCGCGGTGCGGAGAGTCGGGCCACCCGACCGAGTACAGGTTGGGGTAGCGCCGCGCGTCGGTCTCGGCCGCGGCGATCAGGCGGCGCCGGTAGTCCTCGTGGATCGGCATCTCCTCGGCCAGCAGGAAGCGGGTGCCCAGCCAGGCGGCCTGGGCGCCCAGGGCGAGCACGGCGGCGACGCCGCGACCGTCACCGATCCCGCCCGCCGCGATCACCGGCACCGGCGCCACCGCGTCCACCACCGCGGGCACCAGCGGCAAGGTCGCGATGGTACCCCAGACGTGCCCGCCGGCCTCCCAGCCTTGCGCGACGATCACGTCCACGCCGGCTGCGACCGCCCGCCGGGCTTCGGAGGCGGTGCCGACCGTGTGCAGGACGATGCCGCCGGCGTCGTGGACCTGCTCGACGTAACCGGCCGGATCGCCCAGGAAAAACGACACGATCCGCAAGCCGGCCTCGAGAGCCTGGTCCAGGCGGCGGTGCCTGTCTTCGGTAAGAACAAGGTTGCCGCAGAACGGGCGCGTGGTCAGCGCCGCCGTCTCCCGGACCACCGCGCCGACGTCCTCGGACCACGTCAGCGTCAGCATGCCGAGCCCGCCGGCGTTCGAAACCGCCGCCGCCAGCCGGGGAACCGCCACCATGGGGGCCAGGACGATCGGCTGCTCGATCCCGAGCAGCTCGCACAGGGGCGTGCGCGCCGCGGTCATGCCGTGCCCGGCTCGACATACGACGTCGGCATCGAACCCGCCCGCCGGTCCCAGCCGTGGAACTTGGCGTAGTCGCCCGCGTCCCAGGCTTCGCGCAGCCCCGGCGTGCTCAGGTCCCAGTCCGGCCGGATCTCGCTGGTGGCGACGCGCAGGTCGCGCCACAGGTCGACGAACGACGGGCGCCCCCAGAACCAGTAGCCGTTATAGACGCTGTGCACGATAAGACCCGGCTTGAGCACGAGCGTGTGCGGGATCATCGGGTTGTGGTCGGGGTCGGTGTACTCGGCGATGTCCAGGTCCTGCTGGACGGTCCGGCCCGGGTCGGACAGGAAGGTCCACTGGGCGCCCACCGACGCGCGGAACTCCTGCAGGGTGTGATGGTCGTCGGTGGCGATGGTGGCGACCTGGGTGTAGGCCACCGCGATCTTCGGGTAGTTGGCCGCCAGCTCGAGGTGCTGCTGATGTTCCTTGGGACAGTAGTTGCCGCGCGCCAGGGTGAGGATCAGCGGATCACTACCCTGAAGCTCGCTGAGCGTCCGCACCGTGCCGACGTGGTCCGGGAGAGAATAGTCAGGGAAGACGCCGCCAGGTCTGATGTCAGGACGCATGCGTCTACTCTCGTCCCCCGGAGCGCGGGCCGACCCCGTAGGTACCCCTGGCCAGCACCCTGGTCCTCAGGGCCGGCTCGGACGGACGCAAGGCGCTGGCGGCCAGCATCGGCACGGCCAGGTTGACCGCCGCGACCATCCCCACCACGAGGACGACGCAGGCGCACATCACCGCGAGCAGGCCGCGCGACGACAAAACCATTTGAGACGAACGGGCCGGGGCGGGAGCCCGGGTAACGGCATCCGTCACGACCCCAGCGGTGCCAGAAACGACTCCACCAGTGACGTGTAGCGGGACCGGTCGGTGTTCCACGCCTCCAGATGGCCTGCTCCAGGGAACACTTCGAAGGTGACGAGGGAGGGCTTGAGCTCCTTCAGCCGCAGGCTGGTCGAAATCGGCACCCGCGGGTCGTCGTCTCCGTGAGTGACTAGTGCGGGGACCTTGAGCCAGGTCGTCTCATCGAGGTAACTCATAGCGGGCCAGTCGACACCGAAGCGCGTGCTGACGATCCTCTCGGCCGTCAGTATCAGCGGAGCCGGGAGACGTCCGATTACCGGGAGGAGGTGCCGGTCGACCTGGTAGTCGATGGTCGCGTGGAGGTCTAGCATCGGCGCGTCCAGCACCACGCGCGCCACCTTCGGGGCAAGCGATGAACGCTTCAAGAACGCGGCGACGACGCCCGCGCCCATCGACTGGCCGACCAGGACAACACTCCGGGCGCCCTGCGCAAGCGACCATCGCACCGCCGCCTCGACGTCGCTCCACTCCGTCTGCCCGTATCGGTGGTAACCCGACGGGTCGCGGGCGGCGCCGAGGTCGTTGCGGTAGGTGACCGCAAGAGCAGGAAATCCCATGCTGCACACGATGTCGATAACGCGCAGCACGTCTTTCCTGGTTCCATTCTGGCCGTGGACCCCGATGATGAACGTGCTACCCGGCCCCGGGAAATACCACGCGGGAAGTGGCCCGAGCGGGCCCGGTACGACTACATCCTGGACGCGGATACCGAGCGCCGTTCCCGGATCGCTCAGAAAGTACGACCTGTCGATCGCACCGAACTGCCCCACAGCGGGAGCCGATCCGCATCTCACGGTCAACGGGCGTGTGACTACGTTCCCGGACGCAGATGCCTCGGCGCCCAAGTGCCCGATGCCGCCCGGCCAGGCAATGCCGTAGAGCATCGGCTTGAGCAGAGTCGGCTGGTCGCCGACGGCTCGCAGCCGGACCTGATCAGGCGACACGCCCACGAACCGCACGTCGTCGTATGCGGGCATGGCCGGGCCCGGCCCGACCGCCAAGGCCTCCGAGCGGATCCTTTCGGCCAGGTACCAGCTGGTGCCGAAGAAAGACCCAGCCACCAGGCTCATCCCGCCCGGAATCAGGGACCACGCCAGTTGCCGCAAGCTCCGCGGCTCCTTCTCCACCGAGGCGACTGACCGTTACCCGGTAATCCTAAGGACTCAGCCCAGCGGGAAGGAGTTGTCTGCGAACCGGGACCCTTCGCAATGGGTGACATAGCCTCACCGCGCCGAGTCGCCGGACGATTTCCGGATTGAGTTCTGGGTGTAGCGCGAGCGTGCCGCGACCAGGACCCCGTAGCTGGGGGAGAAGGCGGCGAGCATCACCCCGGCGACGAAAAGCGCCGCCGTGCCCACCTGATCCACCGGGACGCGGCCGATGACGTACTGCTGTGGGCGCACGAGCACGAGGCCGGGGCGATCGTCTACAGCCCGATGGCCTCGGGCCTGCTCACCGGCGCGTTCAGCGCCGAGCGGGCAGCTCACCTGGAGCCCGGCGACTGGCGGGCCGGGCATCCCGACTTCACCGGGCGGGCGCTGTCGGCGAACCTGGCGCTGGCCGAGGCGCTGCGTCCGGTCGCGGAGCGGCACGGGGTGACGCCGGCCGCTCTTCCAAGAGGGTCATGATCTCGGCGCGGGTGCCTTCGTCGAGGTTCCCTGTGGGCTCGTCCGCGAGAGGTCGGGCGCACTCGGTCAGCGACGGTAAGTCTGCTGACGCTTCGGCCATGCCCACGCTCTCCGGCTTTCCGCGTGCGGACGGCTTACGAACCGGTCTTGCGGCCGACTCCGCCGAGCCACCACTGGCCGGCGGCATTCATTATCTCGTCCAGGTGGTCCCCCCGCCATTTCGTCACGTAGGTCAGCCCGGGTTCAACCAGCTCGAACCCGTCGAAGAAGCGCAAGATATCCGCACGGCTGCGGTATGAAAACGGGGTGTTTGACTTCGCGAAGACCTCCTCCTTCTGCCTGACGAGACCGGCTGGATGGCCCTCACGGGTGAGGTGAGACAAGATGAGGTAGCTGCCAGGTACCATCCGGCTGGTGAAAGCTCGGACGATGCCCCACGGGTCGTCATTGTCCGGTATGCCATGGAGGACAGAAACGAACAAGGTGGCGACCGGCTGGGAGAAGTCGATCAGCCGGCAAACCTCGGGATCGGCGAAGATCTTCCAGTCGTCCCGGATATCGCTGTGGACGACGGCGATGGAGTCGTCGATTGCCAGCAGTGCCTTGGCGTGAGTGACCACGACGGAGTCGTTATCGACATAGATTATGTGCGCGTCCGAGCGGGCCTGCTTGGCGACCTCGTGCACGTTCCCCTGACTGGGCAGGCCGGCCCCGAGGTCGAGGAACTGCCTGATGCCCTGGCTGGCGGCAAAGCGCACGGCACGGTCGAGGAAACGCCGGTTGGCTCTGGGTACGTTACGGTTCTCCGGGGACAGATGGAACAGCTTTTCCACCGCGGCACGGTCGGCGGCGAAGTTGTCCTTCCCGCCCAATGCGTAGTCGTACATGCGAGCCATGTTCGGCCTGCTAACGTCAAGGCCGGGCGGTACCGGCTCGGTGTCTGCCACCGTTTCCCCCAAGTCCCGATCCAACTCAGATGGTCGTGACTGTAGCGCGATTATCAATGTGGCGCGTCGCTCCAGGTGAGAATGACGGCTCGTCGTGCTCGGTGCCGGCGGCGGTGACGTGAAGTTGGCTCCCTCGGACAAGAGCCATGTGTGCAACCTATGTAGCCGACATCTCGCGCGCTGCGGCGCTTCTGGGGTCCGTTCGCAGGGTCACCCGTGACGCGATGCCCTGTTCAAACCGCACGGCATCGTCTTGAGGGGGCACGAATACTCCTAGGCAGATGAGCGAACTGTATGTGCCCAGGATCGTTGATGGGCTGCATGTCGCGGTACACGGCGTCGGCGGCGCAGGTCTGGTCGGCGGCACCGGGCTGGTCGGGCTGATCCACCTCGACAGCCGGCCCGGGGCGGGGACCAGCTTGGAGGCGGAGTTCCCCTTACCGCCGCGAATGACGGCCGAGGCGGGCCGTCATCGCCGCGACTAGGGCGGACGACGTGATCAGTGCGGCCCTCGTTCAGACGAACAGCGGCTCGGCTGCCGTCCGGTCGGCCAGCGCGCTCATCGCCGCGTCGTCCGGCGCCGCAGTGAACCGGCTGGCTGCGTCGAGCACTTTCGGGAGCACGTCCACGTCCCCCACGCTGCAAAGGAAGACCCCGGGGCGGCTCATCGCCCACCATACGGCGAGATCGATGTCATCCTGCTGCTCGAGCGGCTCGTACCAGGTCGCCCGGGTGTGCGGTCGGCCCGCCCAGGGGCGCAGCGCGATCGACTTGATCGTCTGCACCGCGACGCGCCGCTCGCGGCAGGTCTCGTACAGGGCGTTGAAGTTGTCGGCGTAGTACGGGTTCTGCATGGTGACGAAGTTGTACGGGAGCAGCACCGAGTCGAAGCCGAACCGTTCGAGGCTGCGACGGTGCGTCGCGGCGATCTGGCTGCCGTGGCCGGTCACCCCGATCCAGCGGATGAGGCCCTGCTCACGGGCTTCAACGGCGGCCTCGAGCGCCCCGCCAGGGCTCAGGGCGATGTCCCACTCGATCGGATCGGCGAGGGAGTGCAGCTGCCAGAGGTCGACGTGGTCGACGCCCATCCGGTCCAGGGACCGGTGCAGTTCCTCGCGGGCCGCGGCTGCGGTGCGCTCGTCGCCCTTGGTCGCCAGGAAGAACCGGCCCGGTTCGCGCTGCAGCCACGGCCGGATGCGCACCTCCGCCTCGCCGTAGTCCGAGGCTACGTCCAGGTGGTTCACCCCGTGGGCGAGCAGGAGGTCCAGGGTCTCGTCCGCGACCCGCTGGGAGACCTGCGCGAGAGCCGCCCCGCCGAAGATCACCCGGCTGCTCTGATGACCGGTGCGGCCGAACTCTGCTTGTTCGATGGGCACGAGACCTCCCGGAGTACCGAAAGCTGAATCTGAGCGTACAGCGAATCGCGGTGGCCGCTTCGGCGCGAGCGCGCCGAAGCGTATAGTCCGAATCATAAGATCGCTGCGGCATACGGGCGATCGGCCAGGGATGGGATCGGCTTCCTGGCGAGGGGTAAACCGGCAGTGGGCAATGGCGCGCCATGCGTCCGACGTGCGAGGTGACCTGGATGCCTGATGAGCTCGACGGGCTGGCCGGCCAGCTGATAGAGCGTCTGGCCGGACTGGGCAGCGCCCTGATCGCGTTCTCCGGCGGGGTGGATTCTTCCCTGGTCGCCGCGCTGGCCGCCCGGGCGCTCGGGGAACAAGCCCTCGCCATCACCGCCGTCTCGCCGGCCCTCGCGTCCGGCGAGCTGGACGGCGCCCGGTCGGTGGCCCGGGCCGTCGGCGTCCGGCACGAGCTGATCAGCACGGCCGAGCTGGAGCGCGA
>JBEKJP010000014.1:0-78136 GCA_050011155.1 Streptosporangiaceae bacterium
CAGGGCCTGCTCGAGCATCGACTGCAACTCCGCTTCGCCCGGGAACTCCTTACCCACGCCAGCCCCTCCCGTCTGACCAAGGCTGATCAGAACCCCGTTCGGCCAAATCGGCCTCACCGAGCACGGCCCGCAGCTTGTCCAGGCCCCGGGCGGACTGGCTCTTCACGTTGCCGGCCGAGCAGCCGAGCAGGTCCGCCACCTGATCCACGCTCATGTCGGCCCAGTAGCGCATCACCACCACGACCCGCGCCCGCGGCGGCAGCGTGGCCAGCGCGTCCAGCACCACCAGCCGCAGTTCGGGCGTGGCCGCCGGGACGGCCGGCTCGGGCAGCCACGCCGAGAGCAGTTCCCTGGACCGCAGGCGGCGCCGGTCGGCCAGGTAGGTGTTCACCAGCGTGCGGCTGGCGTAGGCGTACACCGCGTCCTGCCGCCTGATCCGGCGCCACGAGACGAACATCTTCGTCAGCGTCGCCTGCGCCAGGTCCTCGGCGCCGTGCCAGTCCCCGCACAGCAGGAACGCGGTCCGCCGCAGCCGCGGCGCCGCGCCCACGGCGAACTCGGTGAACTCCTCGGTGGGCGTCACGTTAATCAGATGCGCTGACCGGGGGAGCGGGTTGCAACACAATACGAAGTGGCATAGTGGCCGTTACACATCAGCACGGGAGCGCGGCAGCAAAGAGGAGATTCGCAGCACATGGCGCAAGCAACGGCGCAGATAGGCGTAACTGGACTCGGCGTGATGGGCCGCAACCTGGCCCGCAACTTCGCCCGGCACGGATATACCGTGGCCCTGCACAACCGGACCACCTCCCGCACCACGGCCGTGATCGACCAGTTCGGCGACGAGGGCAACTTCGTGGCGGCCACCACCGCGGAGGAGTTCGTGCAGGCCCTGGAGCGCCCGCGCCGCCTGGTCGTCATGGTCAACGCGGGCGACGCCACCGACGCGGTCATCGATGAGTTCGCGCCGCTGCTCGAACCCGGAGACATGATCATCGACGGCGGCAACGCGCACTTCCACGACACCCGCCGCCGCGAGGCCAAACTGAAGGAACAAGGCCTGCACTTCGTCGGCATGGGCGTCTCCGGCGGCGAGGAGGGCGCGCTGAACGGCCCGTCCATCATGCCCGGCGGAAGCCGGGAGTCCTACGAAAGCCTCGGCCCGATGCTGGAGACGATCAGCGCGCACGTGGACGGCACCCCGTGCTGCACGCACATCGGCCCGGACGGGGCCGGCCACTTCGTCAAGATGGTGCACAACGGCATCGAGTACGCCGACATGCAGCTCATCGCGGAGGCCTACGACCTGCTCAGGCACGGCACCGGCCTGGAGCCGGCCCAGATCGCCGAGACGTTCAGGACCTGGAACACCGGCCGGCTCGACTCTTACCTGATCGAGATCACCGCCGAGGTCCTGGCCCACACGGACGCCAGCACCGATAAGCCGTTCGTCGACATCGTGCTCGACCAGGCCGAGCAGAAGGGCACCGGCCGCTGGACCGTCCAGGACGCTCTCGACCTCGGCGTCCCGGTCAGCGGCATCGCCGAGGCGGTGTTCGCCCGGTCGCTGTCCGGCCACGCCGACCTGCGCCGCGCCGCCCGCGGCCTGCCCGGCCGCGACGGCCGGGTCGAGGACGCCGGTGAGTTCGCCGACCAGGTCGAGCAGGCCCTGTACGCGTCCAAGCTGGTCTCCTACGCGCAGGGCTGGCACATGATGGCCGTGGGCAGCCGCGAATACGACTGGGACCTGGACCTGGGCCAGATCGCCACGATCTGGCGCGGCGGCTGCATCATCCGGGCCGTCTTCCTGGACAAGATCCGCGCCGCCTACGAGAACAACGCCGAACTGCCGACGCTGCTCACCGACGAGGATTTCAGCAAGGACCTCGCCGCCGCCCAGGACGCCTGGCGGACCGTGATCGCCACCGCGACCCACATCGGCATCCCGGTGCCCGGCTTCTCCGCCGCCCTGGCCTACTACGACGCCCTGCGCGCCGAACGCCTGCCCGCCGCGCTCATCCAGGGCCTGCGCGACTTCTTCGGCGCGCACACCTACCGCCGCACCGACCGCGACGGCACGTTCCATACCCTGTGGGCGGCGCCGGGCCGTCCGGAGGAAGCCCGCTAAAACCCCTTTTACCGAACGGGCTGGGTGCCACGCCCCGGCGCCGCACCCAGCCCGTCCGAAGGATTCAGCTGCCGTCTCCGACCGCGCTGTTGCTCTTGATAAAGGACAGCAGTTCCTGGGTGGTCGTGAGCCCGGCCGCGCCCGCCCCGTGGATCTGGATCTCGGTCTTGACCGTGCCGATGCCCTGCGCGATCCAGGTCGTCACCTCGATGGTCTCGCCTTTCGCGGTGATGGTCGTCTCCACCACGCTGGCCTGGTAGGTGCCAGCCGGGACGGTGACGGTCTCGGTGCCCGCGCCGTAGACGTTGACGCCCGCGTCCTCGGTCTGCCCGGACGTGCCCACCTGGATCGTCAGCGTCGAGTGGTAAGCCCGCCCGGAGGCCAGGGCCGCGGCGTTCGGCCAGCGGATGCCGCCGCCCGTCACCGACACGCCCTCGACCGAGGGCGCCGGGTAGCCGATCGTCCCGTCCGGGTAGAAGGTGTAGCCGTCCGTGCCCGCGCTGGCGGCACCGGTGACGTTCGTCGCCGACGACATCGTGACCAGGTACCCGGCCGAACCGGGTCCGGCCGCGACGATCCTGTTCGTCGTCTTGCCCGCCGCGCCGCCGATCTTGGTCTGGTACACCCAGGTGTTGCCGACGGCGACCGGGAACGGGATCGAGTTGGCCTTCGCGAACGACTTCGACGCCACGCCCGGCCGCACGTCGCCCGGCACGCTGTCGGTAGCCGAGCTCCCCGAACTGCTCTGGCCGCTGCTGCCCGGGGATGCGGTAGCAGATGACGAGGCCTGGCCGGTGCCCGCCGCCGAGGTGTTCCCTGTGGCCCGCTGCGACCCGGCCGTCAGGCTGGGTACCTGCGGCGTGGCGCCCTTGGGCACCCCGCCGCTGCACCCGGCCAAGACCACGCTGACCAGGGCGAGGGCGGCCGCACCGGGAAGAATCGCCCTCGCCGATCCATGCTTGCTCATGTAGCTGCCTCGTTCTGGGGGGAGTCACGCTGGCGGCCAACACAGAAAGTTCGAGGCACTAAGAGTAAGAATTCCGGCCACCCAAGTCACCGCGCAACGCCGCATGGTACCGAACGTCTTGGGTTTCCTACCCGAGGAACAGGCAGAACGGGTGCCCGGCCGGGTCGAGGCAGACCCGGACGTCGTCCTGCGGCTGCTGCTCGCCCGGACCGGCCGGCCAGGCCGGGGGCACGTAACGCTCCCCGGCCTGGAAGTTCAGCGTGTGACCGCCGCCCGGCGGCCGCAGTATGACCCAGCCCGGTTCCTCGATACGAGTCTCGTAGCCGAGGAGCCGGCGGTAGAAGTCCGCCAGCGCGTTGGCGTCGGCCGCGCCGATGTTGGTCCCGGTAACGGTCAGCCTCGGCGGTGTCGTCATCGCGGCGCGCTTATCCCTGCTTGAAGGAAAGCAAGGTCTCGGTCGAGGTCTCCGGGCTCTGGCCCGCCCCCTTGATGGTCTCCTGGGACTTGACCGGCCCGACGCCGGGCGCGGTCCACTCCTTGATCGTGATCGTCGAGGTGAAGCTGCCCACATGCGCCACGATGGTCATGTTCACGAGCGTGGCCTGGTACTTCCCGGCCGACGTGGTCACCGACTGGGTGCCGCCGCCTTGGACGGTGACGTCGGCCGTCTCGAACTGGCCGGAGGTGAGCTTGATCTTCGACGTCGAGTGGGTGACCTTCCCCGCGGCCAGGTCGGCGGCGTCCGGCCAGACGATCCCGTTGCCCGACACGACCGTGACGCCGTGGTCCGAGCTGATCGGGAACCCGATCTGGCCGTTGTCGTAGAAGAGGTACTGCTGCGTCACCGTGCCCGAGCCCGGAATGAGGGAGTCTTCGATCGTGACCTGACGGCCGCCCGTCGTCGGGGTCACCGACACGATCTTCTTGGTGTCGAGGGAGTGCGCGTTGTTGACGTTGGTGACCGCCTGGTAGATCCAGGTGTTGCCCACCGCGACCGGGAACGGAGCCGAGGCGCCCGTCGTCCCGGACGAAGTCGCGGTAGCATCCGCGCTGGTGACGGCGCTGGTGCTCATGCTGGCGGAGGCCGAGATGCTGCCCGCCGGGCTGCTGGTGGACGCTGCCCCGGTCGTGCTCGCGGCCGAACCGCACCCGGCCAGCGTGATCGCCGCCACGCCCGCCAAGGCCACCCGCGCGGAACTGTATTTACCCATAGTGGATGCCTCGCTCTGTCAGATACGCCGTGTTGATAACGCCGTGGAGTCTCGGCTGCCGGCGGACTCGGAGCCCCCCGTGCCGGAAGCACCCCTAAGGGTAGGGGCAGCGCCACCCCAAAGCCTCCGAAATCACTTACCGTGTACGGCTGATTACATCAGAGTATTCGGTGCAACCGACCGCACCACTGGGCAGTCTTCTTATTTGGTACGCAATCGGGCGGGCCGCTGTCGACAGGTCATCAGGGGGCCGACAGGTGAGTACGGAAAAGTCACGAGCGACCACGACGCGCCGGGCCGTCCTGGCGGTCGGGGGAGTGGCCCTGCTGGCGGGCTTCTGGCCCGACCGCCACCCCGCCCAGCCACGCGACGTCCAACTGGACGTCGCGCACCCCGCGCACCCCACGTCCCCCGCCCACCCAGCAACCCCCGCGCACCCAGATCCCGCGCGGCACACCGTCCCCGCGAGAACCGCCCATCGCCGCCGCCGCCGGACCGAACCCGACGAGATCATGTACTACGTCCACGACGGCCGCAAGGGCATCGCGCTGACCATCGACGACGGCCCCAGCCCGGGGTACACCCCGCAGGTCCTGCGCCTGCTCGAGAAGTACAGGGTCACCGCGACCTTCTCGATGATCGGCCTGGAGGTTGCGGCCTACCCGGGCCTGGTCCGCGACGTGGCCGCGGCCGGCCACACGATCGCCAACCACACCTGGGCCCACCTCGACCTGCCCGCCCTGGCTCCGGTCGCGGTCGCCGACCAGATCAACCGCGCCACCGCCGCGATTCACCGGGTGACCGGCCGGGAGCCCGACCTGTTCCGCGCCCCCTACGGCGCCTGGTCCCCGGACGTGCTCGAGCAGTGCGCGAGCGCCGGCCTGACCCCGCTCGACTGGTCCGTCGACCCCCGCGACTGGTCCCGCCCCGGCGTGAACTCCATCGTCGCCAACATCATGCGCAACACCAAGACCGGCTCGATCATCCTCGAGCACGACGGCGGCGGTAACCGCGCCCAGACGGTAGCCGCCCTGAAGATCGTCATCCCCCGCCTCCTGGACGCCGGCTACCACTTCGGCACCCCCTAGCCCCCAGCCCCAGCCGCGACGACATGAAACCCGGGATCCACCGCGCCAGAACCCACCGAAAACCCAGTTTCACCTCGCGCCCGAACGGCGCCGTTCCATGATCATGAACACTTTGGGACAATAGTTGTCCCAAACTGCCCATGATCATGAGATTGCCGGAGCGGCGTTAGGGCTGGCGACCCTACCTGCCTCCGCAGTCACACCCGTCTTACGCTGGGAAGTTTCGTTCACGGTCACGAATGACCTGCTACGCGTACGCGGCCTGGACGCATAAATGGTGAGGCTTCAGTGGCGGGTGAGACGGCTACCGCGGGTGCACTGCATGATCGCGGGCAGTTCCGGTCGATTTCCGTCCGCAACTGCCCGCGATCATGATGTCGGGGCTGTCCGCACAGCGAACATGGCGGATCTGCCGCTAGACTCAGCCAGATACGGGCTGTAGCGCAGCTTGGCTAGCGCGCGTGCTTTGGGTGCACGAGGTCGCGGGTTCGAGTCCCGCCAGCCCGACCAGGCGGGTCGCCCGGGCAAGTCGCCCGGGCAAACCGGCCGTGCGAGTCGCCCGCGCAAACCGCCAGCGAGCGCTCAGCCCTGCAGCGTCAGCCGCTGGCCGGGGCCGACCACGCCGAGCAGGGCCCGGATCGCCTCGCTGACCGGCCTGAGGATCTCGTCGTCCGGCAAGCCGGGCACCGGCTCCACCGCCGTCCCCGTTTCCGCCGCCTGGCCCACCGCCCGCAGCGCGTCGCCCAGCCGCCGGACGTCATCCCGCGGCGGCACCGGCCCCCCCTGGCCGACGGCCAGGCCAGCCCCGGTGATCGCGTCCATGACCTGCTCCAGGCCGATCACCGCGGGCCACCAGGCCGCCGCGCGGCGGCTGATCGCGGGCGGCTCGGACATGGTCCGCTGGAACTCGGCGCGCAGGTCGGCCAGAGCCCGGTAGGTCGGCCGCCGCAAGCGCGCCCGCGAGGAGGCACTGGCCGCCGCATCCCCACCCGCCCCCAGCGCCGCCTCCAGATAGCGGCACATGTCCCCGACCGTCCGCGCGTACTGCCGCGGCAGGTGCGAGTACCAGCTCATCGGCCAGGGGGCGAACCCGACCACCAGCACGATCGCGCAGCCGATCAGCGTGTCGATCAGCCGGTCCTCGGCCAGCCGCCAGCCCGTCGGCCCGAGCAGGTCGATGAGCACCACCACCAGCGGGGTCAGGAACGTGGCGAGCAGACCGTAGTTGCGACTCCGGCCGAACGGCAGCAGCGCCGCCAGGATGCCGAACGGGATCAGCAGCCACGTCCCGTGCACCAGCACCAGCAGTACTGCCCCCGCTACCGCCCCCACCACCGTGCCGATGCCGCGCTGCAGCGCCCGGGCGAACACCGAACCGAAGTCGGGCTTCAGCACGATGGCCACGGTCAGCGGCACCCAGTACGAGCGCTGCAGCGCAACCACCTCGCTCACCAGCCCGGCTACCCCCATGCAGGCCATCAGCCGGAGCGTGAAGATCCGCCCGAGCTGCCCGGCCCCCAGCTCCTCGAACAGCGCGGCCTTAAAGCCGCGCCGCCGCCGCGCCCGCACCTCCACGTCCGGCCGGTCGCGCGCCAGCACGGCGGCCGAACCGGCCAGGGCGTCACGCAGGGCCAGCATGGCCGGGCTGTCGTCCCAGGGCGGCGGGATCATCGGCGGCTCGGCCGCGTGCCTGATCGCGTCGGCCAGCCGCGACGTCACCGAGATCACCAGCGGCGGCGGCCGGGTCCCGGCCAGGCCGAGCGCGATCGCCGCCTCGGCCACCGGCAGGCTCGCGTTCAGCGCCCCGAGCAGCCGCGCCCGGTGCCGGTTCAGGCCGGTCGCGGCGGCCCGCGCCGTGAGCAGCTCGTCGTAGGCGGTGTTCAGGGCGCCGGTGACCGCCTGCCGCCGGGCGGTGAAGGCGTCGCCGCCCACCGCCTGGAGCTGGGCGGCCAGCGCGTCGTACACCGCGGCCACGTCGCGCTGCTCCTTGCCGTACGGCGCCCGCAGCCAGCCGGGCACCAGCAGGACCAGCGCCCACAGCACCCCGGCCAGGAACCCGGCCGCGGTATGCCAGACCGGCCGCAGCGCCCCGACCGGCCCGGCGCCGAGCGCGGTGTACACCAGCAGCTGCAGCCCGGTCACCGAGCCGAGGTCCCCGGCCGTGCTGAGCACGCCCGACACCCCGGCCACCACGACCAGCGCCACCACCGCGAGCCAGCCGTGCCCGTGGGTGGCCGCGCCGATGGCCAGGCCGACGGCGCCGCCGCCCGCCGCCGCGGCGGCGACCCGCTTCAGCCGGCTCAGGTAGGGGCCGCCGGTATCGGCCATCGTGCCGAGGATCCCGCCCATCGCCGGCAGCACGCCGAGCGGCCCGCGGCCCAGCACGAACGCCGCCGACAGCGGCACGCAGATGGCGAGCACCGCCCGGATCATCTCGGGCCACGGCACCGGCGCCCGCCGCGGCCGCACCACCTCGGCCAGCCAGCCGGGTACGACCGCGGCCCGCACGGCCGCGGCCCGGCTCATAGCCTCCCGACGCACCCCTCTTATTTTCATACCGAACGGCCCACGCTGTCCGCCCCGGTCCCGCCCGCGTGCCATGGGAAGCTGTCCGCATGGACGCTTCCCGCTATCTGGAGTGCCTGGCGGCGGATTACGGCGACCTGCGGGACGCGGTCGCCGCGGTCGAGCCCATCGCGACGGTGCCGAGCTGCCCCGGCTGGACCGTGGCCGACCTGGTTCTCCACATCGCCCGGGTCTATCTGCACAAGGCGGCCATCATACGCACCGGGCAGGAACCGGACCCGTGGCCCCCGCCTGCTCTCGCCGCCGAGCCGCGGCTGCCCTTGCTCGGCCGGGCCTACGGGGAGCTGCGCGCCGAGTTCCGCGCGCACGAGCCGGGGGAGAGCGTGCCCACCTGGTTCGGGCCGGACCAGACGGTGGGCTTCTGGATCCGGCGGATGGCCCAGGAGACGGTGATCCACCGGGTCGACGCCGAGCTCGCCGCCGGGGTGCCGGTCACGCCGATCCCCGGCGACCTGGCCGCCGACGGGGTGGACGAGGTCCTCAAGCGGATGCTGGCCTACACCGCGCAGGAGTGGCCGGAAGACTTCGAAGAGATGGCAGGCGGCCATCCGGCCGACGCCGACGGCCGGGCCGCGATCGTGATCGCGGCCGGTGAGCAGGCTTGGACGATCCGCCCGGGGCCGGGTCAGGTGGTGGTCGAGGACGGCGGCCGGGCCGGCCCCCGGGCGCGGGTCGAGGGGCCGCCGGGTGCCGTGCTGCGCTGGGTGTGGGGCCGGGCCGGCGACGACGCCGTCCAGCTGTCCGGCGACCCCGACTGGGCGGATTACCTGCGCCGCCTGCTCGCCGTGGTCACTCAGTAAAGCTCCGGCCCCGCCGGTGCAACCGGCCACCCCCGGGCTGCGTCGAAGTGGCATGAACCGCCCTTGCCCACGGCTGGCCCGCCCCCTTCTCCCGCCTATGCGTCCGGGCGCGCGGCTGCTGGCGGCCGCGTCCGTCGCGGTCGCGCTGGCCGGCTGCGGCAGCCAGGTCGCCGGGCCGGCCAGCACCAGCCCCGCCAGCACCAGCCCCGCCAGCACCAGCCCCGCCAGCACCAGCCCCGCCAGCACCAGCCCGGCCAGCACCCGGTCGCACGTCGCCTCCCCCCGGCAGCGGGCGGACGCCGACGCGGCCCGCATCATCGCCGACTTCCCCCGCCCGCCGGGGGCGGTGCGGACCGGCCTGATCGCGTCGCTGACCAGCCCGGGGGTGGGGATAGGGATCGGGGACGTCGCGACCCAGACGCGGTGGTGGCGGGTATCGGGTACACCGCAGGCCGTGCTGGCCTGGGTCCACGCCCATCTGGCGGCCGGGTTCACTCCGGCCGGTTCCGGATCCTCGTCGGACGGGTCGGTCCAGACGCAGGCCGACATGTACTCGCTGCCCCCGGTACCGGGCGTGCTGCCCCAGCGCGCACTGGTAGTGACCGCCGTGGCTTACCAGGGCCAGACCGCGCTGCGCGTCGACGCCCAGGTCGTTTGGCTGCCCGCGCGTTCCGCCGCCGAGCGGATCCCGGCCGGCGTCCGGGCCGTGACCGTGACCCCGGTCTTCGGCTCGAACCGCAACGCCCGCCTCGACCGGCTCGACCGCGCGTTCACCGTCACCGACCCGGCCCGGGTGGCGCGGATCGTGGCGCTGGCCAACGGCCTGACCGTCTATCCGCCCGGCGTGTTCTCGTGCCCGGTCGACTTCGGCGGCGCGATGCGGCTCACCTTCCTGACCCGCTCCGGCCTGACCCGCTCCGGCCTGACCCGCTCCGGGGGCCGGGTGCTGGCTCAGTTCACGGCGGAGTACGGCGGCTGCGGAGGCGTCTCTGTCAGCATCGGCGGGAAGGCGCGGCCCGAACTCAGCACCTGGACGACCTCGGGGGCGCTGTTCCAGGACCGGGTCCTGGCCATCGCCGGCGTCCGCTGGCCCCACCAGCCCGGCGTCCCAGCTGGCATCGTAACTGAGCGCCCTACCTGACCTGACGGCCGCACGCCCGCCGGCAGGCGGGCGGCTCGTGCAGCAGGGTGAGCCGCGATCGGAGCAAGAACTCGGCGTACGTGTCCGGGGCCCGGTCCGACTCGGCGAGACCGTAAGAGAGCCGCAGCGCGCTCGCGCGCTTGGTGGCCCGGTGGAACTCGCGGAGTGCCTGGCCGGCCCGGCGGACGAACCTGACCATGATGTCCATGACTCCATGCTGCCGCGCTCCCCGGCGTCCGCCCAGTGGCAGTAAAGCCATTGTTGGATGACATCCTGCCAACCCGTTTGGCATACTCGGTTTCGTGTTGCGCAATGTGGCCGTGGTGGTTCTCGACGATTTCCGGCCGTTCGAGTTCGGCACCATCTGCGAGGTCTTCGGCATCGACCGCGCCGACGACGGCCTGCCGTCCTACGACTTCGCCGTGGTGGCGGGGGAGCCGCCGCCGCTGCGCTCGCACGGCTTCACCATGCAGCCGTCCTACGGCCTGGACCGGCTGGAAGAAGCGGACCTGATCGCGCTGCCCGCGGTGGGCGACGAACGTCTCACCGGCTTCCCCGAGGACCTGCTGGCCGCGCTGCGCCGGGCGGTCGGCCGCGGCGCGCGGGTGCTCAGCGTCTGCACCGGGGCCTTCATCCTGGGCGAGGCCGGCCTGCTCGACGGCCGCCGCTGCACCACGCACTGGCGCAGCGCGGACGATCTGGCCCGGCGTTATCCCGCGGCCAAGGTCGACCCGTCCGTCCTCTACGTCGACGACGAGCCGGTGATCACCAGCGCGGGCACCGCGGCCGGCATCGACGCCTGCCTCTACCTGGTCAGGAAGGAACAGGGCGCGCGGATCGCCAACGGCATCGCCCGGCGCATGGTGGTGCCGCCGCACCGCGACGGCGGCCAGGCCCAGTACGTCGACCAGCCGGTCGCCCCCTCCTGCGACGGGTCGCTGCGCGACCTGCTCGAGTGGCTGCGCGCCCACCTCGACCAGCCGCTGAGCGTGCGGCAGCTGGCCGCCCGGGCCGCCATGTCCGAGCGGACCTTCGCCCGCCGCTTCGTCGCCGACACCGGCACCACGCCGCAGCGCTGGCTCATCGGCCAGCGCATCCTGCTGGCCCAGCAGCTGCTCGAGGAGACCGACGAGACCGTGGACGTGATCGCCGACCGGACCGGCTTCGGCACCGCGACCGCGCTGCGGCACCACTTCCGGACCTGGCGCGGCACCACCCCGAACGCCTACCGCCGCCTCTTCCGGGGCGACCCCGCGTCTACGCCCGCACTCACGTAATATCTGGAGTATGAGGTTCCTGCTCCGGCTGCTCGTCTCCGCGGCCGCCCTGGGTGTCGCGACCTGGACCGTCTCCGGCATCACGCTCCCCACCGCCAGCGGCTGGTCCAAGGCCGGCACGCTGATCGTGGTGGCGCTGATCTTCGGCCTGATCAACGCCACGCTCAAGCCGCTGATCAAAGTCGTCGGCTGCGCGTTCTACATCCTCACGCTGGGCCTGGCCGCCTTGGTGGTCAACGGCCTGCTGCTGTGGCTGACCAGCGTCATCGCCGGCGACCTGAAGCTGCCGTTCCACGTGGCCGGGTTCTGGGCGGCCTTCTGGGGCGCGATCATCGTCGGCCTGGTGAGCTGGCTGCTGCACTTGCTGATCGGAGACAACCGCCAACGAGACGACCAGCCTCCGCCAGTTCGCGTGGTCAACGTTCGCTAGCCCCTAGACTGGCCGCCTAGACTTCTCAGCGATCCAATGCTGAGTTACCATCCTGAACCCCGGAGTGACGCGGACGTGAAGACTGACGTCGA
Source organism: Streptosporangiaceae bacterium (assembly GCA_050011155.1). Taxonomy (GTDB): domain Bacteria; phylum Actinomycetota; class Actinomycetes; order Streptosporangiales; family Streptosporangiaceae; genus Palsa-504. The sequence goes on from JBEKJP010000014.1 coordinate 11,721, forward strand.
AGAGCTGAGCCCGACTCGAGTCCGGCTGAGTGTCGAGGTGCCGTTCGATGAGCTGAAGCCCAGCCTCGACAAGGCCTACCGTGAGGTCGGTCAACAGGTCCGCATCCCGGGCTTCCGGCCGGGGCGCGTGCCGCCGCCGGTGATCGACCGCCGGGTCGGCCGCGACGTGGTGCTCACCCAGGCGGTCAACGACGCGATACCCGAGCTGTACAGCAAGGCGGTGGCCGAGAGCGACGTCTACGCCCTCGGCCAGCCCGAGGTGGAGATCACCAACCTGGACGACGGCAAGGAACTGACCTTCACCGTCGAGGTCGACGTGCGGCCCAAGTTCGACCTGCCCGACCTGTCCGCCCTGTCCGTCGAGGTCGACGACACGCTGGTCAGCCCGGACGAGGTCGCCGAGCGGCTGGCCATGCTGCAGGACCGGTTCGCCTCGCTGAAGGGCGTGCAGCGCCCGGTCGAGGACGGGGACCACGTCTCCATCGACCTGTCCGCCTCGGTGGACGGCCAGCCGGTCGAGGACGCCCAGGCCAGCGGCCTGTCCTACCCGGTCGGCAGCGAGTCCCTGCTGGACAACCTGGACCAGACGCTGATCGGCATGTCGGCGGGCGATTCCGCCACCTTCACCTCCGAGCTGGCCGGCGGCGAGTTCGCGGGCCACGAGGCCGAGGTGACGGTGACCGTGCACAGCGTCAAGGCCAAGGACGTCCCCGGCCTCGACGACGACTTCGCCCAGATGGCCAGCGAGTTCGACACGCTCGGCGAGCTGCGGGCCGACACCCGCGCCCAGCTGGAGCGGGACAAGACCATGCAGCAGGTCATCCAGGCGCGCAACCTCGCCCTGGAGGCCGTGCTCGGCCAGGTCGACATCCCGTTGCCGGAGAGCGTGGTGGCCGACGAGGCCAAGCACAACCGCGACGCCGTCCTCGACCAGCTCACCCGGGCCGGCGCCAGCCTGGACGGCTACCTGGAGATGAGCGGCCAGACCGAGGAGCAGTTCCTGGCGGACATCGACGAGCGGGCCCGCCGCGCGGTCAAGGTCAGCCTGGTCCTGGACCAGCTGGCCCGCAACGAGGAGATCGGGGTCGACCAGGCCGAGCTGTCCGCCTACGTGACCCGGCAGGCCGAGCAGATGGGCGTGTCGCCCGATCAGCTGGCCCAGCAGCTCGTCGACAACGGCCAGCTCAACTTCGCCGCCGCCGAGGTGCTGCGCGGCAAGGCCATGAACGTGATCGCCGAGCGGATCAAGGTAACCGACAAGTCCGGGCAACCGGTCGACATCGCGGCTGCCCTGAACAGCCCGGTAGGCCCCGGCGGCGAGACCGAGGGCGAAGTCCTGGCCGAGGCCGACGCCGACGCTGGCGGCAACGAGCCGGACGCCGAGCTGGAAGCCACCGCCGAAGCCGCCGAGGAAGCCGACACCAAGGCCTAACCTCAGCCAGCCCCCGGCCTCAGCCTGAAGCCCCGACCTAGGCCCACCAGTCCCGACCTAGCCCCACCCGCCCCGGCGCCGAGGCCCCACCCTGCCCCGGCGCCGGGTACCAGCGCGACCCCCGGCCAGCCAACCAGCCCGGCGCCCGGCCCGCCCGGCCAGTCCGGCCCAGTAGGCGGGCCGGGCAGGCTGCGCGCCTCAGCAGCCGCTCCCGCACCACCGGCACCAGTCCCCGGGCAGTTCCTGGTCGGCGCAACAACGACGATGTTCCATGGGTGTAGCTCTTTCCTGTGCGTGTCCCGCCGTTTGCCGGTGAGGGTCCCGGTCGCGGTGCCGGCGGTGCTCGCGGTGCTCGCGGTGCCGGTGCTGTGCCTGGTGCACTCCCGGCGGCCGCGGTGGCGCTGCCGGACGTGCTCCGTGTGCCCCGGGCCACCTTCTAGCGTGGCCTGGGCGCCACGCACCACCTAGGCCGCTCCCGGGCGCGGGCCGTGCCCGCTATGAACGGCCCTGGCCAGCAGTAACTCCCTGGAAGGGGCCGAGCACCACCCGCACCGTGACCCAGGCGCCCGCTGCGGAAAGCGGCACCTGTGCCGTGGTCGCCCGCTGCGGAAGCCGCGGTAGATCGCGTCCCGGGTCTCGCTGGCCCCACCGGTATGTTCTGTCGCTTTAGCGCGCCCTTCGGCAACAGCGGCATGGCGCCCGGGAGAATATGTCCCCGTAAGGCCCCCTCCTTCGCTTTCCGCTGCCTCACCGTCCGGTCCGGTTGCCGGGCCGACAGCGAATGGCAACTCGGTGCGCCAGTAGCGAACAGGGGGCTGTGCGGGACGATCGGGTTCCGCGGCGGCGTTATGGTCCAATCAACGACACCAGAAGTTGTCTCCAAAAGGAGCAGGTGAATAAGCGTGACTCAGCCCCTGTGGACCCCGGCGCCGCCGCCTATCTCGGCGGCCGCGGAGCCCCCCGTCCTGCCGTTCGGGGACACATTGTTCCAGCGGCTGCTGCGGCACCGCATCATCTTCCTCGGCCAGCAGGTCGACGACGACATCGCCAACCGCATCTGCGCCGAGCTCGCTCTGCTCGCCTCAGAGGACAGTAAGCGCGACATCAGCATCTACATCAACTCCCCGGGCGGCTCGGTCTACGCCGGGATGGCCATCTACGACATGATGCAGTACGTGCCGAACGATGTGTCTACGTACGCAATGGGAATGGCCGCGTCGATGGGGCAGTTCCTGCTGACGGCGGGCGCGCCCGGCAAGCGGTACGCCCTCCCGCACGCCCAGATCCTGATGCACCAGCCGTCCGGCGGCATCGGCGGCACTGCCTCCGACATCAGGATCCAGGCCGAGCAGATGCTGTACATCAAGCGGACCCTGTTCGAGCGCACTGCCCACCACACCGGGCAGCCGATCGAGCAGATCGAGAAGGACGCGGACCGCGACCGCTGGTTCACCGCGGAGGAAGCCAAGGAATACGGCTTCGTCGACCAGGTGATCCGCAGCGCCGTCGAGGTGCCTACCGTGGGTGCCGTGTCATGATCAACCCAAAGGAGCCGAACGTGAGCGACCACGGCTTGCGGAGCCCGCAGTCCCGGTACGTGCTGCCGTCCTTCGTCGAGCGCACCTCGTACGGGATCAAGGAGATGAACCCGTACAACAAGCTCTTCGAGGAGCGGATCATCTTCCTCGGCGTCCAGATCGACGACGCCTCGGCCAACGACGTCATGGCCCAGCTGCTGACGCTGGAGGCGATCGACCCGGACCGCGACATCACCATGTACATCAACTCGCCCGGCGGGTCGATGACGTCGATGATGGCGATCTACGACACGATGCAGTTCGTCCAGCCCGACATCCAGATCTGCTGCATCGGGCAGGCCGCCTCGGCCGCCGCGGTGCTGCTGGCCGCGGGCACCAAGGGCAAGCGGATGGCGCTGCCCAACGCCAGGATCCTCATCCACCAGCCGGCCACCGAGGGCGGCTACGGTCAGTCCAGCGACATGGAGATCCAGGCCAGGGAAATCCTGCGGATGCGCGCGGCCATGGAGCTCATCCTGTCCCGGCACACCGGCCAGGACGAGGAGAAGGTCCGCCACGACATCGAGCGGGACAAGTTCCTCACCGCCCAGGAAGCCAAGGAGTACGGGATCCTCGACGAGGTCCTGACCATGATCAAGCGGGGGCACGAACCTGCCGCGGTGGAGGTAGTGTCGTCGTAAAGGGGAGGAATTAGCTCTTCCCTCCTGGGCCGCCGAAGGGGTTTGATGGTGTCCATCGGGACCCAGTAGGCGGTACCGTCGATATGCAAGTGCTTGACGGCCTCGCGGGACATGTCCGCTGGAGGCGGCCACCATGGCCGTCGCGGCGGCACCATGTAAAGGAGTATCTGGGTGGCACGCATCGGTGACGGTGGCGACCTGCTGAAGTGCTCGTTCTGCGGTAAGAGCCAGAAGCAGGTGAAGAAGCTCATCGCCGGCCCGGGCGTGTACATATGCGACGAGTGCATCGACCTCTGTAACGAGATCATCGAGGAAGAGCTCGCCGAGCCCGCCGAGTTCAAGTGGGACAGCCTGCCCAAGCCGCGCGAGATCTACGAGTTTCTCGACGCGTACGTGATCGGCCAGGACAAGGCCAAGAAGGCCCTGTCAGTGGCGGTGTACAACCACTACAAGCGGGTCCAGTCCGGCGACGACCGGCCGGGCGACGAGGGCGTCGAGCTGGCCAAGTCGAACATCTTGCTGCTCGGCCCCACCGGCTCGGGTAAGACGCTGCTGGCCCAGACGCTGGCCCGGCTGCTCAACGTGCCGTTCGCCATCGCCGACGCGACCGCCTTGACCGAGGCCGGTTACGTCGGCGAGGACGTCGAGAACATCCTGCTCAAGCTCATCCAGGCGGCGGATTACGACGTCAAGAAGGCCGAGACCGGCATCATCTACATCGATGAGATCGACAAGATCGCGCGGAAGAGCGAGAACCCCTCGATCACCCGCGACGTCTCGGGCGAGGGCGTGCAGCAGGCGCTGCTGAAGATCCTCGAGGGCACCACCGCCTCGGTGCCGCCGCAGGGCGGGCGCAAGCACCCGCATCAGGAGTTCATCCAGATCGACACCACCAACGTGCTGTTCATCTGCGGCGGCGCCTTCGCGGGCCTGGAGAAGATCATCGAGCAGCGCTCGGGCCACAACGGGATCGGCTTCAACGCGAAGCTCCGCGTCAGGAGCGTGAACAACACCGACCAGTTCGGCGAGGTCATGCCGGAAGACCTGCTGAAGTTCGGGATGATCCCGGAGTTCGTCGGCCGTCTCCCGGTCATCACCAGCGTGCACAACCTGGACCGGGACGCGCTCATCCAGATCCTGACCGAGCCGCGCAACGCGCTGGTGAAGCAGTACCGGCGCCTGTTCGAGCTGGACGGCGTGGACCTGGAATTCACCCCCGACTCGCTGGAGGCCATCGCCGACCAGGCCAATCTCCGCGGCACCGGGGCGCGCGGGCTGCGTGCCATCCTGGAAGAGGTCCTGCAGTCGGTCATGTACGAGGTGCCGAGTCGCAAGGACGTGGAGCGCGTCGTGATCACGCGCGAGGCCGTGCTCGAAAACGTCAACCCGACGATCGTCCCGCGGGACGTCACCCGGCGCACCCCACGGGAGAAGTCCGCCTGACAGGGGCTGGCTGGTCACCGAGCGTACTTACCCTCGCCTCGTCGGACAGCCAAGCCGGGCTCTCGTACAGATGTTCGGGTACCGCCAGTTGGCCTGTGGATTCGTACCGTTAAGGTGACGTCCACCTGTGGTCAACTTTGGGTGTATTGCCCATGATCATCGTTATTCGCATGTAGCCTCACTGCATATTGCCGTATCTGGCGGGGTTCCCGCTCACGCCAGGATCTCGGACGCTGACAAGGCAGCCGTCTTCCATAGCGACGGGGAATTGAGCACTGATGAGCAGTTGGGATGCCCCTACGGGTAACTGGGATTCGCGCCCGGAGCCCGACGAAGCCGGCGGGCCCGGCGAGCAGGGCTATCAGCAAGGTGAGCCGGGCGGCGGTCATCACGCGCGCGGCGCAGAGGGCAGGCTGCGTGCGGGGCGCAGGGCGCTGCCCGGTTACGACCAGGCGCAGAACCACGGTCAGGGAGCGGGCGGCTACGACCAGGGATCCGGCTACGACCAGGGATCCGGCTACGACCAGGGATCCGGCTACGACCAGGGATCCGGGTACGGGCCGGGGTCAGGCTACGGGCAGCAGCCCGTCTACGATCCGGTATCGGGTTATGGCCCATCGACCGCCCCGCAGCCGGCCTTCGGCTCGGGTTCGCCGGGCGGCTACGGGGCGGATTCGCCGGGCTTCGGCGGGAGCCCGCAGCGCGGCTACCCCTCCGGCCCCCAGCGCCCGGTCGGCCCAGGGCGCAACGACGTAGATCCGCTGACCGCACCCGGTCCGTTCAGCTCGCCCCAGCTCGGCCTGCCGCCCGGTCCCCAGCGTCCGCTCGGCTCGGTCACTCAGGACCCGCTGAGCTCGGGTCCGCAGAGTGCCTTCGGCACCGGTTCATACGGCACCGGTTCATACGGCACCGGTTCACGCGGCGCGGACTCGCCCGTTTCCGGCTCACCCAGCCCGGGATCACGCCGCGTGGCCGGATCCCTGCCGCCAGGTCCCTCCGCTGCGCCGCCGCAGGCACCGCCCGGCTCCGGCGCCACCGCCGCTTACCAGCAGTACGGTGCGGATGAGCCCACTCGTTCGGGCTGGTCAGACTACGGCGACCAGCCGGGTTACGGCGATCAGGCGGCCTACGGGGCGCCGCCGCCGGATTCCTACGGGGCGCCAACGGAATACGGTCGGCCTACCTTTACCCCGAACCCTCAGGAGAGCCAGGATCAGGGGTACGGCTCCCAGCCGGGTTACGGCCAGAACGGCTTCGGCCAGAACCAGAACGAGTACGGCCAGAACGGCTTCGGCCAGCCGCCGAGCTACGATCAGCCGTCAAGCTACGGTCAGGCCGGCTACGGCCAGCCGGGCTACGGCCAGCCGGGCTACGGCGACCAGCCAGGCTACGGCGACCAGCCAGGCTACGGGAACCAGCCGGGCTACGCTGACCAGCCAGGTTCCGGGCCGGACTCGGGTTCGGGCAGTACGCCGCCGAGCGGTTTCGGCGGCCCGGGCCCCCGGGCAGCTCAGGCCGGGCCGCTAGGCCAGCCCGGCCAGCCGGCCCAGGCCCGGGCCGGGCAGGACTACCAGGCCGAGGCATATCAGCCACCGGACGCCGAGCCCTCCGACTACCCGAAGGACGCCTTCGGCGCAGGCCCCGGCCAGAACGGCTTCGGGCAGAACGGCTTCGGTTCCCCGGGCCCGAGCCAGGACTCGGGTGCTACTCAGGCGTACAGCACCCCGCCGGACTACGCCCAGAACGGGTACGCCCAGAACGGCTACGCCCCGAGCCGGAACGGCTACGCCCAGAACGGCTACGCGCCGAGCCAGAACGGCTACGCCCAGAACGGCTACGCGCCGAACGACTACGGCCACGACGATTTCGGCCAGAACGGCTACGCCCCGCCCGGCGCCGGCCAGGACGCCTATCAGCAACCGCCGGGCTACGGCCAGGACGCCTACGGCCCGGGCGGCTACGGCGGCCAGGACGCGCCCGGCCAGCCCGGTCAGCGGGCCTTCGAGGCGCCCGGCGCGCCCGGCTTCGACGACGACGCCGCGGCCGGCGCGGTCCGGGGCGCGCGGTCGCGTTCGGGCCCGCCGCGATCCGGCGGGCGGCCGTCGCCGCGGACCGGCGGGAAGAAGATGGTCCTGTACCTGACCGGGGCCGTGGTGGGCGTGATAGTGATCGTGGTCGCGGTCGTCTTCCTGACCAAGGGCGGCGGCAAGAACACCCCGAGCGCCAGTTCGTCCACGCCGGGCACGGTTAACACCGCCGTCGGCGGCCCGGCCGGGACGGGTGCCTTCGTCTTGACCCAGGCGGCCAAGGTCGGCGCGTTCCCGCTCAACAAGGCGGCGACCAAGGCGGTCGCGTCTGTCGCGGTCAAGCAGACGAGTTCGGTCTCGTCCGCGCTGAGGGCCAAGAAGGCCGGCGAACCGGGCAAGTCGGTGACCGCCGTCTACGACACGGGAAGCAGCAGCACCTTCACCGCCAGCACGTACGGCGGCCTGGTCTTCATCGGCTACGACGGCACCTACGACCCGGCCGCGGTGATCAAGATCGTGCGCGCCCACCTGAAATCCTCGCGGGTGGTGGCGCCGGGTCCGCACGGCGGCGAGATGGCGTGCGGTTACAACACCACGACCGGCTCCGACGCCAGCGAGTGCGTGTTCGTCACCAAGACGACCTTCGGCGTGGTGGAGTTCATCAAGGACGGTGAGCCGGGCAAGCAGAGCGGTGCCTCCGCTCTCGCCCTCAAGGTCCGCGCGGCGGTAGAGGTCAAGGGCTAACCAGGGTAGGCCCATTACGGATGGGGGAGCGCTCGGCAGGCCGTAGACTCACCTGTCGTGAGTACCGCCGAACCCATCGAGCTGCCCTCCCAGTACGCGCCCTCCGAGGTGGAAGGGCCGCGCTACGAGCGCTGGGAAAAGGCAGGTTATTTCGCCGCTGAGGCGTCCTCCGACGCTCCGGCGTTCTCCATCGTCATCCCCCCGCCGAACGTCACCGGTTCCCTGCACATCGGTCACGCGCTCGACCACACGCTGATGGACGCGCTGGTCAGGCGGCGCCGGATGCAGGGTTACAACACCCTGTGGCTGCCCGGTATGGACCACGCCGGGATCGCCACCCAGAACGTGGTCGAGCGGGAGCTGGCCAAGGAGGGACTGAGCCGTCACGACCTGGGCCGGGAGGCCTTCGTGGAGCGGGTCTGGCAGTGGAAGGCGGAGTCCGGCGGTAAGATCCTCGGCCAGATGCGCCGCCTGGGCGACAGCGTGGACTGGTCCCGCGAGCGGTTCACCATGGACGAGGGCCTGTCCCGGGCCGTGCAGACGATCTTCAAGCGGCTCTTCGACGACGGCTTGATCTACCGGGCCGAGCGGATCATCAACTGGTGCCCGCGTTGCCTGACCGCCCTGAGCGACATCGAGGTCGAGCACAGCGACGACGACGGCGAGCTCGTCTCCATCCGCTACGGCGACGGAGATGAGTCGATCGTGGTCGCCACCACCCGGGCCGAGACCATGCTCGGCGACACCGCCGTGGCCGTGCACCCGGACGACGAGCGCTACGCGCACCTGGTCGGCCAGACGGTGGAGCTGCCGCTCACCGGCCGGCGCATCCCGATCGTCGCCGACGAGCACGTCGATCCGGCGTTCGGGACCGGCGCGGTCAAGGTCACCCCGGCGCACGACCCGAACGACTTCGAGATCGGCCGTCGCCACGACCTGCCCGGCATCATCGTCTTGGATGAGCACGGCGTGGTCACCGCGCACGGCCCGTTCCTCGGCCTGGACCGGTTCGAGGCCCGGCCGGCCGTGGTCCGCGCGCTGCGCGAGCAGGGCCGGATCGTCGCGGAGAAGCGACCCTACGTGCACTCGGTCGGTCACTGCAGCCGGTGTGGCACCACGGTCGAGCCGCGCCAGTCGCTCCAGTGGTTCGTCCGCGTCGGCCCGCTGGCCAAGGCGGCCGGCGACGCGGTCCGGGACGGCCGGGTCCGGCTGCACCCGCCGGAGATGAACGCCAGGTACTTCGGCTGGGTGGACGACATGCACGACTGGTGCATCAGCCGCCAGCTGTGGTGGGGCCACCGGATTCCGGTTTACTACGGCCCGAACGACGAGGTGGTCTGCGTCGGTCCTGACGAGCAGCCCCCGGATGGCTGGCGCCAGGATTCCGACGTGCTCGACACCTGGTTCTCTTCGGCGCTGTGGCCGTTCTCGACCCTGGGCTGGCCCGAGGACACGGCGGACCTGCGCACCTTCTACCCGACCAGCGTGCTGGTCACCGGGTACGACATCCTGTTCTTCTGGGTGGCCCGGATGATGATGTTCGGCCTGTACGCGATGCGCGGGCCCGGTCCATTGGGCAGGGCTCCGGCGGACGCCGTGCCGTTCCGTGTCGTGGGGCTGCACGGGCTGGTCCGGGACCAGTTCGGCAAGAAGATGTCGAAGTCACGCGGGAACACCGTGGACCCGTTGGACTGGGTGGACCGGTTCGGCGCCGACGCCACCCGGTTCACCCTGGCCCGCGGGGCCAACCCCGGCGGTGACATCGCCATCAGCGAGGAGTGGGCCGCGGGCTCACGCAACTTCGCCAACAAGCTGTGGAACGCGGTGCGGTTCGCCCTGCTCAACGGGGCCCGGGTGCCGGACGCCGCGCTGGACCCGGCCGTCCTGTCGGTGCCGGACCGGTGGATCTTGTCCCGGTTGTCGGCGGTGATCGCCGAGACGGACCGGATGTTCGAGGCGTTCGATTTCGCCAAGGTCTGCGACGCGCTGTACCACTTCGCCTGGGACGAGGTCTGCGACTGGTACCTGGAGCTGGCCAAGGTTCCGCTGGCCTCCGGTGAAGAAGCCGCGGCCGAGACCACCCGGCAGGTGCTCGGCTTCGTGCTGGACCAGTTGCTGCGGCTGCTGCACCCGGTCATGCCGTTCGTCACCGAGGAGCTGTGGATCGCGCTGACCGGCGAGGAGTCGGTCATGATCGTGGCCTGGCCGACGTTCGCCCTGGCCGACCCGCGGGCCGAGGCGGAGATCTCCTCGGTGATGCGGCTGGTGACCGAGATCCGCCGGTTCCGCTCGGACCAGGGCCTGCGGCCCGGTCAGCGGGTGGCGGCCCGGCTGGCCGGCATCGAGGGCACGGCGCTGGCCGGGCACGAGGCGCGGATCCGCTCGCTGCTGCGGCTCGACCCGCCCGCGGACGGGTTCACCCCTTCGGCCTCCATCGAGGTCGAGGGGATCACGACCGAGCTCGACGTGGCCGGGGTCATCGACGTCGTCGCCGAGCGCCGCCGGATGGAAAAGGACCTCGCCGCCGCCCGCGCCGAAGCCGACCAGGCCGAGCGCAAGCTGGCCAACTCCGACTTCACCGCCCGCGCCCCCGAAGCCATCGTGAACAAGACCAGGCAGCGCCTGGAAACCGCCCAGTCCGACATCGCAAGGCTAGAACAGCGCCTCAGCTCGATCTGACACAGTGCTGGCCCGGGGGGACGACCCACCGGAGCCCCCCGGTGCGCTTCGCGCCCCGCCTACGGCGCTCGCCGTAGGCGGCCAGCGCATAGGCTTGCATGGTGGATATCGACGCGCGGATGGCCGAGGTTGAGCGGGAGATCATTTCCCGGCGGCCTGAGCATTCCGTTGACCTTGCCCTGGACCGGATGGCCGAACTCGTCGGGCTGCTCGGTGATCCGCAGCGCGCTTGCCCGGTCATCCATATCACCGGGACCAACGGCAAGACGTCGACCGCGCGGATGACCGACGCCCTGCTGCGCAGCCGCGGCCTGCGGACGGGCCGGTTCACCAGCCCGCACCTGGTCTCGATCAGGGAGCGGATCGCGGTGGACGGCGCCCCGGTTCCGGCTGAGCGCTTCGTCGAGGCGTACGAGGAGATCAAGCCGTACGTGGACCTGGTGGACGAACGCCACCCGGTGGCCATGTCCTTCTTCGAGGTACTCACCGGGATGGCCTTCGCCATCTTCGCCGACACGCCCGTGGACGTCATGATCCTCGAGGTCGGCGTGGGCGGCAGGCTCGACTGCACCAACGTGGCCGACGGCGTGGTCGCGGTCGTCACCCCGATCTCGATCGACCACACCAGGCTGCTCGGCAGCACGGTCGAGGAGATCGCGGCCGAGAAGGCCGGCATCATCAAGCCGGGCGCGACCGCGGTCCTGGCCCAGCAGCCGCTGGCGGCCGGCGAGGTGCTGCTGCGGCACTCGGTCGAGGTCGGCGCCACGGTGGCGCGGGAAGGCGTGGAGTTCGGCGTGCTGAGCCGCGAGCAGGCGGTGGGCGGCCAGCAGCTGACCCTGCGCGGGTTGCGCGGCACCTACGACGACGTCTTCCTGCCCCTGTTCGGCTCGTACCAGGCCGGCAACGCGGCCTGCGCGCTGGCCGCGGTCGAGGCGTTCGCGGGGAACACGGACGAGGGCACCTACGGCTCGTCCGGCCTCGATCCGGTCCTGGTCCGGGAGGCGTTCGCTCAGGTCGCCTCGCCCGGCCGGCTCGAAATCATCAGGCGCAGTCCCACCATCATCATCGACGCCGCGCACAACCCGGCCGGGATGGCCGCGACCGTGGCCGGCCTGCGCGAGTCGTTCACGTTCAGCCACCTGACCGGCGTCTTCGCGGCCAGCGGGGACAAGGACGTCGCCGGCATCCTGGAAGAGCTCGAGCCGGTGCTGGACGAGGTCGTGGTGACCCGTAATTCCTCCGACCGGTCGATGGCGCCCGGCGAGACCGCCGAACTGGCCGCCGAGATCTTCGGCGAGGACCGGGTCGCCGAGTCCCCTAGGCTCGACGACGCCATCGAGAAGGCGGTCGCCCTCGCCGACGCCGCCGACGAGGCCGCCGGGGAAACCGGCCCGGGCAGCAGCGCCGTGCTGATCACCGGGTCCGTCATTACCGCGGGCGACGCCCGCAGGCTGCTCGCCCCGGCCGGCGGCGAGCTGCCGCCCGAGCCGCCCGCCAGCCAGCCCTCCCGCCACTCGTTCACCGCCGCGGAGTTGTCGTGAACGCGTTTGGCATCCCGGTCGAGGGCAAGGCCATCCGCCAGCTCTGCGGCACCGTCCTGGTCATGGAGGCGGTCGTCATCGGGCTGGCCATCCCGGTCGCCATCGTGCTCGAGCACGCCAACCACGGCGTGGCCGGCGGGATCGGCGGCGGCCTCGCGGTCTGCGCCGTGCTGATCGGCGGCATGGTCGGCCGGCCGCGGATGGGCTGGGCGCTGCTGGCCGGCACGGTGCTCCAGTTCCTGGTCATCGCGTCCGGCGTGGTCGTATCCGCCATGTACACGCTCGGCGTGATCTTCGCCGCGCTCTGGTTCACCGGCCTCTGGCTGGCCCGCCGCCACGCCCCCCCGCCGCTGGCCCCTCCAGCCGGCGAAACGGAACCGGAAACTCACCCCGTCCCCACCCCAGGCGCCGCCGCCCCAGGCGACAGCTAACCCTCACCCCACTTCCCCTGCGCCGGGCCCGTGGCCCCGCCAGGACGCAATTGTTTCTGGAACCTTTTCATACGTGATCATGGTCATGTCAGCTACGCTTCGATAGCTATAAGTAGCCTATCGCTCGCTATCAGTAATCGGAGCGCCCTGAGGTGACCGCGGGAACTGGCCGGAGGCGAGCGGCCGCGGCACGCGAAGCGGCACTGACCCTGTGCGCGCTTGGCCTGGTCGCCACCGTGATCCCGCTCGTGGTGGTGCAGATCCCGGACGCCGTCGCCTGGGTCGTACCGCCCCGGGTGGCCGCCGCGGGCCCGGGCGCGGTGGCCAGCTTGCTGCGGGCCTCCGGCCTGGCGCTGCCCGCGATGGCGGTCGCGGGGTCGCTGGCCGCGCTGATGGTGCGGTGGCTCCGGGCTGGCCCGGTGCTGCTGGCGGGCCTGCTCGTGCTGGCCGCCGCCGACGCCCTCGGCGGCCTCGTGCGCACGGTCGTCCTGATCGGCGCGGACCGGTCCCTGCACGGTGCGGGCGCTGGGATCGCGATGGCCGCGATGGTGGCGGTCGTCACGGAACGCCGGCCACGGCTCAACCCCAAATCCCAGGCACCGAACGAGGGTCGGCGCGCGCCCTCCGCCTGGTGGGCCGCCTTTACGGTGGCGGGCCTGGCCGCGGCGCCCGAGCTGATGCGCCACCGGGTCGGATCGGGGGACTGGGTCGTGGCCCTGCGGCCCTTCCCGTGGCTGACCGGCGTCGCGCTCACCCTCGGCGCGCTGTACGCGCTGCTGGCCGAAGGCACGGCCACCGCGACGGCGAGGAACCTCTTCCCGGCGGCCGAACGGGCTCAGCTTGCCCTGCTCACCGCGCCCGTGGCGGGTATCTGCGCGATGGCCCTGGCCGTCACGTTCCCCGGCGGCCAGGCCGTTACCGCGGCCGCCGTCGCCGACGCGCTCGCGCTGGCCGGCGTGGCCGCCATCACCGCCCGGACGGCGAACGCCGCGCGCTTCGCCGTGGTCTGCGCCGTGACCGGCTTCACCGTGTCCCCGGCCGCGGGCGCGGTGACCGCGCTGACCCGTTCCACGGTCCACTCCGGCGTCGCCGTCCTGGTCGCGGCCCTGGGCGGGGCCGGGCTGGCCATGGCGACCAGGCAGCCGCAGGCCCGGGCCGTGACCGCGACCGGGCTGGCCGTGGCCGCGGCCGGCCTGGCCGGCCTGGAACTGGCCGGGTTGGCCGCCGCGTCCGGCCATCTGGTCGCGGTGCTGTGCGTGCCGGTGGCGGGCGGCCTGGCCGCGGCCCTGACCGCGGCGCTGCGCACCTCCGGCGTCACCGGCGCCCTGGCCGGCGTGGTCATCTTGCTGGCCGGCCTGGTAGCGGGCTACCTGGCCGCGGGCGCCGTCCAGCTGCACGCGATCGCGGGGGCGGTGACGCCGCCCGCGGCCCGCGCCGCGCTGGCCGCCGCGGCCGGGTACTGGGCGCTGATCGCGGCCGTGGTCACCGGGGCCGTGGCCATGGCGATGGCCTGCACGCCGGTCCGGGGCTGGCGGCATGGCATCCCGGATCATGGGTAAGCTGACCTGAAGTAGCGAATCGCATCGTCGACCGCGGCGAGCTGTCTGTGCCCGGTGAAGGGGCGTCGTTGTCCCGGTAAGAACACCAAGGTCGCCCCCTCGAGGCGGCCTGATCGGTTAGGTTCAAGATCAAAGCCCCGCGGAAGGTTCCCGTTTCCCGATGAGCAACGCGCTGACGTTCCTCGGCCGCGACATGGCGGTCGACCTCGGCACTGCGAACACGCTGGTCTACGTACGCGGACGCGGCATCGTACTGAACGAGCCGTCGGTTGTGGCGCTCAATACCAACAACGGCCATATCGTCGCGGTGGGGGCCGAGGCTAAACGGATGATCGGCCGGACCCCGGGCAACATCGTCGCGATCCGCCCGCTCAAGGACGGCGTGATCGCCGACTTCGACGTGACCGAGCGGATGCTGCGCTACTTCATCCAGAAGGTGCACCGCCGCTCGCACATGGCCAAGCCGCGGCTCGTGGTGGCCGTGCCGAGCGGGATCACCGGCGTGGAGCAGAGCGCGGTCAAGGAGGCCGGCCACCAGGCCGGCGCGCGCCGGGTCTACATCATCGAGGAGCCGATGGCGGCGGCGATCGGCGCGGGGCTGCCGATCCACGAGCCGACCGGCAACATGGTGGTGGACATCGGCGGTGGCACCACCGAGGTGGCGGTCATCTCGCTGGGCGGCATCGTCACCTCGCAGTCCATCAGGATCGGCGGGGACGAGCTCGACCAGGCCATCATCACCTTCGCCAAGAAGGAATACTCGCTGATGCTCGGCGAGCGGACCGCCGAGGAGATCAAGATGGCGCTCGGCTCCGCGTACCCGTCCGAGGACGAGCCGCACGCCGAGATCCGCGGCCGGGACCTGGTCAGCGGCCTGCCCAAGACCGTGGTGATCTCCGCGGCCGAGGTGCGCAAGGCGATCGAGGAGCCCGTCAACCTGATCGTCGACGCGGTCAAGAACACCCTGGACAAGTGCCCGCCCGAACTGGCCGGCGACGTCATGGACCGCGGGATCGCGCTGACCGGCGGCGGAGCGATGCTGCGGGGGCTAGAGTCACGAATCCGGGAGGACACCGGGATGCCCGTGCAGGTCGCGGACAATCCGCTCGACTCCGTGGTACTCGGCACCGGCAAGTGCGTCGAGGATTTCGAGACCCTGCGTCAGGTGCTGGTACCCGACACCAGACGTTTACCGCAAAACCCCGGTAATACCCGCCGTGCGGCCACGGCGGACGAGGAGCGGCTGTGCACGACAACCGGCGTACCCGCCTGGTCCTTGGTGTGCTCCTGGTCGTCGCGATCGCGCTGATCACGCTGGACTTCAGGGACGGTGGCGCGTCGCCGACGCGGAGCTTCGGCGCGGATATCTTCGGCCCGGTCGAGCAGGTCACGCACGACGTGACCGACCCGGTCGCCAGCCTGTTCGACTCGGTCACCGGCGGGCCCTCGGCGCAGGGCACCATCTCCTCCCTGCAACGGCAGAACGCCCAGCTGCGGGCCGAGCTCAGCGCGGCCCAGCTGACCGAGACGGCGAAGAAGCAGCTGGCCCAGCTGCTCCAGATGGACGCCGGCGCCTACCGGATCGTGGCCGCCGACGTGATCGCGGCCAGCGGCGGCTTCTCCGACACGGTCACGCTCGACGCGGGCAGCGAAGACGGCATCAAGGCCGACGAGACCGTGCTCAACGGCTCGGGCCTCGTCGGCACGGTCACCCAGGTGAGCGCGAGCACCTCGACCGTCCTGCTCGCCAGCGACGCGTCCTCGCTGGTGGGCGTGCAGCTGACGGGCAACGGCGAGATCGGCGAGGTAGCCGGCACGGGCAAGGCCATGTCCGGGTCCGCCATGTTGCGGCTGACCCTGTTCGACGCCAACGCGGTGCTGCACCCGGGGCAGCAGCTCGTCACTTACGCCTCCATCAACGACCAGCCCCAGGTACCCGGCGTCCCGGTCGGCACGATCGTGTCGGTGAGCGGCAACGCCGGAGCGCTCACCCAGACCGCGCTGGTCCGGCCCGCCGTCAACTTCACCTCCCTGGGCGTCGTGGGCGTGGTCGTGCAGGCGCCGCGGCACAACCCGCGGGTCTCGATCCTGCCGCGTCCCGCCCCCACGGTCACGGTCACCGCCAACCCAAGTTCTCCGAGCTCACCAGGCTCGGTCACCTCGAGCAGCCCCCCGCCCGCGCCCGGTACGGGCGGGGGCTGAGGTGCGCGCGCTCGTCTCGCTCGTGCTGACCGCGGTCACGGTCGTGGTCCAGCTGACCATCGTGGACCGGATCGCGTTCCCCGGCGGCGGCGGTCCCGACCTGGTCCTGCTGCTGGTGGCGGCGCTGGCGCTGGCCGGCGGCCCGATGGCCGGGGTGCTGACCGGGTTCTCCGCCGGCCTGGCGCTCGACGTCGCCCCGCCGGGCAGTCACTTCACCGGCGAGGACGCGCTGGTGTTCTGCCTGATCGGCTACGCCTGCGGGCTGCTGGCGGACGACTTCTCCGGCGACGCCGAGCAGGGCCGCAGCGCCCTGTTCGAGATCGTGGTGACGGCCGCCGGCGCGGTCTGCGGCGAGGCGCTGGTGGCCCTGCTCGGCGTCATGCTCAGCGACCCGCGGGTCAGCTGGCCGGCGATCACCAACGTGCTCCCGGCCGCCGTGGCCTACGACGTCTTGCTGTGCCCGTTCGCGCTGTACGCCGCGGCGGCATCGCTGCGCCTGGCGGGCGTGCGCCGCGAGGGCCACCGGCCCGGCTGGTCGGCCGGCCAGGCGCGGTCCCAGCGGCCGGCCACCAGCCCGGCCGCGCGGCGTGAACCCCAGCTCAAGCTGGGCCGTCCGGCCGCGCGGGCGGGCGCGGCCTTCGCCTCGGGCGGGCTGGCGGCGGGCTCGGCCCGGGTGAAGTTGGGCGGGGGGCGGGTTAAGTGGAGCGGGGGGCGGGTTAAGTGGAGCGGACGGCGCCGGGAGGGGGTGCTCGGCGGCTCCATGCTCGGTGTTTCCGGCCGTGGGAGCGCCGGCCGGGGCGGCTCGGCCATGGGCCGGTCCCTGCTCGGCGGCTCGGTCTTCAGCCATTCCGCGTCCGCGCTGGACGGCGGCTCGATCTTCGGCCGGTCCGCCCCGCTCGGCCGGTCCTCACCGCTGCGGCACCGGGGTAACCTGATGCGCTCGGCGGGCCGCGGGCCGGCCGGGCGCACCCCCCGGTTCTCCCGCGGCAGGCCGAAGTCGCCCGGCCGGAACTGGCTCCGCGGCGCCTCCGCCCGCGGCGCCGGCCGATCGAGCCTCGGCGGCTCCGGACTGCGCCGCGCCAAGCTGGGCGGCAAGGGCCTGAGCCGCGGGGGACTGGGCGGGCGCTCGATGGGCCGCAAGGCCTTCGGCCGGAGCCGGATCGGCCAGCCGCGCGTGCCGAAGCTTTACGCCAGGCGCCGATGGGGGAAGAGGGGCTACCTGTGAACATCGCGTCGCGGCGCCGGCTGCTGGTGCTCTACGTGCTCGCGGCCGCCATGCTGGTGTCGCTGGGCGGCAGGCTCTACTACCTGCAGGTGATGAACACCACCGCCTTCACCAAGCTCGCTGACGCCAACCAGACCAGAAACGTGATCGTGCCCGCGGTCCGCGGCCAGATCCTGGACGACGTGGGCAACCGCCTGGTCACCAACTCCACCGCGCTGGTCGTCTCGGTGGACATGATGACCCTGTCCCAGCAGCCCGGCGGGGCCACGCCGGTGCTGCACCGGCTGGCCCCCCTGCTCGGCCTGCCCTACCAGCTGCTGTCCGAGAAGACCCGGCTGTGCACCAAGGGCGTCCCGCAGCCGTGCTGGGCCGGCTCGCCCTACCAGCCCATCCCGGTGGCGCAGGACGTCTCCCCCCGGGTGGCGCTGCAGGTGATGGAGCAGCAGGACAAGTTCCCCGGGGTGACCGCGCAGGTCCAGCCGGTGATCCAGTATCCGGAGCCGTACGGGGCCAACCCGGCCCAGGTGCTCGGCTACCTGCAGCCCATCACCCCGGCGGAGATCAAGAGCCGGCACCTGCCGGTGACCGGCTTCTCCGGCGTGGACCTGGTGGGCCAGGCCGGCCTGGAGGCCGAGTACGACAGCCAGCTCCGCGGCCAGGCGGGCACGCAGGTGGTGTCGGTCAACGCCGCCGGCGACGTCACCGGCAGCGGGAGCCAGACCTCGCCGGTCAACGGCGACGACCTCGTGACCAGCCTCAACTCGCAGGTCCAGGCGGTGGCGCAGAACGCGCTGAACGCCGCCATCGAGCGGTCGCGGGCGGCGGGCAACGACGCCAACCAGGGCGCGGCGGTCGTGATGACCACCACCGGCCGGGTGGTGGCCATGGCCAGCTACCCGGACTACGACCCCAGCGTGTGGACCGGCGGCATCACCCAGCAGCAGTTCGACCAGCTGTTCGGCAAGTCCGGCGGGCAGCCGATCATCAACTGGACCACCCAGGGCCAGTATGCCCCCGGTTCTACCTTCAAGGTCACCTCCACGGCCGCCGCGGTGGCCGACGGCTACCCGCTGGACGGCCTGTACGGCTGCCCGGGCTCGGTCACCATCGCCGGGCACACGTTCGGCAACGACGGCGAGCCGAGCCTTGGTGACATGTCATTCTCCGAGGCCCTCATCCAGTCCTGCGACACCGTGTACTACGACCTCGGCTACGACATGTACCTCAAGGACAACCCGGAGGCCAACAACCACGCGTCGCCGAACGCCCCGGTGCAGAAGATGCAGGCGATGGAGCTGGCCTGGGGCTTCGGCAAGGACACCGGGGTGGACCTTCCGGCCGAGTCGACCGGGACCATCCCGACCAGGCAGTGGCTGTACTACCTGTGGAAGGACAACGCCTACACCGGCCAGGACTGGTGCCGGAACGGCAAGGAGTACGGCAGCTACGTGCAGCAGATCGAATGGCAGGACTGCCGGAGCGGGTGGCAGTGGGAACCGGGCCAGGCCGCCATCGCCGCCATCGGCCAGGGGTACGTGACCGCGACCCCGCTCCAGCTGACCAACGCCTACGTCGCGCTGGCCAACGGCGGCACCCTCTACAGCCCGCGGATCGGCGAGGCGCTGGTCTCGCCGACCACCGGCCGGGTGGCCGAGCAGATCAACCCGCCGGTGATCAGGCACCTGCCGGTCTCCGGCGAGACCCTGTCCTACATGCGGAGCGCGCTGGCCGGCGTGGTGACCCAGGGCACCGCGGCCGGCGCCTTCAGCGGCTTCCCGCTGAACCAGGTCTGCGTGGCCGGCAAGACGGGTACCGCCCAGCTGTTCGGCAAGAACGCCACCTCGGTGTTCGCCTCGTTCGCGCCCTGCCAGCACCCGAAGTACGTGGTCGTGGTCATGCTCCCGGACTCCGGCTACGGCGCCGACGCGGCGGCGCCCGCGGTGCGGCAGATCTGGGACGGCATCTACGGCCTCGAGGGCCACAAGGCGGCGCTGCCCGGCGGCCGGGCCCCGACCTCGCTGCCGAAGATCACCGCCACCGGGGCGATCACCGCGCCGTCCGGCTATACCCGCCTCACCGACGGGGGCAAGTAATGCTGGGCCGGTCGACGAGCTACTCCCCGCGTGGCCTGACCACGCCGCGGCCGGGCGTGCTCACCTCCCGCCGCCCGCGGTCCCTGCTGGCCCGCGCGTTCGCCCGGAACTCCCCCCTGCGGCACATGGACTGGCTGCTGATCGCGGTCGTGCTCGGGCTGAGCGCGATCGGCACCCTGCTGGTCTGGTCGGCTACCCAGCCCAGCCTGCTCGCGGCGGGCCAGGACCCGCGCACCTACCTGAAGAAGCAGCTGCTCAACGTGTTCATCGGGCTGATCCTGATGGTCGGCGTCAGCCTGATCGACACCCGGCAGCTGCGCAGCTGGGCGCCAGCCTTCTACGGCGCGACCGTGCTCGGCCTGGTGGCCGTGCTCACCCCGCTCGGCTCATCGGTCAACGGCGCGAAAGCCTGGTTCTCGCTGCCGGGCGGCTTCCAGGTCGAGCCCAACGAGTTCGCCAAGATCGCGCTCATCATGATGATGGCGATGGTCTTCAGCCCGGCCCGCCCGACCTCCTCCGATGTCCCGCGGATCCGCTCGCTCGGCCTGGGACTCGCCGTCGCCGCCCCGCTGATCGGCCTGGTCGTGATCGAGCCAGCCCTGGGCGTGGCCCTGGTCCTGGTGGCCGCGACCGCCACCCTGGTGCTGCTCTCCGGGCTGCGCCTGCGCGTCATCAGCGCGCTGGCCGCGATCGTGGCGGTGCTCATCGCCGTGGCCGGCGGCCTCCACCTGCTGAAGTCCTACCAGCTCACCCGGTTCACCTCGTTCCTGCACCCGGCCAACGACCTGGCCGGGGCCGGCTACAACGCGGCCCAGGCCAAGATCGCGGTCGGCTCCGGCGGCATGTTCGGCCAGGGCCTGTTCCACGGCCAGCTCGTGGCGGGCAACTTCGTCCCGTCCCAGCAGACCGACTTCATCTTCACCGTGGCAGGCGAGGAACTCGGCTTCGTCGGCACGATCGTCATCGTGTTCCTGCTCGGCGTGGTCATCGTCCGGGCGCTGCGCATCGCCACCCGGGCCGACGACCTGTTCGGCCTGCTGGTCGCGTCGGGCATCGCGATCTGGTTCACGTTCCAGTCGTTCGTGAACATCGGCATGACGATCGGCATCATGCCGATCACCGGCCTCCCGCTGCCGTTCGTCTCCTACGGCGGCTCCGCCGTCTTCGCCGACATGATCGCGATCGGCCTGCTCCAGTCCATCCACCGCCGCCACACGGTATTCGAGTAACGCTACTGCGGCGTGATCGTGACCGTGGTCACATTCTTGCGGCCAAGGCCAGGGATGCCCACGTTGGAGCCGGGGAACTTGTCGAGCGAATCGATAGTGGCCTTGATCCCGTGGCCGGAGAACTGGATGAACGCCACGGTGCTGCCGGACTGGGTGACCAGCGAGTTGGCGGTGACCTTATAGCCGTCCCGCGGCAGCGCCTCGGTGTAGAAGGTGGCCACCTTGGCCGGGGTGACCAGGTCGAAGAAGATCACGGTCTGCTTGCCGTCGACGTTCGTGGCCATGTTCTCGACCACCTTGGCCCCGGTCGGGACGGGGATGGTGGCGGATAGGCCGGCCACCCTGATCATGCGGCCCGCGGCGGCCCGGCTCGCCGAGGCCGAGGCTGAGGCTATGGCCGCTGCCGACGCTGAGGATGCCACCGCGGCCGCGCTCCGGCTCGAATCCGCGGAGTCGGCGCTGGCCGAGCTGGTGGTGATCCCGGCGGTGCACGCCGCCAGGGACAGGCTGGCCGCGCAGGCGGTCAGGGCCGCGGCGACATTTCGGTATGTATTCACGGCGCCTAACCTAGGGGCGCGCCATGCCGGGTGTATCGCGAACGTGTCGCAGGCCTGCGACACCGTACGCGATCGCGGTACAGCGCCGGTTTTAGCCCACCCCCGGCCGGGCTCGCACGGTCCGGGACCACGGGTGACCCGGATCGTTCGGCTAATCTGTTTTGATGCCTGTCGAATCCGTGTACCCGGCGCTTGAGCCGCTGCTGCCGAGCGTGCGCAAGCCCATCCAGTACGTCGGCGGTGAGGTGGGTTCTGTCGTCAAGGACTGGGACAGCGCCGACGTCCGCTGGGCGTTGTGCTATCCCGACGCCTACGAGATCGGCCTGCCCAACCAGGGCATCCAGATCCTGTACGAAGTGCTGAACGAGCGCGACGGCGTGCTGGCCGAGCGCACCTACACGGTGTGGCCCGACCTCGAGGGGCTGATGCGCGAGCACAACGTGCCCCAGTTCACCCTGGAAGCGCACCGCCCGGTGGCCGCGTTCGACGTGCTCGGGTTCAGCTTCGCCGCCGAACTGGGTTACACCAACATGCTGACCGTGCTCGACCTGGCCGGCATTCCGCTCCTTTCTTCCGAACGGGGTGAATGTCACCCCCTGGTCATCGCCGGGGGTCACGCGGCGTTCAACCCCGAGCCGGTGGCAGACTTCCTGGACGGCGTGGTGCTCGGCGACGGCGAGCAGGCCGTGCTGGCCATCACCGAGGTGATCCGCGAGTGGAAGCGGGAAGGGTGCCCGGGAGGGCGGGACGGGCTACTGCTGCGGCTCTCGCCGTTCGTCTACGTACCCCGCTTCTATGACGTGTCGTATCACGCTGATGGAAAGATATCAAAAATAGTTCCGAACCGTCAAGGCGTGCCGGCCACAGTTTCGAAGCACACCCTGATGGACCTGGACGCCTGGCCGTACCCGCGTCGGCCCGTCGTGCCCGTGGCGGAGACCGTGCACGAGCGGTACAGCGTGGAGATCTTCCGCGGCTGCACCCGCGGCTGCCGGTTCTGCCAGGCCGGCATGATCACCCGGCCGGTGCGGGAACGGTCGATCACGACGATCGGCGCGATGGTCGCGAACGGCGTGGCGGCCAGCGGCTTCAACGAGGTCGGGCTGCTCTCGCTGTCAAGCGCGGACCACAGCGAGATCAACGAGATCGCCGTCGACCTGGCCGACTGCTACGAGAACAGCAAGGTCGGGCTGTCGCTGCCGTCCACCCGGGTGGACGCCTTCAACGTGACCCTGGCCGACGAACTGAGCCGGAACGGGCGCCGGTCCGGCCTGACCTTCGCCCCGGAGGGCGGGTCCGAGCGGATGCGCAAGGTGATCAACAAAATGGTCACCGAGGAAGACCTGATCCGGACGGTCACGACCGCGTACGCCAGCGGCTGGCGCCAGGTCAAGCTGTACTTCATGTGCGGCCTGCCGACCGAGACCGACGAGGACGTGCAGGCCATCGCGCGACTGGCCCGCAAGGTCATCGCGGCGGGCCGGGAGGCGAGCGGGCGGCGCGACATCCGGTGCACGGTGTCGATCGGCGGGTTCGTGCCCAAGCCGCACACGCCCTTCCAGTGGGCGGCGCAATGTTCCCTCGAGGTAGTGGACGCGAGGCTGCGCGCGCTCGGCGGCGCGCTGCGCGCCGACCGCGGCTCGGCTAAGGCGATCGGCTACCGCTACCACGGTGGCCAGGACGGAATCATCGAGGGCCTGCTGTCCCGCGGCGACCGCCGGGTAGGCCGGGTGATCCTGGCGGCGTGGCGGGACGGCGCGCGGTTCGACGGGTGGAGCGAGCATTTCTCGTTCGAGCGCTGGCAGCGAGCCGCCGGGCAGGCCCTGGCCGAGGAGCCGGTCGATCTTGCATGGTATACTACGCGCGAACGTGATTACAGCGAGGTGCTCCCGTGGGATCATCTGGACGCGGGGCTTGACCGCGACTGGCTGTGGCAGGACTGGCAGGACTCCATCGCTCCCGAGGGCGCGGGCGAGGTGGAAGATTGTCGCTGGACCCCGTGTTATGAATGCGGGGCTTGTTCTGCCCTGGGCACAGAGATCCAGGTAGGCCCCACGGGGGAGCGCCTCGACGGGAGGCGTCTGCTTCCCGTAGTAGGCGGGAGATAGGGTGCCAAACCCGGCGAGCCCAGGCTCGGCAGCCGTGCCTGCGGTGCAGCATCTGGTGGTTCGGTATGCTAAGCGCGGAAAGATGCGTTTTGCCAGCCACCGGGATGTGGCGCGCGCCTTTGAGCGGGGAGTGCGCCGGGCCGGACTGCCGATCGCTTACTCGGCCGGGTTCACGCCGCACCCGAAGATTTCCTACGCGGGCGGCGCGCCCACCGGCGTGGCGAGCGAGGCTGAGTACCTGAGCCTGGCTCTGACCGCCCGGCAAGTCGCAACGCAGGTGTGCGGGCAGCTGAACGCGGCGCTGCCTGATGGGATTGATGTGATCGACGTCACGGAGGCTGGGGGCGACGGGAGTCGGCCCGCGGGTTCCGGTTCGGCGTCTGGTGGCTTCGGCCACCTGGAGGCTTCCGAGTGGCGGATGGTTCTGCCGGGCGTGGCACCGGAGGTGGCCCGCCCGGCCGTCGCCGGGTTCCTCGCTCGCGCCGAGGCGCCCGTGGAGCGCCTCACGGACAAGGGTGTCCGGCGCATGGATGCCCGCGCGGCCGTGGTCGAGATGACAGTGCTTGACGAGGCGGGGCTGGAGACGGCCGCCAATTCTGGTTTTGAAGGTTGTGCCATTCTCCGAATGGTTGTTTTGCATACGGCACCTGCCGTGCGGCCCGAGGACATCGTGACCGCGCTGCGCGAGCAGGACGGCATCGTGCCGTCGTCGCCGCCCATGATCACCCGGCTGGCACAGGGCCAGCGCGCCCAGTTGACTGGGCAGGCCCTGCTGGCCGGCGAAGGTGTGTCATGACGGCGACGCGGCCGGGTCCTTACCTCTCGGGCGCCGTACCCGTGAAGACAGAGATGACTAACGAAGCTCGGTGCAGCCGGGCCCGCACGCGTGTCGTGCGGGCCGTCGTGGGCTGTCACGGCTGGGACCGCCAGGGCCGGGTCGGCCTGCGCGGCTCCGCCCGGGCCCTCGTTGACAACGTGCTCCCGTGCGGCGTGCTTGTGTGCCGCGGAACGCCGCCAGACGGCGGGCCGCCGCGGTACCGCGCGCCCGGGAGCCTGACTGGAGATTGCCCGAATGCTCGAGAGCGAGCTCTACGACAGAGAATCACATGACAGCGCACCCAGGACCGGTGTGTCCGGGGACAGCGCTCCTACGGACACTGCCCCCCGAGACGGGGCAGCCGAGGGAGGTAGGCCGGGCGGACGTGGCGCCGGTGACCTGAGCCCGGCGGCCTCGGCGGCCCCGGCGGTGCCCGTGGCGCTGTTCCAGCCGCCGGCGCCGGTGTTGTTCCAGCCGCCGACGGCGCGGTCCGAGCCGGTCGCGCCGGCCCGGACGGAGAGCCCGGCCCCGGGGGCCGGTTCCTCGGCGTCGGGCGGCAGCGATGCCAGGAACGACGCCAGAGATAGCGCCCGCGATGCTGGCGGTACCCGGGACCGTGATGGAGCCCGGGATGCCGAGGGCGCCGACGGTCCCGGTGACGATGACGACGGCCAGGGGCCGGGGCGGCGCCGCAGGCGCCGGTCCAGCCGCGGTCGCGGCCGCACCGGCGACGACGTCGCGGCCGAGGATGGCGACAGCCAGCCGGAGTCCCCGGACACGTCCGCCGTGGACCAGCCGGAGGCCGAGGGCGACGCCAGGCGGCCCCGGACCCGTAGCCGCCGGACCAGGAGCGGCGCCCGCGACGGTGACGGCGCCGACAGCCCGAACGCGCAGGCCAGCGCGGAAGCCGACGCCGCCGCGGACGGTGACGCCGATGCCGACGAGGACGCCGACGGCCCGGCCGACGACGACGACCAGGGTGGCACCGGCCGCCGGCGCCGCCGCAAGCGCCGCCGCGGCTCCGCGGACGGATCCGACTCGCTGACCTCAGACGACCCGCCGGACACGGTGGTGCACGTCCGCGAGCCGAACGGCAGCCCGGAACCCAGGACCAGTTCGTCGAACAACGACGTGCGCTCGGTCAAGGGATCTACCCGGCTCGAGGCCAAGAAGCAGCGCCGCCGCGAAGGCCGGGAGACCGGCCGGCGCCGGCCGCCGATCGTCACCGAGTCCGAGTTCCTGGCCCGGCGCGAGTCGGTCGAGCGGTCCATGGTGGTGCGCCAGCGCAAGGACCGCACCCAGATCGCGGTGCTCGAGGACGGCGTGCTGGTCGAGCACTACGTCAACCGGTCCAGCCACCAGTCCTACGTCGGCAACGTCTACCTGGGCAAGGTCCAGAACGTGCTGCCGTCGATGGAAGCCGCGTTCGTCGACATCGGCAAGGGCCGCAACGCCGTGCTCTACGCCGGCGAGGTCAACTTCGACGTCAGCGGCATGGAGGGCCAGCCCAAGCGGATCGAGTCCGCCCTCAAGGCGGGCCAGTCGCTGCTCGTCCAGGTGACCAAGGACCCCGTCGGCCACAAGGGCGCCCGGCTGACCAGCCAGGTCAGCCTGCCCGGGCGCTACCTGGTCTACGTGCCCGGCTCGTCCATGACCGGCATCAGCCGCAAACTGCCCGACACCGAACGGAACCGGCTCAAGCAGATCCTCAAGAAGGTCATGCCCGAGAACGCCGGCGTGATCGTCCGCACCGCGGCCGAGGGAGCCGCCGAGGAGGAACTGGACCGGGACGTCTCCCGGCTCGCCGCCCAGTGGGAGGCGATCGAGAAGAAGTCCAAGACGGCCAGCGCGCCCGCGCTCCTGTCCAGCGAGCCCGACCTGACCGTCCGCGTGATCAGGGACGTGTTCAACGAGGACTTCGGCAAGCTCGTGGTGTCGGGCGACGAGGCCTGGGACGTGGTGGACGAGTACGTCAGCTACGTCGCCCCGCACCTGGCCGACCGGGTCAGCCGCTGGGAGGGCAACCGGGACGCGTTCGCCGAGTACCGCATCGACGAGCAGCTGGCCAAGGCGCTGGAGCGCAAGGTCTGGCTGCCCAGCGGCGGCTCGCTCGTCATCGACAAAACCGAGGCGATGACGGTCGTCGACGTGAACACCGGCAAGTTCACCGGGCAGGGCGGGAACCTGGAGGAGACCGTCACCCGGAACAACCTCGAGGCCGCCGAGGAGATCGTCCGTCAGCTCCGGCTGCGCGACGTGGGCGGCATCGTGGTCATCGACTTCATCGATATGGTGCTGGAGAGCAACCGGGAGCTGGTCCTGCGCCGGCTGCTCGAGTGCCTGTCCCGGGACCGGACCAAGCACCAGGTCGCCGAGGTGACCTCGCTCGGCCTGGTCCAGATGACCAGGAAGCGGGTCGGCGCGGGCCTGCTCGAGGCGTTCTCCGCGCCGTGCGAGTGCTGCAGCGGCCGCGGCGTCATCCTCACCTTCGACCCCGACGACGGCCAGGTCGCTCCGCAGCCCCACTCCCGCGGCCACGGCACCGGCGGCCACAGCCACGGCGGGAACGGGGGCAACGGCGGTAACGGTAACGGGAACCGCAGACCCGGCCCCGCCGTCGTGGCCGCGGCCTCCGCCCGGCCTCGTTCCGCCACCGACGGGGAACCCGCCGCCGACGGCGCCCCCGTCACCGGCACTGGCCCCGTCACCGGCAGCTCCGCCGACGACGCCCTGGCCGACGACGCCCTGGCCGACGGCGCCCAGGCCGGCGCTGACGGCCCGGCCCAGACGGACGACAGTCAGGCCCCGGCCGAGCCCGCCCGGTCCGGCAACGGCCGCCGCCGCCGTCGCAAGCCCGCCGCCAGCAGCGATCCCGCGGCAAGCAGCGACACCGCGTCCACCGCGGCCGGCGCGACCCCGGTCTCCGGCGCCGCTAACGGCAGCACCCCGGTCACCGAGGCTGGCGCGCCCGGCGGCGACACGCCGCCCAGCGCTCCCGCCCCCAGCGACGAGGCCCCGAGGCCAAAGACGCGCAGCGCCTTGGTTTCTGCCCAGGTCCGGTCGGGATCTACCACGTCGCCGTCCATCCCCGCCGCAACCCAGTCCGTCCCCGCCGCAACCCAGTCCGTCCCCGCCGCAACCCCGTCCGTCCCGGCCACAACCCCGTCCGTCCCCGCCACCGAGGACGGCGCCCCCTAACACGAGCCCCACGAGCCCAACGCGACGAACATGTGTCGCGATAACGGGGTTGATCCGGGTTACCGGGTGGATTGGGGGGCCTATAGACCCCCCAATCCACCCCATAACCCCAAAACACCCAGTTAACTCGGACAAAAAGGATAAAACGCGGCGTGGCCGGGTCACTCGAACCCACGACCTGTTCGTTGTAACCGCTCAGGTCTGGTAGCCTTTCCAGTCGGGACCAGCCCGCTGTGCGGGCCCCTGTGCACGTTCAGGCGAGCCCGCCGTGGTGACACCGGAGATCCGGGGCACGCTGGGAAGCGCAAGGAATAGCCCAAGGAAAGAGAGAGTTCTCGGGTGTACGCGATTGTGCGCTGCGGCGGCAGGCAGGAAAAGGTCGCGCTGGACGAGGTCGTCACCGTCGACAAGCTGCCGGGCGAGGTTGGCTCGAGCATCACGCTGACGGCCCTGCTGGTAGTGGACGGCGACCGGGTTATCAGCGACCCTGCCGAGGTCGGCCGCTATCAGGTCACGGCGGACATCGTCGGTGACGCGGCGGGCCCCAAGATCAACATGATCCACTACCGAAACAAGACCGGCTACCGGCGCCGTCTCGGCCACCGGCAGCACTACACGCAGGTCAAGATCACCGGTATCGGTACCGAGACCAAGGCGAAGGCCAAGGCCGGGTCCAAGGCGAAGGAGGACTGAGATGGCACACAAGAAGGGCGCGTCATCCAGCCGCAACGGCCGCGACTCCAACGCCCAGCGCCTCGGCGTCAAGCGCTACGGCGGCCAGTCCGTGAACGCGGGCGAGATCCTCGTCCGCCAGCGCGGTACGCACTTCCACCCGGGACTGGGCGTCGGGCGTGGCGGTGACGACACGCTGTTCGCGCTGGTCGAGGGGAAGGTGCGGTTCGGCCCGTTCCGTGGCCGCCGGGCCGTGAACATCGACCCGGCCGAGCCGCAGGCTTAAGGCTCGCCAGCAACCAGGCAAGACCAGAGAAAGGCGGGCCGGGGAACCCTGGCCCGCCTTTTCCATGCAGGAACCGTGCGGGAACAAAAGCAGTAACCAAAGCAGTAACCAAAGCAGTAACCAAAGCAGTAACCGAGAGGAATATCGTGGCGGAGTTCGCCGACCGGGTCACGCTGCGCGTGCAGGCTGGCCACGGCGGAAATGGCTGCGCCTCGATCCACCGGGAGAAGTTCAAGCCGCTGGGCGGCCCGGACGGGGGCAACGGCGGGCGCGGCGGCGACGTGATCCTCGAGGTGGACGCGAGCTGCGCGACCCTGCTCGACTTCCACCGCCGCCCGGTGCGCCGGGCCGCCAACGGCCGGCAAGGCGAGGGCTCGAACCGCACCGGCGCCGAAGGCGCCGACCTCGTCATCTCGGTGCCGAACGGGACCGAGGTAAAAACCGCCGATGGTGAGGTCCTCGCCGACCTCCTCGGCGTAGGCAGCCGGTTCGTGGCCGCCGCGGGCGGCCGGGGCGGCCTCGGCAACGCGGCCCTCGCGAGCCCGCGCCGCAGGGCGCCCGGGTTCGCCCTGAAGGGCGAGCAAGGGGAGTATCACGACCTCGTCCTCGAGCTCAAGACGGTGGCCGATGTCGGGCTGGTCGGTTACCCCAACGCGGGCAAGTCCTCCCTGATCTCGGCGATGTCGGCGGCCCGGCCGAAGGTGGCCAACTACCCGTTCACCACCTTGATCCCGAACCTGGGCGTGGTCGAGGCCGGCGACGTCCAGTTCGTCGTGGCCGACGTGCCGGGCCTGATTCCCGGCGCTAGCCAGGGCCGGGGCCTGGGCCACGACTTCCTGCGGCACGTGGAGCGGTGCTCCACCCTGGTGCACGTGCTCGACTGCGCGACCGAGGAACCCGGCCGCGATCCGCTCTCCGACCTGGCCGTGATCGAGGAGGAACTGGCGCTCTACGGCGACGCGACCGGTGCCGAGCTCCTGGCCCGGCCAAAGCTGATCGTGCTCAACAAGATCGATGTCCCGGCCGCCCGCGAGCTCGCTGACCTGGTCAAGCCGGACCTCGAAGCACGCGGCTACCAGGTCTTCGAGATCTCCGCCGCGTCCGGCGAGGGCCTGCGCCAGCTCGGCTTCGCGATGGCCGCCCTGGTCGCCGGGGACCGGGCCGCCCGCCCGGCCGAGGAACCCGCCGAACGCG
The DNA here is from genome assembly GCA_050011155.1 of Streptosporangiaceae bacterium. Lineage (GTDB taxonomy): Bacteria > Actinomycetota > Actinomycetes > Streptosporangiales > Streptosporangiaceae > Palsa-504. The sequence goes on from JBEKJP010000014.1 coordinate 41,376, forward strand.
TCCGGGTCAGGGTCGCCGTAAAACTCGCCGACGAGCCGGGCTTCGAGATAATCCGGATGGGCGACAGCTTCCTGATCAAGGGCGAGAAACCGCGGCGCTGGGTGCAGCAGACCGACTTCGGCAACGACGAGGCGGTCGGCTACCTGGCCGACCGGCTGGCCCGGCTGGGCGTCGAGGAGGCGCTCGCCGAGGCGGGTGCCGAGCCGGGGTCCGAGGTCCTGATCGGCGACCTGGACGACGCCGTGGTGTTCGACTGGGAACCCGCCACGCCGATGGCCAGCGGGGCCAGCGGCCATGCGGGGTCTCCGGGCTCGGGGCGACACAAGGCCAGGCCGAACCTCGGCCCGCGCGGCACAGATCCCCGCCTGTAGCCATGACCGGCGTCACTGAGGCGGCCGGACCTCATCGTCCGGACATCGCCGCGGCCACCCGGGTGGTAGTCAAGGTCGGCTCCTCCTCGCTGACCACTGAAGACGGCGAGATCGCCGACGACAGGATCTGCGCGCTGGCCGCCGCCCTGGCCGCCCGCCGGAACCGCGGCACCCAGCTCGTCCTGGTCTCTTCCGGGGCGATCGCCTCCGGCCTGGTCCCGCTCGGGCTGAGCAAACGCCCCAGCGACCTGGCCACCCAGCAGGCGGCGGCCAGCGTCGGCCAGGGCCTGCTCATCGCGCGGTACACCGCCGCCTTCGACCGGCACGCCATCCGCACCGGCCAGGTCCTGCTGTCCGCCGACGACCTGATGCGCCGGACCCATTACCGCAACGCCCAGCGCACCCTGGACCGGCTGCTCGAACTGGGCGTGCTGCCCGTGGTCAACGAGAACGACACGGTGGCCACGGACGAGATCAGGTTCGGCGACAACGACCGGCTGGCCGCCCTGGTCGCGCACGTCACCCGGGCCAGCGCGCTCATCCTGCTCTCCGATGTGGACGGCCTGTACGACGGCGACCCGCGCCGCGGCGAGGCGCAGCGCATCACCGAGGTACGCGACCGGGCCGACCTGGACGGGATCCGGCTGGGCCGGGGCAACAAGGCGGGCCAGGCGAGCCAGGGCAGCCAGAAGACCCAGGGCATCGGCGGCATGGCCACCAAGGTGGACGCCGCGATGATCGCGTCCGCGGCCGGCATCCCGACGGTGGTCGCCGACGCGGCCAGCGCCGTCGCCGCGCTGAGCGGCGAGCCAGCCGGGACCTATTTCGCCGCCGCCCGCGGCCGCCGGCCGGCCACCCGGCTGCTCTGGCTCAAGCACGCCGCCGTGGCCCACGGCAGCCTGCGACTGGATCCCGGCGCGGTGGAAGCGGTCGTCGGCAAGCACGCCAGCCTGCTGCCGGCCGGCATCACCGGGGTCGAGGGGACCTTCGACGCCGGCGACCCGGTCAACCTCCGCGACGAGGACGGCGCCATCGTCGCGCGCGGCCTCGTCAACTACGACGCCGCCGAGGTCCCCGGCCTGATGGGCCGCTCCACCCGGTGGCTAGCCAGCAAGCTGGGCCCCGAATACGAACGCGAAGTAGTCCACCGCGACGACATGGTGATCCTGTAGCAACGCCGACGGCCGGCCACCCCCGGGGGGTGGCCGGCCGTCGGGAACGAGCTAGTTGTCGTCGCTGCCGGGGCCGGAGCCGGGGCCGCGGTTCTGGAACCGGTCGAACAGGCTGCCGCCCGCCCGGGCCGCGGTCTCCGCCGCGCCGCGGAAGATCCCGATCAGCGGGTCCTGAGAACGGCTCCAGGACTCCTGGTAGGACTTGGCCGCGTTCTTGACCTCTTCGCCGACCGAGGCGTTGCCGTCGTTGTCCCGGCGCGGGTAGTCACCGCCGAGGATGCGGTCGTAATCGCCGTGGGTCGCCCAGTAGTCCAGCTCGGCGAACCTGACCACCGCGAACGGGTGGGTGGTGCCCTGGAGCTGCAGCAGCTTCAGGATGCTGTCGCGCAGGTCAGGCACCGCGTCGTACTCGTGCGCCTGCTCGCGGAACGCGTCCGGGTTCAGCTCGGACAGCTGGGCGCCGCCGGCCAGCTTCATCAGCACCCGGCGGGAGGCGTCGAGGTCCTGCCCGGCCAGCAGCCCGGCCCGGTCGCAGGACAGCTCGGACTTGCGGAACCACTCCTCCAGGCCCCAGATGATGCCCCGCAGGCCGAGGTAGCCGATCGGCATCCACGCGATCCGCGCCGCCAGCTGGATCAGGAACAGCAGCATGGTGCGGTAGACCGCGTGCCCGGACAGGATGTGGCCGAGCTCGTGCCCGATCACCGCCCGCAGCTCCTCGGGATCGAGAAGTTCCACCATGCCGCTGTTGAGCACGATGAAGGGCTTGTCCCGGCCCAGCGCCATCGCGTTCACGATCGGCGTCTGCAGGACGTAGCACTCGGGCACGTCGGGCAGGTCCAGGATGTACGCGCCGTCCCTGACCATCTCGTGGATGTGCGGGAACTGGCGCTCGGAGACCCGGACGCTGCCCGCCAGGTACGTCAGCCGGAACGCCCGCTCGTTGAACAGGCCGAACAGCTTTCGCAAGAGCGTGTCGAACCCACTGAGCTTGCGCAGCGCCACTAGCGCGGAACGGTCAGCGGGATGCTCATATGCGCGGGACGAGATACCGGTGAGCCGGACTCGCGCGCGATCTGGCACTGAAGTCATATCTCGAATGCTAACACCAGCGCCGGACTGCTGAGCCCTTATAAACGCCGGTACGATACGAGGTCGTGAGGGGTGCCAGGTAGAGCGCCGGAAGGTGAATGACACCCCTGCGTGAGAGGGTAGTAAGTACAACGACCCCTACCGAGGAGGCCGGCAAGCACTCGTGACTGCCACACCGAGGGCCGTCGAGCTCGTCGAGACCGCGGCCCTGGCCGCGGCGGACAAGCTGGCTGACGGCATAATCGCCTATGACGTGAGCGACCAGCTCGCCATCACTGATGCGTTCCTGCTCTGCTCGGCGACGAACGATCGCCAGGTCAGGTCCATCGTGGACGAGATCGAGCTGCGGATGCGCCAGGCGGGCGCGAGCCTGGTCCGCCGCGAGGGCGAGCGGGAGGGCCGCTGGGTACTCCTTGACTATCTCGACGTGGTGATCCACGTGCAGAACTCCGATGAGCGGACCTTCTACGCGCTCGAGCGGATCTGGAAGGACTGCCCGCAGATCCCGCTGCCCGAGCTGTCGGTGAATCCCGGGAGGAAGCCCTGAGCGACCCGTTGCGGCTGGTGCTGTGGCGGCACGGCCAGACGGTGTGGAACGCCGAGCGCCGTTTCCAGGGGCAAAGTGACATCCCGCTCGACGAAACCGGTCAGGCCCAGGCCGAGCGGGCCGCGCGGCTGCTCGCCGCGCTGCGGCCGGACCTGATCGTCTCCTCCGACCTGAGCCGCGCGTCCGGCACCGCGGCTCCGCTGGCCCGGCTGACCGGGCTCGAGGTGACGCTGGACAAGGACCTGCGGGAACGGCACGGCGGCGGCTGGGAAGGGCTGAACGACGCCGAGATCAGGGCCCGCTACCCGGCCGAGCACGCGAGCTGGAGCCCGCCCGACGGCGAGCCGTCCGCCGTGGTCGCCGAGCGGGTGGCGGGCGCGCTCCAGCGCATCGCCGACCGCCTCGCGGACAGCGGACGCGACGGGGCCAGCGGGCTCGCCGTGGTGACCAGCCACGGCGCCGCGCTCCGGCTGGGCATGTCCCGGTTCCTCGGCATGCCGGAGGAACTGTTCGGCGTGCTTGGCCCCCTGGACAACTGCTGCTGGTCGGTACTCGGCCAGCGGCGCGGCCACTGGCGGCTGCTCGAGCACAACGCGGGCACGCTACCCGAGCCCGTCGTGCTCAGTGACGACCGATGAAAGATCTTTTTACCGAACGGGGTGGCCGTCGAGCCTCGGTCACCTGGTATGGCCAGTCTGGGTTCCGCCTGGCGGCGGGCGACAGCCGGGTCCTGATCGACCCGTTCCTGACCGATCGCCCCGATCGTCGTTACCGGCCCCCGGCCACCGCCGCGGACTTCGCCGACGTGACGCTGGTGCTGTGCACCCACGAGCACGTGGACCACCTGGACCTGCCGTTCCTGCGCGAGTTCGGCTTGGTCAACCCGGCGGCCCGGATCATCGTCCCCCTCCCGGTGGTCGAGATCGCGGTCGCGGGCGGGGTCGACCGGGCCCGGCTGGCCGGCGCGGTGCCGGGGGAGGAACTGCACGACCGGGACGTGACCGTGCACCCGGTGCCGGCCAGGCACGGGATCGGCGGGGACGAGCCGGTGGTGTACGAGTTCGCCTCGGGTGCCCCCTCCCTAAGTGACGGGGGGCCGGTCCGGTTCCTCGGCTACGTGCTGGAGGTCGGCGGCATCCGCTTCTACCACGCCGGTGACGGCCTGGTGTACCCCGAGCTGCCCGCCACCTTGTCCGCGCTCGCCCCGGACGTGCTGATGATTCCCATCAACGGCCGGGATCACATGCGCGAATCCCGCGGCATCGTCGGCAACATGAACGAGAGCGAGGCCGCCTGGCTCTGCGCCGAGGTCGGCCCGGCCTACGTCATCCCGATGCATTACGAGTGCATCGCCGGCAACACCGGCGACCCCGGCCACTTCACCGCCCTGGTCCGCGAGTCCGCCGCCCCCGCCACCGTCCTGGTCCCGCCGCGCGCCATCCCCTTCACGCTGGCGCGCTGACGCGTGCCGCGGTGGTCGCCAGGGTGGTGTAGGGCATCGTGAAGGCTCCGCCCAGGGCGTCGATGGCGGTACCGACCTCGCCCAGGATGTCGGCCAACTGGTCGGGGCGGAGCCGGGTGAGGCCGCCGGTGGTGGGCAGCAGGGCCAGCCACTGGTCGCGAGTGTAGGACTGCTCCCAGTCAAATCGCCATTGCTCGGGCTCGTGGAACTGCCCGGTCTCGCGGATCTTGTCGGCGATCTTGGCGTACGCCGACTGGTACATGTCCAGCGGGCGGCGAGCGGGCAGATTGGCGAACGGCGCGTCCGGCACCACCCGCCGGCGGGCGGCGGCGAACGGCCCGGCCACTTCGGCCGGCGGCTCATACACATGGCTGAAGATCGCCAGCCGCCCGCGCGGGCGCAGTACCTGGGCCGCCTTCGCGGCGCCGGCGACCGGATCAACCCAGTGCCACGACTGGGCGGCGATCACCGTATCGAACCTCCGGTCGTCCGGGTCCCAGGCTTCGAAGGTCGCTACCTCGGCCGGCAGGCCGCGGCCGCGGGCGAACTCGGCCATCCGCGCATCCGGCTCGATGCCAAGCACGGTGCAGCCGGCGGCCTGGAACTGGCGGGCCGCGATGCCGGTGCCGCAGCCGACGTCGAGTACTGCAGGCCCGGGGCTTTCGGCGACGATCCGCGCCACCAGGGCGTCGGGGTAGCCGGGACGAGCCCGGTCATACCCCGCCGCGTCGGTGCCGAACGACTCGGCTATAAGCCGCGCCTTGTGCAGCTCGGCCGGAGGCGGCTCTGGTTGCTTCCGCGGTACAGTGGGCATGCGCCCACATTAGTGGGCGCATGCCCACTAGACAACTGGTGCCGTCCGGTTGATGTTTCGAGAGGATCTGTGAGTGCCGACTGGAGTGCACCTGCGCGATGCCAGGCGGCAGCTGTTCGACGCTGCCGAACGCGTGCTGCTACGGGCTGGGCCAAGCGGCCTGACCAGCCGGGCGGTCACCGATGAGGCGGGCTGCGCCAAGGGCGTCCTGCATCGGCACTTCACCGACTTCGACGCTTTTCTCGCCGAGCTCGTACTCGACCGGGCCGGGCAACTTGAGGCGCAGGCGGGCGCGCTGCGTGAGTCGGCGGGCACCGGCACGGTGGCAGGTAACCTCACTAGCGCGCTGACCACGCTGTTCGGGCCGATTCCGATGGCGATCATCCCGCTCATCACTTTCCGTGACGAGCTGCGCGCACGACTACGGCAAGCCAAACCCGGAGGCGGCACCGCGATCCTCGCCCAGGTCACGACCGCGGTCTCCGCCTACCTGGCTGACGAGCGCGACCGAGGACGCATCGCGGCCGACGCCGACATCGGCTCGCTCACCCTCTCCCTGGTCGGCGGGGGCCATCTCCTGTTCTCAGACCGCGAGCCCGGTCCGCCGGGGACGGCAGCCGTCAAGAGGTTCGTGGCAGCAGTTCTCGCTGACGTCCTGCAGCGACGGCCATGCTGACGGCTCGCCTGTGGCGGCGTGGGCTTAGCCGCCCGCTACCGCCTGCTTGTACAGGGCGGCGGCGTTGCGGCCGAGCACGGCCGAGTACGAGACCTGGGGCGTGTTCCCGCCTTGCTCGTACCCGCCGATGACGCCGATCAGCAGGCCCTGCCCGGTCGACGGGTCGACCTGGCTGAGGAACGGGCCGCCGCTGGTCCCGTCGGGGTAGTCGCCGCAGTCGAACTCGAGCTGGTCAGTCATCGGCTCACGCAGCCAGTTCTGGCAGGTGACGGGCTGGTTCGTGCCGTCCGGGTAACCGATGACCTGAACCATCTGATGGGCGGTCGGGGCGCCCGTGACGAGCTTCTCGGCCCCGGTCTCGTCCTCGATCGGGTTGCTGGCGCTGGGGTCGCTGACCCGCAGGAAGGCGAAGTCGTCATCCTGGCTGGCGGACGAGCTCCAGGCATGGTCGACATAGACCTTGGTGACCGTCCAGACCCCGTAAGGCGTGGAGCCGTTGTCGTAGCCGGGCACGAAGTCGATGGTGCCGGAGACACCGGTCGCGCAGTGCGCGGCGGTCATCACCAGGTCACCGGCCGGGCTGTCGACCACGCTGGCCGAGCAGAAATGCTGGCCGAGCCGGCCAGAAGACGTGGTGAACAGCGCTCCGACGGCGGGCTCGCCGGAGAACGGCTGGCCATTTTTCGAGGGGGCGGCCAGGTGCCCGACGGCCCGGACGAAACCGGTGGCGATGCCGCTGGCGGCGCCGCTCGCCGGGGTGAGGGTGACGACCGCGCCGACGGCGACGGCGGTGATCACGGCCGGCCTCGAGGGTGACCGGAAGGTCGTCCAGGCCCGCCTGCGCGGGCCGCGATAGCTGACGGGGGCAGTCTCCGCGTCGCGATCACATGGGCCGCTGGCGCGTGGTCGGCGCCTGGCCCCCCGCCCGATCCGGAACTGCACCTGTCCTGGTCACCCGCCTCACCCTGTCCGAAATAGGTACTTTTGTACCATTTTGGGACATAGGATCGATACTTAATTGTGATGGACAAGGCGCGACTGTACCAGAGGCAGAGCCTCCGAAGTTGGTGAGAAGTCACCGCCGCAAGCTGGGGATTCCCTGTGAACGAGGTCGGCGGCAGTCGCCCAGCCGGCCGCGCTCACCAGCGGTCGTGCACCGTGGCGCGGAAGTAGCGGTCGTACAGTCCCTCGATCGCGTCCAGGCTGGCCCGCGGCAGCGGCGGCAGGCTGGCCGCGTCCGCGTTCTGCTCGGCCTGGCTGGTGTTGCGCGCGCCGGGGATCACGGTCGTCACCCCGGGCTGCTGGATCACCCACCGCAGTGCCCATTGGGCGGTAGTGCCCCCAAGCAGGCCGTCGGTGATCTGGGCGAACTCGGCCGCGGCGTCGACGCCGGCCGCCAGGCCCACGCCGGAGAACGTCTCCCCGACGTCGAACGCCTCGCCGTGAGCGTTATAGCTGCGGTGGTCGTCGGCGGCGAAGGTGGTCTGTCGGGTGTACCGGCCGGAGAGCAGCCCGGACGCGAGCGGCACCCGGACGATGATGCCGACGCCCGCCGCGGCGGCGGCGGGCAGCACCCGGTCGAGGGGCTTGCGCCGGAAGGCGTTCAGGATGATCTGCACGCTGGCCACCCCGGGGCGCGCGATCGCGGTCAGCGCCTGGTCGCTGGTTTCCACGCTCACGCCGTACGCCGCGATGCGTCCCTCGGCGACCAGGGTGTCCAGCGCCTCGAAGACGGCGTCCGAGGCGAACACCGCCGTCGGCGGGCAGTGCAGCTGGACCAGGTCGAGCCGGTCGGTGCCCAGGTTGACCCGGGACCTGTCCGTCCAGGCCCGGAAGTTCTCCAGGGTGTAATACTCCGGCTTCTGCTCGACCCGGCGGCCCATCTTGGTCGCCACCATGACGCCCTGGCCGGCGTTACCGGCCAGGAACCGGCCGATGACGCGCTCGCTGCGCCCGTCACCGTAGACGTCGGCCGTGTCGAAAAAGGTGACCCCGGACTCCACCGCCGCCCGCAGCACCTTCATCGCGTCGTCCTCGGACACGTCGCCCCAGTCCGCGCCGAGCTGCCAGGTGCCGAGCCCGACGACCGACACCGGCCGTCCCGTCCTGCCGAGAACCCGCTGCTCCATGGTTGGCGATCTTACTAACGCCGGACATAACCCCGCCGCCCCTGACCCGGATCCGCGCTACCCGGGCGCTACGCTGCACCCATGAAAGCAGCGCTGTACCGGGACATGGGTCAGGCGGCCGACGTCTTCAAGGTCGAGGAGGTGGACCGGCCCGAGCCAGGCCCTGGTGAGGTCCTGGTCCGGGTGCACGCCTCGGGCATCAACCCGACCGATTACAAGGCCAGGTCCGGCGCGGTCCCGCGGCCCATGACCGAGTTCCAGGTCCCGCACCAGGACGGTGCCGGGGTGATCGAGGCGGTCGGGGCCGGGGTGGACGCGGCCCGGGTGGGTGAGCGGGTCTGGCTGTGGCTGACCGCGGTCGGCAGCTGCTGGGGAACCGCCGCCGAGTGGACCGTGCTGCCCGCGCGGCAAGCGGTGGCGCTGCCGGACGGCGTCCCGTTCGAGGTCGGCGCCTCGCTCGGCGTGCCAGCCCTGACCGCGCACGTCTGCCTGTTCGCCGACGGCCCGCTGAACGGGCAGACCGTTCTGGTGGCCGGCGGTGCGGGGGCGGTCGGTCACTACGCGATCGAACTGGCCAAACGGGGCGGCGCGCGTGTCATCACCACCGTGAGCAGCCCGGCCAAGGCGGCGCTGGCCGAGCAGGCCGGTGCGGACCTGGTCGTGAACTACCGGTCGCCGGACGCGGCGGAACAGATCAAGACGCTCGGCTCGGTGGACCGGGTCATCGAGGTCGCCCTCGGCGCCAACCTCGAGCTCGACCTGGCCGTGACCAGGCCGCACGGCACGATCGTGACCTACGCGGCCGAGCCGGCCAACCCGGAACTGCCGGTGCGGGCCGTCATGATGGCGAACCTCACGCTGAGGTTCGTCCTGCTCTACGGCGTGCCGATGGAAGCACTCGACCAGGCGGCGGCCGACATCACCGCCGCCTTGGCCGCGGGTGACCTGACCGGGCTGCCGGTGCACACGTTCGGTCTGGCCGAGATAGCCGCGGCGCACGAAGCCGCCGAGAGCGGCGCCGTCGGCAAGGTCATCGTGATCCCGTAACCGGGCAGGCCGACAAGGCCGTGTGACCCGTACAGGTGCGGCCTGTACAGCCGGGTGGCGTGGAGGGTGGCGCCGATGAGGGGTGTCATGCCTGGCCAGGTCGCGTGGGCGGGGTCACGCGCCTGCAGGCATCCCCGGGCTTGCTACTTCTTCGTGAAAATCCCGGTGTTGTTGGTTCCGCCCCAGAAAACCTTGGTGCCGACCCGGTCTCGCCGTCCGGTGCCCGCGCACCTGCGGCAGCGACGGAACGAGCGCTTGTAGACACCGGCGGAATGCCTGCCTGACATGTTGCAGGTGGGGCACTTCGTGAGGGGATGGATGCGCGTCGAGACGATGTAGCTGACGGCAACAATGGCAATAATGAATACCGCGACCATGCCTGAGACTCCTAACTGCTCACGCGGGATCCGCCGTTGCCCGTATCGCCTTTCTCACGAGCCTAGGTACCGTGACTCCCGCGCGAGTTGACCACCGCCGCAGGTACTGGGGCTGGATCTCACCCCCAGTACTTACTCACTAGCACAGAGTAAACCACTCTGCCCCATATGTGAAGGAATTTTGCCACGCCGGTGACCTCGGTGAACGTAAATACGTGATTTCCGTCACGGCTCATTTGACGCACAGCCAGCGGTGTTAGGGCAGCTCGCGGAGCCCGGCGGTCTTGCCGTCAGGTCGCCCAGGGCCGGTCCTCCCTCACGCGCCCGGGACGGTCGCGGTTTCCGCGACCGCCGCGAACTGGCGCTCCAGCGTCTTGGCGGCACCGCCACGCCAGCTTTCCGCGATGGACTGCGACATGGGATCGGGGAAGATGTCCTCCTCGCCGCTCTCCACCCCGTCGAAGATGGCCCGCGCGACGGACTGCGGGGACGCCTTCGGTATGTCGAATCCCCGGTTTATGTCGGTATCGGTCGGACCGGTCAGCACGGCGTGAACCCGCACGCCCCGTCCAGCCAGCAGCGCGCGCAGCGCCTGGGTCAGGCTGAGCGCGGCCGCCTTCGAGACCGAGTAGGCCGGGATCACCGGCAGCGGGGCGACGGCGTTGACCGACAGGTTGTTGACGATGGCCCCTTCGGACCGGGTCAGCTGCGGCAGGAACGCCTGGATCACCTCGTACGGGCCGAACAGGTTGACGCCGAAGTGCCGCTCAAGTACCGAGCGGTCGGTCAGGTCGTCGTACAGCGCGATGCCGGCGTTGTTGACCAGCACGTCGAGCGAGCCGATGCCGTCGGCCGCCGCGCGGATCTGCGCCGCGCTGGTCACGTCCAGGATCAGCGGCGTCACCCGCTCGTCCGGATGACTCCAGGGCTGGCGCGTCCCGGCGTACACCCGCCTGGCCCCCCGGGCCAGGGCTTCCTCCACCAGCGCGAACCCGATGCCGCGATTGGCCCCGGTCACCAGGACCGTGCTGTCTGCGATGCTCGTCATGATGACGATCTCCTCTTTCATGGCTCTTTCTCATGGGGGACTGTCCGCTCATACCGATCCGGGGCATCGCCGGAATTCACCGGGCCGGGAACCGGTGACTTTCGCGCCCTCGAGGGATCTGTACAGGTAGCGCGCACCGGAAGGACCGACGGGGAGAGACGATGTCAGCAGTTGCCCAGGCCGAAGACAGCGCCGGAGACAGCGCCGAAGACAGCGCGGAGTTCGCGCGCCTGACCGACCCGTTCCGGCCCGAGTTGCTGGCGCACTGCTACCGCATGCTCGGCTCGGTCCACGACGCCGAGGACCAGGTGCAGGAGACACTGATCCGGGCGTGGCGGTCGTTCGGCCAGTTCGAGGGGCGTGCGTCGCTGCGGACCTGGCTGTACCGGATCGCGACCAACGCGTGCCTGCGGGCCATCGAGACCCGCCGCCGCCGGCCGCTGCCCTCCGGGGTCGGCCAGCCGGGCGACAACCCGGCCGGCCCGATGGCCGCCGGGCGGCCCGAAATCCCCTGGCTCGAGCCATTCCCCGACGCACTGCTGCCCGCCGATCCGGCCGACCCCGCCTCGATCGCCGCCTCGCGGGCGAGTATCCGGCTGGCCTTCATCGCCGCCCTGCAGTACCTGCCGCCCCGGCAGCGCGCGGTCCTGATCCTGCGCGACGTGCTGGACTGGCGGGCGGCGGAGGTCGCCGAACTGCTGGGCACCACCGCCACCGCCACCAACAGCGCGCTGCAGCGGGCCCGGGCCCAGCTCCAGCAGGCGGCGCCGAGCCAGGACGAGCTCCGCGAGCCCGCCGACCCCGCCGACCTCGCGCTGCTCGACCGGTACGCGACCGCGTTCGAGAACGCCGACATCGCGGCGCTCACCGCACTTCTGCGTGACGACGCCGTGTTCGAGATGCCGCCGCTGCCGGTCTGGTTCGCCGGCCGGGAGAACGTCGAGCTATTCCTGCGCTCCCACGTCCTGCGCCAGCCCGGCGGCTTCCGGATGATCCCGGTCGCCGCCAACGGCCAGCCCGCCCTGGCCGGCTACCGACGCGGCCCGGACGGCACCTACCATGCCAACGCGATCGAGGTCCTGACCATCACCGCGTCCCGCGTCACCCGCGTCACCGCGTTCCTCGACCCCGCCCTCTTCCCCGCCTTCGCCCTACCCCCCACCCTCCCGCCCCGCTAACCCCCCACCCCAGCCCCACCCCCGCGTCCCCACAGGCCCCCACGTGCCCCCGTGCCATCTTGTCCCCGCGCGCCTCTGTGTCACCAACCGTGGCCTCGTCGAGCAGGGCTGCAGTTCATCGCGGTCAACCTCGTCGGGGTCGTCCGGGATCCAGGCCTCGACCATGCCCCGCAGCTCAGCCTCACCCGTCACTTACAACACCTATCCCTCACCCATACCCTCACCAGCGAAATAACGGGGTGGATTGGGGTTACGGGGCGGATTTGGTGCCCTATAGACCCCCAAATCCACCCAAGAACCCGAATCCACCCCGTAAGCGTGCGTCGGCAGCCGGACTTGAGTCACTAATGTCACGCGAGATAGCCAGGCCTCAGACGTCAGCCTCGTCGTCGTCGCACCGCACCACGCCGCGCCGCGCCGCGCGCGCGCAAAGATCTTGGAAGATCCGGGGCTATGCGGAAACACTGCTGACCGCCTATCGCAGGGGGGTTCACCTAGAGCGTAGGTACTTTGAGGTCAAATGATTTGACGTAGAAATAGCTGTCGGTGAAGACTAGCCCGGTGGGTGAAGCAGATAGCGCCGAGGTAGCGCAGTGCGGGCCGGCCGACGGGCGCGTGGGGTGGCTCTGGGGCGACCCCTCGGGCGGGAACCTCGGTCCGCCCGCGGACGCGCCGCTGCACGCTCTGCTGCTGGCCGCGTCCAGGATCATGGGCACGTTCTACGCGGGGACGCTGGCCCAGGCCGGGTTGCGGATCAGCCCGGCCGGGCTAGGAGTGCTCCGGGTGCTGCTGGCCGGGGACGGGCTCAAGTCCAGCGATGTCGCGAGCCGGGGCTGGTCGTCGCCGGGGACGCTCACGTCGGTGGTGAACACGCTGGTTCGCGAGGGCTACGTCGAGCGGCGCAGCGACGCCGGCGACCGGCGGGTGGTCCGGCTGTTCGTGACCGACAAGGGCCGCCAGGTCTGTGCGGACTACTTCGCCTTCGCCGGACCGCAGTGGCAGGACGCCTTCAGCTTCGTGGACCCGGTCGACGAGCCGGTCATCCGCAAGTTCTTCACCGAGACGATCGAGCATTTCAGCGACCTGATCAGGAAGGAGCGCGGCAAGTGACGGCGGACGTCGGGTTGTCGTGGCACACCATACAGAGGTGTCAACGTAAGTTGACATCAATCGCTTGTCAACATAGGTTGACGTTATGGCAGTAACTTCAAGCACGGGAACGCAAGCGACAGCGAACGGGACAGCCGCGAACGGGGTCGCGAGTCTCGCGATACGCACCAAGGACCTGCGCAAGACCTATAAGTCCTCGCGCGGGGATGTCCCCGCGGTCCGCGGCCTGGACCTGTCCGTGGCCTCCGGCCAGTTCTTCGGGCTGCTCGGGCCGAACGGCGCGGGCAAGTCCACCACCATCGGCATGCTCACCACCCTGGTGCTGCCCACCGGCGGCCAGGCCTGGGTGGCCGGGCTGGACGTGGTGGCCGACCCGGTCGGGGTCAAGCGCAGGATCGGCGTGGTGACCCAGAACAACACCCTCGACATGCAGCTGACGGTGGCGGAGAACCTGGAGTTCCGCAGCCGGTTCTTCGGCCTGAGCCTGCGCGAGGCCTCCCGCCGCGCGGACCAGCTGCTCGAGGTGTTCGGGCTCACGGACCGGCGTAAGGCGATGTCCACCGACCTGTCCGGCGGCCAGGCCAAGCGGCTGCTCATCGCCCGGGCCCTGGTGCACCGGCCGGACGTGCTGTTCCTGGACGAGCCGACGGCTGGCCTGGACCCGCAGACCCGGGCCAACCTGTGGGACATCCTCCGGGTGCTGCACGCGCAGGGGCAGACCATCCTGCTGACCACGCACTACATGGAAGAGGCGGAGGCGCTGTGCGAGCAGATCTCGGTCGTCGACCACGGCGAGGTGCTCGCCTCGGGCACGGTGGACGAGCTCAAGGCCAGCACGGGCGCCGAGACGGTCATCACGGTCCGGTACGACGCACCGGTCCCTGACGGGATGGCCGAGCAGGTCGGCCTGGCCGGCCGGCTAGGCGTCAGCAAGGTGGAGGCCGACGGCGACCAGGTCCGGGTCTTCACCCGCGAGCCCGACGGCGTGCTCGGCGCGCTGGTGACGGAAGGCTCGGCCGCCGGGCTGAGCGTGCTCGACGCGACCCAGCTCAAGCCGAGCCTGGAGACAGTGTTCCTCACCCTGACCGGACGGGAGTACCGCGAGTGACCACGATTAGCCAAGCGCCGCCGCAGGCAGCCGAACAGGCCGGCGCGCCCTCGGCGGCCGAGATCGCGGCCCTGATCACCGACGCGCCCGCGCCGCGCCCGACCTTGCTGAGGACGTTCCGGGCCATGATGGCGCGGGAGTTCCGGGTGCTGCGCCGCAACGCCATCGCCACCTTCACCCGGGCGGTCATGCAGCCGCTGCTTTTCGTCTTCGTGTTCGCCTACGTGTTCCCGAAGATCGGCGGCGGCTTCAACCTGGGCGGCGGGGCGGGCGCGAGCGCCGCGGCCGGCGCGGGGGCGGCCGGGACCATCAACTTCGCCACCATCTTGGTGCCCGGCCTGATGGCCTCCATGCTGCTCATGCAGGGCATCATGGCCGTGACGTTCCCGCTGGTCATGGAGTTCTCCTGGCAGCGCACGATCGAGGACCGGGCGCTGGCTCCGGTGCCCATCCGGGTGCTTGCCATCCAGAAGATCGTGGCGGGCGCGGTCCAGTCGTTCATCGGCGCGGTCATCGTGTTCCCGATCGTGCTGCTGGTGCACGCGTCGGGCCAGGCGCCGCACGTGCACGTGACCAACTGGGCGCTGTTCGCCCTCATCCTGGTCTTCGCGTCGCTGCTCACCTCGTCGCTCGGGCTGCTGCTCGGCACGATCATGGACCCGCGCAAGATGCAGATGCTGTTCGCGGTCATCCTGCTGCCCGCCACCATGCTCGGCTGCGTCTACTACCCGTGGTCGGCGCTGCACCATATCGAGTGGCTGCAGATTCTGGTGCTGATCAACCCGATGGTCTACATGTCCGAGGGGCTGCGGGCGGTGCTCACCCCGGTGCTCGGGCACATGCCGCTGTGGGGCGTGCTGCTCGCGCTCGTCGGCGGCACGGTGGTTATCGGCTACCTGGGCACCCGCACCTTCACCAAGCGCGTCCTGAACTAACCAGGACCGCGGGCCGAACGATGCTACGGGGGCACGTTCGGCCCGCGGGACGCCCTAGCCGTAAGCTGGACGAGCGTTTCGGCCCGGGAATACCACTTCACCGCCCGATGCTGTTACTGTTAGTTGCTGACCAGCCTGGTGCTTAAACGTGCCGGGCGCGCAAAGCGGAGGACCACCTCCCACCTAGCCGGCCCATCCGGGCAGGCGGGTCTGGCCAGACGTCCCGGCGGCGGTGTACGCGTAAGCGTCCATGGCACCAGGATTACGCTGGCACGGCGCACCTCATTAAATTTATGGGGTAAGCGCCGTTATTGTGGTTACCCCGCTGAGCGCATCGCTCGCGGGGTTTTCTCGTGTCGGAGGCTTTCCGGCGCCGCCGAGAAGATGCCCGAGCTTGGTCGGCAGGCACCGCCATCGGACGCTCCGGCGGCGGCAGATGAGGCTCAAGGAGGTCACATCAGCACCGAAGCGCGCATCAACGAGCGCATCCGTTCTCCCGAAGTCCGGCTGGTCGGACCCAAGGGGGAGCAGATCGGGATCGTCTCGGTCAACGACGCACTCAAGCTGGCTCAGGAAGCCGATCTCGACCTAGTCGAGGTCGCGCCCACCGCGCGGCCACCGGTTTGCAAGCTCATGGACTACGGCAAGTTCAAGTACGAGTCCGCGGTCAAGGCCCGGGAATCGCGCAAGAACCAGACGCAGACGATCGTCAAGGAGATCAAGCTGCGCCCGAAGATCGACCCGCACGACTACGGCACCAAGAAGGGCCACGTCGAGCGGTTCCTCAAGGCGGGCGACAAGGTCAAGGTGACGATCATGTTCAGGGGGCGTGAGCAGTCCCGGCCCGAGCTGGGCTTCCGGCTGCTGCAGCGCCTCGCGGGCGACGTTGAAGAGCTCGGCTTCGTAGAGTCGGCGCCCAAGCAGGACGGACGGAACATGATCATGGTGATCGGTCCGCACAAGAAGAAGAGCGAAACCAAGGCGCATACGGCCAGCCAGAGCCAGAACCGGCCGGTGCCCAGCCCGCGCGCTGCCGCAGCGGAGGCCCAGGAACCGGAGGCCCAGGAACCGGAGGCCCAGGAACCGGAGGCCCAGGAACCGGCGGGTGAATGAGCCCGCTGCCGACGGTGCCGCAGTACCGGGTCCGGCCTAGCCGGGTAGCATCACCGGGCGGCTGTAAACCCCGGCGCGAGCGCCGGGGTCAGTAACCGCTGCGCGCCTAGAGGCGCCAGCTACAGGAACAGGAGACGACGGCGACCATGCCGAAGATGAAGACTCACAGCGGTACCGCGAAGCGGTTCCGGCTGACCGGAACCGGCAAGGTCATGCGCCGCCGCGCCAACCGTGGCCATCTGTTCGAGAAGAAGTCGTCCCGCCTGACGCGGCGGCTATACGGCGAAGTGACGCTCGCGCCGAGCGACGTCAAGCACATCAAGAAGCTGCTGGGTAAGTAGCCCGGCCCGCGTCGAGGGAGACGGAACACAATGGCACGCGTGAAGCGGGCGACCAACGCCCACAAGAAGCGCAAGACTGTCCTCGAGCGAGCCAGCGGCTACCGGGGCCAGCGGTCTCGGCTGTACCGCAAGGCCAAGGAGCAGATGCTCCACTCGATGACCTACGCCTACCGCGACCGCAAGGATCGCAAGGGCAACTTCCGGCGGCTGTGGATCCAGCGGATCAACGCGGCGGCCCGGGCCAACGGCATGACCTACAACCGGTTCATCCAGGGCCTGCGGGTGGCCGGCGTCGAGGTCGACCGGCGGATGCTGGCCGAACTCGCCGTGGCCGACGAGACGGCTTTCTCGGCCCTGGTCGAGGTGGCGAAGAAGGCCCTCCCGGACGCCTCCGGGTCCGCGGCCGCCTGACAAGGTGCGAGCCGCCGCCGCGCCCGCAACTCCGCTGGGCGCGCACTCGCCGCGGCTCAAGGCCGCCCGGCGCCTGACCAAACGAGCCTTCCGCCAGCGTGAGCGGGCCTTCCTCGCCGAAGGCCCGCAAGCGGTGGCGGAAGCTTTTCGCTTCGGGGCCGGTATCACCGACCTGTTCGTCACCGTGCCCGCCCGGAGCAAGCACCAGGACCTGGTCGCCGAGATCGCCGCCGCGGGCATACCGGTGCACGTCGTCAACGGCGACATCATGGACGAACTGGCCCAGACGGTCACCCCGCAGGGGCTGCTCGCGGTCTGCGGCTTCGTCGACGTCCCGCTGGCGGGGGTCGCCGCCGGAAAACCGAAGCTGGTCGTGCTGCTGGCCAACGTGCGCGACCCGGGCAACGCCGGCACCGTGCTGCGCACCGCCGACGCGGCGGGAGCGCAGGCGGTCGTCTTCGCCGACGCCTCCGTCGACCCCTACAACGGCAAGTGCGTGCGCGCGTCGGCCGGCAGCCTGTTCCACCTGCCCGTGGTGGCCGCCGGCCGCCTCGAGGAGGCCATCGGCGCGCTGCGCCAGGCCGGCCTGCGGATCGTGGCGGCGGACGGCCGCGCCGGGCAACCCCTGGACGACCCCGCGGTGCAGGCCCGGCTGGCCGAGCCGACCGCCTGGATGTTCGGCAACGAGGCGTGGGGACTGCCGCCCGAGCTTGTCGCGCTGGCCGACGAACCCGTCGCCGTCCCCATCTACGGCCAGGCCGAGAGCCTCAACCTGGCCGCCGCGGCGGCGGTATGCCTCTACGCGTCCGCGCGTGCGCAGCGAGTGCAAGCGTTATGGGGGATGAACGCGTGGCCGCGGTGACAATATGGGACAAAAGTAGCGACTGGTGGCCCAGAGTGTCTGGACTGCAACATAGAGAATTCGTTGCCAGGACTGTCACAAAGTCGGTATACGCGCTAGAGTCTGATCACAATCCGTCACCCGAACCGTGACACTCCGGCCGCCGGACGATCGCAGTGCGGCCTCGCCGGACGGAGGCTTCGCTGCAGTGGACGAGCTCATACCGAGCCGGGCGTCATCGGCCCCGCAACCGGCCGAGACTGCCGCGAACCCCGGGGACGCCACTGGTCAGGTGTCCGGCCCGAGCCCGCTGCCCGAAGGGCCGGTCCCGATCGGGAGCCTGGTCTTCGCCGACGAGCTGCCGGACGGGGTGGTGGTGGCCGACGAGGTGGGCCGCATCGTCGTCTTCAACCGGGTGGCCGCCCGCCTGACCGGGCTCGACCCGGCCGAGATCATCGGCAAGTTCGTGTTCGACGTGCTCCCGCTGCGCGACAGCGAAGGCCGCGACTGGTGGGTGTACGCCAACCCCTACGGCGGCCTGCCCACCCGCACTCGTCACCCTGAGCGATCGCTTTACCTGGCCGACGGCACCGAGATCCTCGTCTCCATCGGCTACGTCAGGGAAGAACGAGCCAAGGGCGGCCCCCGCGGTCCGCGGCCGGTCAAGAAACTTGTCATCAGCCTGCGCGGGGCGCAGCAGCGGGAGCGCCTCGAGCGCAGCCGGGCCGAGCTGGTCTCCACCGTCGCGCACGAGCTGCGCTCCCCGCTCACCAGCGTCAAGGGCTTCACCGCGACGCTGCTGAACAAGTGGGGCCGGTTCACCGACGACCAGAAGCGCGTCATGCTGGAGACGGTCAACGCCGACGCCGACCGCGTGACCAGGCTGATCACCGAGCTGCTCGACGTGTCCAGGATCGAGTCCGGCCGGATGGAGGTCCACCGGCAGCTGGTCGACCTGCCCGACCGGGCCCGGCGGATCGTGGCCGGCCGGGTGGCGGCAGGCGACGCCGAGGACCGGTTCCGGCTCGAGGTGCTCGGCGGCCTGCCGGAGACCTGGCTGGACGCCGACAAGATCGACCAGATCCTCGGCAACCTGGTCGAGAACGCGGTCAGGCACGGCGCTGGTATCGTGACGATCGTGATCGAGCCGGCCATCGTGGACGACGCCGCCGCGGCCTCCGTCTCCGTGCGCGACCAGGGCGAGGGCATCGCACCGGACGTCGCCCCGCGCGTGTTCCGCCAGTTCTGGCGGGGTAAGACCCGCGGCGGCAGCCGCCATGGCTGGCATGGCGGCGGTACCGGCCTGGGCCTGTACATCGTCAAGGGGCTCGTCGAGGCCCACGGCGGCACGATCGACGTGCACCGTGCCCCCGGCGGCGGGGCCGAGTTCCGATTTATCGTGCCCGCTGGGACCGCTGCCGCCTGACCTTTGCGGTAACCTCCCAGGGGCCGACGCCAAACCCGCTGGCGCGTCGAGGTTAAACCGACGCTGCCATCTTGCCCCGTTCGGCATGAAAAATCTGCCGTGAGACCTCAGCTAACGTACGGCCCGCAGGAAGCAGGACCCATGTCCGCACCGAACAAGAACTACGACCCGAAGGCGACGGCCTCGCTCGCGTCCGACGAGGTGACCCGCGTCCTCGACGAGGCGCTCGCCGCGATCGCCGCCGCCGGCACCCTCGACGAGCTGAAGGCGGCGCGGATCGCGCACGACGGCGACCGGGCGCCGCTCTCGCTGGCCAGCGCGGAGATCGGCGCGCTCCCGCCGCAGGCCCGGGCCGACGCCGGGCGGCGGATCGGCGCGGCCCGCGGTCAGCTGCGCGAGGCACTCCGCCAGCGTCAAGAAGACCTTGAGGCCGAACGGGACAGGCAGGTTCTGGTCACCGAGGCCGTCGACGTCACGCTGCCAGGCGGCCGGTTCCCGGCCGGTGCACGGCACCCCGTCACGACCCTGGCCGACCGGCTGTCCGACGTGTTCATCGCGATGGGCTACGAGGTCGCCGAGGGACCGGAGGCCGAGGCGGAGTGGTACAACTTCGACGCGCTGAACATCCTGCCTGACCACCCGGCCCGCGAGATGCAGGACACCATCTTCGTCCAGAGCAGCGGGGGTCCTGAGCGTAAGTCGGGCGTGGTCCTGCGGACCCACACCTCGCCGGTGCAGATCAGGTCGATGCTGTCGCGCCCGCTGCCGCTGTACGTGGTCAGCCCGGGCAAGTGCTACCGGCAGGACCCGCTCGACGCCACCCACAGCCCGGTCTTCCACCAGATCGAGGGGCTCGCGGTCGACGAGGGCCTGACCATGGCCGACCTGCGCGGCGCGATCCAGTCGTTCGTGGACGCGATGTTCGGCGTGGGCTTGCGCACCCGGTTCCGGCCCGACTACTTCCCCTTCACCGAGCCGTCGGGCGACGTGTCGATGGAGTGCCACATCTGCCGTGGCGCATCGGCCAAGGCGGGCGGCGACCCGTGCCGGGTGTGCCGGTCGCAGGGCTGGATCGAGATCGCGGGCTGCGGCATGGTCAACCCCCGGGTGCTGGTGGCGTGCGGCATCGACCCCGACCGGTACAGCGGGTTCGCGTTCGGGCTGGGCATCGAGCGCAGCCTGGTGATCGCGCACGGGCTGACCGAGATCAGGGACGCGGTCGAGGGCGACGTGCGGTTCAGCCGGGCGTTCGGGATGGAGATCTGAGATGCGAGTACCGCTTTCCTGGCTGCGCGAGTACGCGCCGCTGCCCGAGCCGGTCGACGCCACCGAGGTGGCCCGGCGGCTGACCGCGGCCGGCCTCGAGGTCGAGTCGCTCGAGCCGGCCGGGCACGACATCCGCGGCGTGGTCGTCGCCCAGGTACTGTCCGTCGAGGAGCTGACCGGGCTGAAGAAGCCGATCAGGTACTGCCGGGTCGCCGTCTCCGAGAGCCAGCTGGCCGGCCCGCCCGAGGACGCGTCCGGCGTCATCTGCGGGGCGTCCAACTTCGCCCCCGGCGACCGGGTCGCGCTCGCGCTGCCCGGCGCGGTCCTGCCCGGCGGGTTCGAGATCGGCGCGCGCAAGACCTACGGGCACATCTCCGAGGGGATGATCTGCTCGGTCCGCGAGCTGGCCATCGGCGACGACCACACCGGCATCCTGGTGCTGCCCGCCGACGCCCCGCTGGGCGAGGACTTCGTGACCTACGCGCACCTGCGGGACGAGGTGTTCGAGATCGCGGTGACGCCCGACCGCGGCTACGCCGTGTCGGTCCGCGGCATCGCGCGCGAGCTGGCCAGCGCGTTCGGCGTCCCCTTGACCGACCCCGCCGAGCTCGATCTGGCCGGGCTCGATCTGGCCGGGCTCGGTGGCGCGCTCGACGTGGCCGGCGCCGACGTCTACCCGGCCCGCATCGCCGACCCGACCGCCTGCGACCGGTTCGTGCTGCGCGAGGTGCGCGGCTTCGACCCGGCCGCGCCGTCCCCGCTGTGGATGCGGGTCCGGCTGGCCCGGTGCGGCGTCCGGTCCATTTCGCTCGCGGTGGACGTGACGAACTACCTGATGCTCGAGCTCGGCCAGCCGCTGCACGCGTTCGACCGGTCCAAGCTGACCGGCGAGATCGTGGTCCGGCGGGCCCAGCCGGGGGAGCAGCTCGAGACCCTGGATCATGTCGTCCGGACGCTGTACCCGGACGACATCTTGATCACCGACGGGTCCGGGCCGATCTCCATGGCCGGCACCATGGGCGGCCTGAACACCGAGATCGACGAGGCCTCCACCGATCTCGTCATCGAGGCGGCGCATTTCTCCGCCGAGGGCACGGCCAAGATGAGCCGCCGCCACAAGCTGCACAGCGAGGCGTCCTACCGGTTCGAGCGCGGCGTGGACCGCGAGCTTCCGCTGCACGCCAGCGCCAAGGCGGTGACCCTGCTGTCCGCCCTGGGCGGTCCGCGGGCCCGGGTGGTGCCTGGCTGCACGCACGCCTCGGCCGAAGTGGCGCCGGTGCTGGTCTCGATGACGGCCGACTACCCGGACCGGGTGGCCGGCGTGGCCTACGGCCGGGACACCGTGGTCCGGCGGCTGCGCGAGGTCGGCTGCACGGTCCGGGAGACCCGCCAGGCCGCCCCGACCATCGCCCCCTGGCGGGCGACGCCCGCTGCTGAGCCGGCGCCCGCTGATGTGCCCGCGCCGCCCGTGCCCGTGCCTGTGCCTGTGCCTGTGCCTGTGCCCGTGCTCGAGGTGACCCCGCCGTCCTGGCGGCCCGACCTGACCGACCCGGCCGACCTAGCCGAGGAGGTCATCCGGCTGGAAGGCTACGAATCCGTCCCGGCCCGGATGCCGCGCGCGCTGGCCGGGCGCGGGCTCACCCCGCGCCAGCGGCTGCGCCGCTCGGCCGGCCGGACGCTGGCCGAGGCCGGCTTCGTGGAGGTGCTGTCGTCGCCGTTCGGGTCGCGATCCGACGCGGACCTGCTCGGGCTGCCGCCCGAGGACCCGCGCCGTCCGGCCGTGACGGTGGCCAACCCGCTCAGCGAGGACGAGCCGCTGCTGCGTACCACCGTGCTGCCGGGGCTGTTCCGGGTGCTGGGTCGCAACGTCGGCCGGGGCTTCGCCGACACCGCGCTGTTCGAGATCGGCCAGGTCTTCCGGCCCCGGCCCGGCGCGCCGGCCGCGGCGCCGATCCTCCCGGTCGACCGCGGGCCCACGCCGGCCGAGCTGGCTTCGCTCGAGGCCGCCCTGCCGGACCAGCCGCTGCGGATCGGCGCCGTCCTGACCGGGGCGCACGAGCTCGACGGCTGGTGGGGCAAGGGACGCGCGGCGTCCTGGGCGGACGCGATCGAGGCCGCCCGCGCGGTGGGCCGGATCTGCCGGGTGCCGCTCGAGGTCCGAGCCGAGGCGTACGCGCCCTGGCATCCCGGCCGCTGCGCCGCGATCTACGTCCAGCTTCCCTGGGCTGACATGGGCGCCGACGAGCTGCTGGCCGGGCATGCGGGCGAGCTGCATCCCCGTGTAGTCCAGGCGTTCGGCCTGCCGCCGCGGACCTGCGCCCTGGAACTCGACCTTTCCGTGCTGTTCACCGCGGCCGAGGGCGTCGGCACCGTGCAGGCCCCCCAGCTGTCCGGCTACCCGCTCGCCACCCAGGACGTGGCCCTGATCGTGGACGCCGCGGTGCCCGCCGCCGAGGTGGAGGCGGCCCTGGTCGCGGGCGCGCCCAGGGAACTGCTCGAGGGCGTGCGCCTGTTCGACGTCTACACCGGCGCCCAGGTCGGCGCGGACCGCAAGTCGCTGGCCTACACGCTCAGGTTCCGCGCCCCGGATCGCACCCTCACCGCCGCCGAGGCCACCGCCGCCCGCGACGCGGCGGTGGCCGAGGCCAGCCGCCGGGTCGGTGCCGTCCTGCGCGGCTAACCCGCACCACCGTGCACCGCAGCCTCGCCAATCGCAGCAACACCATCCTCCGCATCAGCACCATCGGTCACGTAGGCGTGAACTGATGTCCGAATTGTCCGGATGTCTCGGTCGGGATGGGCGCTTTGCCGGCAGTTTCGGGCGTCATAGCACCCGAAACTGCCGACAAAGCCGAGTACGGTCGCGTGTCCCGGCGATCAGGTGTGCCGTACGGTTACCCGGTCGTCCGGAAGCTGTTGCTAAGGGAGCAACTGTCGGTCAGGATGTGATTACCGATGACCGCAGCGCTGTGCTGAGCCGGAGGACAACATAACCAGACACGCGGTGGCCCGGGGGGGAACGTCCGAGCAGGCCGCGAAGACCAGGTTCCGCGACGTGTTCGCGGTGGCTGAATTCCGGGCGCTGTGGCTGGCCCAGCTCCTGTCGGTCATCGGTGATCAGTTGGCCCGGGTCGCGCTGACGGTGCTGGTCTTCGATCGCACCGGGTCGGCGCTGCTCGCGGCGGTCACCTTCGTGGTCAGCGTGGTGCCGATGTTCATCGGCGGCATCACGCTGGCCTGGCTGGCCGACCGGCACCCCCGCCGGGCCGTGATGATCCTCTGCGACCTCATCCGGTGCGCGCTGGTCCTCCTCATGGCGGTGCCCGGCCTGCCGCTGGCCGCCATGGTGACACTTCTGTTCGTGGTGACGCTGGCCGGAGCGCCGTTCAACTCGGCGCGCGCGGCTATCTACCCGGAGGTGCTGACCGGCGAGAGCTACGTGCTGGGCACCGCGATCGGGCTCACCACCGTCCAGTTCGCTCAGGTCATCGGGTTCGCCCTCGGCGGAACGATCGCCGGCTTCTTCGGCATCAGAACCTCGCTCGTCATCGACGCGGCCACCTTCGCCGTGTCCGGGCTCATCGTCCAGTCCCGGGTCCGGCCGCGTCCTGCTCCCGCGCCCGCGGCCCGTCCCGGCGAGGGGCCCGCCGGGCTGGCCGGCGTCCTGGCCGGCACCCGCCTGGTCTTCGCGAACCGGGTGCTGCGCACCACCATGCTGTTCGGCTGGCTGGCGGCGTTCTCTAGTTCGCCCGAGGGCGTCGTTACCCCGCTCGCCCGCGACGTGGGCGGAGGCACGCTAGCGGTGGGGGTCATACTGGCGGCGCAGGCCCTGGGGATTACGGCCGGGGTGCTCGCGTTCAGCCGTCTCGTCCCCCCGCCAACCAGGCTCCGCTACATGGGCCCGCTCGCGTTCGCGAGCTGCGCTGTCCTCATGCTGTTCGCCTGGCGTCCCGGCCTGCCCCTGTCGCTGCTCGTCCTGTTCGTCTCCGGTCTGTTCGCGTGCTACCAACTGGCGGCCAACTCCGCTTTCGTCGGCGCGACACCGGCCGGACAGCGGAGCCAGGCTTTCGGCCTGGCCCAGGGCGGTATCAGCCTGGGCGAGGGAATAGTGCTGATCGCGGCGGGAGCCGCCGCCGACCGCCATTCCCCGGCACTGGTCATCGCGGTGTGCGGCGCCGTCGGCGCCGTACTCGCGGTAGTACTCGCCCTCAACTGGCGCCAGGGCAGGCGCCGGGTGAACGGGCGTCATGAACGGGCCTTAGGTCCACTGGATGCCGCGCATGTCACGCTCCCTTCTCCTGATCGCCGGGTGGCCTGCTCGTCCGTAAGCCTTAGGTCCACTGGATGCCGCGCATACCTTTGCCCTTCTGTGAGTGTCTGGGTGGCTTCCCCGCGTAATTAGCTTGAACGTCCCGATACGCTATGCAGTTCAATCAATACGTAGCGTAGGCGACCTGCTCTTCCGATGGCCATTGCCCCGCCATCGGGCGTCGTGGCTACCCATTGTGGCGCGCGGTCGTCTTCTCGGGGCACTTTGTACGTATTGCCGGGAATAAGTCGGCCCTTGCGGTAACACAAGGTAATTTCAGCGTCGCCATGGGGAAGTGATGTGAAGCATGAGGCCAAAGAAGGTATTGTTCTACCAGTGAGTAGCGGGGTTTTCACGTTTTGCGCTCGCCGGGGCCGGTGCTGCGGGACAATGGGTACGCGCGCTGCGACCCAGATGGCACGGTGCTGAGGTTGGCACGGTGCTCAGGTGACCATCTGCTCGGTGACGTGGCGGCCGTCTGTATAAGGAGGTGCTGATGGGGCTGATCCGTCGCCTCCCGCGTCGGATGCCAGCCGTCGGCGCCCGTGCTTTCAGGCGCTGTGCCACTTTCAGGCGCTGTGCCATCGGTGACTGGGCGATCTGGAGACTGCCCGGCTGGCTCACTGTCTTCGTCCTGGCGGTCGTCGTCGCCGACTTGGCCGCTGTCGGTGCCGCCGCCCCGCTCACCACCTTCCGCTCGCACGACCTGATCCTGTTCGCCGTCTTGCTGGCCTGCACGGCGGTCGCCGTCGAGTGGAGCAGACGGTCCAAAGAGCAGCACGGCATGAGCATGGACGTCCAGGGCGTCTGGGAGTTTCCCGTCGCCATCCTGCTGCCTCCGCTGTACGCGCTGCTCGCCCCGGTCCTCCGGCTCGTCCTGACGCAATGGCGGGTGAGCCGCGCCCCGCTGCACCGGCGGATCTTCAGCTGCGCCTCGATCAGCCTGTCCTACGGCGCCGTCTCGCTGACCTTCCGCGGCCTTTCCCACCTGACGGCGGGAACGGCGGGCGGCGAGGCCGGCCGCGACTTCCGGTGGACCGTGCTGGTGGCGGTGGGCGCCGTGGTGATGTTCGTCATGAACAACGCGTTCATCCTGACGGCGATCAAGGGCTCCGACCCCAGCGCGAGCATCCGTGGCCGGTTCTTCGACCGCGAGTCGCTCTACAACGACATCGCCGAGATGTGCATCGCCCTGCTGATGACATACGCGGTGGCCGGGAACCTGTTCCTCGCCCCGGCCGCGCTGCCGGTGATCACGCTGCTGCAGCGGTCGCTGCGGCACGCCCAGCTGCTCATCGACTCGCGGGCCGACTCCAAGACCGGGCTGCTGAACGCGGCGACCTGGGATCACGAGGCGTCGGCCGAGGTCGGCCGCGCGGTGCGGACCCGGTCGGCGCTCGCCGTGGCGCTGCTCGACATCGACCGGTTCAAGGTCATCAACGACACCTACGGCCACCTGGTCGGTGACCAGGTGATCAAGGAGATCGCGCGCACGCTGAGCGGCATGCTGCGCGAGTACGACATGGCCGGACGGTTCGGCGGCGAGGAGTTCTCGCTGCTGCTGCCGCAGACCCGCGCGGTCGACGCCTTCCGTATCGCCGAACGTGTGCGCGCCAGCATCGCCGGGCTGAGCATCATCGCGCCGGGGGCGACGGGCGGGGAACGGGTTCATGTCACGGTTTCCATTGGCGTGGCGGCGCTGGACAGCGGGAGCGTGCGCAAGCTGAACGAACTGATGGCGGCGGCGGACGCGGCCCTGTACCGGGCGAAGTCCGGTGGCCGGGACCAGGTGCAGATGATCAGCACCACCCGCGGCCTGAGCGCGATCAGCGGAACTGGCGGCGCCGCCGACGACGGGGCCCACACCCCGAGCCTGTTCCGTCGCGCCTCGGGCTCTTAGGCCGGAGTCTGCGTCCCGGCCGCAATGGCCAGAACCGCCAGGATCTCGGTGCCGCCGTGCCGGCAACGGGACGCGTTCCCGGTGCTCAGCACCTCCGGGGTGGAGAACCCCTGGCAGATCCAGCCGCTCACGAGGTCGGTGCGGAAGCCGGGCCCTCGCGCTCTGCATATTCATGCGTTATGATGAATACTCTTCCAAAGGGTGAGGGGATATATGGGTGCGAGAGTGGCGGTCGCGGGCGCCAGCGGCTACGCGGGCGGGGAACTGCTCCGCCTGCTGGCCGGCCATCCCGACCTGGAAATCGGCCCGCTGACCGCGAACAGCAGCGCCGGCGCCCCCGCGACCGCGGTGCATCCGCAGCTGACCGGCCATCCTGGCCTGGACGGCGCGGTCTTCGCCGCGACCGAGCCGGATGTGCTGGCCGACGCCGACCTGCTGTTCACCGCGCTCCCGCACGGGGAGTCCGCGCAACTGGCCGCGCGCCTGCCCGGGCACCTCAAGGTCATCGACCTGGGCGCCGACTTCCGCCTGGCCGATCCGGAGCAGTGGACGCAGTACTACCCGGGCCGGTACGCCGGGCAGTGGACCTACGGCCTGCCCGAGCTGCCCGGCGCGCGGGACGCGATCCGCGCCGCCGCCACCGTGGCCAACCCCGGCTGCTACGCCACCGCGTCCATCCTCGCGCTGGCCCCGCTGCTGGCGGCCGGCCTGGCCGATCCGGCCGACATCGTGATCGTGGCCGCCTCGGGCACGTCCGGCGCGGGCCGCTCGCCCCGGCCCGACCTGCTCGCCACCGAGGTCATGGGGTCGATGTCCGCGTACCAGGTCGGGGGCACGCATCGCCATACTCCCGAAATAGAGCAAAACATTGATCCCAAACGGGGTGGCGTCCCCGCCCCGCCCTCCCCGTCAGTCTCGTTTACCCCGACGCTGGCCCCGATGCCCCGCGGCATCCTGGCCACCTGCACGGCCAGGTCGACGGCCCCGCTCGCTGACCTGCGGGCGGCGCTGACCGGGGCTTACCACACCGAACCGTTCGTGCACGTCCTGCCGGAGGGCCGCTGGCCGGCCACCGGCGCCACCCTCGGTTC
Source organism: Streptosporangiaceae bacterium (assembly GCA_050011155.1). Taxonomy (GTDB): domain Bacteria; phylum Actinomycetota; class Actinomycetes; order Streptosporangiales; family Streptosporangiaceae; genus Palsa-504. The sequence goes on from JBEKJP010000014.1 coordinate 69,140, forward strand.
CAACGCCGCCCACCTGCAGGTGGCGGCGGATCCGCACGCCGGCCGCGCCGTGGTCGTCTGCGCCCTGGACAACCTGGTCAAGGGCGCGGCCGGGCAGGCCATCCAGAACGCCAACCTCATGCTCGGCCTGCCGGAGACGGCCGGGCTGACCGCACATGGAGTGTCCCCTTGAGCGTCACCGCCCCCCTGGGTTTCCGCGCCGCCGGCGTGACCGCCGGCCTGAAGCCGTCCGGCCAGCCGGACGTGGCCGTGGTCCTGAACGACGGACCGTCCCGGGCCGCCGCCGCCGTGTTCACAGGAAACCGGGTGCAGGCCGCCCCGGTGATCTGGAGCCGCCAGGTGGTCTCCGGCGGCCGGGTCCGCGCCGTGGTGCTCAACTCCGGCGGGGCCAACGCCTGTACCGGCCCGCTCGGTTTCCAGGACACCCACGCCACCGCCGAGCGCCTGGCCGCCGCCCTGGACGCCCGTGGTGACGATGCGAGCGCGGGGGAGATGGCGGTCTGCTCGACCGGCCTGATCGGCGAGCGATTGGCGATGGACAAGCTGCTGCCCGCGGTGGACGCCGCGGTGGCCGGCGCCTCCCGAGCCGGCGGCCTGGCCGCGGCCGACGCGATCAGGACTACCGACACCGTGGTTAAAATCGCCTTCCGCCGTATCGATGGTTACAGCATCGGCGGGATGGCCAAGGGGGCGGGGATGCTCGCGCCCGGGCTGGCCACCATGTTGTGCGTGCTCACCACCGACGCGGACCTCGCGGCGGACCGGCTCGACGCCGCGCTCCGTTCGGCCACCGCCGTGACCTTCGACCGGCTGGACACCGACGGCTGCATGTCCACCAACGACACGGTGCTCCTGATGGCCAGCGGGGCATCGGGGGTCACCCCGGACCAGGCCGAGTTCACCCGGACGCTCACCGACGTATGCGCGGACCTGGCCCGGCAGCTCCAGCTGGACGCCGAAGGCGCCGGCAAGATGATCACCATCGAGGTGGTCGGGGCCGCCTCGGAGGCCGACGCGGTGACGGCGGGCCGCGCCGTGGCCCGGAACAACCTGCTCAAGTGCGCCATCGGCGGCGAGGACCCCAACTGGGGCCGGGTCCTGTCCGCCGTCGGTACCACCGATGCCGTCTTCGAGCCGGACCGGCTGAACGTCGCCATCAACGGGATCTGGGTCTGCCGTCACGGCGCCCCCGGCGACGAACGCGCCAAGGTGGACCTGAAGCCGAAGGATGTCACGATCACCGTGGACCTGTCCGCGGGCCCGCACTCCGCGGCCATCCTGACCACCGACCTGACCACGGAGTACGTCCACGAGAACAGTGCTTATTCGACATGAGGGCCTACTCGACGTGACGATTACGGACGCACGAGTGCAGGACGCCTCGGCCAAGGCGGCCACGCTGATCGAGGCGCTGCCCTGGCTGAACCGGTTCCACGGCCAGACGGTGGTGATCAAGTATGGCGGCCACGCCATGGCCGACGAGGCGCTGCGCCTGGCGTTCGCGCAGGACCTGGTGTTCCTGCGCTACGCCGGGCTGCGCCCGGTCGTCGTGCACGGCGGCGGCCCGCAGATCAACGCGATGCTCGGCCGTCTCGGGGTGGAGTCCTCGTTCACCGCGGGCCTGCGGGTCACCACCCCCGAAGCCATGGAGGTCGTCCGGATGGTCCTGTCCGGCACGGTCAACAAGGACATCGTCGGGCTGATCAACCGGCACGGCCCGTTCGCGGTGGGCCTGTCGGGGGAGGACGCGGGCACGCTGACCGCGGTCCGCAAGCTCGCGGTCGTGGACGGCGAGCCGGCCGACATCGGCCTGGTCGGCGAGATCGTGGCCACCGACCCGGGCGCGGTCGAGGCGCTGCTGGCCGACGGCCGGATCCCGGTCGTCTCCAGCGTCGCGGCCGGCCGGGAGGGCGAGGTCTACAACGTGAACGCGGACACCGCGGCGGCCGCGCTCGCGGTCGCCTTGGGCGCGGCCAAGCTCGTGGTGCTCACCGACGTGGCGGGCCTGTACCGGGACTGGCCGTCCTCGTCCGACGTGATCAGCGAGCTCACCGCGGCCGAACTGGCCGGGCTGCTTCCCGGCCTGTCAGCCGGGATGATCCCCAAGATGGAGGCGTGCCTGACCGCGGTGCGCGGCGGCGTGCCGCAGGCCCACGTCCTGGACGGCCGCCTCAGCCACGCCGTCCTGCTCGAGATCTTCACCGACTCCGGCATCGGCACTATGGTCCTTCCGGGAGAGAACCAATGACCAATACAGAAAACCTGCAGAAACGGTTCGCTGCCGCCTTCATGCCGAACTACGGCGTGCCCCCGGTAGCCATACTTCTTGGCCGGGGCTGCCAGGTATGGGATGCCGACGGCCGCGAGTACCTGGACCTGATCGCCGGGATCGCGGTGAGCTCGCTCGGGCACGCCCACCCGGCCATCGTCGAGGCGGTCAGCCGCCAGGTGGCCCAGGTGGCGCATACCTCCAACTTGTTCCTGCACGAGCGCGAGGTCGAGCTGGCCGAACGGCTCCTCGCTCTGCTAGACGAGGACGGCCGCGTCTTCCTGGCCAACTCGGGCACCGAGGCCAACGAGGCCGCGGTCAAGCTGGTGCGGCGCATCCAGGGGCCCGAGCGGCCGGTGCTCGTGGCCGCCGAGCGCAGCTTCCACGGCCGGACCCTGGGATCGCTCGCGCTCACTGGCAAGGACTCGATCCGCACCCCGTTCGGTCCGTATGGTTTCGAGGTCCGGTTCGTCCCTTACGGCGACGCCGACGCGCTACGGGCCGCGGCCGGCTCCGACGTGGCCGCCGTCTTCCTCGAGCCCGGCCTGGGGGAGAGCGGCGTGATCCCGGCCCCCGCGGGCTACCTGGCCGCCGCGCGCGAGGCCTGCGACCAGGCCGGGGCGCTGCTGGTGCTGGACGAAATCCAGAGCGGCATCGGCCGGACCGGGGCGTGGTTCGCGCACCAGGCGGCCGGCGTCCGGCCCGACGTGCTCACCCTGGCCAAGGGTCTTGGCGGCGGGCTGCCGATCGGGGCGTGCATCGGCCTGGGCCCGGCCGGGGCCGGCTTCTCCCAGGGCGACCACGGCTCCACCTTCGGCGGCAACCCGGTCGCCTGCGCCGCGGCCCTCGCGGTCCTGGACACCATCGACCGCGACGGGCTGCTGGCGCACGTCACCGAGGTCGGCGAGCACCTGGCGGCCGGCCTCGGCCAGGTCAGCCACCCGCTCCTGGCCGGGGTACGCGGCATCGGGCTGTGGCGGGCGGTCGTGCTGACCGCCCCGCTCGCCCCCCGCGTCGAGGCGGCCGCCCGGCAGGCCGGCTTCCTGGTCAACGCGGTCCAGCCGGACGCGATCCGGCTGGCGCCGCCGCTGATCCTGACCGCGGCCGAAGCGGACGAGTTCATCGCCGCGCTGCCCGATATCCTGGCCGGCATCCTCGACGAGGTGAGCGCGTGACCCGGCACTTCCTGCGCGACGACGACCTGTCCCCGGCCGAGCAGACCGCCGTCCTCGACCTAGCCGACCAGCTGAAGAAGGACCGGTATGGTGTTAAGCCCCTGGCCGGCCCGCGCGCGGTGGCCGTGCTCTTCGACAAGCCGTCGCTGCGGACCCGGGTGTCGTTCACCGTCGGCATCGCCGAGCTGGGCGGCTTCCCGATGATCATCGACACGCAGGCCACCCACTTCGGCCGGGGCGAGGCCATCGAGGACGTCGCCCGGGTGCTGGACCGGCAGGTCGCGGCGGTCGCGTGGCGGACCTTCGAGCAGGACCGGATCGAGGCCCTGGCCGCCGTCTCGTCCGTGCCGGTGATCAACGCCCTCACCGACCAGTTCCACCCCTGCCAGCTCCTGGCCGACCTGCAGACCATCCGGGCCCGCGACGGCTCGCTAGCCGGCCGCGTGCTGACCTTCCTCGGCGACGGCTCGAGCAACATGTCGCAGTCGTACCTGCTCGGCGGGGCGACCGCCGGGATGCACGTGCGCATCGGCGCGCCCGAGGCCGTCGTCCCCGACCCGGAGGTCATGGCCGCGGCCGCGCGGATAGCGGCGCGGACCGGCGGGTCGGTGGAGATCCTGCCCGACCCCGCAGCCGCGTGCGAGCAGGCCGACGTGATCGCGACCGACGTGTGGGCCTCCATGGGCCAGGAGGCCATGGCCGGCGAGCGGCGCCTGGTCCTGGAGCCTTACCGGCTCGACGGCGCCAAGCTGGCGCTGGCCAAACCGGGCTGCCTGGTCCTGCACTGCCTGCCGGCCCACCGCGGCGAGGAGATCACCGCGGACGTGATCGACGGCCCGAACAGCGTCGTCTGGGAGCAGGCGGAAAACCGCCTGCACGCCCAGAAGGCCCTCCTGACCTGGCTGCTGGCGCAGCAGCGATGACCACGCCGCTGACCAAGACGGCCCGGCACGCGCGGATCGCCGACATCTTGTCCCGCGAGCAGGTCCGCTCCCAGGAGGAGCTCGCCGAACTGCTCGAGCGGTACGCCAGCGTGCACGTGACCCAGGCGACCCTGTCCCGGGACCTGGACGAGCTCGGCGTGGTCCGGCTCCGCTCCGGCGGCGCCCTGGTCTACTCCCTGCCCGAGACACCCGGCGGCCCGGGCTCGCACCCCGGCGGCGCCAGCTCGCCCGTATCGAGCGGCGGCTCGCCCGCGAGCAGCATCAGGGCCGAGACTCCGCACGACACAAGGCTGGCCCGCTACCTCGGCGAGCTGATGACCTCGGCCGAGGCGAGCGCCAACCTCGTCGTGCTGCGAACCCCGGCCGGCGCGGCCCAGTTCCTGGCCTCGGTCATCGACCACGCGGCCCTGCCGGCCGTCCTCGGCACCGTGGCCGGCGACGACACCGTCCTGATCATCGCGCGCGACCCGGCCGGCGGCGACGCCCTGGCCGCCGACTTCCTCCGCCGCGCCACCCGCCGCCGATTACCGGCTCGCTTTCCGGCGTTCGTGCGATAGAAAGAGGAATTGTGACAGCGGGACAGGGTGAAGGTACGTCAGACGGCGCGACGCGGCTGTGGGGCGGGAGGTTCGGGGCCGGGCCGGCCGACGCGCTGGCGCGGCTGTCGCTCAGCGTCCAGTTCGACTGGCGGCTGGCCCGGTACGACCTGCGGGCCTCGCGGGCGCACGCCCGGGTGCTGCACCGGGCCGCGCTGCTGACCGACGCCGAGCTCGACTCGATGCTCAACGCCCTCGACGACCTGGACCGGGCTTGCGCGAACGGGTCGTTCCGGCCCACGGTCGCCGACGAGGACGTGCACACCGCGCTCGAGCGCGGGCTGCTCGAACGGCTCGGCGCGCTCGGCGGCAAGCTGCGGGCCGGCCGTAGCCGCAACGACCAGGTCGCGACCGACCTGCGACTGTACCTGCGGGACAACGTCCGGCTGATCGTGAGCAGGCTGTCCGAGCTGGAGACCGCGCTGATCGACCAGGCCGTCGCCGTCGGCGACGTGCCCGCGCCGGGCATGACCCACCTGCAGCACGCGCAGCCGGTGCTGTTCGGCCACCAGTTGCTGGCACACGTCCAGGCGTTCGCCCGCGACGTCAGCCGGCTGCGGGACTGGGACACCCGGGCCGCGATCAGCCCGCTCGGTTCTGGCGCGCTGGCCGGCTCCTCGCTGCCGGTGGACCCGCAGGTGCTCGCGGCCGAGCTCGGCTTCGACGCGGCCGCGCCGAACTCCATGGACGCGGTGGCCGACCGTGATTTCGCCGCCGAGTTCTGCTTCGCGGCCGCGCTGACCGGGGTGCACCTGTCCCGGCTGGGCGAGGAGATCGTGCTGTGGTCCTCCCAGGAGTTCGGCTGGGTAGAGATCGACGACGCCTACGCGACCGGGTCCTCGATCATGCCGCAGAAGAAGAACCCGGACGTGGCCGAGCTGGCCCGCGGCAAGGCCGGCCGCCTCATCGGCGGACTGACCGGGCTGCTGACCACGCTGAAGGGCCTGCCGCTGACCTACAACCGGGACCTGCAGGAGGACAAGGAACCGGTCTTCGACGCGGTCGACACCCTGCTGCTCGTGCTGCCCGCCATGGCCGGCCTGATCGCGACGCTGCGGGTCAACCCCGACCGGCTGCGCCGGAGCGCCTCGACCGGCTTCACCCTCGCCACCGACCTGGCCGAGTACCTGGTCCGGCGGGGCGTCCCGTTCCGCGAGGCGCACGAGGTGGTCGGGCACCTCGTGGTGTGGTGCCAGGTGCACGACTGCGACCTGGACGACGTGAGCGACGCCGACCTGGCCAAGGTCTCCGAGCACCTGACCCCCGACGTCCGGGAGGTGCTGACGGTCGAGGGCGCCCTCGCGGCCCGCCAGGGATACGGCGGGACGGCGCCGGCCCGCGTCGCGGAGCAGGTCGCCGCGCTGCGCGTCACGGTCGACGCGCACGCCGCCTGGGCCGGCGGGGACGCCGGCTAGGTGCTGCTCCCGCGGGACTTCTTCGCCCGCCCCTCGGTCGAGGTGGCGCCGGACCTGCTCGGCTGCGTGCTCGAGCACGAGACGGCCGCAGGGCTGGTCGCGGTCCGGCTCACCGAGGTGGAGGCGTACGCCGGCGCGTCCGATCCGGCCTCGCACGCGTACCGCGGCCAGACCGCGCGGAACGCGGTGATGTTCGGTCCGCCCGGGCACGCCTACGTGTACTTCACCTACGGCATGCACTTCTGCGTCAACCTGGTCTGCCTCGGCGCCGCGGGCCCTGCTGGCCAGAAGGGGGCCTCAGCGGTACTCCTGCGGGCCGGAGAGATCGTCGCGGGGGAGGACCTGGCCCGGGCCCGGCGCACACGCGGCTCGGCGGTAATCACATCCCGGGACCTGGCCCGCGGGCCGGCCCGGCTCTGCCAGGCGCTCGCCATCGACCGGACGCTCGACGGCGCCGACGCCTGCGTCGCCTCCTCGCCGCTGCGGATCGGGCCCGGGGCGGGAACGCCAACCCGTTCGGCGAAAATAGCCACCGGACCGCGGGTCGGGGTGAGCCGCGCGGCCGATGTCCCCTGGCGGTTCTGGCTGGACGGGGATCCGACGGTGTCGGTTTACCGGGCGGCCGTACCCCGGCGGCGCAATTTGGTTACCCCTTGACCGCCGGTAAGTGGCACCATGCAGGCGTGGACGACATCATCTCCGAACTCTCCTGGCGGGGCCTGATCGCCGACAGCACCAACCTTGACGAGCTGCGGCTGGCGCTGAAATCGGGCCGGGTCACGATGTACGGCGGCTTCGACCCGACCGCGGCCGGGCTGCACATCGGGAACTTGGTGCTGCTGACCACCCTGCGCCGCTTCCAGCTGGCCGGGCACCGCCCGATCGGGCTGGTCGGCGGGGCCACCGGGCTGATCGGCGACCCTAGCGGCAAGTCGTCCGAGCGGGTGCTCAACTCGCGCGACACGGTGGCCGAGTGGGTGGAGCGGATCCGCGCCGAGGTGTCCCGGTTCCTCGACTTCGACGCGGGCGCCTCCAGCGCGCTGATCGTGAGCAACCTGGACTGGACCGGGCCGATGCCCGTGCTCGACTTCCTGCGCGACATCGGCAAGCACTTCTCGGTCAACCGGATGCTGGACCGTGAGTCGGTCAAGGCCCGGCTGGAAGCAGGCGGCATCAGCTACACCGAGTTCAGCTACCAGTTGCTGCAGTCCATGGACTTCCTCGAGCTCTACCGGCGCCACGGCTGCACCATGCAGCTCGGCGGCAGCGACCAGTGGGGCAACCTGGTCGCCGGGGTCGGCCTGATCAGGTCGGTGGAGGGCGCGCAGGCGCATGCGCTGGCCACCCCGCTGATCACCAAGCCCGACGGGACCAAGTACGGCAAGTCCGAGGGCGGCGCGATCTGGATCAGCCCCGACCTGATGTCGCCGTACGCGTTCTACCAGTTCTGGCTGAACGTCAGCGACGCCGAGGTGCCGAACCTGCTGCGCGTATTCAGCTTCAAGACGCGCGCGGAGATCGAGGACCTGGCGCGGGACAGCGCCGAGCGCCCGGCCGCCCGCGCGGGCCAGCATGCTCTCGCCGAGGAGCTCACTACCCTGGTCCACGGCCCGGAGGAGACCCGGCGCGCGATCGCGGCCAGCCAGGCCCTGTTCGGCCAGGGGGAGCTCGCCGCGCTCGACCAGCGCACCCTGGCCGCGGTCGCCGCCGAGCTGCGCGCGCACCGCTTCGAGGGTGACGTCGGCTCGCTGCCGCCGCTGGCGAACCTGATGGCGGCGGCGGGCGTGGTGGAATCGGTCTCGGCCGCGCGCCGTGCCATCACCGGGGGCGGGGCCTACCTGAACAACCGCAAGATCACGGAGGTGGGCGCCGTCCCGGCCGCCGATGATCTGCTGCACGGCCGGTACCTGATCCTGCGCCGTGGCAAGCGCACCGTCGGCGTGGTCGAAGCCGGCTCCTAGCGGCCTGGGCGGCAGGCGCGCGCGGTCATGTTTCGCCAACTGCGAAATCCGGGCGCCGTCCGGTCTCACGGTCAGGTACCAGCCTCCGTCATGGGCTCGGTTTTAGTGTGTTTGGTCCGGTTGGCTCCGGGGAAGTGTGCTGATGACAGCTCTTTCTGAGACGAATTCCCGCCGCCTCCCCGGACCGGGAAGGCGGGTGAGTGGCTGCCTGCGCGCCGTCACATCGCGGTTGACCTGCGGAAACAGGTTGTATCCGCGTTCGATTTGACGAAGGCGCCGGGCACCCTTAGAGTTCTTCCTGTCCGGCCGAGACGAACGCGAAAGCGGACGAGAGCCCCGGACAGCCCCTAGGAAGTCTTCGAGCTAAGGCTTGTGTGTCTGCATCGCAGTGTGTCTGCGGCTGTAGCGCGCAACGCTGGCGGTCGAAGGTGCCCTGGAGGTAGGGAGAGGTACAAGGGTTGGCAAAGTTCTCCGGAACCGAGTTGACACGAGGTACCAAACCCGGTAAGTTTGAGTGGTTGCCCTGAATGGGAATGTGAGTTTCCGGACGGTGTGCGCCTGTTTCTTGAGAACTCAACAGCGTGCTAAAAGCCAGTGCATAGTTTTATTTGCACAAACCTCGTCAGCGGGGGTGGTT
>JBEKJP010000015.1:0-77511 GCA_050011155.1 Streptosporangiaceae bacterium
TCAGCGTGCGGGCGGCACTATAGGGATCATGGCAGGAGTCGTCATCGTCGGGGCCGGGCCGGGTATCGGCATGTCGGTTGCGCGCAGGTTCGCGGTCGAGGGGATGGCGGTGGGGCTGATCGCGCGTACGGAGGCGAGCATCGACACCACGCGTACGGCCCTGGCCGCGACGGGTGTCGCGGTGGCGGGGGCGACGGCGGATGCCGGGCAGGACGATCAGCTCACCGCGGCGCTCGACACCATCACCGGGCAGCTCGGGGTGCCTGAGGCGCTGGTTTACAACGCGGGGCTGATCCGGCGTGACCGGCCGGGAGAGCTGAGCCGTGAGCAGTACGTCACCTCGTATGCCATCAACGTACTCGGGGCGATGACGGCTGCCGTTCACCTGGCGCCTGCGATGGCAAAGGCGGGCAGGGGCACCATCCTGATCACGGGCGGGATGCCAGAACCCGATCCGGCCTTCACCAGCTTGTCGCTGGGCAAAGCGGGGGGGCGGGCGCTCACCACGCTGCTGGCCAGTGAGTACGGGCCTGCGGGGATTCATGTGGCGACGGTGACCGTGGGTGGCGCCGTGGAGCCGGGCGGGCGGTTCGACCCGGACCGCATCGCCGAGGAGTACTGGCGATTGCACGCTCAGCGGCCGGAAGCCTGGGAACGTGAGGTGGTGTTCAGCGGGGTGGGGAGCCCCTGATCAGGAGACGCGGCATCAGGCGCGGTGCCCTTGTCCGGCGGTCAGCAGGACGTGCTGGACGCCGATGATGGTGGCGGCGCCGCTGATCTCACCTTTGGTGATCAGGCCGGGGAGTTCGGCCAGCGGGATCCAGCGGACGGCTTCGGTCTCGTTCGGGTCCGGGTTGCCGGTGAGGTCCGCGCCGCGGGCTAGGTACAGCTCGTAGGCGGTGTCCGCGGTGCCGGCCATGGGGTGGAAGGTCAGGATGGGCTCGATGCTCCTCGGGCGGTAGCCGGTCTCTTCCTCCACCTCGCGGGCGGCGGCGGCCGGGCCGTCCTCGGCGGGGTCGATGTAGCCGCCCGGCAGCTCCCACAGCCACTGGCCGGTGACGAACCGGTGCCGCCAGATCAGCAGGACCCGCTCCGCGTCGTCGTCAAGCACCACGGTCATCGCGCCGCGCGGGGTCCGCATCACGTACTGGTTGAAGACGGTCCCGTCGGGCAGTTCGACCGTCGCCATGCTCAGCCGGAGCAGGGGACTCTGGTCGACTACGCGGTCACGGTGGACCTTCCAGCGGGTGCGCTCCTGGGCTTGGGTCACGGGTGCGAGGCTACCGGGGTGGGGGAGGCTCAGGCCAGCGCGTCGATCAGGGCCTTGGTGACGTCCTCGGTGGTCGCCGTCCCGCCGAGGTCACGGGTCAGCACGCCGGCCGCGGTGGTGGCCTCGATGGCCCGGTTCAGCCGGAGAGCCTCGGCGGGCAGGCCGAGGTGGTCGAGCATCAGGGCGGCGCTGCCGACGGCGCCGATGGGGTTGGCCACGCCCTGCCCGGCGATGTCCGGGGCCGAGCCGTGCACCGGCTCGAACATGGAAGGGTAACGCCCTTCGGGGTTGAGGTTGGCGCTGGCGGCCAGGCCCAGGCTGCCAGCCAGGGCGCTGCCGAGGTCGGACAGGATGTCGGCGTTGAGGTTGGAGGCGACGACCACGGACAGGTCCTCGGGGCGGAGCACGAACTTGGCCGCCATCGCGTCGACCAGCACGCTCTCGGTCTCCACGTCGGCGTAGTCGAGGGCGACGCGCTTGAACACGTCGTCCCACAGGACCATGCCGTACTGCTGGGCGTTGCTCTTGGTCACGCTGGAGACCTTGCGCCGGGTCCGGGTACGGGCCAGGTCGAAGGCGAAGCGCATGATCCGCTCGCAGCCGGTCTCGGTGAACACGGCCGACTGGACGGCGACCTGGCCGCCGGGGTGGCGCCCGGCGAAGTTGCGGCCGCCCGCGCCGACGTACTCGCCCTCGCTGTTCTCCCGGATGACCACCCAGTCCAGGTCGGTCTCGTCGGCCTTACGCAGGGGGCTCCGCACGCCCGGCAGGAAGTGCACCGGCCGGATGTTCGCCCACTGGTCGAAGTTCTGGCAGATGGCCAGGCGCAGGCCCCACAGGCTGACGTGGTCGGGCACGCCGGGCCAGCCGACCGCGCCGAAGTAGATGGCGTCGAAGTCCTTCAGTACCTCCAGGCCGTCCTCGGCCATCATCTGGCCGGTGCGCGCGTAGTACTCGCAGCCCCAGCCGAACTCCTGCCAGTCGAACGCGAACGCGCCGCCGCTGGCGGCGGCCAGCGCGTCGAGGACCTCCCGCCCGGCGGCCACCACTTCCTGGCCGACGCCATCCGCGGGGATCGACGCGATCCGGAACCTGCGGGGTGTGTCCATAGTGCGACTCTATGCTCAGGCCCAGGCCGGCATCCAGGTGCCGGTGCGGGCGGGCCGGGTGGAGACCAGGTGGTCGCCCCAATGATCGCGCAGCGCGGCCAGGACGGGGTGCGGGTTGTCGCGGCGCCAGATCAGCGAGTGCGGGTAGACCGGGGTGGGGTCGCGCAGCGGGATCCGGCGCAGGTCGAAGCCGTCGGGCCAGAGCAGGTGGACGTACTCGCCGACCAGCGTGGCCACCGCGGGCGAGGCCGCGACCACGTCGAGCAGGGGCTCGGTGCCAGAACTGGGACCCGTCGTGTCAATCATCAGGCCGAACGAGTCGGCGAGCGCCTCGTAGTAATCACCCCACTCGGTCCCCGGGACGACGCCCGGCATCCAGATCCACAGCCCGGCCAGCGCCGCGGGGTTGGACGCGCAGGTTGCGGCGGCCGGGCCGGACCGCGGCGCGGGCTCGCTCCGCGGCCCGCAGGAGCTCACGGGCGGGTGGCAGGAAGGCCTGGCCGTCGGCGGTCAGCTGGACGCCGCGCGCGGTGCGGGCGAACAACCGCACCCCGAGGCTCTTCTCCAACGCGGCGACGCGCTTGGAGACGGCCTGCTGGGTGATCGACAGACCGTCGGCGGCTTCGGAGAACTGGCCCGCGCCGGCCACGGCGACGAAGGTGCGCACGGTCTCGAGGTCCACGACTGCTGACGCTACAACGGTTCGTTGTGGCGCGCCGGCGATCCGGTTGTTTGCTCCGCCGGCCGGCCGCCAGCTTGGATAAGGCGGGTGAAGACGCGCTTGGCTCTGGGCCGGGAATTCGAATGGCTGTGGGGGGCGTTCGCGGTCAGCACGTTCGGTACCTGCCTGGCGTTCGGCGCGTTCCCGCTGATCGCGATCCGGGTCCTGCACGCCGGCCCGGGTGAGGTGTCGGCGCTGGCGGCGGCGGGCCTGGCGGTGGGGGCGGCGGTGGCGGTGCCGCTCGGTCCCTGGGTGGAGTTCCGCCGCAAGCGGCCGGTCATGGTGGCGATGGACCTGGCCCGGTTCGTCGCCATGGTGAGCATCCCGGTGGCGTTCGCGCTCGGCTGGCTCGGCTTCGTCCAGCTCCTGATCGTGTCGGTCATCTCCGGCACGGCCGACATCACCTTCCGGGCCGCCAGCGGCGCCTGCCTGAAGGCCCTCGTCCGGCCGGAGGACATGCTGGTGGCGAACGCGCGGATGGAATCCACGAACTGGACCGCCATCGTGCTCGGGCCGCCGCTCGGCGGGGCCGCCATCGGGCTGTTCGGCCCGGTGGTGACCGTGCTCGCCGACGCGACGAGCTACCTGCTGTCGGCCGCCGGGATCCGCGCGATCGCCGGCCGCGAGCCCCCGCCGAAACGGTCCAGCACGGGCCGGCTGCGGGGCGGCGACCTGCTCGACGGGTGGCGGCACATCTTGACGCACCCGGGGCTGCGCCCCCTGTTTTTCAATGTCGTCCTGGTCAACGGCCTGATCATGGCGACCGAGCCGCTGCTCGCGGTGCTCATGCTGGGCCAGTTGAAGTTCGCGCCCTGGCAGTACGGGCTGGCGTTCGCGGTGCCGTGCACGGGCGGGCTGATCGGCTCGCGGCTGGCCCGCCGGCTGGTCACCCGGTTCGGCCAGCACCGGATCATGCTCGGCAGCGGGGTGCTGCGCGCGGCGTGGGTGGTCGGCCTGCCCTTCATCCGACCGGGCGTAGCCGGCCTGGTCGTGGTCATGGCCGTCGAGTACGGCCTGATCACCTGCTGCGGCATCTTCAACCCGGTGCTGGCCACCTACCGGCTCGAGCAGACCCCGGATCACCTGGTCGCGCGCACGCTCTCGGCCTGGTCGGTCAGCACCAAGGCCGGCATCGCCGTGCTGACCGGGCTGTGGGGCCTGCTGGCCAGCCTGACCAGCCCCCGCGTCGGCCTCGCGGCGGCCGGCGTCTTCCTCCTGGCCACCCCGCTCCTGCTGCCCGGCCGGGATCGCGTCCCGGCCGGGGCGGCGGCAACTCCGGTGCCGGCCTCGCGTGCTTAACCCCGCGGGCAGCGGGTATGGCCGATCGTTCTGAGGAGATCGTCTTCGCGGAAGGGGAGGGCTGACATTGACAGGCGCAATCGCCCCACTGGGTGATCTGAGCCACTGGGCGCGCGGAAACCTGCTGGTGATCGTGCTGCTGGTGCTCGGGGCGATCCTGCTGACCCGGCTCGCGGTGTGGGCCCGCGACCGGTTCATGGCACACATCGACGCGCGCCACATCGAGGCCGACGAACTGGTGCGCTCGGAGGCCGCCAAGCACCGGCAGGTGGTCGCCCAGGTCGTCACCTGGACGGCCCTGGCGGTCATCTACGTCGTCGCCGCCGTGCTGATCGTGCAGAACCTGGGCGTACCGCTGGCCGGCCTGGTCGCGCCCGCCGCGCTGATCAGCGCGGCGCTGGGGTTCGGGCTGCAGCGGTTCGTCCAGGACATCGGGGCCGGGCTCTTCATCACCGGGGAACGGCAGTACGGTTTCGGCGACGTGGTCCGGATCTCCATCTCCGGCTCGTCGCTGCAGGTCACCGGGACGGTCGAGGACGTGACGCTGCGGGTCACCCGGCTGCGGTCGGTCAGCGGCGAGGTCATCACCACCCCCAACGGGCAGATCACCCAGGTCACCAACCTGTCGCGGGACTGGGCCCGGGCCGTCATCGACGTGCCGGTCCCGTCCTCCGTCGACGTCAGCCACGTCACGCAGGTCCTGCAGCGCGTGGGCGAGGAGGCCTACAACGACGAGCGGCTGCGCAAGATGATGCTCGACCCGCCCACCGTGATGGGCGTCGAGCGGATCGAGGTGGACACGTTCTTGGTGCGGATGGTGGCGCGGACGCTGCCCGGCATCCAGTTCGACGTCGGCCGCGAGCTCCGGGCCCGGGTGGCGTCGGCCTTCCGTTCCGAGGGCATCAACGTCTCCGCCGACCTTGACACCGGCCGGGCCACCGGAGGTGCCTCGTGACCAGGCGCCCGCGTACCTCCACGCTGATCATCTCCGGCCTGTTCCTGGCCTTCTTGGCGCTGTACTTCCTGGTCCGGCCGATCCCGGCGTCGGAGTCGGCCAGTACGGGCCAGCCGAGCGTCCAGCCCAGCTCGACGCCGACCTGGTCGCCTAGCCCGACCCGGACCGTGCCCAGCCCGTCGCGGTCGCCGTCGCCGTCGCGATCGCCGTCCCGCCGCCCGTCGGCCAGGCCGAGCGCCTCGGCCACGCCGGACGCGTCCCCGACATCCAGCGCGTCGCCGTCCAGCGTGCCGTCGGTGCTCAACCCGCTGCCGAGCACCACCGGGTCGCCCACGCCTTAGGTTCTTACGCACCGTGGTCCTTAAGCAACGGTTACGGGACTGCACGGTTGTAAACCTGAGACCTTCCGATCGCGTCGTCCGGATATAGCATGAATAAGGGCTTTGCCGACGTACGGGGTGATTGCGTGGGTTACGCGGGACTGCTGCCCGACGATCCGCGAGAGATCGGACCCTACCGGCTGCTCGGGCAGCTCGGCAGCGGCGGCATGGGTCAGGTGTTCCTGGGCATGTCGGCCGGCGGACGGCCGATCGCGGTCAAGATCATCAAGACCGAGCTGGCCAGTGACCCCGAGTTCCGGGCCAGGTTCCGGCGCGAGGTCGCGGCCGCGCAGAAGGTCAGCGGCCTGTTCACGGCGCTGGTGGTGGACGCGGACCTGGACGCCCCGGTGCCCTGGCTGGCCACCGCGTACGTGGCCGGCCCCTCGCTGACCGAGACGGTGCGCGGCCACGGGCCGCTGCCGGTGCGCAGCCTGCTCGGGCTGGCGGCCGGGCTGGCCGAGGGCCTGACCGCCATCCACGCGGCCGGGGTGGTGCACCGTGACCTGAAGCCCTCCAACGTGCTGCTGGCCGAGGACGGCCCGCGGGTCATCGACTTCGGTATCTCCGAGGCGGCCGAGGCGAGCGCGGCCGCGGCCGCGGGCGAGAGCGTGATGATCGGGTCGCCCGGCTACATGTCGCCCGAGCAGGTCCTGGGTTACGACGTCGGCCCGGCCAGCGACATGTTCAGCCTCGGGGCGGTGCTGACCTTCGCCGCGATCGGGCAGGGCCCGTTCGGCACCGGATCGCCCGGCGCGCTGATGTACCGGCTGGTCAACATGGCAGCCGACCTGGACGACGTGCCCGCCGAGCTGCGGCCGCTGGTCGGCCGCTGCCTGGCCAAGCACCCGGGCGACCGGCCCACCGCGGGCGAGCTGCTCACCGAGGTGGGCGCGCTCCAGCCCGCCCCGGGCTGGCTGGCCGAATCGATCATGAACAGCTTCGCCCAGACCCAGTCGGCGGCCGCGCCGGCCGACCTGGCCGAGCTCGTCGCCCCCACCGGCACCTCGGCATCGGCTCCGCTGATCCCGTGGGACGCCTCGGATCCGCCCCGGCGCCACGCCCGGCCGAAGTCCGCGGGACCCGGCCGTCCCGGGCGGCACCGCATCTCACGGCCGGTAGCCTCGGCCGTCCTCACCGGCGGCCTCGCGGTCGCCGCCACGGTGGCCGCCTTCGCCCTGATCGGGGCGGACCGGACACCCGCGGCCGGTCACGCCGAACCACAGGCCGCCGTGGGCAATCCGGCGACCCCACCCGCCCTGACGACCAGTTCGCCGGCCGGCTCGCCGACCGCGCCGTCGGCCCGGATGTCACTGTCGCCGAGCTCGTTCGTCAGCCCGTCCGCGGTGGGTACCACCCTGGTGCCGACGCCGATCGGCTCGGCCCCGTCCAGCTCGCCCTCGAGCCAGCCGACCGGCTCCGGCTCCGGATCGCCGACCAAGTCGGCGCCCCCGTCATCGGCACCGCCCTCATCGGCACCGCCCTCATCGGCTCCCCCCTCGTCCGCGCCGCCGTCATCGGCACCGCCCTCATCGGTACCCCCCTCGTCCGCGCCGCCGTCATCGGCGCCCCCGTCTTCGGCACCGCCGTCGTCCGACCCGCCGTCTTCGACGCCGCCGTCTTCGGCTCCGCCCTCGTCGGATCCGCCTTCCGTGACGCCTTCGTCGAGCTAGTTAGGGGGGCGTTCCGCCCGGGACCAGGGCCGCCGCCGACGCGGCCAGGACCCGCGCCCGCAGGTCGGCGCCCACCTGCAGGTAGGCGATGAGCACGAGATCGAACGCCGAACGGGCCGGGCGATAGCCATCCAGATCGGCGACGACCCATTCCACCTGGGCGTCATCCACGCCGTGGGCGGCACTCAGCGTGCGTCCCTTACCGAGGCCGACGCGGGAGAAGTCGACGGCGGTCACCCGCCAGCCCAGCGCTGGCTGTCCACTACGCCGCCCCATTGGACGGCACCGCGGACCGCAGCCGCTCGGCGGCCAGGTCCGCGAAGGCCGGGTCGGTTTCCGCGGCGAAGGCGCGGCGGCCGAGCGCGACCGCCGCGACCGACGCCGAGCACAGCCCGCCGAACGGTTCCCACACCACGTCACCGGGCTGGGTGACGGCGCCGACCAGGCGTTCCATGAACTCGAGGGGCTTTTGGTTCAGGTGCGCCGAGCTCGCCGCCGTCGGGTTGTGCACCCGGGGGGCGGCCCGCCGCAGCGTGCCCTTCAGCCGCTCGGTGTCGTGCAGGGGGCGTCGGGCCCAGACGTTCGTCACCCCGTGGGCGTGCTGCCAGCGGTACCGCAGCGCGTCCCAGGCGGCGGCGGTGACCGGCCGCTCGCCGTCGAGTGAGTAATACGGCCAGCCAGTGGGCTGGCCGTACGCGTTGGCGTATCCGGCCAGGCGCTCGGTCATCTCGCCGGGCGGCCAGTACCACAGCCAGTCCTTGGTCAGGTACTTGCGGGTGGCCGCGTTCTTCACCCCGCACGCCTCGTTGGCGCGCTGCAGCGACAGCCCGGACCTGGACCATTCGTGCCTGACCCACTGCTTGGGCGGCATCGGCCCGTCCGGGCCGGCGATGGTGAAGGCCCGCTGGTAGAACGCGCAGACCTCGGTCACGATGGGGAACTGCCTGATGGTCCGGCCGTTCACGTTGCCGGCGATGTGCGCCAGGCCCTTGTCCCAGACGACGAGCTGGACGTACTCCCAGCCGTGTTCGGCGAGCACGGGGTGAACGCTAGCCCAGCCGAGCTCGGTATTCCAGAACCACAGCGTGGTGGCCGGGCTGGCCGCCGCCGACCAGGCCGCGATGTGCGGGCGGTACCAGTGCGGGAGGGCGTCGGGGCCGATGGTGTCGCCGTGAAATCCGCGGACGCCGTAGGCGCCGTCGCTGATGATCGTCGCGGGGGCCGGCCAGTCCGGGTAGGCATCGAGCACATCACCACGGAACAGGGCAAACCCACTCATGGGCTAGCACTCTATGACGTTGACGGCGAGGCCGCCACGCGAAGTCTCCTTGTACTTGTCGAGCATGTCGAGGCCGGTGGCGCGCATGGTGTTGATGGCCTGGTCGAGCGAGACGAAGTGGCGCCCGTCGCCGCGCAGGGCCAGGCGGGCCGCGTTGATGGCGGTGACCGAGGCGACCGCGTTCCGCTCGATGCACGGCACCTGGACCAGGCCGCCGATCGGGTCGCAGGTCAGGCCCAGGTTGTGCTCGATGCCGATCTCGGCCGCGTTCTCCACCTGCTCCGGCGTGCCGCCGAGCAGTTCGGCCAGCGCGCCGGCCGCCATCGAGCAGGCCGAGCCGACCTCGCCCTGGCAGCCCACCTCGGCCCCGGAGATGGACGCGTTCTCCTTGAACAAGGTGCCGATGGCGGTCGCGGTCAGCAGGAAGCGGGTGACGCCGTCTTCGGAGGCGCCGGGGACGAACCGGTCGTAGTAGTGCAGCACCGCGGGGACGATGCCGGCCGCGCCGTTGGTGGGGGCGGTCACCACCCGGCCGCCCGCGGCGTTCTCCTCGTTGACCGCCAGCGCGTACAGCGTCACCCAGTCCATCGCCCGCAGCGGGTCGTCGCCGTCGCGCTCGCAGGTGAGCTGGCGGAACAGCCGCGGCGCGCGGCGCGGCACCTTCAGGCCGCCGGGCAGCATGCCGTCGGTGCGGCAGCCGCGCTCCACGCAGGCCCGCATGACCTGCCACAGCTCGGCCAGCCCGGCCCGGATCTCTTCCGTGCCGCGGCCGAGCGCCCGCTCGTTCGCCAGCATGACGCCGGAGATCGGCAGCCCGCTCGAGGAGGTGTGCGCGAGCAGTTCCTCGCCGGTGGTGAACGGGTAGGGGACCTCGGGCCCGTGTTTTTCCTGGGTCTCGTCGGCTGCTGTCTGGTCGGCTGCTGTCTGGTCGGTGACGAAGCCGCCGCCGATGGAGTAGTAGTCCCGCTCGCGCAGCGGCGCGCCGTCGGTGTCGTAGGCGATGAACCGCATCCCGTTCGGGTGGTAGCCGAGCTTTTTCCTGCGGTTGAACTCCAGGTGCTGGCCGATGGTGAAGGGGATCTCGTGCTCGCCGAGCAGCCGGATGGTGCCGTTGTTCTTGATGGTTTCCAGGCGGCCGGGTATCGCGTCCACGTCGACGGTGGCGGGCTGCTCGCCTTCCAGCCCGAGCAGGACGGCCTTGTCGCTGCCGTGTCCCGGGCCGGTCAGGCCGAGCGAGCCGTACAGGGCGACCCGGACCGTCGCCACCTCGGGCAGCAGGCCATCGTCGCGCAGGCCCCGGGCGAACATCCCGGCCGCCTTCATCGGGCCGACGGTGTGCGAGCTGGACGGGCCGATGCCCACCTTGAACAGGTCAAAGACGCTGATCGCCATTGATGCGCCCTATTTCCGCTATGGGGTATCAGTGAAAGACTACGGTCCGGTCGCCGTTGAGCAGCACCCGGTGCTCCGCGTGCCAGGTCACCGCGCGCGCCAGCACCTGCGCCTCCACGTCGCGCCCGGCCTCGGTCAGGCGCTCGGGCGAGAGGGTGTGGTTGACCCGGATCACGTCCTGCTCGATGATCGGGCCCTCGTCCAGGTCCGGCGTCACGTAGTGGGCGGTGGCGCCGATCAGCTTGACGCCACGCGCGTGCGCCTGATGGTACGGCTTGGCGCCCTTGAAGCTGGGCAGGAAGGAGTGGTGGATGTTGATCATCCGGCCCTCCATCCGCTTGCACACCTCGCCGGACAGGATCTGCATGTAGCGGGCGAGCACGATGAGCTCGGCGTCCATGCCGTCGATCACCTCGAGCAACTGGCTCTCGGCGGCCGCCTTGCCCGTCTGGGTCACCGGGATGTGGTGGAACGGGATCCGGTAGGACGCGGCCAGCTCGGCGAAGTCCTCGTGATTGGACACCACGCCGGCCACGTCGACCGGCAGCGAGGAGGACTTCCACCGGAACAGCAGGTCGTTCAGGCAGTGGCCGAGCCGGGAGACCATGATCAGGGTGCGGACCCTGGCCGCTTGGTCATGCAACTGCCAGGTCATGTGGAAGGACTCGGCCACCCAGGAGAAGCCGCGCTCGAGGTCGGCCAGCAACTCTTCCGGCGACTGGTTGTGCGGTGGCACGGAGAAATGCACCCGCATGAAGAAGCGCCCGTCCGGGCTCTCCATCTTCGGCTGGCCGTACTGCTGGCTGTCCAGGATGTTGCCCGAGTGCTGGACGAGGAAGCTGGCCACCGCGTACACGATCCCCGGCTTGTCCGGGCAGGACAGCGTGAGCACGTACTCCCGGCCCCGAGCAACGTCCATGTCAGCCCCTCGACAACTGTTGCTTAATGTGCAACAAATTTCCCTATACGCAACAATGGTGCATCACGTGATCATCTGTGGTCAAGGTCGCGGGGTGCTCCGGGGTGCCGTACGGACCCGGTGTGCCATCGGTGCTGCTCTATGTGACCCTATGTGCCATCGGGTCCGTACGGCGGGTGCTGGACCGAGGGGGTCAGGAGTACTGTTGCGTCATGGGCAACACGGTGGCGGAGCCGGTGGTGCAGTCGGTGGACCGGGCGGTGCGGATCCTGGAGATCCTGGCCCGGGACGGGGAGGCCGGGGTCACCGAGGTCGCGGGCGAACTCGGGGTGCACAAGTCGACCGCGTCCCGGCTGCTGGCCGCGCTGGACCGGCGTGAGCTCGTCACGCAGGGCGCGGCCCGGGGGAAGTTCCGGCTCGGGGTGGGCATCGTGCGGCTGGCCGGGGCGGCCAGCGCCCGGCTCGATGTGCTGCAGGAGAGCCGGGCCGTGGGCCGGATGCTGGCCCACGAGGTGGGCGAGACCGTCAACCTGGCCATCTTGTCCGGCCGCGATGCGCTCTACCTGGACCAGGCGGCGGGCCCGGCGGCGCTCTCCCCGCACAACTGGGCCGGGCAGCGTATCCCGCTGCACGCCACCTCGGACGGCAAGGTCCTGCTGGCCTGGCTGCCCGAGGCCGACCTCGCGCCGCACCTCGCGCCGCCGCTGGCCCGCTTCACCGAGCGCACGATCACCGACGTGGCCGCCTTCCCGGCGCTGCTGGCCGAGGTCAGGCGCCGGGGCTACGCCACCACGGTGGACGAGCTCGAGGCCGGCCTGACCGCGATCGCGGCCCCCGTACGCGACGCCGAGGGCACGGTCATCGCCTCGATCAGCGCGTCCGGCCCGAGCTTCCGCATCCCGGCCGCCCGGGTCGAGGTGCTGGCCGCCGCCGTCCGCCGCGCCGCCGGCGAGGCCTCCCGCCGCCTCGGCTGGCTCCCGCGCTAGCGGGGTCGCATGATCCTTCGTCCGCTTGTGTCGTCATAGCGACCCTAACTGCCGAAAGATCCGGGATTAGGAGAGTTCTGGCGACCGGAGGACGGGTGGTCTCGGAGACTACCCAAATTCACATCCACCCGGGTAACTTCAACAGTCCGGGGTGCGGTCAGTAGTGACTTGCGACCCGGGGGCGGGTGGTTTCGGCGGCTAGGGACTGCTGGGCGAGGATGTCGCGGAGCTCGCGGGTGTCGCCGTCCGGGTAGCGGTCGAGGATGGCGTCGAGGTCGCGGCGCTGGGCCGGGGTGGAGTACGTGGCCAGCTCACGTTCCAGGGCGCGGCGCTGCGGGGTGGCTTCCTGCGGGCTGACCGGGGCCAGCAGGGCGGCGGTCAGGAACAGCATCCCGGGGATCATGATGGCGCCGGGCATGCCGCTGCGCATCACGAAGCCGGCCACGGTGAGCGCCGTCCCGGCCGTCAGCGGCCGCCAGCGGGGACGCACGGCGGCGCCGACCCGGAGCAATCCGACCGCTATCAGCAAGCCGCTGATCCGGGCCCACCGGCGCACCCGCCCGGAGTGCCCGGGCCCGGTGAACCACAGGCCGCGGCCCCGGTGCTCCGGGGATCGCGACGACTTCCAGATCACCACGTTCTGGCGATGGGGTCGCAGCAACATCGCAGCCTCCTACATTCCGCTGCCCCTGCGTGTCCCCATGCTCACTCGCGCCCGGTGGATTTGTCTAGTCGCCGAGTTCGCGGCGGCGGCGGGTTACGAAGTCGTCGAGCTCGGCGCGGATGGCGTCGTCCAGCGGCGGCGGGGTGAACTCGGCCAGCTTCTTCTGCCAGATCTCGTTGGCCCGGGCGGCGGTGTCCTTGGCGCCCAGCTTGAGCCAGCGCTCGAAGTTGGCGGTGGAGGACAGCAGCGGGCGGTAGAAGCAGTCGCGGAAGCGTTCCATCGTGTGCTCGGCGCCGAGGAAGTGGCCGCCGTGGCCGACCTCTTCGTGCGCGCCGAACGCCATCGACTCCTCGGTGATCTCCAGCGGGGTGAACTCCACCCGCAGCTCGCGCAGCAGCTCGATGTCGATGATGAACTTCTCGTAGCAGCTGACCAGGCCGCCTTCCAGCCAGCCGGCCGCGTGCATGACGAAGTTGGTGCCGGCCAGGAAGGTCGGCAGCAGCGTCATCAGCCCCTCGTAGGCGGACTGCGCGTCGGCCGTCTGCGACGAGTTGAGGCCGCCGCCGGTGCGGAACGGCAGGCCGTAGTGCCGGGCCAGCTGGCCGGTGCACAGCAGGCCGAGGGCCGATTCGGGGGTGCCGAACGACGGCGACCCGGACTGCATGTCGATGTTGGACAGGAACGAGCCGAAGATCACCGGGCAGCCGGGCCGGATCAGCTGGGCCAGCGCGATGCCGCTCAGCGCCTCGGCCAGCTGCTGGGCCAGCGCGGCCGGGATGGTGACCGGGGACATCGCGCCCATCAGGAGGAACGGGGTGAGCACCACGGGCTGGCCCGCGGCACAGTACTCGAACTGGGCGTCGAGCATCCGGTCGTCCCAGCGCAGCGGGGAGTTGCAGTTGATCAGCGAGATCGTGGCCGGGGTCCGCTCGATGATCTCGCGCCCGCCGAACAGGATCTCGGTCATCTTGATGGTGTCGGCCGCGTTCGGCCCGGACACGACGTTGCCCATGTAGATCTTGTCGGTCAGCGTCTGCAGCGCGTAGATCATGTCCAGGTGCCGCGAGTCCAGCGGGGCGTCGTTCGGCTCGCAGATCACGCCGCCGGCCGAGTCGAGCTCGTCGTAGGCCTGGGACAGGCTGGCCAGCTGGCGGAAGTCCTGCATGGTGGCGTCGCGGCGCACGTCGCCCGCGCGCACGAACGGGCAGCCGTACACCGCGCTGAACACCATGTGGTCGCCGCCGATGTGCACGTTGTGGGCCGGGTTGCGGGCCTGCACGTCGAACTCGCGCGGCGCCTTCGCCACCTGCTCCAGGACGAAGTCCGGGTCGAGCTTGACCACATCCCCGTCCACTTGCTGCCCGGCCTTGGCAAAGAGCTCGACCGCCTCGGGCTTGGCGAACTGGATGCCGATCTCGGAGACGATACGGCGCCAGCCGCGTTCGAGCGTCTGGATCGCGTCGGCGGAGAGGATCTCGTACCTCGGCATCTTGTTCACAAACATCGATGTCACCAAGCCTTAAGGGTGCAGCGGCAGCAACTTGACCGATCTTAGACCCCCACCCTACGATCACATAGTAAAACTCGGTCCCATAAAGTGGAACCTATGGCATCAGAACGGACCCCCCAGACGGCCATGAGCAACCAGAGCGGCACGCAGGCCGTGGACCGCGCGGCTCGCCTGCTCGCGGAGGTCGTGCACTCAAGTGACCCGATGACGTTCACCGGGCTGAGCGCGACCACCGGACTGGCCAAGTCCACCACCTCCCGCCTGCTGCTCGCGCTCGAGCGCAACCACCTGGTCCGGCGGGACGACCATGGCCGGTTCCTGCCCGGTGAGATGTTCGTCAGCTTCGCCTGGCGCGGCGGCGCGATGGCCGGGCTTGTCGCGGTGGCCCAGCCGTTCCTTGAGCGGCTCGGCAAGGCCACCGGTGAGACGATCAACCTGGGCGTGGCCAGCAACGGGCTGGTCGAGCAGATCGCCCAGGTGGACAGCACCTACCTGATCGGCGGCACCAACTGGATCGGCCTGTCGGTGCCGCTGCACTGCTCCGCGCTGGGCAAGGTGCTGCTGGCCTTCGGGGCGGCCCAGCTAACGGGCGGCCCGCTGGAACGGCGGACGGACAAGACCGTCACCAGCGAAACGGCGCTGCGCGCCGAGCTGGCCACCGTGCGGACCCGCGGCTACGCGGTGACCGACGAGGAACTCGAACCCGGGCTGATCGCGGTGGCCACCCCGATCCGCGGCTACGACGGCGCCGTGATCGCGGCGCTGTCGGTATCGGCCCCCACGAACCGGATGAGCACCGATGATATGCCGGCCATCGCCGGGTACTGCGCGGAGGAGGCGGCCGGGCTCTCCGCCGTCCTCGGCTACCGGCAGCGAGGTGCCAAGCAGACCAGGAAGGCGGGCTGATTATGACGACCGAAGAGCTGCTCAGCGAGCTTTACGACCAGACCCTGGTCGGCAACAGGCCCGCGGTGCTCGAGCTCACCAACACCGGGCTGGCCCAGGGCCTCGGCCCGGAGACGCTGCTGTACGAGGCGCTGATCCCGTCGCTGGAGGAAGTGGGCGCCCGGTTCGAGCGGGGCGACTTCTTCGTGCCGGAGATGCTCATCGCGGGCAAGGCCATGGCCGGCGCGCTGGAGATCCTGCGCCCGCTGCTGGCCGAGACCGGCGCCCAGACGATCGGCAAGATCGTGATGGGCACGGTCAAGGGCGACGTGCACGACATCGGCAAGAACCTGGTCAACATCATGTTCGAGGGCGCCGGGTTCGAGGTCATCGACCTCGGCGTGCAGGTCGCGCCGGAGAAGTTCGTCGACGCGATCAGAGAGCACCAGCCCGACATCGTGGGCTTCTCCGCGTTCCTCACCACCACGATGCCGATGTTCAAGGCCAACATCAACGCGCTGAACAAGGCCGGCCTGCGGGACCAGGTCATCGTCATGGTCGGCGGCGCCCCGGTCACCCAGGAATACGCCGACGTGGTTGGCGCGGACGGCTACGCGTCCGACGCCTCGGCCGCCGTGGTCCGGGCCAAGGAACTCATCGCCCAGCGCCGCGCTCCAGTCAACGCGTAACTAGAGGCCTAGCAACGCCCCGGAGGGAACCAGCCCGTGCACACCATCCTGTCCTCGGCGACCAAGACGGTGCGGATCGGCCACGACCAGCCGTTCGCCATCATCGGCGAGCGGATCAACCCGACCGGCCGGAAGATCTTCCAGCAGCAGCTGCGCACCGGTGACCTGTCCCGGGTCGAGATCGACGTCAAGGAGCAGGTGGCCGGCGGGGCCATGCTGCTCGACGTGAACATGGGCACGCCGCTGGCCGACGAGGCCGAGCTGATGCGGCAGGTCGTCCCGCTGATCCAGGGGCTGACCGACCTGCCGCTTGTCATCGACTCCTCGATCATCGAGGTGCTCGACGCCGGGCTGGCCGCCTACCAGGGCAAGGCGCTGGTCAACTCGGTGACGGCCGAGGACGAGCGGATGGAGGCCATCCTCCCGATCGTGAAGAAGTACGGCGCCGCCGTGATCGGCCTGCCGAACGACGAGGAGGAGATCCCCGAGGAGCCCTCCCGGCGGCTGGAACTGGTCCGCAAGCTGATCGACGTGGCGACCGAGAAGTACAAGATCGACATCGCCGACATCGTGATCGACCCGCTGGCCATGCCGGTCGGCGCCGACACCCTGCACCCGACCCGGACGATCGAGACCATCGCGATGATCAGGGCCGAGTTCGGGGTGAACATGACGCTGGGCGCGTCGAACGTGAGCTTCGGCATGCCGGACCGGCACTCGATCGCGTCCGCGTTCCTGCCCATCGCCATCAGCGCCGGGCTGACCAGCGCGATCATGGACGCCCGGGCGCCGCAGATCGTCCGCGCGGTCAAGGCCGCCGACCTGGTGCTCAACCGCGACGAATGGGGCGGCAACTGGATCGCCGCGCACCGCGCCCAAAAGGCGGCGGCCGAGGCGTCGGCGCCGGGTGCCACGTGACGGCGGTCGAGGAAACGGGTGCCCACCCCGTTCGGATCAATCTGATCTTTAATGACAAACCGGTACGAGTTCCGTACGGCGTGACCCTGTTCGACGCGGCCAGCTGGAACGGCATCGCGATCGACTCGACCTGCGGCGGCCATGGCACCTGCAAGAAATGCCGGGTCAGGATCGCCGACGACCCGCCCGCGCCGTCCAGCCTGGACATCAGGGCCTACAGCGCGCAGGAGATCAAGGACGGCTGGCGGCTGGCCTGCCGGACCACGGCCACCCGGGACACCCAGGTCGAGGTGCCGCCGCTGACCACCCGGCCCAAGGCGGCCACCGTCGGCGTGGGGCGCCAGGTCATCTTGCGCCCGGCGGTGCAGAAGCGGTACCTGGAGCTGGCCGAGCCGAGCCTGGCCGACCAGGCCACCGACCTGGAGCGGGTGCTGGCCCAGCTCGACGACCTGGAGCCGCGGGCCGACCTGGCCGTGCTGAAGACGCTGGGCCGGACGCTGCGGGAGGCCGACTACAAGGTCACCGCGGTGGTCGTGGACGACGTTCTCATTGCGGTCGAGAGCGGCGACACTACCTCGAGGAGGTTCGGCATCGCCTTCGACCTGGGCACCACCACGGTGGTGGCCACCCTGCTCGACCTGTCCACCGGGACCCCGGCCGGGGTGGAGTCCACGCTGAACTCCCAGCAGCCGTTCGGCGCCGACGTGATCACCCGGATCAGCGCGACCATGATGGATCCGGGCAACCTGGACAAGCTGCAGCGGCTGGCCCAGGAGACGCTGGCCGAGCTGGCCCGGGCGGTCTGCGCGCAGGGCGGGGTCGAACCGCACGAGGTGTACGAGGTGGCGGTGGCCGGCAACGCCACCATGACCCACCTGGTGCTCGGCATCGATCCCGAGCCGCTCGGCATGGCCCCGTTCATCATGGCGACCCGGCTGTACCCGGAAGTGCTCGCGGCCGACCTGGGCCTGGCCCAGATCACGCACCCGCGGGCGCGGGCGGTGGTGTTCCCGGCGTTCGGCGCGTACGTGGGCGGTGACATCACCGCCGGGCTGCTGGCCAGCGGGATGGACCGGGACGCCCGGGTCCGGCTGTTCGTGGACATCGGCACCAACTGCGAGATCGTGCTGGGCAACCGGGACTGGCTGCTGGCCACGGCCGCGCCGGCCGGGCCCGCGTTCGAGGGCGCCGCGATCAGGTGCGGGATGCGGGCCGCCGACGGCGCCATCGAGGTCGTCACCATGACCGGTGAGGACGTGGTCCTGAAGGTGATCGGCGACGCCGAGCCGCAGGGCCTGTGCGGCTCAGGCCTCGTCGACGCGGTGACCGGGCTGGTCAAGGTGGGGCTGCTCGACTCCTCCGGGCGGTTCGTGCCGGAGGAGCAGGCCGCTGCGCTCGCGCCGGGGTTGGCGGGTCGGCTGACGACCATCGGCAAAGAGCGGGTGTTCGTGCTGCACTGGCGGGGCGCCGCTGAGGACAGCATCTACCTGTCCCAGCGCGACGTCCGCGAGCTGCAGTTCGCCAAGGCGGCCATCGCCACCGGCTGGCAGATCCTGCTCGAGGAGGCCGGGCTGACCGCGGCCGACGTCAAGCAGGTGCTGCTGGCCGGGTCGTTCGGCAGCTACCTGTCGGCGGCCAGCGCGATCAGGATCGGCCTGGTTCCCAAGATCCCCGTGATGCGCGTGGTGGCCGCGGGCAACGTGGCCGGCGAGGGGGCGAAGATGGCGCTGCTCAGCCTGCGCGAGCGGGCCGGCGGCCTGGCGCTGCTCGAGGAGGTGAGGTATGTCGAGCTCTCCGACCGCGGCGACTTCAACGACCGCTTCGTCGAGCAACTGCCTTTCCCCGCTTCGTGAGGCAGTGCTGGCTGGGGAGGGGTCATGACCGGCCTGGACGCGCTGCTCCGCGCGCCTCGTTACGAAGTCATCCCGGCCAAGGCGACCGAGCAGGCGGTACTCGATCACGTTCCGGCCGGGATGACCGTGACCGTCACCGCGTCGCCGGTCAGGGGGCTCGAGCCGACGGTCGACCTGGCCGAGCGGCTGGCCTCGCGCGGGTACCGGATAGTGCCGCACCTGGCCGCGCGTTCGGTGGAGAGCCAGCAGCATCTCGACGCCATCGTGGCCCGGCTGACGGCGTGCGGGGTGGACGACGTGTTCGTGCCGGGCGGGGACGCGTCGGACCCGGCCGGGCCGTTCGACGGCGCGCTGCCGCTGCTCGAGCGGCTGACCGAGATGGGCCGGCCGTTCGCCCGGGTCGGCATCACCGGGTACCCGGAGAGCCACCCCAAGATCCATGACGACATCACCGTCCAGGCCATGTGGGACAAGCGCAAGCACGCCACCTACATCGTGAGCAACGTGTGCTTCGACCCGGCCGGCCTGGGCCGCTGGATCCAGCGGATCCGGGCCCGTGGCGTCACCCTGCCGCTGTACGTGGGGCTGGCCGGCCCGGCCGAGCGGGGCAAGCTGCTGAAGATGGCCGCGGTGGCCGGGGCGGCCGAGTCGGCTCGCTTTATTACCAAGCACCCCGGCTGGATCCTGCGCTTCTGGGCGCCCGGCGGGTACAGTCCCGACCGGTTCCTCGACCGCGCGGCTCCGTTTATCATCTCGCCGGCCGCGAACGTGGCCGGCTTGCACCTGTTCACCTTCAACCAGCTCCAGCCGGCTGAGCAATGGCGCACGGCCGCGCTGGGGCGCACCGGAAATGACAAACGACTACTCGCGGGATGAGCTTTATGACTGATACTCCGGCCCGGCCCCAAAGTGCCAGCGCTGTCATCATCGGCGCCGGCATCGTCGGCAACAGCCTGGTGCACCACCTGGCCCTGCTCGGCTGGAAGGACCTGGTCCTGGTGGACAAGGGCCCGATGCCGAACCCGGGCGGCTCGACTGGCCACGCGTCCAACTTCATCTTCCCCATCGAGTACTCGAAGATGATGTTCGAGCTGACCGAGGACAGCACCGCGCAGTACAAGGAGCTCGGGGTGTTCACCGAGAGCGGCGGGATCGAGGTGGCCCGCACCTCGGAGCGGATGATCGAGCTGAAGCGGCGCGTCAGCCAGGCCAAGGCGTGGGGCATCCCGGCCGAGGTGATCACCCCCGGCGAGGTGCGCAAGCTGGTGCCGTACCTGGACGAGTCGGTCATCTTGGGCGGCGGGCACTTCCCCACCGTGGGCGTGGTCGACTCGCTGCGGGCCGGCACCCTGATGCGGGAGGCGGCGCAGAAGTCCGGCGCGCTCACCGTGCTGGCCGGGACCGAGGTGTACGACATCTCAGTGCGAGGTGGGCGGGTGCGGTCGGTGACGACCAGCGCGGGCGAGATCCAGACCGGCAACGTGGTCATCTGCTGCGGGGTCTGGTCGCCGCGGATCGCCCGGATGGCCGGGGCCCGGATGGCGCTCACCCCGTGCGTGCACCAGATGATCAGCGTCGGCCCGATCGCGCTGTTCGCCGACACGCCGGGCGAGATCTTCTACCCGATCGTGCGCGACGTGGACACGAACATGTACGAGCGTCAGCACGGCGGTGACATGGAAGTCGGCTCGTACGCGCACCGGCCGATCATCGTCGCGCCGGACGAGATCCCGTCCATCGAGGAGTCGGTGCTCTCGCCGACCGAGCTGCCGTTCACCTCCGACGACTTCGACCCGCAGCTGGAGCAGGCGCTCGAGCTGATGCCCGAACTGCTCGGCGACGAGAAGGCCGGCATCAGGTACGCGATCAACGGCCTGATCTCGATGACCCCCGACGGGCACCCGCTGCTCGGCCAGATGCCCGAGGCCAAGGGCCTGTGGTCGGCGGCGGCGTCGTGGATCAAGGAAGGCCCCGGCTGCGGCCGCGCCGTCGCCGAGCTGATGTCGGGGCTGGTGCCCACGGTCGACGTGCACGAGGCCAACGCGGCCCGGTTCTACCCGTACCAGCAGACCGCCGAGCACGTCCGCGGCCGCGCCCGCGAGGCCTTCAACAAGATGTACGGAATTGTGCACCCCGCGGAACAGTGGAGCTCCTGCCGCCCTATCCGGGTCGGCCCGGCCTACGAGCGCGAGCGCGCCCTCGGCGCCGTGTTCTACGAGACGGCGGGCTGGGAGCGGCCGTTCTGGTACGCCTCCAATTCGTCTCTGCTGGAGAAGTACGCGGGCCAGCTTATGGAGCGCTCGGCCGAGTGGGAGTCGCGCTGGTGGTCGCCGGTGATCAACGCCGAGCACCTGGCCATGCGGGACGCCTGCGCCGTGATCGACCTGTCCGCGTTCGCCGTGCTCGAGATCTCAGGCCCGGCCGCGCTCGAGGCGGTGCAGACGCTGTCGGTGGCGCAGATGGACCTGCCGGCCGGGCGGGTCGTGTACACCTCGTGGCTGGACGACAAGGGCGGCTTCCGGGCCGACCTCACCGTGATGCGGCTGGCGCAGGACCGGTTCCGGGTGGTGACCGGCGGCGCCGACGGGATGGCCGACGCCCAGTGGATCCGCGAGCACCTGCCGCCGGGCGCGTTCCTGGCCGACCTCACCTCGGCGTGGACGACGATCGGGCTGTGGGGCCCGAAGGCCAGGGACGTGCTCGCCTCGGTAACCGACGATGACGTATCGCACGAGGCGTTCCCGTTCGGCACTTGCCGGGAGATCGAGATCGCCGGGATCGTGGTGCTGGCATCGCGGATCTCCTACGTGGGCGAGCTCGGCTGGGAGCTGTACGTGCCGATCGAGCAGGGCCAGCGGCTGTGGGACGCGCTGTGGCAGGCCGGGCAGCCGCACGGCCTGGTGCCGGCCGGCATCGGGGTGTACGGCACGACCGGGCGGCTGGAGAAGGGGTACCGCGCGTTCGGGGCCGAGCTGACTCCGGACTACACCCTGGTCGAGGCGGGCATGACCCGGCCCAAGGTCAAGCCGCAGTCCTTTATCGGCAAGGACGCTTACCTGAAGCAGCGGGCCGAGCCGCCGTGCGCGGTGCTGTGCACGCTGACCGTGGACTCGCACTCCTCGGCCGACGGGACGCCGCGGTACATGCTGGGCGGGGAGCCGATCTTGTCGCTAGCCGGCGAGCGGCTGGTCGACGCCAAGGGGCGGCCGTCGTACGTGACCAGCGCGGGCTCGGGGCCCTCGGTCGGCCAGCACCTGCTGATGGCATACCTGCCGGCCGCGTCGGCCGTGGAGGGCACCTCGCTGCTGGTGGAGTACATGGGTGAGCAGTTCCCGGTGACGGTGGCGCGGGCCAGCGCGACCCCGCTGTTCGACCCTTCGAACTCGCGGATCCGGAGCTGATGGTGGAAATACTCGTCTGCATCAAGCGCGTCCCCACCGTGGGCGGCAAGATCGCGGTGACCCCGGACGGGCAGGAGGTGGACACCCGGGCCTCCGGCTTCTCCATCAGCCCGCACGAGGAGTGCGCGGTCGAAGAAGCAGTGCAAATTACCGAACGGGCTGGCGGCTCCGTATCGGTACTGACCCTCGGGCCCCCGGAGGCGGTCGAGCAGCTGCGCGGCGCGCTGGCTCTCGGCGCGCACCGCGCGGTGCTGCTGGAGACCGACGGCCGGGAGTTCGGTCCGATCGCGACCGCTTCCGCCATCGCCGCCGAGG
This sequence comes from Streptosporangiaceae bacterium, assembly GCA_050011155.1. GTDB lineage: Bacteria > Actinomycetota > Actinomycetes > Streptosporangiales > Streptosporangiaceae > Palsa-504. The sequence goes on from JBEKJP010000015.1 coordinate 22,216, forward strand.
TCCGGTCGGGGTCTTATGACCTGGTCCTGCTGGGCAACGAGGCGGCCGACACCGGTGACTACCAGGTCGGGGTGCGGCTCGCGCACGAGCTCGGGTGGCCGGTGGCGACCGGGATCAAGAACCTGTCGGTGTCTTCTGACTCCGTCGTGGCCCGGCGGGAGTACCGGGGTGTGGAGGAGGCCTACGCGCTGCCGCTGCCGGCCGTGCTCACCGTCAAGGAAGGCATCAACCTGCCCCGGTACCCGTCGCTGCCCGGCCGGCTGCGGGCCAAGCGCGCGGCGGTCGATACGTCCGCGCCGGTCCATGTCGTGGAGGGGCTGCGCAAGGAGGCGCTGCGGGTGCCGGAAACCAGCAAGCACCAGGCCTCGGTGCTCGGTGAGGGGGTCGACGCGGTGCCCGCGCTGGTCCGTGTCCTGGAGGAGTGGGGGGTGCTGTCATGACGGCGCTGGTCTTGGTCGAGCTCGACGGCGGCGAGCCGGCGGACGCTTCGCTGCGGGCGGTCAGCATGGCCCGGTCGCTCGGTGACGTCGGCGCGGTGGTCTTCGCCGATGCCGCGCCCGCCGATGCCCTGGGCCGTTACGGCGTCACTGACGTGTACCTGATCGAATCTTCTTCGCTGGACGGGTACGCGCCGCAGGCCTGGGGGCGGACGCTGGCTGGGCTGGCTGCGGAAACTGGCGCCACCGCGGTGCTCGCGGCCGGGACCGACCACGGCAACGAGGTGCTGGCCCACCTCGGCGCGATCACCGGCCTGCCGATGGCGGCCAACTGCACGCTGGTCACCCCGGACGGCGGCCGGACGCACCGGCTGGTCCGGCACCGCTGGGCCGGGCTGCTGCTCGAGGACGCGGTCATGGAAGCCCCGGTCGCGCTGTTCACGGTGGCTACTGACTCGGTAGCGGCGGTCGCCTTGGAGGCGCCGGTCGTGTTCCAGGTGCACGTGCACAAGCCCGAGCTGGCCGAGGCTGATCTGCTGGTACGGGCGGTGGAGTCGCCCGCGGGCGCGGGTGGCGCGTCGCTGGCCACGGCGCGGGTCGTCGTGGGCGGCGGCCGGGGCGTCGGCGGCGCCGACGGCTTCGCCCCGCTGGAGGAACTGGCCGAGCTGCTCGGCGGCGTGGTCGGGGTGTCCCGCGTGGTCACCTCCGAGGGCTGGCGCCCGCACCGGCAGCAGGTCGGCCAGACCGGCACCAAGATCACCCCGGAGCTCTACCTGGCCTGCGGCATCAGCGGCGCTATCCAGCACATCGCCGGCTGCGCCGGCGCCAAGCACATCATCGCCATCAACACCGACCCCGGCGCCCCCATCCTGGCCCACGCGGATTACGCGGTGATCGGCGACCTCCACCAGGTCATCCCGGCCCTGGTGGAGGCGCTCCGCGCCCGGTGACAGCCTTGCGGCGCGGGCACGGTATGAACCGGACCTTCAGTGCGTTCTGACGCGCTGAGTCCCGGGTTTCATGCCGTCACGGCCCGCCGGAGGCACGATCCGCGAGATGTTGTGCGATCATCCCCTCACCCGCAGGTCATGACCGTAGTCAGTTCTGTGTTATCAGCGCCGGGATGGGAAGGTGTGTGATGATCGGAGCGCGGGGTCAGCGAGAGGAACGGGAAGCACTTGGCGGCGACTGCCGTATGGCCGGGCGACAGCTATCCGCTGGGAGCCACGTATGACGGGGCCGGGACGAACTTCGCCCTGTTCTCCGAGGTAGCGGACCGGGTGGAGCTCTGCCTGTTCGACGAGGAGGGCAAGGAGAGCAAGTTCGACCTGCACGAGGTCGACGGGTTCGTGTGGCACGGGTACATGCCGGGCGTTAACCCCGGCCAGCGGTACGGGTACCGGGTTCACGGGCCTTACCACCCGGCCGACGGGAACCGCTGCAACCCGCACAAGCTGCTGCTCGACCCGTACGCCAAGGCGATCGAGGGCGCCGTGGACTGGGGCCAGCCGGTGTTCTCCTACCAGTTCGGCCACCCGGACCGGCGGAACAACGCGGACTCCGCGCCGTACATGCCGCGCTCGGTCGTGGTGAACCCGTACTTCGACTGGAACCTGGACCGGCCGCCGCGCGTGCCCTACCACGACTCCGTCATCTACGAGGCGCACGTCCGCGGCCTGACCATGGAGCACCCGGTCATCCCGGACGAGCAGCGCGGCACCTACCTGGGGCTGGCCCATCCGGCGGCGATCTCGCACCTGAAGGGGCTCGGGGTCACCGCGGTGGAGCTGCTGCCGGTGCACCAGTTCGTCAACGACAGCCACCTGAGCGAGAAGGGCCTCGGCAACTACTGGGGCTACAACACCATCGGTTTCTTCGCCCCGCATAACGCCTACGCGGCCGGGGGGAGCCGCGGCGAGCAGGTGCAGGAGTTCAAGACCATGGTCCGCGCCCTGCACCAGGCGGGCATCGAGGTCATCCTCGACGTGGTGTACAACCACACCGCCGAGGGCAACCACCTGGGGCCCACGCTGTCCTTCCGCGGCATCGACAACTCCGCCTACTACCGGCTGGTGGACGACGACCGGCGCTACTACATGGACACCACCGGCACCGGGAACAGCCTGCTCATGCGGCATCCGCACGTGCTGCAGATGATCATGGATTCGCTGCGCTACTGGGTGCTCGACATGCACGTGGACGGCTTCCGGTTCGATCTGGCCGCCACCTTGGCTCGTCAGTTCTACGAGGTGGACCGGCTGTCCGCGTTCTTCGACCTGGTCCAGCAGGACCCGGTGGTGTCCCAGGTCAAGCTCATCGCCGAGCCGTGGGACGTGGGCGACGGCGGTTACCAGGTCGGCAACTTCCCGCCGCTGTGGAGCGAGTGGAACGGCAAGTACCGGGACACGATCCGCGACTTCTGGCGCGGCCAGCCGTCGACCGTGCCCGAGTTCGCCTCCCGGCTGACCGGTTCTAGCGACCTGTACCAGCAGGACAGCAGGCGGCCGGTGGCCTCGGTCAACTTCGTCACCTGCCACGACGGCTTCACCTTGGCCGACCTGGTCTCCTATAACCACAAGCACAACGAGGCCAACGGCGAGGACGGCCGGGACGGCAGCGACGACAACCGCTCCTGGAACTGCGGCACCGAGGGCCCCACCGAGGACAAGACCATCCTCGGGCTGCGCGCCCGGCAGAAGCGCAACTACCTGGCCACGCTGCTGCTGTCGCAGGGCGTGCCGATGCTGCTCGCGGGCGACGAGATGGGCCGGTCCCAGCAAGGCAACAACAACGCCTACTGCCAGGACAACGAGATCTCCTGGGTCGACTGGTCGCCCCGGGCCGAGGACGACCAGGCGCTGTACGACTACGTCCGCACGCTCATCCGGCTGCGGACCGAGCACGCGGTCTTCCGCCGTCGCCGGTTCTTCGCCGGCAAGGCAATGCGCGGCGGCCGGAACCGGCTCGGCGACATCGCCTGGTTCACCCTGTCCGGCGAGGAGATGGCCGACGAGGACTGGGACGCGGGCTTCGCCAAGTCGCTGACCGTGTTCCTGAACGGCCGGGCGATCAGCGAGCCGGACCGCCGCGGCGAACGGGTCCAGGACGATTCCTTCCTGATGCTGTTCAACGCGAGCGAGGAAGACCTCCAGTTCACCGTCCCGCCGCGCCGCTACGGCCCACGGTGGGCCCGGGTGCTGGACACCGCCAGCGGGGCGACGGAACCTGAGGACGACAATCCGGTCAAGCCGGGAGACACGATTACCTTGATCAACCATTCGCTGCAATTGCTGCGTCGTGGCTGAGTTCACCACCGGACGGCCCCAGCCGGTGTCCACCTACCGGCTGCAACTCCGCGACAGCTTCGGGTTCGCCGCCGCCGCCGCGCAGGCGGGTTACCTGGCCGCGCTGGGGGTGACGCACGTCTACCTGTCGCCGATCCTGCAGGCCAACCCGGGCTCGGCCCACGGCTACGACGTCGTGGACCATTCCCGGGTATCGGCCGACCTCGGCGGCGAGCCCGCGTACCGCGACATGGTGGCCGAGTTCCGCCGGCACGGCCTGGGCGTGGTCGTCGACGTGGTGCCCAACCACATGGCCCGGCCGGTGCCCGAGACGCTCAACCGGCAGCTGTGGTCCGTGCTCTACCAGGGACGGCGGTCGGAGTTCGCGCACTGGTTCGACGTCGACTGGGACGCGCAGGAAGGCAAGCTGCTGCTGCCGATCCTGGCCGGGCCGCTGGAGGAGTGCCTGCGCGACCTGATCATCGAGACGGCCCCGCGGACCCCGGAGAACCCCGGGCACCGCGGTCCGGTGCTGCGCTACTTCGACCACGTGCTCCCGCTCCGCGATGGCGTCGCCGACCTGCCCCTCATGGTGCTGCTGGCCCAGCAGCACTACCGCCTCACCGACTGGCACGACGCGGCCACCCAGCTCAACTACCGGCGCTTCTTCGACATCGATTCGCTGATCGCGGTCCGGGTCGAGGACCCGAACGTGTTCGGCGCCACCCACGAGGTGCTGCTGCGCCTGATGCGCGAGGGCCTTATCGACGGCCTGCGGGTCGACCATCCCGACGGGCTGGCCGATCCTCAAGGGTACCTGGCCCGGCTGTCGGCCGAGACCGGCGGCGCCTGGATCGTGGTGGAGAAGATCCTGGCGCACGGCGAGGAACTGCCCGGCTGGCCCTGCGCGGGCACCACCGGCTACGACGCCCTCGGACTGGTCGGCGGCCTGTTCACGGACCCGGCCGGGGACGTACCGCTGGCCGACGAATACGTCCGCTTCACCGGCGGCAAGCAGGGCTTCGCCGGGGTGGAACGCGACGCCAAGCGCGACATCGCCGACGGCACCTTCGCCGCCGAGCTGGCCCGGCTGACCCGGCTCTTCGCCCGGGCCGGGTACCCGGCCCTGGACGGCTACGACGCCGCCGACCTGCATGACGTGCTGGTCGCCATGCTGGCCGAGTTCGGCGTGTACCGGGCCTATGTCAGGCCGGGTGAGCCGCCGTCCCCGGCCGCGGCGGCGGCGGTGACCGCGGCCGCCGCCGCGGCCAGGGACTACCTGGAGGAGCGCCTGCAGCCGGCGCTCGACGCGGTGCGGACGGCCGTGCTCGGCCTGGGCGAGATGACCGCCGACGCGGACCAGCGGGCCGCCCGGGACGAACTGATCGTGCGGTTCGGCCAGACCACCGGGCCTGTGCTGGCCAAGGGGGTCGAGGACACCGCGTTCTACCGCTGGTCGCGGCTGGTCTCGCTGAACGAGGTCGGCGGCGACCCGGCCGTGTTCGGCGTCAGCCCGGCCGAGTTCCACGCCGCGGCGGGCCGTCTCGCCCGGCGCTGGCCGGCCACCATGACCACGTTGTCCACGCACGACACCAAGCGGCAGGAAGACGTCCGGGCCCGGCTGGCCGTGCTGGCTGAATACCCGCACGACTGGGGACACCAGGCCGCCGAGTGGCACGGCCTGGCCCGCTGGCTCACCGACGGGGCCGCCGCCGAGGCCTCAGAACGGGCCCCCGAGCCCGACCTCGAGTACCTGATGTGGCAGACCCTGGTGGGCGCCTGGCTGATCGGGCCCGAACGGCTGACCGAATACCTGGACAAGGCGATGCACGAGGCCAAGACGCGGACGTCGTGGACCGTGCGCCGCCCCGGCTACGAGTCGGCGGTGCTCGGCCTGGCCAGCGCCGTGCTCGGCGACCTGGAACTGACCGCGGGCATCGCCAGCTTCGCGGCCCGGATCGCGCCGGACGCGCGCGTCAATACCCTCGGCGCCAAGCTCGTCCAGCTCACCATGCCCGGGGTACCCGACGTCTACCAGGGATGCGAGCTGACCGGGCTGTCCCTGGTCGACCCGGACAACCGCCGGCCGGTCGACTACCAGCGGCGACGGCGGCTGCTGGCCGCGCTCGAGGCCGGCCCGGACCACGCGACCGGCCTGGACGCGGAAAAGCTGTTCGTGACCTCGCGGGCGCTGTGGCTGCGGCGCGATCACCCGGACTGGTTCGGCGGGAGCTACATCCCGCTGGCGGCCGAGGGACCCGCCGCCGAGCACGCGGTCGCGTTCGGCCGCGGCGGTCACGCGGTCACCGTCGTCACCCGGCTGCCCGGCGGGCTGCGCCGGCGCGGCGGCTGGGCCGACACCGTCTTGCCGCTGCCCGAACTGCACTGGCGCGACGTGCTCACCGGCGTCAGGCACGCCGGGCTGAGACCGCCGCTGGCCGAGCTGACCAGGCGGTTCCCGGTGGCGCTGCTGATCCCGGAGCGGATCTGGGAGATGGAGCAGGAATACGCCGACGGCAGCCGCCGGTGACCGTGTTCAGCGTCTGGGCCCCCGCCGCTGGCCACGTCGAGGTGGAGGTCGCCGGGCAGCGTTACCCGATGAGCCGCGAACATGGACCGAACGGCCGGGACGCCGACACCGGGTGGTGGGAAGCAGACGTCCCTAAGGTGACGGCTGGCATCGACTACGGGTTCCGGCTCGACGATGGCGAGGTGCTGCCTGACCCGCGCTCGGCGCGCCAGCCGTTCGGTATAAAAGGTCTGAGCCGCACCTATGACCATGCCGCCTTCCGCTGGACCGATGATCGGTGGCGGGGCGGCGCGCTGCACGGGTCGGTCATCTACGAACTGCACACCGGCACGTTCACCGCCGAGGGCACCTTCGACGCGGCCATCGGCCACCTGGACCACCTGTGCGACCTCGGCGTGCACGCGGTGGAGCTGATGCCGGTCGCGGCGTACCCCGGCCAGCACGGCTGGGGCTACGACGGGATCAACCTGTGGGCGGTGCACGAGCCGTACGGCGGCCCGGACGGGCTCAAGCGGTTCGTCGACGCCTGCCACGCCCGCGGCCTGGCCGTGCTGCTCGACGTGGTGTACAACCACGTCGGCATCGGCAACCGGCTCGGCGACTTCGGGCCCTACTTCACCGAGGCGCACGTGACCCCGTGGGGTCCCGCGGTGAACCTGGACCAGCCCGGCTCGGACGAGGTCCGGGCGTTCCTGATCGGCAACGCGCTGATGTGGCTGCGCGACTACCACCTGGACGGGCTGCGCCTCGACGCGGTGCACGCGCTGGAAGACCACCGCGCCCTGCACTTTCTCGAGGAGCTCGCGACCGAGGTGGGCGCGCTGGCCGCGCTGCTTAACCGCGAGCTGATCCTGATCGCCGAATCCGACACCAACGATCCGCGGCTGGTCACCTCGCGCGAAGCGGGCGGCTACGGCCTGGCCGCGCAGTGGAGCGACGACTTCCACCACGCGGTGCACGCCGCGATCACCGGCGAGCGGCAGGGCTACTACTGCGACTTCGGCTCGCTCGCGACGCTGGCCAAGACCTATACCCGGGTGTTCTTCCACGACGGCATCTGGTCCGCCTTCCGCGGCCGCACCCACGGCCGCCAGGTCGACGTGTTCCGCGTCCCGGCCCATCGCTTCCTCGGCTACCTGCAGGACCACGACCAGATCGGCAACCGGGCCACCGGCGACCGTATCGCCGCCACGCTCTTGCCCGAGCTGGTCAAGGTCGGCGCCGGCCTGGTGCTGACCGCGCCCTACACCCCGATGCTGTTCATGGGCGAGGAGTGGGGGGCGGTCACCCCGTGGCAGTACTTCACCGACCACATCGAGCCCTGGCTGGCCAAGGCCGTCGCGGACGGACGCAAGGCCGAGTTCGCCTCGCACGGCTGGGCCGCGGCCGAGATACCCGATCCCCAGGACCCGGCGACGTTCCTGCGATCCAAGCTCGACTGGTCCGAGCGCGACCGCGACCCGCACCTGGGCATCCTGGCCTGGTACCGCGAGCTGATCGCGCTGCGCCACTCCCGGCCCGAGCTGGTCGACCCCCGGCTGGACCGGGTGCACGCCGACTTCGACGAGGACGCGCGCTGGCTGCTGGTCAGGCGGGGACGGCTGCGGATCGCCGCCAACCTCGGCGACCAGCCGGTCCGGCTGCCGCTCGGCGAGCGCGGCACCGGCGTACTCGCCGCGTCCAGCCCCGGCGTCGCGATCACCCAGGACACGGTGACCATGCCCCCCGCCGCCTTCGCCGTCATCGAAACCCGAGCCCTCAACTCCCTGTAACCTCAGCTGGCGGCGGTGGTCAGGCGGTGGCGGTGGCGCAGGTGCCTGGGAATCCGTGGGGCGTGGTGCTGTGGCTCATCCTGAGTGCCCCGGGCCGCGCGGGCTAGGTTCTCGCGCCGGGCCTGGTGGCGCAGGTCGGCGATGCGGGACTGGGCTAGTTCGTAGCGGATGGTGTGGCTGGGGTTCATCGCGGTCTCCTCGGTGCGCTTCTGCCTGCACTTCGAGAATGCCGCTAAGGCCCCTGGCCGCGGATCGGGCGATTTCCTGAAATCGCAGCCCAGAGACGTCTTAGATGCGGGTTCCCCGGCTCGGAGCGCGCTAAGCGTCTAAGGCCTCTCCGGCGGCCGCGCGGCCGATTCAGTGATCATGCGTCCGGGAGGCTTACGGCCGCTTTGTCGGCAGTTTTGGGGGTTATAGCGCCCGAAAGTGCCGACAAAGCCGTTGGCGTCCTAGTTTTCCGGTTGCGTAAACCGGACTTGAGTCACATCGGCAACTCCGTCGTCGATCTACGGTGCCGTGTCCTCCGTCCGGCCGAGGTGGTGCTTCAGGTAGCCGCGGTTCCGGAGCAGGAGCGCGGCCCGGACCGGCTCGGTAGCGGCGTCGACCTCCCGCAGCGCGGCCTGGGTCAGGGAGAGCCCGCGGTCGTCTTCCCCGGCTAGTTCGGCGGGCCTGATCGCTTCCTCGAGCACCGCGACGTGACCGGCACCGATCCGCTCGGCGGCGTCCGGCACCTGCTCCCACAACTCGAGCACCCGCGACAGCATGGCCAGTTGCTCCGCGTAGGCCAGCGTCCGGCCTGCCTGGCTCGCCGCCTGCCAGGCACTGACCAGGGCCCGGGGCATGTCGTGGGCCGCCTGCCAGTGCCGGGCCTGCTCGCCGGCGGTCCGGCCGGGCAGCACCAGCGCCGGGTCGGCCGCGATGACCTCGGCGAACCGGCTATGCACCTGCCCCGCCTCGCCGGACAGCAGCGCCGCCACCCCGGCCGCGCCGAGGTCGCGCACGAGCTCACGGAGCACCGCGGTGAAGGGAGCGAACGGCAGGCTCTCCGCCCCAAGTTCCAGGCAGCCGCCGGTCAGCACCCGCGCCGACCAGGACGGTCGACGGTCGACCCCGGGGCGCCTCGGCCAGCGCGGTCTCCAGCGCGGTCAGCTGTACGGAACGGCCGACCAGAGCCGGGTTCGATAGCTGCGGTCCCACATGAGCGAGCATGCCAGCTCTCTGGCTGGGGTCGCGAGGTGAGGAGGCTGACCGGGGGGCTGGTGATACACCCGTTCGTTCTAAAAAATCTTTGGAACGAACGGGGCGGGCTTTCCGCCTACCCGAAGCATTTCCCTTCGCCGCGGTAGGTGGGGACGGTGGTGAGCCGCCCGTCGTCACCGAGCACGTGGTAGTCGCGCAGGCGCTCGGCCAGCTCGCCCGCCTTGGCGTGCCGCATCCAGACCCGGTCGCCGGGGGCCAGCGCGTTCGCGGCCGCGCCGCGGACCGGCGTCTGGACCTCGCCCGCGCCCTCGGTGCCGACCAGGCGCAGGCCGGCCGGCAGCCAGGGGCGCCTTGATCTGGCGGATCGCCTCGGTCCGGCGGCGGATCAGCTCGGGCAGCGAGCGATTCTGGATGAGCCGGATCAGCTGGGCTCGGACCGGGTGGCCGGGCGGCGCGTCGCCCAGGCCGGCGATCTGCCCCTCGTATCCCATCACCCCGGCCAGCCGGAAACCCGCCCGGCGGGTGACCGCCCGGGCGAAGGCCACCGCCTGCTCCGGCGTGTGCAGCGGAGAGCGGCGGGTGCCGATGTGCACGGCCGGCCTGCGGGCCAGCGGCATGCTCGCACAGTAGACCAGGACCACCGGAGTATGAATACTGGGCGATCATGAGGACTACCGCTGAGCACCGCGTATGGCGGAACTGGGCTGGGACCGCGACGGCGGCCCCGGCTCGCTGGCGCCGGCCCCGCAGCGAGGCCGAGATCGCTACCGCGGTCAAGGACGCGGCGGCGTCCGGGCTGACCGTGCGGGCGCTCGGCAGCGGGCATTCGTTCACCGCGGTGGCCGCGACCTCGGGGGTGGCGCTCGACCTGTCCGGCTGGACCGGGATCACCGCCGCGGATACCCGGACGGGCCTGGTCACCGTGCGTTCGGGGACGCCGCTGCGGGCGCTCAACGCCGAGCTGAGCGACCTCGGCCTGGCCATGGCCAACCTCGGCGACATCGACGTGCAGACCGTGGCCGGGGCGCTGGCCACCGGGACGCACGGCACCGGGGCCCGGCTCGGTGGCCTGGCCACCCAGGTGGAGGCGCTCGAGCTGGTGCTGGCGGACGGCTCGGTGGCGACATGTTCGGCTTCGGCCTGGCCCGACCTGTTCGCCGCCGCGCGGATCGGCCTCGGCGCGCTCGGCGTGGTCACCAGCGTGACGCTGCGCTGCGTGCCCGCGTTCACGCTGCTGGCCGACGAGCGCCCGCTGCCCGTGGACGAGGTCCTCGAGCAGTTCGACGAGCTGGCCGAGGATAACGACCACTTCGAGTTCTACTGGTTCCCCTACGGCCGCAACGCCCTGGTCAAGCGGAACAACCGGGTGGCTGGGGGTACCGTGCCGCCGCCGCTGCCGGCCTGGCGGCGGTTCTGGGAGTTCGAGGTGATGGAGAACGCCGGCTTCGGAGCACTGTGCCGGCTGGGCCGGGCCCGGCCCCGGCTCATCCCCGCGCTGAACCGGTTCTCCTCGTCCGCGCTGTCGGCCAGGATCTACACCGAGACGTCGCACCGCGTGTTCGTCACCCCGCGCCGGGTGCGCTTCACCGAGTGCGAGTACGCCGTTCCACGTGAATCACTGCGGCCCGTGCTGGCCGAACTGCGCCGCTCCGTGCCCCGGCTGGCCGATCCCGTCATGTTCCCGGTCGAGGTCCGGGTGGCGGCCGCCGACGACATCTGGCTCTCCACCGCTTACGGGCGGGAATCCGCCTACATCGCCATCCACCAGTACACCGGGCTGCCGTACCAGGACTACTTCGACCGGTTCGAATCCATCGTGGCCGAGGTGGCGGGCCGCCCGCACTGGGGCAAGATACACTCGCTCGACGCCGCGCGGCTGAGCGCCCTGTACCCCCGGTTCGGCGATTTCCTCCGGGTCCGGGCCGAGGCCGACCCGGGGGGCAGGTTCGGCAACGCCTACCTGACCCGGGTCCTCGGGGTCAATTCCTCCGTGTCCTGAGGACTTGTTACCGGCTGCTTACGCGGCCCCGGCGGCTCGAACGTGACCGGGCACCGGCTCGTAATCCAGGGTGAGTGGCCAGTGCCGCGGCCGCCCGACCACCGCCTTCAATCACCGAAGGCGGCCGCGGCACCCGGTCACGCCGATGGTCGTGCCTTAGCCGGAGTGGAGACCAGAGGTTGTGCTGATCCCATTTCGAGAAAGGCCGGGGAGCCAGATGGAAACGACATGGTCGGCGTCGGGTTACACCGAGGGAAGCGGCTCGGCCGCGGGCCGGATCGCGCTGGTCGCGGTCGCGGTCCTCGCCGTGGTGGCCTACCTGGTCCTGCAGTTCAGGGCGCGGGCGCGCCGCCAGGCCGGAACGCGCCGGTACGACCCCTGGGACTGGCGGACGTACCCAGACGACGGCAGCCCGGTAGACCAGGCGCTGGGCGGCCCCGAGGAGGGCCGCCGCCCCGAGTGGCGCTACGGCTACCCGGACGGCTACGAGCCCTGTCCGCTGTACGAGTCCGCCGAGCTCCCCTGGACCGACCTGGACAAGGCGTCCTGACCCCTTAGGCTATTTGCATCGGATACGGGCAAACGTGCGGATTGCGGTCCTCGCGGCGGATACGGTGCGGAGCGTCGTGATGTTAGCGTGGGGCGCATTGAGCGAGCTCGGCGCGTACCGCATCACCGAGATCCCGCGGCGCGCCGGTCCCGGCACGCGGCGGGTCCCGCCGGATGAGCCGGACGATACGGGCTGGACGCAGCGGCTCGCCGCGCTGACCGCGGCGTACCACGCCGGAGCCGAAGCCAACGGCAACGACGGCCCGGCTGCCCTGGCCTTCGGCTGGGTGCGGCACGACGCGGGCCAGCCGGTTCAGGTTCTCACCGCGGGCGCCGCCCTGGTCGGCGGTGAGGACGGCGAGGACGTCCGCCTCACGCTGCCCGGCGGGGCGCGAGCCGAGCCGCTGGCGCGGGGCGCGCTGGCCGGGCTGATGGCCCGGCTGCCGTCCTGGCGCGCGATCGCCGGGATCAGCGACGGCCTGCTCCTGGACGACCCGCGGCCTGACCGCCAGGCGCGGACGCCGCCCACGCTGGAAGAGTGCCTGCTGGCGGTGTGGCCGGGACCGTTCGGCTGGCTGCTGGTGGCCGAGCCGCTGACCGCGGCGGAAATCGGCGAGGCCCGGGCCGGCCGGTCGGCCGGGTGGTGGCGGATCCGGCTGCTCGCCGGGGGCGCCGACGCCGGGGCCGCGTCGCGCGTGGCCGGGCTGGTGTGCGCCTCGACCGACCTGGCCGGGCTGCCGTACGCGGTCGTCCCGGTGCCGGGCGGTGAGCCGGGCGGCCTCCGGGAGATCCTGGACGAGGCGGCCCCGGCCTCGCCGGGAGGGGACGCGGGGCCGGCGTACCCGTTCTACGGGAGCACCGAGCTGCTGGCCGTGCTGACCCGGCCGCCCGAGCGTGAGCTGCCCGGAATCCGGCTGACGCTGCGGCCCGATTTCGACGTCACCCAGGAGCACACCGGGGCCTCCGGGCCTGGCCGGGCGGTGATCGACGTCGGCGAGATCCTCGACAGGAACCGCCGGCCGGCCGGCCCGCTGGCGCTGCCGCTCGACGTGCTGAACCGGCACGTGCTCGTCAGCGGCGCGGCCGGTTCCGGCAAGTCGCAGACCGTGCGGGCCATGCTCGAGGCCGCTACCGGCGCCGGGATCCCGTGGCTGGTGATAGAGCCGTCCCGGGCCGAGTACCGGCTGATGGCCGCGCGGCTGGCCGGGACGGGCGCGGTGGTGCGGATACGGCCGGGTGAGTCGGACTCGATCGCCGCCGGGCTCAACCCGCTCGAGCCCGCGCCGGACGCCGACGGCCGCCGGTTCCCGCTGCAGGCCCACGCCGACCTGGTCAAGGCGCTGTTCCTCGCCAGCTTCCGGTCGCAAGAGCCGTTCTCCCAGGTGATCGGCGCGGCGCTGACCAGGGTGTACGAGGAGGCGGGCTGGGACCTGGCGCTGGGCGAGACGGTGACGGCCGACCCGAGTCCGGGCTATCCCAGCCTCACCGACCTGCACCGGGCCGCGATCAGGGTCGTCCAGGAAACCGGCTACAGCCAGCGGGTGGCTGACGAGGTGCTCGGCTTCGTCCGGGTGCGGCTGTCCAGCCTGCGGCTGGGGACGTCGGGCCGCTTCTTCGAGGGCGGTCATCAGCTCGACTTCGGCCGGCTGCTCAGCAGCAACGCCGTGGTCGAGGTCGAGGACGTGGACGCCGACGGCGACCAGGCCTTCCTGATCGGGACGGTGCTGATCAGGCTGGCCGAGCATGTGCGGATGGCGGGACCTGACGGCCAGGGGCTGCGCCACCTGACCATCTTCGAGGAGGCGCACCGGCTGCTCCGCCGGCCGCAGGCCGGCGTTCCGGCCGGAGCGGCGGCGCGGGCGGTCGAGACGTTGGCCGGGCTGCTCACCGGGCTCCGGGCCTACGGCGAAGGCGTCATCGTCACCGAGCGGATCCCGGAGCGCCTGCTCGGCGACGTCATCAGGAACACCGCGGTGAAGATCACCCACCGGCTGCCCGCGGCCGAGGACCGCGAGGCCGTGGGCACCACGATGAACATGACGCCGGCGCAGAACCGGTTCCTGGTCACGCTCAGGCCGGGCGAGGCCGCGGTGTTCGCCGAGGGAATGGACTTCCCGCTGCTAGCGCGGATGCCCGACGGAACCGCCCGGGAGGCGGCCGCGGTACCGGCCGCGGTACCGGCCGCGGTACCGGCCGCGGCCGGGGACGAAGCCCAGGACAGCTCGGCCGGGGTGGTCCGGCCGCGCAGTGTCACCTGCGGTGCCGACTGCGCCGCCCGGCCTTGCACCCTGCGGGACATGCGGGTCGCCCAGCGCGCGCTGGAGGAGTACCCCGCGATCAGGCTGTGGGCGGAACTGTCCGTCCTGGCTCACCTCACCGGCTGGCCCATGCCGGTGCCGCGCACCACGCTGCTCTCGCTGCTGCAGGTGATGCCGTCCCGGCTGCGGGACTGCGCGATCTCCCACGGCGTCGACACCGCGGTCGGCGTCCGGGTGCCGGTGATCGTCGGCCGGGTCAGCCCGGTCGGTCTCGCCTCCCACGTCAGCACCGCGATCAGGGCCCGGATAGCGCGTGGCAGCTGGCTGTGCCAGCGGGAGGAACCGAAGTGGCTCGCGCCCGCCTATACCTGGACGCTGGTCCTCGACGCGCTCAAGGCGGCCGACCGGAAGACGCCGGGCGCCGGCCCGCACCCGCGCAGCGCGGAATGGGAGCGGACCTACGGGCAGGCGATCACCGGTGACACCTGCGCGCGTCAGGTGGGGACAGTGCAGCGGTGGTACGACGCCGCGCAGCGGGACGACTGGGAGGTGCGGGCCGTGGCGTTCGGCGTCGACATCTTCTCCGGCGTGGAGCGGGCCGTCGGCGCCCGCGCCGAAGACGACGACTTCGAGGAGCGCTTTTCCGGCTACCTCGACCAGTTCGTCGACTGCCAGTGGCCACGGCTGTACCTGGCCGCCGACCCGCTCGGAGACCCGCCGGAACGCCGGTAGCCCTGAGGTGCTGCCCATGAGGCCCGCTTGCCAGCTTGCTAGCTGCTTGCTAGCTCAGATTATGAGAACCGGCTCGCCAGACGGCCTGCGTTGTCCACAGGGGAATCCACATAACTGTGCATTGGGTTGCCAGTGGCGGTTGCATGCTGGGCAGTTAGGCGAGGAGTTATCCACAGGGTGTGCTTGTGGACAACCTGATTCAGCTGGCCGGCAAGGTGGGCAGCAGCTCGGGGAGCCGTCCGGAAGACGGTTCCGGCCGGATTCGCCAGCCGCGCCGGCCGGACACGCAGAACCACACCAGCGCCACGGCGGCGAGCAGGCGGACGGCCGGGGTCAGCCACATTCCGTCGAACTGGACGATGTCGTAGAGCCAGTGCGGCTCGGCCGGATTCTGGACCGCCTGGGCGTAGACGGTCGCCGCGGCGAGCAGGCGGATCAGCACCACCCAGTCCAGCCAGGACGCCGCGTACAGGGCGAGCAGGGCGACGGCCATCACGTCATACCAGGGCCGCTGGAACCCCGTGACGAAGAGCCAGGCCAGGCTCAGCGCCAGGGCGGGAGCGACGGCCGGCCGGCCGGGAACCGGGTCCGGGAAGCGCGCGAGCGCCAGCAGCGCCACCGCGGCGAAGAGCAGGTAAGAGACCAGCACCAGGTGCGGCGGGACGCTGGACACGCTGAAGTGCGTATAGCCGAGCACCGGGCGCCAGAACAGCTGGTACATGGTGTCCCAGGTGATCCCCCCGCCGCGGGTGAGGAGCACCTTGATCGCGGGGATGCCCGCGGCCAGGTAGGCCGGGACGGCGACGACCGCGAAGCCCGCCGCCGCAGCGGCCAGGGCCCGGAGAGCCCGGACCGACCGTTGGCAGGCCCAGGCCACGGCCAGCCCGAGCAGCGCGTACTCCACCTTGATGCCGGTCGCTATCCCGATCAGCAGGCCGGCCAGGGCGGCGCTGACGGCCGGTATGGTGCTGGCCGGTACTGTGCTGGCCCGTGCCTGGGTGCCGTCTGGCTCGCGGGCCGGGCGGGACCGGAGGGCGGCCACGCCCACCAGCCCGAAGGCCACAGCCAGTCCGTCGATATGGCCGCCCGCGACGATCTCCCACAGCAACAGCGGATTCACCGACCACAGCAGGTGTGCACGCAGGCGCAGTCGCGGGTCGGCGCGGACCAGCCGGTCCAGGGCCAGGATGACGGCGCCGAAGGCGAGCGCCTCTTCCAGCTTCAGCCAGAACGTGATGCGGGTAAGCGACGTCCCGCCCAGCTCGGCCGCGCCCCACTCCGCCGCGGTGGCCAGCGGCCCGTATACCGATACCGCGTTCATCCAGCTGGACGGGATCTCGGCGGACGGAATCTGCTTGCCGACCGGATCGCCGGACCGCTGCAGCTGCCGCGGGGTCATGACGTAGGGGCTGTGCCCGGTCACCGCCGTCCGGCCGCTGGCGGCGTACGAGATGGAGTCCGTCGAGCCGGCTGGCGGGAGCACCGTCAGCGCCGTGACGGCCAGGAACGCGCCGGCCAGAACCAGGCGCACCCGCGGGCGCGCACCGCGAGCCACGGCGGCCAGCCCGGCGACCACGCCCGCGGCGCCCAGCGCCATCGCGGCCCACAGCGAGACCGTCACCAACGTCGCCGTCAGGTGCAGCGCGTGCCACCACGGAAGCTGACCGGCCCGGGGGATGCGCGGGACGGTGACGTTCGGGCCCGCGGCCGACAGGACGATCATGATCAGCACCGCGGCCGTGATGGCGACCGCGGAGAACCATCCGGCCAGGCGAGCAGGGCCGGCCTCGTCCTTGTCGCTCACTGAATCGCCCGCCTGCTGGTCATCGTGGATCCGTGACTAGACGGTACCGGATCACCCGGTGGCCGACCGGGCGCCCGGAAAGTAAAACCGGGCGCCCGCAGCGTTGGCTTGCGCTCCGCGCTTTCCGGACTAGGCGTCCGGCGTCGTGACCCGCCCGTTCACCTCCGAGTGCCGGGCGGCGTCGGTCACGGGCTTGTCCGTCTGCGGTGTCGTTTCCGCTTCCGGTGACCCAGCGGCGTCGTTCTCGGCCTCGGCGGTGGCGTTGGCGTAACGACGCCGCATGGCGACGGCGGCACCCGCGCCCGCCGCGGCTACCGCCACGCCGACGCCGAGCAGCCAGCGCCAGCCCAGCATCCGCCGGACACCGGTCCGCTTCGTGCCTGGCCTGACCTGCTGGGCGGTCGATCGCAGGGCCGACGAGACCTTAGGCGCGACGGTGCCGGTAACCGCCTCCGCGACCTTAGGCGCGACGGTGCCGGTAATAGCGTCCGCCGCCCCTTCCAGCCGCGGCGCGACCCATTCCCTGGCGCCTTGAACAGCATCTTCTAGTCGCGGCGCGGCCCATTCCTTCGCGCCCTGAACGGCTTCCTCGAGGCGAGGCGCCGCCCAGTCCCTGGCATCCTGAACGCCCTGTCGGACTCCCTGGGCCGCTGTCGTTCCCGCGCGCTTCCCCGCTGGGATGGCCTGCGCGGCGGTGTCCAGGGCACGATCCTTCGCGCGGGCACCGAGCGCAGCCGCCCTGTCGGTAGTGCGGTTGGTCTTGATAAGGGACACAGTAAACCTCCAGCGCATGATCCCGTCTTGACAAGCTTCCCGGGTTTGCCGGGTTCAATCATTGCGCGCTACCGGTACGGTGATGACTGGAGGAGTTTTTACACCGGCGAAATGTCCGGCCGTTAGCCGGCTGGATGAGGAGTCAACCGCATGACAGACACGCTGACCGCGACGTTGCGCACCAACCAGGGGACGATCGTCATTCGTCTTTTCCCTGATCACGCGCCGAAGACGGTACGCAACTTCGTGGAACTGGCCGAAGGCGGCCGGGAGTGGACGGACCCGTCGACCGGGCAGGCCACCACGAGCAAGCTGTACGACGGGACCATCTTCCACCGGGTCATCCCCGACTTCATGATCCAGGGCGGCGACCCGCTCGGATCCGGCCGCGGCGGCCCGGGCTACAAGTTCGCCGACGAGATCCACCCCGACCTGGGCTTCGACCGGCCGTACCTGCTGGCCATGGCCAACGCCGGACCCGGCACCAACGGCTCGCAGTTCTTCGTCACGGTGGCGCCGACCCCCTGGCTGAACGGCAAGCACACCATCTTCGGCGAGGTCGTCCAAGGCGCCGACGTCGTCGACCTGATCAGCCGGCTCAAGACGGGCAGTCAGGACCGGCCGGTCGAGGACGTAGTCGTCGAGTCGGTCACGATCGAACGCAGCACCTCTTAGCTGATTGGACCAAGCTGTGAGCACGACCAGCGACCCCGGTTCCGCCGGACAGGCCGGCCCGGACGGGGACGCTCCCGGGGCCGGCGGTAACCAGGATTATCCGACCTGTTACCGCCACCCGGGCCGGGAGACTTACGTCTCCTGTGTCCGTTGCGGGCGCCACGCCTGCCCGGACTGCATGCGCTCGGCCTCGGTCGGCCAGCAGTGCGTGGAGTGCGTGGGCGAGGGCGCGCGCAGCACCCGCCAGGCCAGAACCACCTTCGGCGGCCGGCCGGCGGCGGGCGCCGTCGTCACCTGGACGCTCCTGGGTATCAACGTCGCCCTGTTCCTGGTGACCTGGGTCCGCCCGGGCATCGTCAACGACCTGGTGATGCTGGGCTATGCCCCGTACGTGTCGCTCGGCCCGCTGCACGGCGTGGCCGCGGGCGAGTGGTACCGGCTGATCACGTCCGCGTTCGTCGTTCCCGGGGCGGGCCTGAACGGCCTGGGATTCGCCGACATCCTGTTCAACATGTGGGCGCTGGTGGTCGTGGGACCGGCGCTCGAGGGGCTCCTCGGCCGGACCCGCTTCCTCGCGGTGTACCTGGTCAGCGCCGTCGGCGGCGGGGTGATGTACTACTACATCGTCCCGCCCTACAACGCCGCGGCCGGCGCCTCGGGCGCCATCTTCGGGCTGTTCGGAGCGTGGTTCGTGGTGTCCAGGCGGCTGCGCCTCGACACCCGCGGCATCGTCTTCCTCATCGCCATCAACCTCGCGCTCGGCTTCTTCTTCCACAGCTTCATCGCCTGGCAGGATCACATCGGCGGCCTGCTGACCGGCGTGCTGCTGACCGGCGCCTACGCGTACGCGCCGCGGAAGAACCGCGCTGTCATCCAGGTCGCCGCCACGGTGGCGGTCGTGGCCCTGATAGTGGTCGCTGTCGTCATCCGGACCCACCAGCTCACCAGCGGCACGTCCTGACACTTCTGCAACTGCCAGCTCGTCGGTGTCGCGTCCGGCGGCCGGTGCATCTGCCTGCCCGGGCAAGCTGAGTGGCATTTGCCCGTGATCGCGAAGGTCAGCGCCACCTGGTGGCTAGGGTGACGCCCGCGATGATGAACGCGAATCCGATCACGAGGTTCCACGCGCCCAGGCTGTTCAGACCGGGGATGGATCCGTTCGAGAGGTAGTACACCACGATCCAGGCCAGGCCGAAGACCAGGCAGACCACGATGGCCGGGCCGACCCACGGGGCACTGACCTTCCGCGCCGCTGTCTTCTGCGGCGGAGGGGTGTAGACCGTCCTCTTGCGGACGCGCGACTTGGGCACGAACGCCTCCTGCGTAGCAACCTGGCGAAGCAACCGCGATCAGATCCCGCGCTGCGGACACCAGCGTAGTCGCTCTGGACGATGGTCGGCGCGATCCGCGTTTACTAGGCGCCCGGGAGCGGCCTCACGGCCCGGTGACCCATAAGAATCCGGGGATGCCGCCGCCCTGGCCGTTCCCGCCTCCTTGGCCGTTCGCCGGGGGGCTGCCGCTGGCGGTCGGGCTCCCCGACGCCGTGGGCGACCCGGTCGGGGTCGCCGCCGCCGGCTGGACCAGGATCTGCACTGTCGTCCCCTGGGCCTCGGAGGTGTTAGCGGGGGGAGTCTGCTTCCAGACGGTGCCCGGCGCGGTCCCAGCCGGCCCGGCCACGGTTTCCGCCGTCACCTTGAAGCCCGAACTTTCCAGGGACGCTTCCGCGCTCGCCTGGCTCAGGCCGATCACGCTCGGCACGCTCGCGGCGCCGGAAACGAAGATGGTGACCTGGGAGCCCGGTGGCGCCTGGGTGTTCGGTCCCGGGCTCTGGTTCACCACCGTCCCGGCCGGCTGGGTCGACGTGGTGTCCTGCGTGGTCTTGACGGTGAAGCCGTCGTTCTGCAGGATCGACGCGGCGTCGTTCTCCTGCTTGCCTTGCACGTTGGGGACGGTCACGGGAGCCGCGCCGCTCGAGACGTACAGGGTCACCACGGTGCCGGCCGCGACGTTGTTGCCTTCCGGCGGGGTCGACCTGATGACCAGGCCCATCTTGACGCTGGAGTTGGGCTGGTTGATGACGGCCGACTTCAGGTGCGCGGCGGCGATCTGCCCCTTCGCCATGGCCACCGACTCGCCGTTCACGAGTGGTACGGCGTAGGTCTTCCCCCCGCCGGCCAGCAGGTAGAAGGCCACGCCGGCGACCACCCCAACTACCACGACCAAGCCCAGGACCCACGGGATCCAGCGGCGGCTCCCGCCTGCACCGCCCCGCCCCCGGTAGTCATAGTCCCGGCCGGCGTAGTCGTAGTCCTCGACCGGCGGGATCTGCGACGTCGCCCCCGCCATCATCGTGCCCGTGTTGCTCATCCGCTGGGTGTACTGCGGGTAATTGTCGAACCGGGTCGGCGGCGCGGCCGCCACTGGCATGCCTGAGGCGGCGCGCTGCAGGTCCGCGCGCATGTCCGCCGCGGTCTGGTAGCGGTCGGCCGGGGACTTGGCCATGGCCTTCAGCACGATCGCGTCCGCCCACGGGGGGACGTCCGGGTCGACCCGGGACGGCGGCACCGGGTTCTCCCGCACGTGCTGGTAGGCGATCGCCACCGGCGAGTCGCCGGTGAACGGAGGACGCCCGGTCAGCAGCTCGTACAGCAGGCAGCCGGTCGAGTACAGGTCGCTGCGGGAGTCGACCCGCTCGCCCCGGGCCTGCTCCGGCGACAGGTACTGCGCGGTGCCGATCACCTGCGCGGTCTGGGTCATGGTGGCCTGGGCGTCGCTCATCGCCCGGGCGATGCCGAAGTCCATCACCTTGACGTCGCCGTTGCGGGTCACCATCACGTTGCCCGGCTTGATGTCGCGGTGCACGATGCCGGCCTGGTGACTGTAGTCCAGGGCGCGCAGCACCCCGTCGATGATCTCCAGGGACCGCTCGGGCAGCAGCCGGTGGCCTTCCTGCAGCAGGTCCCGCACCGTGCGGCCGTCCACGTACTCCATGACGATGTACGGGATCGGCATCCCGGAGGCCATGTCCTCGCCGGTGTCGTAGACGGCTACGATCGACGGGTGGTTCAGGGACGCGGCCGACTGCGCCTCACGGCGGAAGCGCGCCTGGAAGATCTGGTCTCTGGCCAGGTCGGCGCGGAGCGTCTTGATCGCGACGATCCGATCGAGCCGGATGTCACGCGCCCGGTACACCTCGGCCATGCCGCCGCGGCCCACCACGCCGTCAAGCTCGTAGCGGCCGCCCAGTAGACGGGGCTGAGTCATATCTCGCACTGTGCCAAACCACCCTGCGTTTTTCTAGTTTCTCTAGGACGTCGTCGGCGGAGTAGTCGAGGTCGACGAGCCCGTCGGAGCCGGTGAGGTCGACGTGTCCGTCGGTGTCGGTGAGCTGCTGGTCGAATCGGATGGGCTCGCCGACGGCGAGGCCGTGGATGACTTCGTCGGTTTAACGGTCTTCTTCGGCTTCGGGTTGCGGGTCGAACTGGGCGTCGCGGATGGCTGCTCCCGGACCAGGGTGGGGCTCGGAGTCGGTGACGGCGACGGGCTGCTGGCGGACGGGGTCGGCGTGACCGGCGCCGTGCTGAGGTGCTGCGCGGTGTTGCTGTGCACGTCCCCGGTGTTCCCGCTGGACGTATGGCTGGTCAGGTAGAACCCGGTCGCGATGGCGGCGGCGCACAGGGCCGCGGTCGAGCCGATCGCCACGAGCTGGCGACGGCTCGTACGGCGCGGGCCGTAGGTTTCCCCGGCGTCTTCCCCGCTGGGCACGGGCCCGGTCAGCGCGGCCGGGAGGTCCCCCCGGGTCGGCCCCGGGTATCCGGGGGGGGCCACCGTCTGGCCCAGGGCGAGCGTGCCGCGCAGCACGTCGGCCCGGTCGCCGACCGCCCACATGCTGGCCGGGCGTTCCTCGGGGGTCTTGGCCAGCATGTGGTAGACCAGCTCGCTGACCGGCGGCGGCACGTCCGGCGGCAGCGCCGGGACCGGCTCGTGCTTATGCGCGAACGCGATCGCCAGCGGCTCGCTGGCGGTGAAGGGCGGACGCCCGGCCAGGCACTCGTAGGCGACCACGCCGAGCGAGTAGATGTCGGAGGCGTCGGTCACCGGGGACCCGGTGGCCTGCTCGGGTGACACGTACATCGCGGTGCCCATGACCATGCCGGTCTCGGTCAGGTGCGACGCCTGGGCCGCGGCTACCGCCGTAGCGATGCCGAAATCGGTGATCTTCGTGGTGCCGCCCGCGGCCACCAGCAGGTTGCCCGGCTTGATATCGCGGTGCACGATGCCGGCCTGGTGCGCGGCGTCGAGCGCGCGCGCCGACTGGCTGATGATGTCCAGGGTGGCGTCCGGGGAGAGCCGTTCCGCCCGGGCCAGGATGGCGGACAGCGGCTCGCCGTTGACCAGCTCCATGACCAGGTAGGCCCCGCCGAATTCGGCGGACTCGCCGTAGTCGTAGACCCGGGCGATACCCGAGTGGGAGAGGCTGGCCGCGTACCGCGCCTCGGCCCGGAAGCGGGCCAGGAACGCCTCGTCGCCCGCCCGCCCGGTGGGCAGCAGCTTGACCGCCACGGCCCGGTTGAGGAGGCTGTCTTCGGCACGCCAGACCTCACCCATGCCGCCGGCCGCGATGCGGTCGGTCAGCCGGTAGCGGCCGGCCAGCAGATAATCGCTCACTACTTCCCCACGGCAGACTGGTATGCCTTGATGACCTGCACAGCAATAGGTGCGGCCGCCGAGGCACCATAACCGCCGCCCTGAATTATGACGCCGACGGCGATGTCAGGGTTGCCGTACGGAGCGAACGAGGTGAAAGCGGCGTCGTTCAGGCTGACCGTGCCGGTCTCGGCCGTGCCGGTCTTGCCCGCGATGACCAGGCCGCCCTCGGCATTGGCATTGAAGGCGAAAGCGGTGCCGTTGCTATCCTGCACCGCGGCGCGCATCATCAGGGCCACGCTGCTGGCCACGGACGAGGAGACCGGCTGGCTCAGCACCGACTGCCCGGTGCTCTGCACGGTGCTCAGGTCGCTCGCCATGACCTGCTTGACCAGGTAGGGCTTCATCAGGGTGCCGCCGTTGGCGATGGCCGCGGCGAGCATGGCCTCCTGCAGTGGGGTGACGGTGTCGCTGAACTGCCCGATCGCCGAGAACGCGGTCAGCGCCTGGCTGGGCGGTATGACGTAGTCGCTCTTCGCCACGGGCAGCGGGATGGACAGGTTCGCGTCGTTCATGCCGAACTTCTGCGCCATGTCGTTGAGCGCGTTGGCCCCGAGGTTGATGCCGATCTTGCCGAACGTGGTGTCGCAGGACTGGGCGAACGCGGTGATCAGCGGAACCTGGCCGGAACCGTCGCCGCAGGTCTCGCCCTGGTCGTTGTGGAGCACATGATCGGTCTGCGGCAGCGTGAGGTCGGTCGGCGAGTAGAACTTGGTGTTGACCGTGGCGCTGGGGTTTTGCGTCAGCTGCGCCGAGCTCGTCACGATCTTGAACGTCGAGCCGGGCGGGTACGTGCCCTGCAGGGCCCGGTTGACCAGCGGCTGCGACTTGTCCGTGAGCAGCTGCTTGTCCACCTGGTTGAGCTTGGTGCCGTCATGGATGGCCAGCTCGTTCGGGTCGTAGGACGGGTAGCTGGCCAGGGCGAGGATCGCCCCGGTCTTCGGGTCGATCGCCACCACCCCGCCCGGCTTGCCGGTGGCCTTGAGCGCGTCGTAGGCCGCGGTCTGGGCCTTGGAGTTGATGGTGAGCTCGACGGTCGCGCCCTTGGTCGTCTTCCCGGTGATCAGGTCGATGATCTTCCTGACGTCCAGGGCGGAGTCGTTGCCGGACAGCAGCGAGTTCTCCGACGCCTCGATGCCGGTGTTGCTGAAGATCGTCTCGGTCCCGGTGACCGAGGAGTACTCCGGACCGAACGGGTATTTCCGCTGGTACTTGATGGAGTCGTTAGGGCTGCTGCTCGGTACGGAGGTGGCGATGGTCACGCCGTCCGAGGTGACGATGTTGCCGCGCTGGTACTGGTTCTGCGCCGCGTAGAAGGCCCGGGAGTTCCCCGGCTTGCTCGCCAGGCTGGCCGTATCGAAGCCCTGCAGGTAGTTGACGTTGATGAGGAGCAGCAGGAACATCACGAGGACCGCGATGGAAATCCGGCGCAGGGCCCGGTTCACTTCAGCGTCACCACCTGGGTCAGTCCCTCCTCCTGTATCGGCCGCGGCGGCGGGCGGCGCGCGGTGTCGCTCAGCCTGGCCAGCAGGCTGATGAGTATCCAGCTGCCCACCAGCGAGGACCCTCCCTGGGAGAGGAAGGGGGTGGTGATGCCGGTCAGCGGGATGAGCCGGGTGACGCCGCCGACGATGACGAACACCTGCAGGGCCAGCATGAAGGACAGGCCGCCGGCCAGCAGCTTGGAGAACGAATCCTTGACCGACATGGCGGTCCGCAGCCCGCGCTGCACGATCAGCGCGTAGATCAGCAAGATGGCCATCACTCCGGCCAGCCCGAGCTCCTCACCGAACGCGGTGAACACGAAGTCGCTCTGCACCAGCGGGGTGATGTACGGCTGGCCGCCGCCTAGGCCCTTGCCGAGCAGGCCGCCGTTACCCATCCCGTACAGGCCCTGGACCAGCTGATAGGAGTTGCCCTGCACGTTGGCGGTGGTGAACGGGTGCAGCCAGATATCGAACCGCTCGCCGACGTGGCCGACCAGCTTGCTCGCGGTGATCGCGCCGACCACGAACATGAGGAAGCCGATCAGCAGCCAGGAGGTCCGGGCGGTCGCGATGTAGATCATTGCCACGAACAGGCCCATGAACACGGCGCTGGTGCCGATGTCGCTCTCGAAGACGAGCAGCAGCAGGCTGGCCGCCCAGGTGAGCAGGATCGGGCCGAGGTCACGGGCCCGGGGCAGGTCGATGCCGAGTACCCGGCGGCCGGCCAGCGCCAGCACGTCCCGCTTGGCCACCAGGTACCCGGCGAACGAGATGGCCAGGGCCAGCTTGGCGAACTCCTCCGGCTGGATGGTGGTGAACGAGCCGAACCGGATCTGGATCTTGGCCCCGTTCACCTCGCTGATGGATCCCGGGAGCAGCGCGGGCAGCGCGAACAGCAAGATCCCGGCCGCCCCGAGGGTGTACGTATAGCGCTGCAGCACGCGCGGCTCACGGATAAAGGCGAGAATGGCGACGAAGCAGCCGATACCGATGGCCGAGAAGGCGATCTGCAGGTTGGCCTGGGAGGTGCTGAGCGCGGGTTGGCCGGTGGCCGGGTTGACCTGCGCCGACAGGCGGTACATCATCACGATGCCGAGCCCGTTGAGCAGGGTCGCGAGCGGGAGCAGCAGCGGGTCGGCCCACGGGGCCCACCGCCGCATGGCCAGGTGCGCCCCCGCGATGATGACCATGTAGGCGACCAGGTACTCGGCCACCCCCGAGGGCAGCTTGCCCTTGAGGCTGAAGCCCACGTTCGCCATGGCGAACACGATCAGCGCGAAGGCGAAGACGAGCATGATCAGCTCGGTGCGCCGCCTGCTGCGGGTCACCGGGAGCAGCGGGTCCGTCGGGTCAACGGCCGGCGCCGGGGCGGTGGCGCTACTCACGAGCTTCCCGCGGCCGCCGGGGCGAGGGCACTGGCCGGGATGCCGAAGGCGGCGGGCGACGGGCACGTCTGCGCGGGCTGGGCCGGCCGCGCGGGCGGCGGCTTGGGCTTGTCCTTGGCCGGCTTCTTGTTCTTGTTGAACTGCGTCAGGTCCGCCTGGTAGGTGTTCTCCTGCTGCACCCAGTCCCGCAACGCGGTGTACTCCTGGTGGCAGGTGCTGACGGCGGAACGGACGTTCGTCACGATCGCCTGCGCGTCATGCAGGTTGCTGGCCGCGTCGGTGGCCTGGAGCGTCTGCTGGTAAGGCGTCGGCACCTGGGCGAGCTTGATCCCGGTCGACTGATAGGGCCGGGACAGGCTGACTCCGACGATCCGCTCGTTGACGCCGCGGTAGATGACCACCTGGCCGCTGTTGTCGGCCCCGACGTAATACTGGTCCTGGCTCCACCGCCAGGCGACGTAGCCGCCGCCGATGACCACGGCCAGCAGTACCACCAGCGAGGTGGTCACGATCGGCCAGCGCCGCCGGCCGGCTCGCCTGCCGCGTTTCGGCTGGCCGCGGTGGCCGCCGCGGGACCCGGCGGGCCGGATCGCGGTCAGGTCGGTGCCGTTCTCGCTCGCCATCGCGAGCGCCAGGGCCGGGTCCAGCGGGTCCAGGTCGTCGGCCGTAAGCATCGGCTGCGGGGCGGTCAGCGCCGGCCGGCCATGCTGGTCGTAGACGCCGGTGAAATGACTGTCCAGCCGCTCGTCGAGGTCGTCGAACGGGCCGTCGACCGATCCCGGGGACCCGTCCGTGCTCAGCCGCGGATCGGCGGCGTTCGCCGCGGCGCCGGCCATAACCGGGGTGCCGGTCGGCGGCAGCCGGGACGAGGCGGCGTCCACCACGTCCGCCACGATGCAGGTGATGTTGTCCGGGCCGCCGCCGCGCAGCGCGAACTCGATGAGCTGGCGGGCGACCGCCTCGGGCTCGTCGATGGTGGCCAGCGCCTCGCGCAGCATCTCGTCGCTGACGACGCCAGACAGCCCGTCCGAGCAGAGCAGGTAGCGGTCGCCCACCTGGCTGTCGTGCACGGACAGGTCAGGCTCCGCGACCGATCGGCCGTCGAGTGCCCTGAGCAGCAGCGAGCGCTGCGGATGGCTCGAGACGTCGTCGACGCTGATCCGGCCCTCGTCGACCAGCGACTGCACCAGCGTGTGGTCGTGGGTGATCTGGTAAAGCTCGCCCTCTCGCAGCAGGTACCCACGAGAGTCGCCGATATGGCACACGGCCGCGTGCCCGTCGGACCAGAACAGCGCGGTCAGCGTGGTGCCCATGCCCTCGACGGCCGGGTTGGCGATGATCATCTCCTGCAGCCGGGTGTTGGCCGCCGCCACCGCCGAGGACAATTCCGCCAGCATGTCACCGCCGGGCGGCTCGGAGTCGAGCTTGGACATCGAGGAGATGGTCAGGGAACTGGCCACCTCGCCCGCGGCATGCCCGCCCATCCCGTCCGCCACCGCGAGCAGGCGCGGTCCCGCGTACGCCGAGTCCTCGTTGCCTTCACGGAGGAGCCCGACGTCGGAACGTACCGCGTAGCGGAGTACTAGTGTCATCTGCGCAGTTCCAGAACGGTTTTACCGATGCGGATCGGCACGCCAAGCGGCACGGGCATGGGCCGTGTCACCTTCTGCCGGTCCAGGTAGGTGCCATTGGTCGACCCGAGGTCCTCGACGATCCACTGTCCGTCCTGTGGGAAAATCCGGGCATGTCGGCTTGAAGCGTAGTCGTCGTTGAGGACCAGCGTGGCATCATTGGCCCGCCCGAGCGTGATCTGCTGCTGGGCGAGGTCGATGCTGGTGCCCTTCAGCTGGCCTCCCGTTACCACCAGGACCCGGGGCGAGCCGCGGCCGGGCCGTGGCGCCCGGGCCGGGCGGGGTGCCTGGGCCTGCCCGGCCTTGCCGCGCCGGGCCGTCCCGGACGGGCCGCCGAGCAGGTCAGTGCGGACGACTCCGATGGCCGCTATGACAAATAGCCACAGCACGGCCAGGAACGCCACCCTGATGATGGTGAGAGAAAGCTCATTCATCTGCGGCCACGCCCCTGGACCCTAGTAGCTGGTGCGCGAATAGGCACTGCCCTGGCCGTCATCGCGGTCAGGGCCATCCTGGCGGAAGATCAGGGTAGTCCGGCCCAGCGAGACGTGAGTCCCGTCGGTGAGCGCTACCCGCCTGACCGGCTGGCCATTGACGAAGGTGCCGTTGGTGGAGCTGAGATCGACCAGGACCACCTGGCCGTTTTCCACCCTTAGCTCCGCGTGGTGGCGGGACACGCCCGGATCGACCAGTCGGAGATCACAATCCGTGCCCCGGCCGAGCAGCGTCACGGGCGTCTGCAGTTCGTAGGTGTGCTGATCGCTGCCCTGGCCGCCGGGCGCTCCGGGGCCGGAAACCAGCAGCCGCGGGTGGCCGGGGAACCCGCGGCCCTGCGCGCGCGGCAGATCGCTGGCCGGCATCCTGATCTCGCCGCCCTCGATGGTGGAGCCGCGGATGACGCCGGACCGGATCCGGAACGTGCCCGTGGTCATGTCGGGCACTCCCTCAAACCGCATCCGCACCGGGCCGACGAACGAGTAGCCCTGTTCCTTGGCGTAGTCCCGGGCCAGGTTGGCGAGTTCGACGCCGAGGCTCTCGGCGTACACGTCGAGGCGCTCGTGGTCGCTCTCCGATAGTTCGACGACGAAATCGTTCGGCACCAGCGTGCGGCCCTTGGCCACGATGGCGGCCCGGTCGTCCATTTCGCGCTGGACCGCGCTCGCCACCTCGACCGGCTGCAGCTCGGACCTGAAGGCACGCGCGAAGGCACCCTCGACCATGCCTTCAAGACGACGCTCGAAGCGCTGCAGAACTCCCAACGTGCCACCTCCCTTCGCGTCCCTTGCCCACGATCGTATCCGGGGCGCGGGAGCGCTCGCGGTCGTGCTAACCTACTCGTCGTTGCCCGGGCGGGTGGCGGAACGGCAGACGCGCACGGTTCAGGTCCGTGTGTCCGAAAGGACGTGAGGGTTCAAATCCCTCCTCGCCCACTTACTCTTTTACGGAACGACAATCACAGGGCACCGGGCGTGGCGGGCCAGCCAGCCGGAGACAGAGCCCGCGACCCGGTGCCAGATATGCTTCGGCGCCCCGATGACGAGCGCGTCCGCGCTGAATTCCTCGGCCGCCGCGGCGAGTTCCCTGGCCGGGCTGCCCCGCCTGGTCCGGACGTGCACCTCCACCTCGGCGTCGGTCACCTGATCGAGCTCGGCCAGCAGCCAGCGCTCCAGGGCCTCGACGTCCCGCGGGACGCCCACCACCTGTCCGGTCAGCGGCTCGCAGTAGACGCCGGACGAGCATACGTAGACGACGAGGAGCGGCCGTCCCAGCCGCTGGGATACCCCGGCCGCGTACGCTAGCGCGTTGCGGCTCGATGCCGAGCCGTCGTAGCCGGCGATGACGGGGTGTTCGAGCCGGAGCGCGGACGCGCACGGCTCACCGGACGGAACCGGTCTGGGAACGTCGGCGCCGGAGCCCGCCGCCACCCCGGGAGGCGGCGTGCGGGACGGCCGCCCGGGCCGCTCCGGTCCTGACTGGCCCGGTGACGGGCCCGATTCTGCCTGGTCCATAATCCGCGTCCTAGCGGAAGACCGTTTCCGTAACAGTCATACCGTGATGATTGCCCCGGATGAACGGCCTTACTCGTATTTGAAAAGCACTATAGATCAGTGCGCGGCCATTTGGTGAGTACTCAGGGGCGCCTGCATGGCACGATGTTCAAGTGACCGCAGAGCCAGCGGGGACGATAACCGACCGCGCCGACGTCACGGCCCGCGCCGTGGTCGAGTGTGCCGCCGACGCGATCGTCGCGTTCAGCACGGATCGCACCGTCATGCTCTGGAATCCCGCGGCGGAGCGCATGTTCGGCTGGACCGCGGCCGAGGTCGTGGGGCTCGAGCCGCAGATCATCCCGGAGGAGCTCAAGGCCGAGCACAACGCGGTCCTGGAGCGGGTCAGGGGGGGCGGTCAGATTTCCTTCGCCACCCGCCGCATCCGCAAGGACAGCACGGTCATCGACCTGCGGATCGACACCAGCCCGCTGACCGACGCCGCGGGCGAGGTGACCGGCTGGGTCAACGTCTGTCACCAGACCGGCGAAGACGACCTGGCCCGGCACTACATGGCCGAGCGGGCGCGGGTGGTACGCCGGCTCGGGGACGTGGTCGCGGACATGAACGCGCAGCGCGACCTGGAATCGGTGCTGGACCGCATCGCGGCCAGCCTGCGCGAGCTGACCAGCGCCGACGCGGGCGGCTTCGTCCTCATCGAGGACGACACGCTGCGGCTGGTCAGCACGGCCGGATTGCCGGCCCGGCTGCGCGGGAAGACCGCCGCCCTGGCCAGCAGCCTGGTCGGCGAGCTGATGAACTCCGGCAAGACGGTCATGATGGCGACCGGGGAATCGGGCGGCTTCGACGACCTGATCTGGTCGGCGCTGCCCGGCCTGCACACGATCGCGCTCAGCCTGTCGCACGTGGCGGGCCGGCCGTACGGCGCGCTCTACGCGCTGTATAACCGGCGCAAGCTCAGCCACGTCGAGCTGGAGTTGCTCGAGCTGCTGGCCGGGCACGCCGGCGTGGCGCTGACCAACGCCATGGCGTTCGAGGAGGTGGTCCGGCAGCGGGCGCATGAGCGGGCGGTCATCGACGGCAGCGCGGACGGCATCGCGGTGCTCGACGCCGATGGCCTGGTGCGGCAGTGGAACCCGGCCGCGCACCGTATCACCGGGACAGCCCCTCAGGACGCGATCGGGAGGCAGGTGCCGTTCCCGTTGCCCGAGTCCGGCTCGACGCTCACCCATAAGCTGCCGAACGGGCGCTGGCTCGACGTGCTGTGTACCTCGCTGGCCGGCAGCGACGAGCTGGTCATCGACTTCCGCGATGTCACCGCGGCCAAGGAGCTCGAGGAGGCGAAGGACCTGTTCCTCGCCACCACCAGCCACGAGCTGCGGACACCCATCACGGTGGTACAGGGTTTCGCCAGCACGCTGGCCACTCGGTGGGACCAGCTCGAGGACTCGGAAAGGCGCGCGGCGGTGCGGACCATCGCGGAGCGGGCCGGATCGCTCGGCAGGCTGGTGGAGCAACTGCTGCTCGGCTCGCGGGCGGGCGCCGACCAGCTGCCGGTCAGCAACGGGCCGTTCGACCTGGGCGCCGTCCTGAACGGGGCGGCCGCGGCGTTCCGGCCGCTGTCGGACAAGCACGTCGTCCGGGCCGACATCCCCGGCGACCTCCCGCTCGCCAGCGGCGACACCATGGCTACCGACATCATCGTCGGGCAGCTGCTCGAGAACGCCTTCAAGTACTCGCCCGACGGCGGCACGGTCAGCGTCCAGGCCCGGCTGGCCGGGGACTGGATCGACGTCACCGTGGAAGACGAGGGTGTCGGCATCGCCGCGGGCGATCACGAGCGCATCTTCGACCGGTTCTTCCAGGGCGAGGCGGGCGATCGCCGCCGGTTCGGCGGCGTCGGCATCGGGCTGTTCATCGTCCGCCGCCTGGCCGAGGCCCAGCACGGCGAGGTGACCGCCAGCTCGCGCCCTTCCGGCGGGACGGTCATGTGCCTGCGCCTGCGGGCAGCCAGCCGTTAGGGCCCCGCCTGGCGCCCCGCGCCCTGACCCGGAGAACCCCGGACCCGGAGAACCCCAAGATGACGCCGCTCCCCGTCCCGCGCGGGGAGCGGCAGCGGATTCTAATCCGCTGTCCGCGGGCCGAGCTTGATGTCGCGGTACACCTTGACGATCGGCCTGCCGTAGGGCGTCGGTTCGGCCGCCATGCCAACTCCGTGCATGGCTGGCGGATAGAAGGGCCTGGTAAAGGTGGTGTCGCTCGGCGCCTCACCGGAGCCGGACCGCAAGATCGCGGTGACCTGGCGGACGAGGTCCTCGCACCTGCTCTGCACCTGGGAAATGGTCAGACCGGAATTGGGCAGGGCTAGGAATTCCGACCGGATGGCGGACAGGCTGGACCTCTGGTCGGGGTCCACGATCCAGTCGAGGGCCAGGGGTGACGGCGTGTCGGTCGCGACCACCACCTGGTAGGCGTCCGCGACGGCCCGGCACTGCGGGGCGCATGCGGTGTCGTTCGCGGTGGCTACGTCAAGCGAGTGGAGGGCGGCCAGATTGTGCTCCGTCGTGGTCACGACCTGGAAAGCGATCGCTATGGCGCGGCAACCCGCGCACTTGGTCAGCGCCGCCGCGCGGTTGACTGCGCTGGTGATCGGATCGAACCCGGCGTGGAACTGGAATTTAACATTGAAGACAGGCTGTCCGCTCGTATGGGCAGCAGCTTTTACATCGTTGACAACGACATTTCCGGGCGGACCGTAGCTATAGTGGCCGAAAGGGAAATAGGGTGGGTAGGTACCGGCCGATGCCGAGGACGGAATGGCCGACAGAATGAACACCGCCAGGGCCGGGATCGGGGCTAGCGCGCCAAGGCGCCGCCGCCAAGATCCGGGTGTCGTGTTGAGCGACATGATCATCCTTTCATTGATGTTGGTCGGCAACCTACCACATGCGTCTTGGATGGAAAGCTGCCAATTACCTGGTGCCCGGTTTATGAACAGTCCGTGGTTTTATGCTGTTCATAAGCCTTATGGGCCGGGCTCGCTTCAATGTGGCCTGAACTGGGGGGATGGTCGCCGTTGCCCGTTTTGGCCACTGTGAAAGAATTCGTACTGGATAACCGTGAATTATCCCTCCGGTCGCGGCGAAAATTCGCAGGTCCGGAGCTTGCGCCGCATAACGGGGTCTGTTACCTTCACCTCATGATCAACTGCTGCAGGCCGGAGCTGTCGGCGCAGGAGATTACCTGGCATAGCGGGGTTCGCTAGGGCCGGTCCCAGGGCAAGTGACCGGAACCGGGCCGCTGATGCCCACGGGGGAAAGGGGCAGGAATTGGTTTCCGTGATGAGTCGTGCGAGTGCTGGCTTGCCTTGAGAACCGTCCTTCAGGCGGGCATGCCGATCCTGGATATCCGCCAGAATGCCTGGCGTGGATGCGGCACCCTCATTGGCCAGATCGGCGCTGTTAATACTGGAGTACTAGGGTCCCGGAACAACATCCAGGCCCGGTGGGTGGGGTTCCTGTCGTGCACGCGGCGCATTGATCGAGCTACCTGCCGCGTGCCCTTCCGATATCCGTAAAAAAAGGTATCGGTTACCCAAATAGGAGGAAAACCATCATGTCCGAACTCAGCATCGCCGAGCTGGCGTCCGAGCACGTCGAGCTGCTGCCGCAGCGGGAGACCCTGAGCATCATCATCATCAACTCATCGAGCATCGCGGTCGTTACTCATGACCACTCCACGGCCGTCGCCGTCAACGTGACCACCATCGTGAACAGCTTCAACTGGCACCACTGGTTCCACCACCACGGCGGCGGCTGACATCGCTCCCGCGGACGTTTGACCTTGGGGGGACCGCGTGCGCGGCGGTTCCCCCAAGCTGCTGTAAGGAACCAGCCGGACCAGGGGGCGGCGTGCCATGCCAGATCTAGGACGGCGGCCTGCCGGGGAGGCCGCCGGCGGCACCGTTCCCCCGCTCCGCCTCGACGCCGCCGCGACCCAGGCCGGGACGCTGGTGCCCCGGCTGGCTCCGGGGATCGAGTCGCTCGGCGAGTACCAGGGGTCGGGCCTGGCCGAGGTCACCTACCTGGTCCGCCATCCCAGCGGCCAGGTCATGCACCTGACCCGGCTCCTGCACCTGGTGCTGGTCGGGATCGACGGCCGCCGCACCGTCGCCGAGATCGCCGGGCAGGTCACCGTCGTCCTCGGCCGGACGGTCAGCACCGGCAACATCGAGTACCTGATGGCCAGCAAGCTCGCTCCGCTCGGCCTGCTCGAGGGCGGCGAGCCGGCGCAGACGGAAGCCGGGGGCCGGCGGCAGAGCCCGGCCCTGCTGGGGCTGAAGCTGCGCCGCACCCTGGTCCCCGAAGCGGGCGTGCAGCTCGTCGCGCGCCTGTTCAGGCCGCTGTTCAGCCCATTCGTCGTCGTCGTGGTGCTGGCCGGCCTGATCGGGTCGGATACGTGGCTGTTCCGCAGCGGCCAGTTCACCGCAGCCTTCGGGTACGTGCTGTCGCATCCACTGTGGCTGCTGGTGATGCTTGGCCTGATCCTGCTCTCCACGCTGTTCCACGAGTGCGGCCACGCCGCCGCCTGCCGTTACGGCGGGGCGCGTCCCGGCGTCATCGGCATGGGCTTCTATGTGATCTGGCCGGCGTTCTTCACCAACACCACCGACGCCTACCGGCTGGGACGGGCCGGCCGGGTCCGTACCGACCTGGGCGGGATCTACTTCAACGCTATCTTCGTGCTCGCGCTGACGGCGGCGTACCGGACGACTGGCTTGGCGGTGCTGGCCGCCGCGATCATGCTGACCCACGTCGAGATCGTCCAGCAGCTCCTGCCGTCATTGCGGTTCGACGGGTATTTCATCCTCGCGGACCTGATCGGCGTGCCCGACCTGTTCCGGCGCATCGGGCCCACGCTCCGTGGCCTGATTCCCGGCCGGCCCAAGGATGCCCGGGGGCGGGACCTGAAGCGCCCCGCCCGGCTTATCCTCACCGCCTGGGTCATGCTCGTCGTCCCCCTGCTTGGCACCGAACTGGCCCTCCTCATCCTCAACGGCCCCGCTCTGGTCCGGACGCTCGCGCGGTCCCTGGGCGCCGAGTGGCAGGCCGCCGTCGCGCGGTTCGGGCAGGCCGAGATCGCGGCCGGGCTGGTTACGGTCGTCTCGATGGTGCTGATCGTGCTGCCGATGGCGGGCCTGGCCTACATCCTGGGCCGGGTCGCCCGGACCACCTTCTGGCGGGCGGTCCACGCCACTCGCGGGCGCCCGGCCCGGCGGTCCCTGGCGGTGGCCGCGATCCTGGTCGCCGCGGCCGGGCTGGCCGTTCACTGGGGAGTTCTCCCGCCGCGCTGATCCGCCTGACCTGGCCGGCCCCGGGCAGGCGGAGGCCGGCCCCGGGCACCCGCGTCCCGCCTGGCGGCGCTCAGCCGGCGGCGCTGTGCTCGTTGTCGGCGGGCTTGTCGCGCTTGCGCGGCTCGCCGCCGGTGGCTTCCAGGTAAGCGTCGACGATGGCCGGGACGTCGTAGCCCTGCCGCATGATCTGGCCCTTCTCCAGCCAGATCACCCGGTTGCAGCTCGCCTCGATCTCGGCCAGGTTGTGCGCCACGAGGAAGACCGTGCCCGCCTCCTGGCGCAGCGCGACGATCCGCTCGTGGCTCTTGGCCCGGAAGTTCGCGTCGCCGGTGGCCAGCGCCTCGTCGATCATGAGGATCTCGTGGTTCTTGGCGGACGCGATGGAGAACCGCAGCCGCTGCGCCATGCCGCTCGAATAGGTGCGCATGGGGTAGTCGATGAAGTTGCCTACCCCGGAGAAATCCACGATCGACTGATAGCGATCCTTGGTCTCCTGCGGGGTCATGCCCATGGCCAGGCAGCCGAGCACCACGTTCCGCTCGCCGGTCAGGTCGTCGAGCAGCGCGGCGTTGACGCCGAGCAGGGCGGCCTGCCCGCTGCTGTAGACACAGCCCTGCTCGGGCGGGAGCAGCCCGGCGATCGCCTGCAGCAGAGTGGACTTGCCCGACCCGTTCCGGCCGATGATGCCGATCGCGTCGCCGTGGTTGACCACGAACGAGATGCCCCTGATCGCGTGCACCTCGCGGATCGAGGGGCGGCGCTGGCGCTTGATCACCCGCATGAGCGCGGTCGCCGCGGTGCCCTTATCGCCCCCCGCGCCGTAGACGCGGTAGACCACGTGCAGGTCATCGACGACCACGGTGGGCACCGGGCTGTCGGGCTTCACGCTGTCAGGCTCGGTGTCGTTAACTACGGTCCCGCTAGCCACGGCCGTACCTCGTTTCCGCTTCCCAGAAGAACAGGAACCCGACGACCAGGGCCACCACGGCCCAGGCCGCGCCGTAGAGCCATAGCTGAGTGGACGAGATCGTGGGATGGCAGTAAGCGCTGTCGTAGATCAGCTTGCTGTTGTGATAGTAGGCGTCGCAGATCCGCGCGTTGAACGGCTTGGCGCCCGGGGCCGCCGTACGCTGGGTCTTCAAGATGGCGTCGCGGACCAGGCTGATGAAGACGGCGGCCGGGTTGATCTGCAGCAGGTAGCTGATCGTCGGGTGGTGGCGCAGCGTGCTGATGGTCTGGATGCTGTACATGACGCCGGAGGTGTACATCCAGGTCCGGACCAGGAACGGGATGAGCTGGCTGAAGTCGTCCGCGCCGGCGCCCAGCCGGGCCAGGAACAGGCCCATGCCGATGTTGAAGACGGACTGCAGCAGCAGGGCCGGGATGGCCAGCAGCCAGTACCAGGTCAGCGGCTCGCCGGTCCCCAGCACGATCGCCGCGAGCACGATCATGGCCATGCCGAGCTGTTCCAGCTCGATGATCACGTACCCGATGGGCAGGCAGGCCCGCGGGAACGGCAGGGCCCGGATTAGCGGCAGGCTGTCCGGCATGACCCGGGACGTGGTGATGCACGCCCGCTGGGTGAAGTTGAAGATGAAGATCCCGGTGATCAGGAAGCCGAGGAAGTTGGGCACGCCCCGGTTGGTGCCGAGGATGACGCCGAAGATCAGGTAGTAGACGGCGGCGTTCAGCAGCGGGGTGAGCACCTGCCACAGCTGGCCGAGCCTGGCTTCGGTGTACATGGCCACGTTGCGCGCGGTGGCGAAGCCCAGGATGAAATGGCGCCGTTCCCACAACTGGCGGGCGTAGGCGAGCGCGCCCGGCCGGGCGGCACTCGGCCGGAGGTGGTACCTGGCGGCCAGGTCGGCGAGGGGTTCACCGGCCAGCGTGGACGGATCTACCTCGGGGATGACCAGGTCGTCGGTCAGCGTGCCCGGGCCGCCCTGGTCACGTGCTCGCTCTTTCATCTGAGCGCGTCCCGGGAGCTTCGGGCGCCCAGCCTGATCTGACCCTGGGCGCGGGGGGATGGACTGACAACCTTCACGTGGAGACGTTACCGGACCCGCGGCAGGTACCGGAGCCAGCGGGGGTTTCTGCTGAGACGCCGTTACCGTTCAGATATCCGGGGTGCTCACGTGTTTCCGGAGTGCTCCCACGGGGCATTTCCGCTCGTACCGGGTTCGCTCGAAGGTCAGACATACGGACTGGGGCTGTCATGGAGGTGACTGAGGCGAGCGTACTGCTGCTCCCGTTCGCCGCTTCAAGTGTCGGCGTGGCCCGCCGGCGGTTGGTGTCGGACCTGATCGCGGCCGATGTCTATGATCCCGCGGTCTGTGACGTCGCGCTCGTCATCAGCGAACTGTTCAGCAACGCGCTCCGGCACGCGGCGCCGCTGCCTGGCGCGCAAATCCGCGTGACCTGGCGTATCGACCCGGTCAGGGTGCGGGTCTCGGTCAGCGACGGCGGCGGCCTGACCGTGCCCGAGCTGGGCGAGCCGGCCCAGGGGGCGACCGGCGGCCGGGGCCTGCGGATCGTAGCGAAGCTGTCGAGCCGCTGGGGAACGAGTACCGGCGAGGACGGCACCACCGTGTGGGCGGAGGTGCCGGTCCGGCCGCTGACGACCGAAGCCGAGATGACGACGGTCGGCGTGCCCGCGGTAGCGAGAGCGAGGGAGAGAGGCTAGGCGGACAGGTAACGGGGCAGCACGACCGCCAGGGGGGACGGGACGGTGCCGGGGTTCAGCGGGGTGGACAGCGAGGTGGGCAGGCTCCGGGCGGTTATCGTGCACCGTCCGGGAGCCGAACTGAAACGGGCGCGGCCGCGCCATGCCGGGCAGCTGCTCTTCGCCGGCCTGCCCTGGGCCGCGCGGGCCCAGCAGGAGCACGACGTCTTCACCCAGGCTCTGCGGGATCACGACGTGCAGGTCCTGTACCTGACCGAGCTGCTCCAGGACGTGATGGAGTACGCCCCGGCCCGGCAGCAGGCGATCACCGCCGCGCTCGGCTCGGTCATGCTCGGCGACGAGCTGACCGCTCAGCTCCGGTGCCACCTGGACGGGCTCGACCCGGAGGCCCTGGCCGAGACCCTCATCACCGGGCTCACCGCGGGCGAGTTCCGCCCTGGCCGCGGCGCGGTGTACCAGCTGCTCGGCACCTCGGAGTTCATCCTCCGGCCCCTGCCGGACCTGGTCTTCCTCCGGGATCCGAGCGTCTGGATCGGTGACCAGGTGGCGGTGGCCAGCCCGGCTGCGGCCAGCCGCCGGCTGCCGGCCGAGCTGACCGACGTCATCTACGCCCACCACCCGCTGTTCGCCGGGACCAAGACGCTGTACCGGCCCGGTCAGGAGCCGCTGCACGGCGGTGATCTGCTGCTGGTCGCCCCGGGGGTGATCGCGGCGGGCTGCCCGCCGCCCGGGGCGGCCCGGCTGGCCCGGCGGATCTTCGACGCCGGACTGGCGCACACCGTGCTCGCGGTCCCGCTCGGCCACCCGGAGCGGCGGCTGGACACCGTCTGTACCATGGTGAGCGGAGATACGGTCCTGATGCGCCCGGCGGTGGCCTACTCGCTGACCGCCCGGGCGCTGACCCCGGGCGCCGACGGTCCGCGGGTCTCGCACCCGCGAGCCTTCCTCCCGGCCGCCGCCGCGGCGGCCGGGCTGGACCGGCTGCGGGTGATCGAGACCGGGTTCGGGCCCACCGGCCGCGAGCAGTGGGACGACGCCAGCAACCTGCTGGTGCTGGCTCCGGGCCTGGTCGTGACGCACGAACGGAACGTGGTGACCCTGGCCCGGCTGGAACGATGCGGCATCGAGAGCATCGCGGTGCCCGGCAGTGAGCTGTGCGGCCCGCGGGGCGGACCGCGCAGCCTGTGCTGCCCGACCAGCCGGGATCCGGCGGCGCTTCCTGGCGGCTTAGGCAGCGAACTTTAAGGATGCGCTCAGCGTAGTTGCCTGGCTTCCGGGCGCCCGGCTGCGGTATGGTTCCGCTCGTGGAGCTAAATGTCTCAAGTCGATTTCACGATGATCACACAATCGTGACCATTTGCGGTGAGATCGATCTCTATACCGCTCCGCGGCTGCACAGCGAACTCGTCGCCGTCCTGGTCGATGGCATGCCCACGCGGGTTGTGATTGACATGTCCGGCGTGGATTTCTGCGACTCGACCGGCATGAACGTGCTGCTTTCCTGCCTGCGCCGGGTGCGTGAGCGGGGCGGCGAGCTCGAGATCGCTGCCCCGAAGCCCGCGGTGCGCAAGATCCTCCAGGTGACCGGCCTCGACTCGGTGTTCACCGTGGTCGACGGCTCGGCGCTGAACCAGCCGAACCCGGCCGTCCCGCAGTAGAAGGACGCGGGCGGGGATTCGTTCGCCTAGTATCGGGCCCATGTCAGAGGCCGGAGACATCGCGGTTATCATTCCCGCGCGGGACGAGGCCGACCGCATCGCCGCGACCGTGACGGCTGCGACCGTCCTCGACGGCGTCGGGCTCGTGGTGGTGGTCGACGACGGCTCGCGGGATGGCACCAGCGGGCTGGCCCGCCGGGCGGGCGCCGTGGTGCTGCGGCACGCCCGCAACCGGGGCAAGGCCGCCGCGATGCAGTCCGGGGCGAACGCGGTCGGCCTGGTCGACCAGCGGGAGCGCCGTGCGCACCCGCGGCACCTGCTGTTCCTCGACGCGGATCTGGCCGAGTCGGCCGCGCGGGCCGGGCCGCTGGCCGGGCCGGTGCTGGCCGGCCGGGCCGACATGACCATCGCCGTCTTCGCCGCGACGGTCAAGCTCGGCGGGCACGGCCTGGTGGTGGGGCTGTCCGGGGCCGGCATCCGCCGGGCCGTCGGCTGGCAGCCGGCCCAGCCGCTGAACGGGCAGCGCTGCCTGACCCGCGCGGCGTTCGAAGCCGCGCGGCCGCTGGCCCGCGGCTGGGGGGTGGAGACCGCGCTCACCATCGACCTGATGCGGCAGGGATTCCGGGTCGCCGAGGTCGAGGTGGAGCTGGCGCACCGGGCGACCGGGACCGGCCTGGGCGCCCAGCTGCACCGCGCGCACCAGCTCACCGACGTCGCCAGGGCGCTCGCCGCACGAAGGTGACCGCCCCGAGATGACCGCCCCGAGATGACCGCCCCGAGATGACAGCCCCGAGATGACAGCTGAGCGCGCCGGGACCGCCGGGCTCATCGCGGCTGGGGTGAGCGTGGCGGGCACGTTCGCCGTCGCGGTGGCCGGCCCGTCGGTCATGGAACCGGCGCTGCCGGGACGCCCCGGCCAGCCGCCCTGGTCGCTGGGACTGCAGCCGTCTCCTTACCTGACGATCGGGCTGACCGCGACCGCGCTGGCCCTCGGGGCGTTCGGCCTGATGCTCATGCTGCGGGCGGTCCGCCGCGGCTGGTCGGTCCCGGCCCGCGCCATGCTGATCGCCGGGCTGCTGGCGGCGGCCGCGCTGACCCTGGTGCCGCCGTTCGGCTCCTCTGACCATCTCAGCTACGCCGCTTACGGGCGGATGCTCGTCACCGGGCACAACCCGTACACCACCACCCCCGCCCAGCTGGCCGCGCTGGGTGACCCGGTGGCCCGGGCGGTGCAGGACTGGCGGGGAGCGCCGTCGGTCTACGGACCGCTCGCGACGGCCATCCAGGCGCTGGCCTCGCTGGCCGGCGGGACCTCGGTGCGGCTCACGGTGTTCGTCCTCGGCCTGGCCAACCTGGCCGCGTTCGCCGCCGTGGCGCTGCTGCTGCACCGGATGACCCGGCACGACCCGGCCCGCCAGCGGCGCGCGGCCCTGCTGTGGGCGGCTAACCCGGTGCTGCTCCAGGTGCTGGTCGCCGGCGCCCACGTGGACGGCCAGGCGGTCGTCTTCGGCGTCGCGGCGGTGGCGGTGATGTCCCCGGTGCTGTCGCGCGGTGCGTCCGCCCCCCCGGTGGCGGGCCGCCCGCTGGGACGGGCGGCGACCGCTGGCGTGCTGGTCGGGCTGGGGTTCGCGGTCAAGGTCACGATCGCCCTCACCGGCCTGGGGCTCGCTATCGCGCTCGGCTACGGGTGCTGGCGCCGCCGCCAGGCGTGGCGGGAGCTCTGGCCGCCGCTGGCGGCGCTCGGCGCGGGGTTCGCGGTGACGGCGGGCGCGGCCCTGGCCATCGGCGGATCCGCCCTGCGGCGGCAGACCTCGCAGGCGAGCGGCATGGTGTCGATCGGGTCTCCGTGGCGGGTGGTCCGGTCACTCATCCAGCTGGCGGTGACCGGGACGGCGGCGACCGACATCGTGAAGGCCGGGGCGGTCGCGCTGGCCCTGCTCCTCGCGGTGCTGCTGGTCCGCGGGCTAGCCGGAACGGCCATGACGAACGAGCCAGGCGCGCCCCTCGCGGCCGGACCGGGCGCAGCTCCGGGCCGGTACGCCACGGTCGCGTTCGCGCTCGCGCTGGCCTGGCTGTTCGCCTGGCCGTACGTGCTGCCGTGGTACGACGCGCTCGGCTGGGCGCTGCTGCCGCTGGCCGCTGGCGGGGCCGCGGAGAGCCTCGGCTGGCTGCTGCTCGCCCGGACCACCGCGCTCGGCTTCGGCTACCTGCCGGCCCGGCAGGCCGACGCGCCGCTGCCGTCGGGGCTGGGCTGGCTGCAGCCGGTGATCAGGCACGGGATCACTCCCGCCGTCCTAGCCGGGGCCACCGTGTGGCTCGTGGTTCTGATGGTGCGATCGAGGCGTATGGTGCAGGCAGGGCCGCCTGAGGCCGACAAGGCCAGCGGGGCCGCAGGTTCCCAGGCCGCCGAGGCGAAGGCCGCGTGACGCCGTGGCTGGACGGGCGGCCGCGCTGGGTGCTCGTACTGCTGGGCGCGCTGGCCTGGGGGGCGGCCCTGGCTGTGGTCTTCCCGCTGGTCCGGTGGTACCTGACCAGCGTGCCCGACCAGCGGATGGTCGACCTCAACGTGTACCGTACCGGCGGCCTGAGCGTGCTGCGGGGCCAGCCGCTCTACGCCGTGGTGACCCCGCCGCCGCAGCTGCTCCCGTTCACCTACCCGCCCGCCGCCGCGCTGTTCGCGGTGCCGCTGGCGCTGCTGTCCTGGCCGGCCGCCCAGCTGGCCTGGGTGCCCGTCATCTACCTGCCGCTCGCCGTGCTCACCTGGTTCGCGTTCGCGCCGGCGCTGCGCCGGGTCCCCGCCGGGGGGCCGCGCGCGGCCGCCCTCGCGGCCGCCTTCGCCGCCTGCGCCTACCTGTTCCCGATGCGGGACGAGATGCGATTCGGCCAGGTGGACATGGTGCTGCTCGCGATGGCGGTGGCGGACTGCGCGGCCCGCGCGCCGCGCTGGCCGCGGGGGGCGCTGGTCGGGCTGGCCACCGCGATCAAGCTGGTTCCCGGGGTGTTCATCGTGTACCTGTGGCTGTCCGGACGGCGCCGGGCCGCGGTCACGGCGGCGGTCGCGGCGCTGGCCTGGACGCTCGGCGCCTGGCTGCTGCTGCCGGATGACTCACGCACCTACTGGACCAGCGCGATCTTCCAATCCGGGCGGCTCGGGTCCAACGCGGGCACCTCCAACCAGTCGCTGCGTGGCATCGTGCTCCGGGAATTCCTGCCCGGCCCGGCGCCCGGGGCGCTGTGGGCCGCCGTCGCCGCGGCGGTGGCCGTGGCCGGCTTCGCGGTGGCCCGGCGGCTGGCCCGGGCGTCCCGCGAGCTGGAGGCGATGGCCGTCACCGCGCTGCTCTGGGTGCTGCTCTCGCCGGTCTCCTGGATTCACCACTTCGTCGTCGTGATCGTGGCCATCGGCGCGATCCTGGCCGACGGGCGCTCGCCGCGGCGGGTCGCCATCGCGGTCGCGACCGCGATCTTCTTCGCGCTGACCATCCCCTGGTGGGGCCAGTCCCTGCTGAACCACCACGCGGTGCCCGCCCTGGCGGCGCGGGTCGTGCAGGACGCCTTCGGCATCGCCGCCGTGGCGCTCGTGGTTATCTTGGCCCGGCTGCCCGCGGCGGACCGGCGCGCCACCGTATCCTG
Source organism: Streptosporangiaceae bacterium (assembly GCA_050011155.1). GTDB lineage: Bacteria > Actinomycetota > Actinomycetes > Streptosporangiales > Streptosporangiaceae > Palsa-504. Next base: position 64,773 of record JBEKJP010000015.1, read on the forward strand.
ACCCTGTGTGATCGCTATAGTGCGTCGTGTGATATCGGTCGTCACCTCGGTCGCCACCTGGGGCCACCACTGGATCCAGCACTGGATCAGCCACTGGCCGGCCGCGGTCGGGCCCGCCGTCGGCGTGATCGCCATCGTGGTCGCGGTCATCGCCCACCGGCGCGCCGCCCGGGCCGTGGCCGAGTGCAAGGCCCTGGTCAACGGCAGCATCGGCTCGCACGGCACGGTGGACCCGCGGGCGCTGCGGGACCTGGCCATCGTCCGCTACGACGCGCTGAGCGAGATGTCCGGCCAGCTGTCCTTCTCGGTCGCGCTGCTCAACGCGCTCGGCGACGGCGTGGTGCTCAGCTCCATCAACGGGCGGTCTGAGACCCGCACCTACGCGAAGGCCGTCCGCGGCGGGGACGGCACGCAGCCGCTGTCGCCGGAGGAGGAGCACGCGGTCCGGGCCGCCCGGCTCGGGCGCGGGCTGCCCGCCATGGAGCAGGCCGCCGCCCCCGAGGTGACCGTACGGACCCGGCCGCCGCGGCCGGCCCGGCCCAGCCCCGCGTCTTAGCGAAGCACCGGCACGCACGCGGGGCTGGCATCATGTGGGCTATGCCTTACGCCTACCTGGGTCCCGAGGGGACGTTCTCCGAGGCGGCCCTGCGGGCCGTCGCCCCCGACGCCGAGCCGCTGCCCTGCCCGACCATCCAGGCCACCCTGGCCGCCGTGCGCGAGGGGACCGCGGAACGGGCCGTGGTCCCGATCGAGAGCTCGGTGGAAGGCGTCGTCACCGCCACCCTCGACGACCTGACGTCCGGCAACGACCTGGTCATCATGGCGGAACTCCAGCTCCCCATCGCGTTCGCGCTGCTGGCCAGGCCGGGGACCGCGCTGGCCGACATCAAGCGGCTCGGCGGCCACCCGCAGTCGATGCCTCAGTGCCGCGGCTGGCTGGCCGGCCATCTCCCGGACGCCGAATGGGTCCCGCTGGCCTCCAACGCCGAGGCGGCCCGCCAGGCCTCCGAGGGACACGTGGACGCCGCGCTGGCCGGGGCCTTCGCCGCCGCCCGGTATGGCCTCGAGGTCGTCGCGGCCGACGTCCACGACCGGTCCACCGCCGTCACCCGGTTCGTGGTGGTGTCCCCGCCCCGCCCGCTGCCCGCGCGCACCGGCGCGGACCGCACGTCGCTGGCCGCGTTCCTGATCGAAGACCACCCGGGCGCGCTGCTGGAGATCCTCACCGAGTTCGCGGTGCGGGGCATCAACCTCACCACGATCCAGTCGCGGCCGACCGGCGACCGGCTCGGCCAGTACTACTTCTTCATCGACTGCGAGGGGCACGTCGACGATGCCCGGGTGGGCGAGGCGCTGATGGGCCTGCGCCGGGTTTGCCGCGACGTGCGCTTCCTCGGCAGCTACGCCCGCTGCGACGGCAGCGCCACCCAGGTCAGGCAGGGGACCTCGGACGGGGAATTCGCTGAGGCCGCCGCCTGGCTGGGACGGCTGAGGTTCGGTCGGCCGTAGTCGAGCCAGGGCCGTTCGGTATTAAGGTTTTAAGGGTTTTAGAGGTACGGGCTTGAGCCGGGACGCTGCGGCGGCCCTTCCTGCTGGTCCGGGGGGATCATCCCGGGCGGTAGGGCGCGGCGCATCTGCTCGAGCTGGGCGCGGGCCGCCATCTGCTGGGCGAACAGCGTGGTCTGGATGCCGTGGAACAGCCCTTCCAGCCAGCCCACCAGCTGCGCCTGGGCGATCCGCAGCTCGGCCTCGCTCGGCAGGTCCTCCTCGGTGAACGGCAGCGACAGCCGCTCGAGCTCGTCCACGAGCTCGGGCGCCAGCCCGTCCTCGAGCTCCTTGACCGAGTTCTGGTGGATCTCCTTGAGCCGGGCCCGGCTCTTCTCGTCCAGCGGCGCCGCGCGGACCTCCTCGAGCAACTGCCTGACCATGTTGCCGATCCGCATGACCTTGGCCGGCTGCTCGACCATCTCGGTCACCGGGCGCTCGCGGCTGACGCCTTCCTCCTGCCCCTGCTCGGGGCTCCCCATCGTGATCCCGTCCGGGCCTACCACGAGGACCTGGGGCTGTTCTTCTGCCGGTGGGTTCATCCCGTCGCTCATTCCCCTAGTCTGTCCGATCCGCACCGCTGCCCGGGCCGCCCGTATCATTCCCGCACGAGCAAGATCTTGCCGATGTGCTCGCTGGCCGTCATGGCCCGGTGGGCCGCGGGCGCCTGCGTCATCGGCAGTTCCCGGTCGATGACCGCCTGGACCTGCCCGGTCCCGATGAGCGGCCACACGTGGTCGCGGACGGCCGCCACTACCTCGGCCTTCTGCCCGGCCGGGCGGGCGCGCAGCGTGGTCGCGTACACGCTGGCCCGCTTGCCCTGCAGCACGCCCAGGTCGAGCTCGGCCCGGCTGCCGCCCTGCCGTCCGATGATGACCAGCCGCCCGCCGGTGGCCAGCGCGGCCAGGTTACGGGCCAGGTAGCTGGCGCCCATGATGTCGAGGATCACGTCGGCGCCCGCGCCGCCGGTGGCGTCGTGCAGGGCCGCGACGAAATCTTCCTCCCGGTAGTTGATGGCGATGTCGGCGCCGAGCTCGCGGCACCGGTCCAGCTTCTGCGCCGAACCGGCGGTGCAGGCCACCCGGGCGCCGAACGCCTTGCCCAATTGGATCGCCATCGTGCCGATGCCGCTGCTGCCGCCGTGCACCAGCAGGGTCTCGCCGGCTTGGAGGGCAGCCAGCTGGAAGACGTTGGAGTACACCGTGCACGCCGTCTCGGGGAAGGACGCCGCCGTGATCAGGCTGACCTTCGGCGGCAGCGGCAGCACCTGCCCGGCGGGCACCACGACCTGCTCGGCGTAACCGCCCCCGGCCAGCAGCGCGCACACTTCGTCACCCGGGCGCCAGTCCGCGACGCCGTCGCCGACGGCGCGGATCCGGCCCGCGCACTCCAGGCCCGGGTACGGCGGCGCGCCCGGCGGCGGCGGGTACAGGCCCTGCCGCTGCATCAGGTCCGCGCGGTTGACGCCGCTGGCGGAGATGTCGATGACCACCTCGCCGGGTCCCGGAACCGGGTCGGGCACCTCGAGCCAGCGCAAGACCTCGGGTTCGCCCGGTTCGGTGATGACGATGGCGTGCATTCTCTCTCCTTCTGGTGGTCTGGCGCGGTGACTCGTGCTAGCCGAGAGACGAGAGACGGCAACTGAGAGCAACCACTCCAGTGCGCTGGGTATCGAAAACGCGTTATTTGGCTTACGCTCAAAGAGATGAACGAACCCGGCCCGCATGCATCCCACCATGAGGACCCAGAGAGACGAACCGAACCGATGAACAACGATACGCCGCAGGTCTCCGGCGAAGATACGCACGGCTATCCGCGTTCGTCCGCCAGCTCGCAGGACGATGAGGACTTCCCGGCCTTCCGCGGCTGGACCGGCTGGGATAACCGGGTGGAGCCGGTCGCGCCGGACGAGCCTTACGAGTTCGACTACGCCGGAGAGTCCGGGCCGCCGCGTCGGCCCGGACCGGGACAGCCGGGCTATCCGGCGGGACCCGGCTACGCGCTCGAAGCTGGCTACGAACGTGACCTGACCTACGCGCCCGGCATAAGCTACGCGCGTGAGCTGGGCTTCGCCGAGGATCCGGGCTACGGGGGAGAGCCGCCGCCGCGGCCGGAGGCGACGCTGGTGCCGCCGATGGAGCAGCTGCCGGACTCGGACGAGCTCGCGTTCCCGCTTGCGGGATTCCGTGCACCTGAGCTGACTCCGGCTGAGCTGGACGTAGAGCCGGAACCGGTCGCGCCCGCGGCTCCCTTGCAGGTGATCCCGGCGCCGGTGGCGCTCCTGCCGCCGGATGAGGAGCTGGCGTGGCACGAGGGCTCGGTGTGGCACGAGGGCTCGGCGTGGCACGAAGACGGGCAGGCCGCACTCGACCCGCTGCCCTACGCCCCGGAGCCTGTTGGCCCGGAGCCTGTTGGCCCGGAGCCTGTTGGCCCGGAGCCGGAGTACACGCGGGAGACGTCCGACAGCCTGACCAGCGAGTCGCTGCTGCACGGCAAGCGGGCAGCGCCCGGCTCGGGCTGGCGGCGCAGCGTCTACCGGGCCACCGGCGGGCTGCTGCGGTTCGGCGAGTCGGCCGCCGAGATGCGCCGCCGCGACCTCATCAACCGGGTCAGGACGCCGGTCGCGGACGGTCATCACCGGGTCGCGGTGCTCAGCCTCAAGGGCGGCGTGGGCAAGACGACGACCGCGGTTGGGCTGGGTGCCACACTCGCCACGCTGCGCGGCGACCGGGTGATCGCGGTCGACGCGAACCCCGACCGCGGCACGCTGTCGGACAAGGTGCGGCTCGAGACGGCGGCCACCATCAGAGACCTTTTGAACGAACGGGGTCAGGTCGGCCGCTACGCCGACGTGCGTGCCTTCACCTCGCAGGCGCCCAGCCGGCTGGAAGTGCTCGCGTCCGACCGGGATCCGGCGGTGTCGGTGGCGTTCGGCGCCGAGGACTACTCGGACATCGCGCAGGTGCTCGAGCACTTCTACTCGATCTGCATTACCGACTGCGGCACCGGCCTGCTGCACTCGGCCATGTCCGGCGTCCTGGCCCTGGCCGACCAGATCATCCTGGTCAGCTCGCCGTCGGTGGACGGGGCCAGGAGCGCCAGCGCCACCTTGGACTGGCTGGAGGCGCACGGCTGCGGCGACCTGGTGCGGAACGGGGTAGTGGTGCTGTCGGCGATCCGGCCCAAGAGCAAGAGCACCGTCGACATCGACCGGCTGGAGCACCACTTCGCCGCCCGCTGCCGCGCCGTGACCCGTATCCCCTACGACCCGCACCTGGAGGAAGGGGCGGAGATCGAGCTCGAACTGCTCGGCAGCGACACCGCCGAGGCGTACCTGTCGCTGGCCGCCGTGGTCGGCGACGGGCTGGCCTGGTCGCGCCGTCGCGGTGGGTGACGTCCCGCCTGGAGTTACCGTAGGCTGTTGGCCAACCAGGAGGGCTCGCCTAGTGGCCGATGGCGATGGTCTTGAAAACCATTGTGGCGGCAACGTCACCGTGGGTTCGAATCCCACGCCCTCCGCTCGACCTCGCCCAGTGGCGAGGCGTCTCCGCGCCGGAAAAGACACAGATCGGACACACCTGGCCGGCGGGTAAAACTCCGGCTGCCCGCAGCGCGTACCGTCAGCACCAATCCTGGCCTGCCGTCGGAGGAGATGAGCCGGATGATGTTGACGGGACGAATGCGGACGGTCGCCGCTGGCCTGGCTGGCGCGGGTTGCGTCCTGCTGGCGGCCGGGTGCGGCAACAGTTCGTCCGGGCTCTCGTCGGTCGGCAGCACAGCCACAGCTACAGCCACGGCCCAGTCGACCGGGTCGTCCGGCGCGCCGCTGAAGCTGGCCCACTTCCCGGCCACCAAGGACGGCGACCTGGCCCGGACGATCTGCCAGACGTGGTCCAGCCTGCGCGGCGAGTACTACAGCCGGATCAAGGCCGACACCGCCAGCCAGCTCAGCCAGTGGTTCACCGGTCCTGACTGGACTACCGTCCACGCCGATGCCTTCCAGCTCGAGGCCGATACCGCGTACATCCAGCTCGGTGCGGCTGTTACTCAGGCCGTGGCGGGCAGCGTGGCCAGCGCCAAGACCGGTCAGGCGGTCGACCGGGCCTGCACGGCAGGCAAGTAAGGGCGCACGCTCGGGGCTGACCTCGGGCGGGTAGTCTCGGCGGCATGGAACTGCCCCCATTCACCGTGGCCGAGGTCGTGACCCGGTGGCAGTTCGCGCCGGTGGTCACGGGCTTCGTCGTGGTGGCGGCGGGCCTGTATCTCTGGGGCGCGCTGCGGGTGCGGCGGCGTCATCCGGCCCGGCCGTGGCCGGCCTACCGGACCGCGCTGTTCCTGGGCGGCCTGGCCGTCGTCGTCATCGCCACCCAGAGCGGCATCGGCCGCTACGACGACGTACTGTTCTACGACCACATGGTGCAGCACCTGCTGCTCCTCATGGTCGCGCCGCCGCTGCTCGTGCTGGGCCAGCCGGCCACGCTGCTGCTGCACGCCAGCCGGAACCCGCTGCACACCTGGTCCAAGAAGGTGCTGCGCTCCCGGGTCCTGGCCGCGATCACCTGGCCGCCGTTCGGGGTCGCGCTCTACGTCGGGGTCATCGTCGGCACGCACCTCACCGGGTTCATGAACCTGGTGGAGACCAACGGCGGGGTGCACGACGGCGAGCACGCGCTCTACCTGATCTCCGGCTACCTGTACTTCCTGCCGCTGGTGGGCCGGGAGCCGATCCGGTGGAAGGTCTCCTACCCGTCGCGGATCTTCATGCTCTTCATCGCCATGCCGGTGGACGCGTTCACCGGGCTGGCCCTCGGCTCGGAAGGCGGAAACCCGTTCCCCGGCCTGGCCGACGATCGCCCGGGGTGGGCGCCGGCTCCCCTCACCGACGTCCACATCGGCGGCGCGGTGATGTGGGTGGGCGGCGCCGGGATCATGTTCGTCCTGGTGATGGCGGTGTTCTTCGCCTGGAGCCGGGAGAAGCAGGTCGACGGCGGCCTGGGCTGGCTCGAGTCCGCCCGCCGCTCGAACTTCGCCACCCTGGTCAGCTCCCACCCCGAAGAAACCAATAATTCCGCCGAACGGGTGGCGCCTACCCGGTCGCGGACGGCGGATTCGGTCGATGAGGATGACGAGCACCTGGCCGCGTACAACGCCTTCCTGGCCCGGATCAACAAGCCCCGGGATCACTGACGCCGTTGCCGCTGGCGCCCTTGCTTTTGATGCTTTTACCCCCGGAGGGCGACACGCCGGTAGGGCTTTCTAGGCAAATCTAGGGTGTGAGCTAGATCAGGCCATAGAGTCCGATGCCATGGATCCGGTGCGCAATCCCTATGCCCCCGGCGCGGGGCAGCGTCCGCCCGAGCTCACCGGGCGCGACCGGGAGATCAGCCAGTTCGAGGTGGTGCTCGAGCGGATCGCCCGGGGCAGGCCGGAGCGGAGCATGGTGCTCACCGGGCTCCGCGGGGTCGGCAAGACGGTGCTGCTGAACACGTTCCGGTCGATGGCCCTGCAGCGGCTGTGGGGCACCGGCAAGATCGAGGCCAGGCCGGACCAGTCGATCCGGCGGCCGGTCGCGGGCGCGCTGCACATGGCCGTGCGGGAACTCGCGCCCAGGCACCGTGCCCCGGACCGGGTGGAGTACTTCCTCGGGGTGCTCAAGGCCTTCGCCCAGCGCGACCCCAAGCTGCCCAAGGGGACCTCGGTCACGGTCACGCTCGGCATCGACGCTCCGACCCAGCGCGGCCGGGCCGATTCCGGCGACCTCGAGGTGGACCTGACCGAACTGTTCACCGAGGCCGCCTCGGTGGCGGGTGACCTCGGCGTCGGGATCGCCCTGTTCGTCGACGAGATGCAGGACATCCCCACCCCGGACGTGTCCGCCCTGTGCGCCGCCTGCCACGAGCTGTCGCAGACCGGCGGCCCGCTCATCGTGGTCGGGGCCGGCCTGCCGCACCTGCCGGCCGTGCTGTCGGCGAGCAAGAGCTACTCCGAGCGCCTGTTCAGGTACGCGCGGATCGACCGTCTGGACCGGGAGGCGGCCGACCTGGCGCTGATCGCCCCGGCCGAGCGCGAAGGCGTCACCTTCACCACCGACGCCCTGGACGCGCTGTACGCGGCCGCCGACGGCTATCCCTACTTCGTCCAGGCCTACGGCAAGGTGACCTGGGACGTGGCCGCGGCCAGCCCGGTGACGGGCGCCGACGTCAGCGTGGCCGCGCCGGAGGCGGAGGGCGAACTGGCCGTCGGCTTCTTCGGCAGCCGGTACGAGCGGGCCACGCTGGCCGAGCGTCAGTACATGCGGGCGATGGCCGCCACCGGGGACGACCCGGTGCTGACCTCGGTCGTCGCCGACGAACTCGGGCGCAAGCCGTCCAGCCTCTCGCCCGCCCGGGACGGGCTGATCAAGAAGGGCCTCATCTACAGCTCCGAGCGCGGCCTGATCGCCTTCACCGTTCCCCACTTCGGCAAGTTCCTGCGCTCCCAGCCGGTGTAGCGCCTCGTCACGATCGGGAAAGCCGCCCGTTGAGCCCAAGCGCAGCCTAGGTAGCTCTATACGAATATTGGGTTGTCTAGCTTAAAAACTAGGGTCCCCTAGATAGGGGCAGACTCGCGGGTGCCGGCTCGGCCGAGGACCTCGTCGGTGTCCGCGTCGAGGACGGCGGCGCGGATCGCGGGCCGACGATTCTGCAGGTAGACGGCGAAGACGATGTCGACTTGGCGGCCCCGGGCGTAGCCCGGGTAGACCACGAACCGCCAGCATCCCTCGCGCCAGACGTCGGACGGCGCGCCGGCGGAGACCTGGCCCGCGTACTTACGCCACTGCGCGCTGGCGTGCAGGGCGCTCATGGTGTGCCCGACCGGCATCCGCCGCACCTCGCACGGCTCGGAGTAGCCGAGCCTGACCATGATCTCGCCGAGCTCGGGGGACAGGAAGGCGAGCAGGGACAGCTCGAAGGCCAGCACCGCGAGCCAGAGCCCGGCCACGGTGGACGAGGACGGCATCCGCAGCGGCGGCAGCCCGAAGGTGGCGACGGCGGACACGCACAGCAGGCCGGCCCGGGCAATCGTGCGCAGCCCGATCGGGGTGCCGCTGAGCTCGCCGAAGCAGCCGCAGCCCGCGTCCGGGCGGCGCTGCCTCATCTCGTTGAGGGCCCCGGCCGAGACCAGGAAGAACAGCGCGGTCCCAGCCCGTGCCACCGTCGCGGGCAGCGCCAGCTTCGTATCGGTCAGGCCGGTGCCCGGCACGCACAGGGCCGTGCCGATCAGGCCGAGGCCGAGGCTGAGCTCGGCGGCGAACACCAGGGCCATGATCGGGCGCCGCAGGTGCGCTGGGAACAGCGCCGAGGGGTCGCTGTGGCCGGCGTCGGCGCGCGGACGCCGCGCCTTCCAGATCTTGGCCGCGCACGCGCCGAGCAGCACAGCGGCCAGCAACGGCAGCTGGACCTCGCGGATGGCGGTGAGCATGAGCATGCCTCAGCCGCCGATCGTCATGGTGGCGTTGAAGCAGCCGACTTCCAGTTCCCCGCCGAGCTCGACGAACGTGGCCATGGTGAGGTCCGCGATCCGGCCCTTCCGCGAGGTCCCGCAGGTGACACAGCGGTCGCAGAACAGCCGGGCGGTCGCCCCGCAGCTGGTGACGGGGACGATCCTGGTGCGTTCGGCGCAGTCGTTCCGCAGCTTGACCTGGCTTCCCACTGACAGGTAGGGGAGCCGGACGCAGCCCGGGCCGGTAGCGCGCGGATCCACCGCGTACTCCTCGACTCCGTGCCGGTCACCGGAGGACGCGGACGGCCCGGAGCCGGTGTCCTCGCAGCTGGTCTCCGGATCCAGGGCCGGGTAGGCCAGGCCGAGCAGGTCCTGCGGCTCCTCCCCGGGCTCGTGCCAGACCGCGATGCCGCTGGCCGGGTCCGGCACATGGCCGCTGACCATAGGCGCGGCCGGCGGATGGCCGGCCCGGTAGGGCGGCTGGGACGTGGCCGGGATCAGCGCCTGCAGGTAGCCGTCGTGCTTCAGGCCGATCACATCGATCAGGTAGCCGGGCTCGAGCTTGGGGAAGCGGACCTGGATCCGGCCGGCTGCCCCGGGGCCGATCAGCACGATCCGGCGGCCCTTGGCCGGCCCCTCGTCGACCAGCAGGCTGGCCGGCTCCTCGTGCTCGACGATCGTCCCGGTGACCCGGCCGATCTCGGCCCAGATCCGGTCGACGACAGGACCGCCGGCCTGCCGTCGGCGGACAATTGCGTGATCGCCTTGCCTGAGCGCGGCCGGGGAAACCGGGCCGCCGCGCCACGCCTCGGCCGAAGCGGAGAGCGGAAAACGTTCTTCACCGCGCTCGGTGAGCAAAACCACAATGTGCGGGCTGACGTCGAGGATTCTTCCGGTAATCGTGTACATGAGAGACCTGCCCGCGGCTGCGCCGTTGTCCAATCCCTGCGTTATGCCGGTAATGTCTGTTTCGTCGCGCAGGCCCAAAACCGCTGCCTTGAGCAGCGATCTACGCGCGAATCGGGTCGGACCGGCTGAGTCCATGACATCGTCGCACCAACGGGGAATGTCAGCCAAATGCCGCACTTGCCCTCCGTGGGATTGCATAGGCCTTCATATGACCCTGCTTGGTGCCGGCTGGTCACGTCAAGTCATTCGCCCAGCTTCCTGGCCGGGGACATACAGATACATCCCCGGTGGATAGCCAGACCCGCCAGGCCACGCCACAACGAGTACGGAGTGTAGTGATCGCCACTACCTTAAGTAAGGTAGTCAGCATGAGCTGCGCCGGCCGGCACGACGAATCGCGAGCCAGCGATGATGATGCCGCGTTTTGTGAGTATGTTCTCACGCGGAGTACCGCCCTGCTGCGAATGGCGATCATGCTCACCGGGAACCGGGCCGACGCCGAGGATCTTCTCCAGGCGGCCCTGGTCAAGACGTACCGGTCGTGGAGCAAGATCAACGACCGGGCCGCGCTCGACGCGTACGTGCGGCGCGCGATGGTCAATACGCACATATCGTGGTGGCGCCGCCGCCGGCTCGAGGAATACCCGACCGATGAAGTGCCGGATCAGGTCGTAGCCGATCACGCCTGGGACAGCGATATGGCCGAGGTCGTCCGGCGTGCCCTCGACCGGCTGCCGCAGCGGATGCGGGCCGCCGTCATGCTCCGGTATTTCGAGGATATGACCGAATCGGAAATAGCCGCCACGCTGGGCATCAGCCTGGGCACGGTGAAAAGCACGGTGTCGCGCGCGGTGGCCAGGCTGCGTATTGACGCTGAGCTGGGAAAAGATTCCTGGGCTTTATCCGCGATTATCGCTCGTGCCGCGCATCGTCCTGGCCGCGACGCTGGGGCCGGCGATCGGGGGAGCGGGTCTACTGCCGGGTACCTGACTCATGGCACTATCAGGTATGCAGGTCAGGCGCCCGGAGGAGGTGGCTCGGTGCGGAGCACGATGATGGAAGTGCCGCTGACGATCGCATCGATCATGCGGTACGGAACGTCCGTTTTCGGCGACCGGGAGGTTGTCACCTGGACCGGAGACGGGACCAGGCGCCGCACCTACGCCGAAGCCGGCCGCCGGGCCGCCCAGTTGGCCAACGCCCTGCGCGAACTCGGGGTCGACGCCGACCAGCGGGTCGGCACGTTCATGTGGAACAACGCCGAGCACCTCGAGGCGTACCTGGCCATCCCTTCCATGGGCGCGGTCCTGCACACGCTGAACATCAGGCTCGCGACGAACGAAGTCGGCTACATCGCCACCCACGCCGAGGACTACGCCATCATCGTGGACGCGTCGCTGGTCTCCAGGCTGGCTGAGATCCTGCCGCAGGCGCCCACCGTCAAGCACGTGATCGTGACCGGCGGTCCGCTGAGCGAGACGCCGGGGACCGACCAGCTCACCGGCGTGACCGTGCACAGCTACGAGGACCTGCTCGCCGCCCAGCCCGGCTCGTTCGACTGGCCCGAACTGGACGAGACCTCGGCCGCGGCCATGTGCTACACCAGCGGGACCACCGGGAACCCGAAGGGCATCGTCTACAGCCACCGGTCCGCCTACCTGCACTCGCTGGGCGTCTGCCTCGGGAACGCCTTCGGCCTCTCCGAGCGGGACCGGGTGCTGCCCGTGGTGCCGATGTTCCACGCCAACGCGTGGGGCCTGGCCTACGCCAGCGTGATCTCCGGCGCCGCCCTGATCATGCCGGACAAGGACCTGTCGCCGCCCACGCTGGTCCGGCTCATCGGCGAGGAGAAGGTGACGGTGGCCGGCGGGGTGCCCACGATCTGGGCGGGCGTGCTCACCCACATGCGGGCCGAGGGCGGCGACCTGTCCTCGTTGCGGGTGGTGCTGTGCGGCGGCTCCGCGGTCCCGCACGCCCTCCAGTACAACTTCGGCAACGAGTTCGGCGTGCGGATCCTTCAGGCCTGGGGCATGACCGAGACCTCGCCGCTGGCCAGCGTGGCCAATCCGCCGCCCGGCCTTAGCGAGGAACAGGAATGGTCCTACCGGGACAGTCAGGGCCGGCTGTTCTGCACGGTGGAGGGCCGGCTGTCCGGGGACGGCGGCGCGCTGCTGCCGAGCGACGGCGAGGCAGTCGGCGAGATCGAGGTCCGCGGCCCCTGGATCACCGGCTCCTACTACAAGGACGACGACCCGGCCAAGTTCCACGACGGCTGGCTGCGCACCGGCGACGTCGGGACGCTGGACGAGCACGGCTTCATCCGGCTGACCGACCGGTCCAAGGACGTGATCAAGTCCGGCGGCGAGTGGATCTCCTCGATGGAACTCGAGAATATCCTGATGGCCCACCCGGACGTGGCCGAGGCCGCGGTGTTCGGCGTCCCCGACGAGAAGTGGGGGGAGCGCCCGCTCGCGGCTGTGGTGCTGCGCTCCGGGGCCGACGTGGCGGCCGACAAGCTGCGGGCCTTCCTGGCCGAGCAGATCCCGCGCTGGCAAGTTCCCGAGCGCTGGTGCTTCATCGCCGAAGTGCCCAAGACGAGCGTGGGCAAGTTCTCCAAGCGGCAGATGCGGGAGGCGTTCCAGCGCGGCGACTACGAGATCATCGAGGTCCGCTGACCCTTCCGGCGTGGATGCTTTGCCTGGCCCGGCTCTGTGCCGGTACGCTATGGCCCACCGCACGGTAGTGTGCGGGTGGAGGATTCGCCTAGTCCGGTCTATGGCGCCGCACTGCTAATGCGGTTTGG
>JBEKJP010000016.1:0-99916 GCA_050011155.1 Streptosporangiaceae bacterium
TCACAGGTTCCTGAGCAGGTATTTCATGATCGCGAAGGATCTACTACGGAAAATGATATAAAAGCCTTCGCGATCATGAAAAACGCTGCCCGAGGCGCAGCCGGGCCGCCAGTAATCATGAAGGAATCGAAGCCAGCTCACATCAAGACATCGGGTTATATTTCGACGCGCACTCAGGACCACGACGATGGAGCATTGCCGTGGTCCAGCAGCCCGCCCCCGGAAGCCGGACCGCGATCAGGCGCCCCGCCGGCACCACCCGCACCGCGACCCGGGCGCCCACGGCGGAAAGCCGCACCCATGCCACAAGATCCCGGCCGGGCCTGCCACCCGGGTGACGGCAGGGGCAGGAGATGACCCGCCCGGCCGCGGGACCGGGGATCATGCCACACCCGGCACCGGCGACACACCGCAGGCACACGTTATTGCGGAACGCTCACATAGCGCACCAGATCAACCGCACAACCCGGATCAACCGCGCTATCGGGGGCGGTGCGGGGCGGGACGGCGCATCACGGGCCGCCGGGGACCAGCGGGACCCGTGCGTCACACCGGTGACGCCGCCGCGACACGAACGCGGGACACCAAGATCCTGCAATAGCCCGTGTGAGCGGGACAGATTCACATCGTGCCGACGGCAGCTCGCACCGCTAGCACCAATTGTCACAACAAAACCAGAAGCAGCCTCGCGGCTACCCGCAGCCGCTAGCTGCGGGACTTCGGCCGTCCCAGGTGGGCCGTTAGCCTTCCTCGAGCGTGGCCCAGGGCAGGACCGTGATGCCCTCGCCCGCGACGCGCACCTCGCGGCCATAGGCGGTCAGGGCGCTGGCGAGGTGAGCGTGCCACTTGTCCGTAAGCCCGCCCTGACCCGAGCGCGTGGTACCGGAAGAAGTAGACGGCCAGATACACCGCCGCGCGGCATCGGGTGTATCTGAACGCTCAGGGATCTCTCTGAACGGGCGGAGTTGGCCACGGCAGACGAGTCGGACGATAAGGAGCGGGTTGTGGAATGGAGCCTGTTCGGCTGTGCCCGTAACGGACACGTGACCTACGAACCAGACGAGCCAGACCTGAAGGACCGGCTGATGGCGCCGACCGCGAGCGGGATCGCCTGGCGGTGCCTGCGATGCGGGACGTTCGTGACCGAGGGGCAGGCCGGCCGCGAGCACAGTCGCGGTCCGGCCGCCGCCGCGCCGATCCTGCGCCGCGGCAAGGCGCTGCGCGACGAGTTGATCCTGCGGATGTTCGCGGTCGAGCGGTTCATCCGCTTCGCGGTCTTCGCCGCCGCGGCCTACGGGGTGTGGCGGTTCAAGTACGACCGGGGCCACATCCAGCAGGCGTTCAACCACGACGTGCCCGCCATCCGCGAGCTGTATCAGGACCTCGGCTTCAACTTCGACCACTCCAAGCTGATCGGGCTGATCCAGCACTCGTTCACCCTCGACCCCCGGACCCTCACCTACCTGGCCATCGGCCTGGTCAGCTACGCCCTCATCGAGCTGGCGGAGGGGGTCGGGCTCTGGCTTGGCCAGCGCTGGGGCGAGTACTTCGCCATGGTGGCGACCTCGGTCTTCCTGCCCTACGAGGCCTACGACCTGACCGTGAAGGTCACCTGGCTGCGGGTCGGCGCGCTCATGATCAACCTGCTGCTGGTCGTGTACCTGGTGTGGAGCAAGCGGCTGTTCGGCGTCCGCGGCGGCAAGCAGGCCTACGAGGCGAGGCTGCGCACCGAGTCCTTCATCGAGGTCGAGCAGGCCGCCCTCGCCGCCGCGCGCGCCGAGCAGCCCACCCGGCCCGACGAGCGGCCCGCGCTGCCCGACGAGCGGCCCGCGCTGCCCCTCGTGCCGCCGTCCGACCAGCCCACGGTGCCGGTCGAGCGGCCGGTCCTCCCGGAAGCGCCCAGGACCGCGATGCTCCGCGTCGCCCCCCGCCCTCAGGAACCCGCCGGGGTACCAGGCCCGGCCCCGAGGTAGCGCAGCACGGCGAGCACCCGCCGGTGGCCCGCGTCCCCCGGGTACAGCCCGAGCTTGGCGAATATCGAGTTGATGTGCTTGCTCACCGCGCTGTCGGTGATCACCAGGGCCGCTCCGATCTCCGCGTTGGAGTGGCCCTCGGCCATCAGCGCCAGCACGTGCCGTTCCCGTTCGGTCAGATCGCTGAGCGGGCCCTGGTCGCCGCCCCGGCGCACCAGCAGTTGCGCCACCACCTCCGGGTCGAGCGCGGTGCCGCCCGCGGCCACCCGGCGCAGCGCGTCGAGGAACTCGGCCACGTCCGCCACCCGGTCCTTGAGCAGGTAGCCGACGCTGCGGGTGTTGGCCGACAGCAGGTCGGCCGCGTAGCGCTCCTCGACGTACTGCGAGAGCACCAGGATCGCGATGTCCGGCCACTGGCTGCGGATGACCAGCGCGGCCCTGATGCCCTCGTCGGTGTGGGTGGGCGGCATCCGCACGTCGGCGATGACCACGTCGGGTCGTTCCCGCTCGACCGCGGCCAGCAGGCCGTCCGCGTCCCCGGCGGTCGCCGCCACCTCGAACCCGGCGCTCTCCAGCAGCTTGGTCAGCCCGGCCAGCAGCAGCACCGAATCCTCGGCGATCACCACGCGCTGGCCGGGCAACGACGTCACGGATGACACGCTACGCCCCGTTCACTCGGCGTGCAGGGCGGTGGCCGGGCGGCCCCGGGCCGCCCAGATGGCGGGCAGCAGCGCCCCGGCCGCCGCGATGAGCACCGCCGCCAGGGACAGCAGCGCCAGCCGGGACGGCGGGAATACCTGGGTGAAGCTGGCCGGGATGCCGGTATGGGCGGTCCCGGCCATCGCCCGCACGGTAGCGGAATTAAGCGCCACCGCCGCCGGCGCCGCGATCGCCGCGGCTACCACCGCGGGCACCACGATCCAGCCCCCGACCATGACCAGCACCTGCCCCGGCCGCATGCCGAGCGCCTTGAACACGCCCAGGTCGCGCACCCGGTCCCGGGTGATCATCAGCACCGTGTTGAGCACGCCGAGCCCGGCCGCGATCGCGACCATCAGCGCGAGCAGCCCGACCAGGTCGCTGGCGATCGTGTAGAACTGCCCGCCGTCGTGCTGGGTGGTGGCCTGCCACGGGTTATCCGGGCCCAGGGTGCGGTTGACCGCCTGGACATACGACCCGGCGCTGAAACCTGGCCGCAGCCCCACCTCGTAGTCCTGCAGGTTGGCCGGAGTGGCCAGGCCAGGCAGCGTCCCGGCCGAACCGTACAGCACCGGCTCAGAACTCGGGTGGAACACCTCGCCCACGATCCGCACCCGCGTCACCGGACCCGTACCGGTATCCACCGTGGCGGTATCGCCCACGGCCAGGCCGCTGGCGGTCAGGAACGCGGTGTTGACGTCCACCTCGCCTGGCGCGTCGTACCAGTGCCCGGCGATGATCCCGAACCCGGTCCAGGCCGCGTCACCGCCGAACGCCTGGGCGTTGACGTTCGCCGCGATACCCGGCACCTTGACCTGGTTTTCGTAGTGCGCCACGGCGTGCCGCGTGCCCGGCTGGGCCCGCAGCGCGGCCAGCGCCGCCGCGTCCTGGGCCGCGCTGGGCACCGGCGGCGGCCCGTCGCCACGGCCCCCCGCGGGACCGGACTGCTCGACGTACACACCGATCGTGGCCGTGTGCTCCTGGCTGGCCGCGGCCCGGGCCAGCGAAGCGTGCAGGCCGACCGCGAAGATCACCGCGGTGGCGCCGAACGCGATGGCGGCCAGCGTCACCAAGGTGCGAGCCGGGCGGGCGAACGGCGCCGCCAGCCCGAGGCCGAGCGGCCGCGGCAGCCGCAGCCCCGAGACGAGCCGGTGCGCGGCGTACCCGTGCCCCGTCCGGGGCGCGCGCCCGGCCGCGATCGCCTGCGCGGCCGACAGCCGCCCGGCCCGCAGCGCGGGACCGAACCCGGCCAGCAGCACCAAGGCGAACATCGCGGCCGGAGCCAGCACCGACGCCCACCACGGCACCTGCTGGCTGCCCACGCCGTAGGCGCCGGCCGAGCCCTTCAGCACCGGGACCGCGAGCACGTTGCCGACGACCACCCCGGCCACGCAGCCGGCCAGGGCGGGCCAGCCGACCCGGCTCAGGTAGGCCAGCACGACCTGGGCCGGGGTCAGCCCGACGCTCTTCAGCACCCCGATCCGCTGGTACCCGGCGACCACCGCGCCGCTGACCACGTTGCCCACGATGAGCACCGCCATGGCCAGCCCGATCAGCGCGAACGCGATCACGAAGGGTTCCATGACGGCCCCGTTGGCCGCCGCCGAGTTCTCCGCCGCCAGCCAGGACGCGGCGCCGGTCACCGCGTTCGGCGGTAGGGCGGTGGTTATCTCGGCCACGTCCGCGCGGATCTCCCCGTCGGTGGCCGCGTGGGTGAACCGGTACAGCACCTCCGCGCTCGGCGGCACGCCCGACGTCCGCAGGCGGCCGATCTCGCCCGGCGTCACCCAGCCGTCGGCCGTGCTGGTGATCGAGTTCCCGAAGCCGACCACCGTGAGCGACCGATGGCCGGGCCCGCCGGTGACGGCGATGGTGCTGCCGAGCGCGGGGCCCCCGCCGCCTGCGCTGCCGTCAAGCACCACCTGGCCGGGCCCGTCCGGCCAGTGCCCGGCGTTCAGCACCACGTCGTCGACCGGCCCGCCCGCCGTTGACCGTCCGGCCAAGGTCAGCTGACCGAACGGCTGGCCGTTCCACTGGCTCCGCACCGTCGCGGTGGCGAATGGCCCGGCCGCCGCGGTGACCCCGGTCAGGTCGCGGGTGGCGGCGAGCGCCGCCGGGCTGGCCTGCGCGGTGTTCACGGTGACGGTCACGTCCGCGCCGTCCTGGGCGCCGAACGCGTGCTTGAACGGCCCGTGACCGGCCGCCAGCAGCGCCAGCCCGAGCGTGGCCGAGGCGGTGGAGACCAGCACCACCAGCCCGATCGCGATCACCTGGACCGCGTGCCGCCGCATCCCGCCCGAGGCGGTGCGGACCGAGCCGAGCCAGCTTTTAGCGGGCCAGCTCATGCCGTCACCCCCGCCCCGGCCAGCCGGCCGTCCACGATCGCGATGGTGCGGGCCGCGTACCGGTCCGCCAGGGCCGGGTCGTGGGTGACCAGGACCAGGGTCTGCCCGGCCGCGTTGAGCTGCTGCAGCAGCTGCCCGATCTGGAGCCCGGTGGCGGTGTCGAGCGCGCCGGTGGGCTCGTCGGCCAGCAGCAGCTCGGGCGAGTTCACCAGGGCCCGCGCGATCGCCACCCGCTGCCGCTGCCCGCCGGACAGCCGGGCCGGATAGTCGTTGCCGTGCCGCTCGATGCCCAGCTGGGCCAGCAGTTCCGCCGCCCGCGCGCGCGCCGTCCGCCGGGACGCCCCGGCCAGCTGGGCGGGCAGCAGCACGTTGTCCTCGACGGTCAGGTCGTCGAGCAGGTTGAAGAACTGGAACACGATCCCGACGTGCCGGGCCCGGAACCGGGCCAGCCCGCTCTCGCTCAGCCGGTCGATCCGCCGCCCGGCCACGGTGACCGAGCCCGCGCTGGGCCGGTCGAGCCCGGCGATCAGGTTCAGCAGCGTGGACTTGCCGCTGCCGGAGGGACCCATGATGGCCACCACCTCCCCGGCCGTCACGCCCAGGCTGAAGTCCGCCAGCGCGGGCGGAGCGCTGGCCTGGTAGGTCTTGGTCACGCCGTCCAGGCGGATCACGTCGTCGTCTTGGTTCACACCGAACCTCCCGGTCTCGAAGTCAGTCGCCAGGATGACGGGCGGACGGGGTGGTGCGCAGTGGCCCAGGAACCCGAATCGGGGGTGAAGCTAGCCCCACCCCCGATCGTGAACCCTGCCGGATGGGCAGGCGCGCGCCACGGGCCTACCGTGGCTGTCATGACCGCAATCGCACCGCACCAAGACGCGCCGGCCCGGCGCCATCGCCGGGTGCCGTGGTCGCCGCGAGCCTGGAGCCAGGCCCTCTACCTGACCGGGAGCATTCCCGCGCTGCTGGCCATGCCGCTCATCATCGCGCTCCCGTGGTACGCGGTCGGCTCACCGACGGCGGCGCTGGTATTCTTCGGCCAGCTGCTGGCCGTCCTGGCGCTGGCGCTCCTCGCGGCCCCGCTGCTCACCCGGCTGCACCGCAGCCGGCTGCTGGCCACGGCCGGCGTAGAGATACAACCCCAATCTTTTCTCCCGAACGGGCTTAGCCGCGACGGCATCCTCACGGCGGCGCGCACCGGTTCCACCTGGCGCCAGCTCGGCTACCACTTCCTGGCCGCGCCCGCGCTGGCGGTGGCGGCCATCGCCGCCTTCGGCCTGTGGCTGGCGGGCCTGCTGTACGCGCTGGTCTATGCCTACGCCTGGGCGCTGCCGAGGGGCGGGCTGCTCTACCGCGGCCTGTCCACCTCGCCGGGCGGGTACCGGCTGATCTTCGGCCCGCCCCTGGACACCTGGGTGACCGCGGGCGGCCTGGTGCTGCTGGTGGCCGCGCCGTTCGTCACCGCCGGGGTCGCGACCCTCGACGTCCGGGTGACCCGGGCCCTGCTGGGCCCGAGCCGGGCCGCCGAACTCGAGCACCGGGTCGAACGGCTGACCCAGACCCGGGCCGGGGCGGTCGACGCGGCCGACGCCGAGCGGCGCCGCCTGGAACGGAACCTGCACGACGGCACCCAGCAGCGGCTGGTCTCGCTGGCCATGAACCTGGGCATGGCCCGGGCCCAGACCGAGACGGTCGAGGAAGCCCACCAGGCCATCGCGGACGCCCACACCGAGACCAAGGCGGCCCTGGCCGAGCTGCGCAACCTGATCCGCGGCCTGCACCCGCCGGTCCTCGAGGACCGCGGCCTGGACGCGGCCTTGTCCGGGGTGGCGGCGCGGATGCCGATCCCGGTCAAGCTGACCGTGAACGTGCCGCGCCGGCCGTCGCCCACGATCGAGGCGGTCGCCTACTTCGTGGTCTCCGAGGGCCTCACCAACATCACCAAGCATTCCCAGGCGTCCCAGGCGGAGGTATTCGTGGAACAGGCGGGCGACCGGCTGCACATCATCGTGACCGACGACGGCGTCGGCGGCGCCGACCCGGACCGCGGCACCGGCCTGACCGGCCTGGCCCGGCGGGCCGAGTCGGTCGACGGCACCCTGGACATCACCAGCCCGCTGGGCGGGCCGACGCTGCTCTCGGTGGACCTGCCATGCGCGCGGTAGCCGTCCCGGGCGGGCCCGGCCACCGCTCGAGCCACCGCTGCGCCTGGGGCGTGTCCGGCCTGGTCGTCGCCGCGGCGCTGGCCATCCCCGGCACCCGCCTCATCACCCTGGCCGGGGTTCCCTGGTTCCCGGCCCAGCCGACGTCGGTCACGGTCAGGATCGTGACCATGCCGCAGCCGGTCACCGGCTTGACCGTGCGGAGCTACGGCGGCCAGGTCCGGGTCACGGCCGGTCAGGTCAGCCGGGTTCAGGTCACCGAGCGGATCGTCTACGACCCGAAGGACGGCGGTCCACCTGCCGTGGCCGAGTCGGTCGCCGGCGGCCAGCTCAGCCTGGGCGACCCGGCCTGCGCCAGCGTGAACTGCTCCGTCGACTTCACCGTGACCGTGCCGTCGGCCGTCGATGTCACCGTCGACACCCAGGGCGGCCCGGCGATCATCTCGGCCATCTCGGGCGCCACCGGCACCAGCGTGAACACCGACGGCGGGGCCGCCGTGATCAGGCAGGTCACCGGGCCGCTCACGGTCAGCACCGGCGGCGGCCCGCTGATCATGAACGACGTGGCCGGCCCGCTGCGGGCCGACACCGCCGGCGGGTCACTGACCGCCCAGGGGATCACCGCCGCCACGGCCACCCTCGACACCGGCGGCGGCCCGGCCCAGGTCGCTTTCTCCGCCGCCCCGAAGACGGTGACGATGAACACCGACGGCGGCCCGGCCATCCTCCGGGTTCCCGGCGGCCCGTACGCGCTCACCGCCGACAGCGCCGGCGGCCCGGAGCTGATCCAGATCGCCACCGACCCGGCCGCCCGCGCCTCGCTCACCGTCTCCAGCGGCGGCGGCCCGATCCAGCTCGAGCCCGCCGTCAGCGGGGGAGCACCGTGAACGACTGCATCATGTCGTTGTCCTCGTGCTCCACGATGTGGCAGTGGTACACGTAGGATTGCGGCGCCTGCACCCCGGCGGGCAGCTCGATCCGGCCCCGGACGATCGTGAAGGTATTCGGATTGACCTTGGTCGTGTCCTTGAAGCCGCGCTCGTCCGGGGTGGGCGGCAGCATCGGGCCGGTGGCGAAGGGGTGCGGGTCGATGCCGCCCGGGACCCCGTTGGGTCCCTCGTACTTCTTCTGGTAGGCCGCGGCGTCGAACGGCACCCGGCCGATCACCTGGTGGTTGAACAGGTGGGTGTGCATCGGGTGGGTGTCCATGGTCATGTTGACGAAGACCCAGTCCTCCACCGTCCCGACCCGCGGGTACTCGGGCGCCTTCCCGAAGTGCGCGGCGTTCAGGTTCAGCCACCAGCCTTCCGTCTCGGGCTCCTGCTCGTTGAGGGTGATGTACTTGGTCACGTCCGGCCGGGGCAGCCGCGCGGCCTGGCCGGGCAGGTCGTGCGGGATGTGCCGGGGCCCGCGGTGCGTCACCGAGGTGCCCACCCGGATCTGCATCACCGTCGGCAGCGGCGGGGCGGGCGTCGACACTGGCGCGGCCGGCGTCTCGTTGCGCACGACGAGCGAGCGGCCCTCGAAGCCGCGGAAGTCGACGATCACGTCGGCCCGCTCGGCCGAGGCGAGCACCAGCCGTTCCATCCGTACCGGCCGGTCCCACAGGCCGCCCTCGGCGCCGATCTGCCACATCGGCGCGCCGCCCAGGTCCAGGCTCATGATGCGCGCGTTGCACCCGTTGAGCACCCGGAACCGGTACAGCCGCGGCTCGACCTCCAGGTACGGCCAGACCTTGCCGTTGACCAGCATGTGGTCCCCGAAGTACTCGCCGATCCAGGTGACGCCGGGAATCGTGCTGACCGGGTAGCGGAAGGTGCCGTCCGGGTTGAACTGGCGGTCCTGGATGACCAGCGGGAGCTCGTACGCCCCGCCGGGAACGCCGAGCGGGTTGGGCTCGGCGCCGGTGTCGTGCTGGTCGCGCAGGATGTAGGCGCCGGCCAGCCCGGCGAACACGTTGAGCCGGGTGGCGCCCATGGCATGGTCGTGGAACCACATGAGCCGGGCCGACTGCTGCGGCGCCTGGTTCGGGTACACGACGCTCTGGGTCTCGCCCGGGCCGAACCCGTCCGGGGTCACCGTCGGGTTGCCGTCGTCGGCGGCGGCCACGAAGCCGCCGTGCAGGTGCGTGATCATCCGCACCTGGCGGCCCAGCGGCGTGAGCCTGGTGTCGACCGGGATCCAGGACGGGTAGCGCGCGGGCAGCCGGTGGGTGTAGCTGACCTGGATCGGGGTCCCGGTCTGGGCCGCGATGGCCATGCCGAGCGAGCCCGCCTGCCCGCCGAGGCCGGAGCCGTCGTCATAGGCCCAGACGGGTGTCTTGGGCAGCTGCGGGTGCAGGCGCCGGCGGATCTCCCGCAGCGCGAAGCGGTAGGCGTCCGGGGCGGCCGGGGTGGCCACCACGATGCCGTCCCCGGGAACGGGGAGCGGCTCCAGGAACGGCCGCAGCCGCACCGGCGGCCCGGACCCGGCCGCCCCGCTGGCCGGCGCCGCGGCCCTCGCCGTGCCGGCGCGGGTCGCGGCGACGCTCACTGCCGTCCCGGCGAGTCCGTATTTGAGGAAATCGCGCCGCGAAGTATTCATTTTTGATCCCGTCTGGTAGTAAAAGTCCTTTCTCTGGATTGGATCTGTTACGGCTCAGAGTGAGAACGGGACCAAGGTCACCCCAGCTAGGGCTAGAAGCCCTCGGGACAGCGTCCCGAGGGCTTCCCGGCCGGCCTCGCGCAACAGCGGGATCAGGTGGCCGCGGCCACGTCCGCCCGGACCTCGCCCAGCTCGCCGACCTCGACGCCGCCCCCGTGCTCCAGGTGCGGGCAGCCCTTGGCCAGGGCGGCCGCCGCCGCCAGGTCGTCGGCCTGGATCAGGCTGTAGCCGCCCAGCTCGGTGCGGTCCGGGCTGCAGTCGCCGAGCGCGGTCTGGGCGATGACCGGCTTGCCCATGTCGGCGAGCTGGTCGCCCATACCAGCGAACCAGGCGTGCCAGGCGGCCTGGGTCTGCGGGGTGGGGGTGTAGCCGGGCCTCCTGTGGTAGGCCAGTACGAATATCGGCATCGTATGCTTCCTTCCTCGAAGGGTTCACTCGAAGGGTTCACCGGTATGGACACCCGGCCGCCGCCGCAGTGGGCGCGCTTGGACCGCCCAGTCGCGGGTCCCGCCGGTGTCATTACGGATGTGAAGCCTGGAATGGAACTGATCGACCGGGCCAGGTCGGGGGACGGCGCCGCCTTCGAGCAGCTGGTCGCCCCGTACCGGCACGAGATGCAGGTGCACTGCTACCGGCTCCTCGGCTCGGTCGCGGACGCCGAGGACGCGCTGCAGGAAACCCTGACCGCCGCCTGGCAGGGCCTGGCCGGCTTCGAGGGCCGGGCCGCCATCCGCACCTGGCTGTACCGCATCGCCACCAGCCGCTGCCTGAACATGCTGCGCGCGGCCCGGCGACGCCCGGTCGTCGCCGCGCCGCTGACGTTCGAGCCGCCCGAGCCGACCCGGCTGGGCGAGATCACCTGGCTTGAGCCGTATCCCGACGCCCTGCTGGCGGCCCTATCGGACGGCACGGCCGACCCCGATGCCCGCTACGAAGCGCGCGAGGCCATCTCGCTGGCCTTCGTGACCGCGCTCCAGCTGCTGCCGCCCCGCCAGCGGGCCGCCTTGATCCTCCGCGACGTCCTGGACTTCTCCGCCCGCGAGGTAGCCGGCCTGCTCGACACCACCGAGCAGTCGGTTACCAGCGCGCTCAAGCGCGCCCGCGCCACCCTGGCCCGCGAGCTGCCGTCCGCCGACCAGCCCGCCCCGCCGCCCGGCTCGGCCGCCGAGCAGGCCCTGTTGCGTGGCCTGGTCCGGGCCTTCGAGGACGCCGACGTGGACGCGCTGGTCGCCCTGCTGACCGACGACGTCTGGGTGCGCATGCCCCCGGTTCCCCTGGAATACCAGGGCCGGGACGTGGCCAGGAACTTCTTCGCCACCGTGGCCTTCCGCCACGGCCGCCGCTACCGGCTGATCCCGGCCCGGGCCAACGGCCAGCCCGCCTTCGCCACCTACCTGCGCGATCCCCGCAGCCACGTGGCCCACGCCAGCGGCCTGTTCGTCCTCACCCTGTCGGGGATGCGGATCAGCGCCATCACCCGCTTCGACAACACCGCCTACCCCCGCCTCGCCCTACCCCGCACCCTCCCCGACGACTGAGGGCGGTCCCCAGCCGGTCGGCCCCACCGCGGACAGCAGACGGAACATGCTGGACGACGGGTTGTCGTGCGGGAACCGCGTATCGTTCCGCCGGTGCCGCTCCTCGAGCCTGGTGGCGCGGCTCGCTGCGTCCTTGATAAGCGGCATGTACTTGGCTGGGTCGAGTCCCTTGTCACTTGATCCGTCGAGCCGCCGCCGGATCCTGCTGGCCTGCTGGTTGTCCAGCCATCCGTCCTGATCCTGGAAATGCAGGATCAGCCATAGCTCGAAGCACGGGTTGGATATCGCCAGCTGGATGTCGTTCCGGCGTGCCCGATCAAGGGCGTCGTGGAGGTTCGGGTGGTTGATGGGCCATTCGACATCGAAGACACACCAGAACTCATCGATCTCGGCCTCTTCGTCGATGGCCTTGCCACGGGCGTCGGCGGCCATCGATATGAGCGTCAGCGGCACGGCGCCTTCACGCCTGGGCTCAACCCGAAGATCGAGTGTCTTCGGGGGAGAACGGATAGCGACTTTCCGTTGGAGGGATCGCCTCCCGGACTGGTTGCCTCGATTACGAGGCATCACGCGTCGTCCAGCGCGCGGCGCAGCATGAACTGGTCAAGTTCCGGGACCGCGCCGAATCGTCCCTGGAGGTATGCCTTCTCTAGGTTCAGGGAACGTCGCACCCGCTCGCCGCCGTACTCAGCTAGAGCGGTCAGGATTGTCGCTCCGTCATCACCCTTTTCTGTCAGCCATACCTCGTCTCGGTTGAGGTAGTTGAGCAGGCTAGTGTCGTGCGTGGTGAAGATGAGCTGGGCTCCGAGCGGGTTCGTTTCCGGATCGTGGAACAACTCCAGCAGGCGGGCCGAAAGCTTCGGATGCAGGCTCGCGTCGATCTCATCGAAGAGCATGACCCGGCCGCTGCGCAGGGCATCGAGCGCGGGGCCGATCAACCGGAACCATGTCTGGGTTCCCGCTGACTCCTCGGCGAGGTCAAAGGAGACGTCCTGCCCGGCGATGCGGTGCACCAACCGGAGCCGTCGGCGCGGCCCAGGCTCGCCCTCTTCGTCCTCGACAACCTGCACGTCATCGATGCCCAAGTCGGCAAATCGCAGCAAGGCTAGCGCGGAAGCGTGGTAGTCGGGCGACCTGGAACCGGATTCATCCGGCGGCGTCGCGGGCGCCGGCCGCCCCTCGAAAATCTTACGGGTGGGCGTCGATACGCTGGTCATGCTTATGCCGGCTGGCCCCTGCCACGATCTTCTGAAGGCGAACCCGAGCCCTGGGATGTCTCTGAGGTGGCGGCCGAAGGTCCGTACCTCGGGTTCATCGAACCTCATAGCCGCAGATAGCGCCAGCGTGGTGGGGGTGAGCAGCTCACGAGTGCCCGCGAGGCTCCCGAGCCCACGGCGGAAGCTGATCTGCTGGCCTTCCCGCTCGAACAACTGACGTGGCTGTCTCTTGGGGTAGCTGTACAGACTCTCGGAGCGCACCTCGAACTCGTCGAGTTCTACTTGGTAGGAGTAACGGACGCCGTCGACGATCATGTCAACTTCGTAAGTTGACGACTTTTCTGGCCAGTCGCCGAACTTGAACGGCTCACGCGGGATGAACTCCTCCCACGCTCGCAATGAGCGTCCTACGGCGATGGACAACCAGGCCAGGGCTTCGAGCACGTTGGATTTCCCGGACGCGTTCGGCCCGTAGATTCCCGCAGTCGTCAGCACGGGTTCGGGGAGCAGGTCGAACCGTCGTGCGGCCGGCCGGTCCTCGTCTACGGCGATCATGGACAATTCGACCGGTTTGGAGATCGAGCGGTGGTTGGAGACCTGAAACCGCAGCAGCATCCGTATCTCTCTAGCCGTCGGGCATCATGATCTCTCAATCTTACGTCAGAAACTGGCGAAATCGGCTCTCATTCGGTAGTTAGCTGACATGTTCTTTCGTCAGCCCGTGTCGAGATAGGCGCGCAGGCCGCGGACGAAATCGGTGACCTGCGGCACTAGGCCGCGAGGCGCGTCCGGCCACTGGGTCACGTTGTCCCACCAGTACTCGCGGGGGGCGCCCGGATACCGTGCCTGCAGGTGGACGTGCAGGTGCGGCACCCCGTCCCCGATCACCATGGCGTACACGTGCTCGGCCCCGGCCACCTGGCGCAGCGCCCGGCTGGCCCGCGCGCACCACCAGCCCATCGCGCGCGCCTCGTCGTCGGTCAGGTCGGCCAGGCCCGGCGCGTGCCGCCGCGGCTCGACGAACAGGTGCCCCAGGTACACCGGGCGGCCAGAGGGACCAGGGATCACGTGCGAGACCATGACCAGATCGTCCTCGCCGGCCGGCCCGCCGGGCACCAGCGTCTCCCGCTCCCGGTGCTTGCGGCAGACGAAGCATTCCGCCGCCTCCATACTCGGCATCGTCGCACCGGCGCGAGGCCGCGCCCAGCGGAAACCGGCCATTCTCGCGGGCGGCGGCGCCGTTGTCATGTCACGCAATGACGGGACGGGGCAGGGGCGGGCGCAGTTGCTAGTGTCCGGCCGTGCAGTTCGTCTTCGACGACGGCCGCGCGGAGCGGGAACTCGAGCTCCGCCTCGACCGTCCTGACGCGTGCGTGGCCGACCTGGCCGCGGCGCTCGGGCTGGGCGAACCCGCCCTGTCGATCGACAACCGGGTGATCCCGGGCGAGCTGGCCCTGTCCGAGGCGGGGCTGGTCGCCGGGGCCCGGGTGGCGCCACCGTGGCGCCCGGCGGCGCCACCGCCGCCGGGCGCGGTGGTGCTGCGGGTGACGGGCGGGCTGGCGGCCGGGCCGTCGTTCCCGCTGCCGCCCGGGCCGGCGGTGGTGGGGCGGGGCGGCCGGGCGCGGGTGCTCATCCCGTCCGCCGAGGTATCCCGGGAGCACTGCCTGCTGGAGGTCGGCCCGGCCGGCGCGGTCGTGCTCACCGACCTCGGCTCGCGCAACGGGACCGACGTCAACGGCGTCCGGGTGACCGGTCCCGTCCCCGTCGGCCCGGGAGACGTCATCGGCCTGGGCGGCGGCGTGCTGCTCCAGGTCCGGCCCGCGGCGTCGCTGCCGCCGCCGCTCGGCCTGGACCCGGTGCGGGCGGCCCGGCCGGGCGGGATCGTGCCGTTCAGCCGGGCGCCGCGGCCCGGCCTGCCGCCGGAGGAACCGCCGCTGCGCGCGCCCGCGGCGCCGCGCAGCGGGGCCAAGCCCACGTTCAGCATCGCGGCCATCCTCAGCCCGCTAGCCATGGCCGGCGCGCTGGTGGTCCTCACGCACAGCGTCGGCTACGCCGCCATCGCCGGGCTCAGCCCGGTCATGGTGATCGCCAACTTCGCCGAGGAACGCACCCGGGGCAAGCGCAGCATGCGCCGCAGCGTGCGCGCGTTCTCCGACGAGCTCGAGCAGTTCGGCCGGCGGCTGCGGGCCCGGCGCGCGGCCGAGGTGGCGTGCCGCCGGGCGGCCACGCCGGACCCGGCGGAAATGTGCTTCCGGGCCGAGGGGCCGGCCGGGACGCTGTGGGAACGCCGGCCGCACGCCCCCGGCTTCATGCAGCTCACCGCCGGGTTCGCCACCCTGCCGTGGCCGCTGCCGGTGCAGGCCGACGAACTGGCGCCCGAGGTGGAGCAAGAGATGGCGCAGGCGGCGAGCCTGCCCCAGGTACCCGCGGTCGTCGACCTGGGCGGCGGCGTGGTGGGGCTGGCCGGCGACCGCGCGGCGGCCCTGGCGGTAGCCAGGTCCCTGCTGTGCCAGGCGGTCACCGGCAGCGGCCCGGCGGACCTGGCCGTGCTGGTCTGCGCCGACGAGGACCGGGTGGCGGCCTGGGAGTGGGCGAAGTGGCTGCCGCACGTGGCCGGCCGCGGCGGCGGCGAGCGGATGCTGGCCCGCGGGGCCGAGCAGGCCGAGGCGCTGGCCCGGTCCCTGCTGGCCGCCGCCCCGGCCGGCGCTCGTGACAGCGCCCCCGGCGGAGCGGGCCCGGCGGCCGGGCCGCTGCTGCTCGTCGTCGCCGACGGCGCCACCCTGCTGGAGGGCCGGCCCTGTGCGCTGCGGGAACTGCTGGCCGGCCGGGCGGGCCCGGCCGCCGGGATCGTCCTGACCGATCGGCTGCCTGCCCTGTGCACCAGCACGCTCGCGGTCCGCTCGGACGGACTGGCCGAGCTGCGCCGGCTGAGCACGGCCGAGGTGATTCCCGCGGTTCTCGCCACCGGGGTGACCGAGGCCCTGGCTCGTGACCTGGCCCGCAGGCTCGCCCGGTTCGAGGACCCCGAGCTTCGGGTCGAGGGCGCCGGGCTCCCCGACGCGGTGACGCTGCTGCCGCTGCTCGGGCTGCCGGAGGTGTCGGGTCGCGCACTCCTGGCGCGGTGGCAGCGCAGCGCGGCCGAGCGCCGGGCGGGCGCGGTCATCGGGGTCACCGAGGACGGGCTTTTCCGCGTCGACCTGGACGACGACGGGCCGCACGGGCTGATCGCCGGGACCACCGGATCGGGCAAGAGCGAGCTGCTGCGCACGCTGATCGTCAGCCTGGCGGCCGGGAACGACCCGGAGCACCTGACGTTCGCGCTGGTGGACTACAAGGGCGGCGGCGCGCTGGACGAGTGCGCTCGGCTGCCGCACGCGGTCGGACTGGTCACCGACCTGGACGAGCAGCTCAGCGAGCGGGCGCTGCGATGCCTGGAGGCCGAGCTGCGGCACCGCGAGCACCTGCTGCGCGATGTGGGCCTCTCGCATGTCACCGACTACCAGCGGCTGCGCGACGAAGGCCGCCGCGAGCTCGAGCCGATGCCGCGGCTGGTCGTGGTCATCGACGAGTTCGCCACGCTGGTGAAGGCGCTGCCGCACTTCGTCGACTCGCTCGTCAGCATCGCCCAGCGCGGCCGCAGCCTGGGCATCCACCTGATCATGGCGACGCAGCGGCCGGCCGGCTCGGTCAACGACGCGATCAAGAACAACGTCAAGCTCCGGATCGCGCTGCGCCTGGAGAGCACCGGCGACTCGCTGGACGTCATCGACAACCCCGCCGCCGCGGCCATCGGCGGACGGCAGCGCGGCCGGGCGTTCTACCGGGTCAGCGCGCGTGAGGTCGTGCCCGTCCAGACGGCCCTGTCCACCGGCGTCACCGCGGAGCGAGCGTCGGGGGCGGCAGTGACGCTCGCGCCATTCTCGTTCGGTGCCTCGAATACGGGCCGCGGCGACCGGGGCGGGGAGGGCCCGACCGACCTGTACCGGCTGGCTGAAGCGGCCCACGGCGCGGCGGCGGCCGGCGGCTTCGGCCCGCCGCGGCGGCCGTGGCCGGATCCGCTGCCGGCGGCGGTGGCCCTCGGGGACCTGCCCGGGGCGGTGGCCGGCCTGCAGACCGAGGCGCGGGGGCTGCCGCCGCTCGCGCTGGCCGACGACCCGGACCGGCAGGCGCAGTACCCGGTCGGCTGGGATCCCGGCGCGGGCAACCTGCTGCTGTTCGGCGCGGCCGGCTACGGCACCACGTCGGCGCTGGCCGCGCTGGCGCTGTCCGTAGCGCAGGCCAGGCCGCCGTCGGCGTGGCACGTGTTCGTGCTGGACCTGGGGGCCGGGGAGCTGGCCCCGCTGGCCGGCCTGCTGCACGCCGGCGCGTACATCGGCCCGGCCGAACGCGAACGGCAGACTCGCCTCATCCGCATGCTCCGCGCCGAGCTCGACGCGCGCAAGTCCGCCCCCGCCGGTTCCGCCTCCCGGCCCGAGTGGCTGGTGCTGATCGACAACTTCGCCTCGTTCCTGGCCGACTACACCAAGGACGCCGCCGGCACCCGGCTGGTCGAGGACCTGCAGCGGGTGTACGCCGACGGGCCTGGCGTGGGCATCAGGTTCGCGGTCAGCGCCGACCGGGCGGGCGCGGTACCGGGTCCCTGGGCCGCGCTGACCCAGCAGAAGCTGCTGTTCCGGCTGGCCGACCCGGGGGACTACGGGCACTTCGACGTACCGCGCAACGCCGTGCCGAGCCCAGTGCCCGGCCGGGCTGTGGTCGCCGCCACCCGGCAGGTGATCCAGGTCGGCTGGCCCGGCGACGACCTGGCCAGCGCGGCCGGACGGGCGAACGCGCGGTGGCCGGACGCCCGGCGGGAGGCCCGCCCGGTCGGCCTGCTCCCGGCGCGGGTCCTGATGAGCGAGCTCGGCGCGGCGGCCCGCCTGGCGGTGCCCGCGGGCGAGGCCGCGTGGATCCCGGTCGGCGTCGGCGACGGCAGCCTGGCCCCGGCCGGGCTCGAGCTGTACGAGCACGAGCACGCGCTGATCGCCGGGCCGCCCCGGTCCGGCCGCAGCAGCACGCTGTGCGCGATCGCGCAGGCCGTGGCGGCCACCGCGACGGCCACGACGGTGCTCGCGCTGACCCCGCGCCGCTCCCCGCTGCGGGACTCGCCGCACGTGCGCCAGGCCCTGGCCGACGTGGCCGAGCTTGACGCGGCGGCCGCCGGGCTGGCCGGGGGGGCGCTGGTCGTGCTGGCCGACGACGCGGACACCGCGGACGACCCCGCCGGGGTGATGGAACGCCTGCTGAAGACGCCGCACGTGGTCGTCGTCGCGGCGGGCCGGTCGGACACGCTGCGGCGGTCGTTCGGGCACTGGACCCAGAAGATCAGGGAGAGCCGGTGCGGGGTGCTGCTGGTGCCCGACTACGACCTGGACGGCGACCTGCTCGGGGTCACGCTGCCCCGGCTGAACCGGCTAGCTGCCGTCCCCGGGCGCGGCTTCCTGTGCGTCGGCGGGGGCGTGGAAGGCGTCCAGGTGGCCCTGCCCGGCTGAGCCGGTGTCCCGTTATTTCGTGACCTGACATCCGTATCCGCCGCCGGGATAGTAGATCGGGCACACGGATGGAGGACAGATGCACGGGGTCAGGTACGACCTGGACGCGGGCGAGAACCTGAGCTCGCTCCTGGCGCAGCTCAACGACAAGCTCACCGGGCTGGCCCAGCTGCGCGCCGGCCAGCGGGCCTCGGGGCTGGACTGCCAGCCGGGCCAGTGGAAGGGCATCGCCCGGGGCCAGTTCGAGGACGGCGGCGGCCCGTTCGGCCGCGGCTACTGGACCGAGCAGGCCGCGCTGACCGGGCTGGCGAGCACCGCGCTGCGCATCAAGGGCCAGGTTGACCAGGCCAACCAGCAGTTCACCACGCTCAACAACCAGCACCAGCCGGCCTGACGGGCCCGCCCATGGATGAGGCGCAGGCCATCCCGGCCAACCTGTACTTCTACGCGGACCAGACCACCCAGGCGAACGAGGCGCTGCAGACGTGGATCAGGGCCAAATTCGCGCCCGCGGTCGAGCTGTACCGGCAGACGGCCATCGACTTCGGGGACGACATCGAGGACCTCACGCTGGCCTCGACGGTCAGCATCGACGTCAGCACCATGAGCTGCCTGACCCAGCTGGCCGTCACGGACCGTCAGGTGCACGTCGTCGGCCAGGCGTTCCAGGAAGCGGGCGACAGCGGGATCGGATCCACGCAGATGCCCGGCTACCTGCGCGGCCATCCGGACCCCGGCGGGGATCCGGTGCAGTACGACATCGTCACCGCGAGCGACGCGACGATCGGTGCCAGCGTCGGGCAGATCGACGGCGCCGCCCGGCGGGCGGCCCAGCAGCAGGGCCAGCAGCTGGCGCGGTATATCGCCCAGCACGGCGTGGACAGCTACGTCCTGGCGCAGCTGAAGGCGCACCAGGATGACCCGGTCTACATGGCTGCCCTGCTGAACTCCCTGACGCCGGCCCAGCTGCAGGACTTCCTCAAGCACTTCGCCGACAACGGCAACGGCTCAGACAACAGCACGCTGATCGCGGCCCTCATCGCCGGTTACGAGAGCGGCTCGCTCGGCAAGTCCGCGGCCAACACGATAGCGAACTGGCTGCTCGACACCACGGACACCGACCAGATGGGCATGACCCTGCAGTTCCTGGCCGGAATCCAGGCCGATCCCGCGGCGGCTCGCAACTTCGTCGACTCGCTGACCGACGCCCAGTTCACCCAGTTCGCCAACGGCCTGTACTTCTACTCCGGCGAACCAGACGGCATGGCGGAGGACTATTCCGG
Organism: Streptosporangiaceae bacterium; assembly: GCA_050011155.1. Classification (GTDB taxonomy): domain Bacteria; phylum Actinomycetota; class Actinomycetes; order Streptosporangiales; family Streptosporangiaceae; genus Palsa-504. The sequence goes on from JBEKJP010000016.1 coordinate 19,389, forward strand.
AGCCTTCCTCGACGTGTGCGCCGCCGCGCTGGCCGGCCTGGGCAGCGAAGCCGAGATGCGCGCCCTGATGGACCGGGTCGTCCGCATCTACACCCAGACGCATCCCAGCGAGATGAGCACGCTGTTGCAGCCGCTCACCGACCTGCTGGCCAGCTTCGAGACGCAATGCTTCGCGCATCCCCCCGTCTTCACCGGTACGCCGAACCAGACCAAGAGCCAGCAGCTGGACGCCTGGATCAAGCAGCAGGCGGGCATCATGGCCGGGTACGCCGCGACCTTCAGTCAGTGGATCTTCACCACGGACAATTCCAACGCGAACGAGGCGGCGTTCCAGCGCGGGTACCTCGAAGGCCTCCTCATCTCCGGCGTGGTCGCCTTCCTGCCGAGCCTTACCGGCCTCCAGAACGCCATGCTGGCGATGGGGGAGAGCGCGATCACCGGCTGGCTGCAGCCGCAGCTCGACGGCATCGTGCAGAACTGGGAGAGCTACTTCGGTTCCGACGACGCGCAGAAGCAGCAGAACGCGTTCCTCGCGGCCGAGGTGGAGTGCGCCAAGTTCGAGCTCGCGCTCCAGCTGTTCGGCGAGAACCAGCTCGTCATCTGGCGCGACGGGCACGAGGTGCCGATCACGCTGGAGAACACCGGCTGCACGAACGACGACCAGCTGCTCACCTGGGTTCTCGAACACGACGACCAGGTCGTGCTGACCGGGACGGACGGGCAGACCACGCTCGACAGCCTGCTCAGCCAGGTCGGTAACGCGTTCTCCGCCTACCCGCAGGCACCGGGCGGCACTTAACACGAACAAGGAGGATCACATGTCCAACATGGTCAAGGCCGACGACGTGGCCATCCAGGCCAGCAAGACGTTCCTGAACATCGTCGACAACCAGCTGCAGGGCGCGTTCCAGCAGCTCAACCAGGCCGGCCAGACGCTGTCCGACCCGAACCACTGGGCGGGCGGGGACGCCAGCCAGTTCCAGACCCAGATCTGGCCCAAGGCGCAGTCCGACCTCAAGCAGATGCAGACATCCCTGAGTGACCTCCAGCAGCAGGTGAACAAGGTGCTCAGCAACATCTTCGCGGCCGGCGGCGGCTGACGAGGATCCCAGATCGCGGACGCCGGCCCGGCGGTGCCAGACCCCGGGCCGGCGTCCGCCACCACGTTCCGGACCGAGAGGGCAGGGTCATGCGGCTAGCACCCCAGGCGCCGGGCCACGCCGACAGCATCCCCGGCTACCGGCTGCTCGAGCCGATCGGGCAGGGCGGCTTCAGCGTGGTGTACCGGGCGCACCAGGAGGCCCTGGACCGGGTGGTCGCGGTCAAGCTGCTGGCGGTGGACTTCGTCGACGCGAGGGACCGCAAGCGCTTCCTGCGCGAGGTCCGGCTGACCACCCGGCTGAGCGGGCACCCGCACGTGGTGACCGTGCTCGACGCCGGGGTCACCCGCTCGCGCCGCCCCTACCTGGTGATGGACTTCTTCGAGCGCGGCTCGCTGCAGGACCGGATCGCCGCCCGCGGCCCGCTGCCCGCCGCCGAGGTGGCGGACCTCGGGGCCAAGATCTGCGGGGCGCTGGCCGCCGCGCACGGCCTCGGCATCCTGCACCGCGACATCAAGCCGCAGAACATCCTGCTGTCCCGGTTCGGCGAGCCCGCGCTGGCCGATTTCGGGGTCGCGCTGCTCCAGTCGTCCGCCGCCCGGACCAGCGTGACCGAGGCCCTCACCCCCTACCACGCCGCGCCAGAGACCCTGGAAGGGGAGCCGCCCGGACCCGCCGCTGACATCTACTCGCTCGGATCCACCCTGTACCACCTGCTGGCCGGCGCCCCCGCCTACCGCCAGGACGCCGGCGGCATCGCGGCCCTGCTGGTGCGCATACTGAACGAGCCCCCGCCGCCGCTCTCCCGCCCCGACGTGCCCGGCTGGCTGGCCGACGCCGTCGGCCGCGCCATGGCCAAGCGCCCCGCCGACCGCTTCCCCGACGCCGAATCCTTCGCCACCGCCCTAGCCGGCCCGCTCGCGCCTTCCGCCAGCCCGCTCGCCTCTCCCACCGGCCCGCTCGCGCCTTCCGCCAGTTCCTGGGACACCGCGTCGGACGCCGATCCGGGCCAGACCGTGCTGCGCCCCGGCCGGGCGCTGGCCGGCCCGCAGGCCGCGTCGGCCTCCGGCCGCCCGTTCTGGCGCCGCTGGTGGGTAATCGCCGCCGTGGTCGTGGTCGTCCTCGCCGCGGGAGCCCACGCCGCGGTCACCCTCCTGCACACCGGGCCCGCCGCCGGCCCCCCGCCGCGCGCGACGGTGAAGAACCCCGCGTCGCAGATCCCGGCGAGCGTGGTGGACGCCGCCCGGCCGACTGGCCTGAAGGCCACCGACGAGGGCGAGGCCGTCCGGCTGAGCTGGCACAACCCGGCGGGTGCGGGCTATGCCCTGTTCGTCCAGGCCACCCCCGCGCTGGCCGGCGGCCCGATCCGCCCGGCCGGCACCGGCGCGACCACCGCCCTGGTCACCGGCCTCGACCCCGCCACGGGCTACTGCTTCGAAGTCGGCGCCGTGGTCCGGTTCGGCAACCCCAGCGTGGTCGCCTGGTCCACCCCCGCCTGCATCCGCGGCGCCACCGCCCAGACCGCCGCCACGGTGAAAACCCGCACCCGCTAGCTAGCCCCGGCACCGCGGCGTCCACGGGCCATTCCCCGGCCGCGCGGTGCGGCACGGCAGCGGCTCAGGTGATTGTCCGCAAGTAGCGGCCAAGGCGGCGGTTGATCGTCTCCGCTACCAGGTCATAATCGCCGCCATGAGCGACCGCCTTGGCAGGGGCTATCTCGAACGCGGCCCTGCTAAGAGTCGCGGCATCAGTTCCGATAACCAGCCCTACGCGGATCGGCGCGGGGCCACCTCCAGGGCCGGGATCGGTGTCGATGTCAAACACGTAAATCCAGTCACTCGGCAGGGACGTTTTGTCGTCAAGGAGTCGCCAGGTGCCGTCTGGCTGCTCGTGCAGTTCAGGGGCGCCAAGGAATGGCTGCCAGGAGTCCCACACAGGCTGCGGCAGCGCCAGCACGCACCCGACTGATGTCTCACGTTTAGTTACCTGGAACTTGAAGGCAATCTGATAGAAGGTACGCTTGAAGACGTTAGAAATATTCGGTCCTTCTATTTTCCTGCCTGCCCATTCGGGATGCTCAGCGACCTGATCGGAAAACTGGCCCTTGTGCAGGTCTAGCGCGCTCGCGAGAGCTTTTACCGCGTAGGCATAACTACCATGCGTGTCTGTCGTCTGAAGCTCGATCACGCCATATTTTCCGGCGGTAATCAGCGGCTCGCTCGGTCCTGGCAAGTTTTCCCCTGGAACGGGAGGGAGCAGTTCGACAACGGTGATGTCGAACGATAGCTCCGGGGACGCCCCGGTTTTAGAAAGGCTGATCTCACCGCCAAGCTTGTCCTGGAAGTAAACGAACACCCGGCCGGAACCTTGCACCGCATCCAGGATTTCGGATCTCCGGGCTTCGTCAGCTAGCGCCACAGCCGGACGGATCAAGACAGGATCGAGGGCACGGTAAGGGCACACTAGCCAATCCTGCCGCGGACCGTTGCTGCTTGCGCTGATCGTGCACACGCCACGCGAGTTCGGAGCCTTCACGCACTGCGTCTTGCGCTTCAGCGTCTCCGTCAGGAAAGGGCAGCATCCGGACCGCTGGTCGTCAATTGGCGCATCGCCAGAGGAAACCGTCGGGAAGACCCGGTGCCCGAACCATTCGGCGATGTGAGGCCGCGATGCTGAATGGGCCGGCCGGGAAGCCGGTATCGCCTGCCGCTCAGGACTCAAGCTCGACCCCTCCGGTCGTCATCACCCCATCCAGTCCCGGCAAGCCGGGAGCTAGCTCACCATTTGTACCAAGAAACGGCACGGGACGACGGCGGAACGGCAGCCGCAGCCTTTCGCCGAGCTGGCCATCCAGGCAGCGGCGGATCTCCCAGCCGATAGCCTCGGCGAGCTGGACTGGGACGGCATTGCCCACCTGGTCGTACTGGCTGCTGCGGAGGCCATGGAACACGAAGCTGTCAGGGAAGCCCTGCAGCCTGGCCGCTTCGCGGATCGTTATCGTCCGGTTCTGCTCGGGATGCGTGTACTCGCCTGACTTCGGATCTCTGAAACGTGTGATTACTGCGCGCGGTACCCCGTCCCACGTCATCCGGCGGTACCGGCGTGTGTGGTCTTTCCGGAGCGCCCGCTGCATACCTGAGGGCAATAGCTCTCGCGGCAGGTCTCGCCAGTCCTGGCCCGGCTTGATATGAGCCAGCCTGGCAAGATTGGATTCCGAGAGCCGGGCCGCATAGTGATTGGACAGCTCGCCGTTCAACCCTGCGCGCATCGCTTCCTGGTACGGCCCGGATGGCGGACCAATGTAGTGGGTTGCTTCTTCGCCGGCTGCTACTGGCGGGAGGTCGCGAATCGCGGCGGCGGCGGTCACGAAGCCTTTCAGCTGCCAGGGCGGGATCGTGCAGTTCGGCAGCAGGTCCCCGATATCGGCCGTGCCTATGACAGGACGCGGAAATCCATATCCAGCAGGAATGCCCAGATCTTTGCGCCAGCCGATGATGATCAGCCGCCAGCGCATCTGCGGCGCCCCGTACTGGGCCGCAAGCAGCTCCGCGCATGCCGCGTCATACCCGGCCGCGCTGAGCCCTTCCAAGATCGCACGCAGGTATGCCCCTCGTGCCAGGGTGACGAGGCCTGGCACGTTCTCGATGACGACGCAGCGGGGCCGCAGATCCGAGGCGAGGCGCAGCACCTCCCTGAACAGGTTGTTCCGCTCGTCCCAGACCACCCGCGACCCGATGATGGAGAACCCCTGGCAGGGCGGCCCGGCAAAGAGCAGATCCAGCTGGCCGGGCGTGATGCCAGCAGCGCTCATCACCTTATCCGCGTCCGCGGTGCGGAGATCTGCGGTGAGGAACTCACCCGGCAGGTTCGCCTGGTGCGTCAAGCTGCAAGCTTGATCGGCATCCGCAGCGAGCCGAAGATCCCAGCCAGCCTGTACGAGCCCGAGGGACGCGCCGCCAGCCCCGCAGAAGAGATCAACAGCAGTCGGGCTCATGGGCTCAGCTTGCCATCTACCAGTGACATCGAAGCGCATGTTCCGGGTTTAAGCCACGCGTGTCACCAAGGCCAGGGACGGCCACAACGGGAACGGCGGCCAGCCACGGGTTAGCTGGGCAGGCGGATCTCCTCGGCGGGGCACCGATGACTGGGCGGATCGGGCCCTCTTGCCGAGTATCAGCGATCGAGCCGTGGCAACAGGATCTTGGGACTCAGGCGGACCGCGAGGCGGGTGCGCCTGGAGGTACGAGCGGCGAGTTCCCGGCGGATCGTCTCGCAGCGATCCCAGGCCGCGTAGGCCGCGGCGTCGTCCACCGGGAACGGCGCGAAGCGCGCGCGGTCGGCCAAGACGGCCAGGTCCGTCAGCGCGGGCTCGGCGCGAGCGCCTAGGTAAACCGAGCCGAGCGCGGCCACCTCGGGCGCGCTCTGCGCGACCGATGGGCGCAAGCCGGCCGAACGCAAGCCATCCAGGGCCTCGGCCCAGGCGCCGGTGACGCGGGCCGCGGGATCGCCACCCCGCCGTCGGCGCCGCCGCCACACCGGGACCGCGAGCACCGCGCTCGGGTACCCCAGCACCAGCACCCCCGCGGCCACCACGGGCCACGGGTACCACAACGCCGGCCGTGGCGCCGCCGCAGGACCCCGTCTCGCCGCAGGCCCCCGCGTCCCCGCCTCGGGACTCCGGCCGCGCGCCGGAGCCGGGGGCGCGTCGCCGATGCGCTGGTCGAGACGCTGGCGGGCGGCCGTCTGCCCGGCCGGCACGCCGCCCGCCGGGGCCCGGCCGGGGGTGGCCGGGGTGGGGTAGAACGCCACCCAGCCGATCCGGGCGAAGTCCACCTCGGGCCAGACCAGGGCGTCGGCGCCGTCCACCTGCCAGGTCCCCGGAGTCACCAGCTGGCCGGGGCGGAAGCCGACCACGATCCGGCTGGGCAGCCCGAGCGTGCGGGCCATCAGGGCGTACGCGGCGGCGAACTGCTCGGAGGTGCCGCGGTGCGAGGTGCCGAGGAAGTAGCCGATCGCGCCGTAGGAGTGGCCGGGCGGCGCCGACGGGTCGAACTCCTCGTGCCCGAACAGGTAGCTGGCCAGCAGCACGGCCTGCTGGAACGGGAAGGCGGCCCGGGCCGTGGCGGCCTGCGCGGTGCGCGCGATCACCGGCGGTGCCCCGGCCGGCCGGGCCAGGTCGGCCCGGGCCGAGGCGTCGTCGGCGGCCGCCGCGTCCCGCAGCGCGGCCTGGTCCAGGGCCGGGAGCGCGGACACCACGCGGTAGCGCTGGCCGGCCGTCAGCGGGGCGCGGTCCAGCAGCACGCCGGTCACCGGGTCGACGTCGACGGGCACGCCGGTGACCGCGGCGGGCCGGCCGGCGGCCGGCAGCCACGGCCCGGCCAGGCCCTGAATCGTCACGGTCTGCGTCACCGGCCCGCCCACGGGGGTGGGCGCGGGCGGGCCGGGCGCGGGCGGGATCCGCCCGCCGGTGTCGGTGAAGCCACCCGACGCCGACCAGGTCTGCCCGTCGAACCGGTCGAGCACCGCCAGCCGCCAGTCCTGCGGCGCGGCCGCGCTGACCCGGAACAGCTCACGTCGCGGCTCGCCGAGCCACAGCGGCACGCTGTCCAGCGGGCTGGTCACCGTACGAACCACCGAAACAGCATGAACATAACGACGTGGGTCGAACGCCCCCCTGCCCCCGGCGAGCGGCAGCCGCGGTCCCGCCGTCAGCGCGATCGCGGAGATAGCGGCGACGAGCGCGGTGCCCTGGGCCAGCGGCCGCCAGCCGCCCTGGCCGCTGGCCCCGCGTCCGGCCGCGGTCCGCGTCACCAGCAGCAGCCCGGCGAACAGCAACATGCCCGCGACAGGCAGCGTGCTCGCGACAGACAGCGCGCCCGCGACGGGCAGCGTGCCGGAACCCGGGCCGGCGGCCCCGAAGACCAGCCCGGCGAGCAGGATGGCGAGCCCGGGCAGCACGGCGGGCAGCACCCGCGTGGTCCGCAGCACCGTCTCCGCGGCCGCCAGGGTGCCCAGCCACAGGACCAGGTGGACGCCGAGCAGGAACCGCGGGGTGGCCGGGGCGGGCAGGATCGTGGTGAGCATCAGCCACCAGCCGTCGGACACGCCGGCCCGCACGGCGGCGAGCGCCCCGGGTCCGGGCGCCGCGCGCAGGATCACGGCGCAGGCGACCAGGAGCCAGCCGCCGCAACTGGCCGCGATCGCCGCCCACAGCGGCAGCCGCCGCGGCCCGGCCGAGGTCGCCGCGCTGAGCGCGCCGGGGATGACGGTGGCCGTGGCCAGCGTCGGCAGCAGCGGGACGAACCCGAACACCCGCTGGAAGCTGACCCCGGCAGCGGCTGTGACCAGGACGGCGCAGACGAGGCTGGCGAGCCGTGCGGTCAACGCCGGCTGGCCCGGTGCCAGGCGGCGGCGAACTCCGCCAGCGTCCCGGCGTCGATGACCGGCAGCCCGAACGGCTCGGGCAGGGCGGGCAGGCCGGTCCCGGCCCGGACGATTACGGTGCGCTCGTAGCCGGCCGCGACGGCCGCGACGCGCTCGAGCACGGCTGCCCCGGCGGCACCGGTGACCGCGATCAGCGACCCGCGGCGCCGCGCGGTCCGCAGCCGGGGCAGCACCTCGGTCAGGTCGGCGGCGCCGGGCGTCACCAGCGCGAGCAGGTCGAGCGCGGCCTCGGTCGCGGCCTGGCCGCCGCGGCCCGTGACCAGGCGGTCGCCTCCGGCCAGGACCGATACCCCGAAACCGGCCCCGGTGGCGGCCACGGCGACCGAGGCGGCGATGTCCACCGCGGTCTCGAAGTGGCCGTCGCGGTAGGCGTCGCGGCCCGTGTCGAGCAGCACCGTGGTGTGCGGCTCGCTGGCGTCCACCAGCTGGCGGACCATCAGCGTGCCGGCCCGGGCCGAGCTCCGCCAGTGGATGTGCCGCTGGTCGTCGCCGGCCACGTACTCGCGCAGCGAGTGGAACGTCGTGGTGCCGCCCGCCACGCCCGCGGCGTCCGGGCCGTCCAGGCTGGCCGCGTGCCCGGAGGCCAGCAGGGCGAGCGGCACGGTCCGCGGCCGGACGACGAGCGTGGCCCGCTCGCCGGCCTCGACGGCCCGCCGGAAGAACCCGAACGGGTCGCCCCGGGTCACGGTGAGCGGACCGATCGGCACCACCCCGCGGGTCAGCGTGGGCAGCCGGTAGGACGACGCCCGGGTCGCGCCGGCCCGCAGCCGGGGCACGCTGACCGGCAGCGCGCGGCCGCCGCAGCGGTCGGTGGCGATGCAGGCCCGGCTGGCGCGCCGCCCGGCGTTGGTCACGTACAGCACGCCGACGGCGGCCTCGCCGCGCGCGATCCGGGCGGGCGCGATCTCCCGGCGCACCGTCAGCCGCACCGGCGCGGTCAGGAAGACCGCGCTCGCCAGCACGGCCAGCGCGGTGGCCGCGCCGGCCAGGCACAGCTCCGGGTAGCCGAGCAGCCAGCCGGCGACGTACAGCACGACCGCCCCGGCCCCGGCCGCGGCGCCCCGCGAGGCCGGCACCTCAGATCCCCGCCGGGCTGGCCAGGGTGCTGGCCACCGTGCTGGCCACTGGGCTGGCCACGGGGGCCGGCCCGCCGCGGGCCTGCGGGACCGGTACCGCCGCCAGCGTGTCCTCGACGACCCGGGCCGCGCTCTGGCCGCGCAGCTCGGCCTCGGGCGTGAGCACGAGCCGGTGGGCCAGCACCGGTCCGGCCAGCGCCTTGACGTCGTCCGGCACCACGTATCCCCGGGCGCAGGCGGCGGCCCGGACCCGCGCCGCCGCCACCAGGGCGAGCGAGGCCCGGGGGCTCGCGCCGAGCCGGACGCCGGGCGCCTGCCGGGTCGCCGCGGTCAGCCGGACCACGTAGTCGGCCAGGGCCGGGGCCAGGCTGACCGCCTCGGCCAGGGCCACCATCGCCGCCACCTCCTCGGCCGCCAGCACCGGCGGCAGCGCGTCGGCCGAGGGCCGGGCCCGCCCGGCGGTCAGCAGCGAGACCTCCGCCTGGTGGTCGGGGTAGCCGACGGACAGCCGCATCAGGAACCGGTCCAGCTGGGCCTCGGGCAGCGGATAGGTGCCGGTCAGGTCGACCGGGTTCTGCGTCGCGATGACCAGGAAAGGACGCGGCACCGGATGGGCCCGGCCGTCGACGGTGACCTGCCGTTCCTCCATCACCTCGAGCAGCGCCGACTGGGTCTTGGGCGAGGCGCGGTTGATCTCGTCGGCGTGCAGCACGTTCGCGAAGACCGGGCCCGGGTGGAACTCGAAGCGGTTGCCGCCCGGGTGGTAGACCGACACCCCCACCACGTCGGACGGGAGCAGGTCGGGGGTGAACTGGATGCGCTGCAGCCGCCCGCCGATCGACGCGGCGACCGACCGGGCCAGCATGGTCTTGCCCACTCCGGGCACGTCCTCGATCAGCAGGTGGCCCTCGGCGAGCAGGCACACCAGGGCGGTCCGCACGACGTCGGGCTTGCCCCGGATGACCCGCTCGACGTTGTCCGCCAGCGCGCCGAACCGCTGCGCGAACCCGTCGAAGGAGGCGAAGGGCGACATCAGCTGCACTCCCACAGGGGCGGGTCGGAGAACGAGTTGTAGTGCTGGGCCTTGGACTGCGGGGTGTCCACGTACAGGTCGCTGATGTAGCCGCTGACGCCGTTGTAGGTCACCTTGTCCCAGACGTCCCCGGTCAGCGAGCCGGTGTCGGGGTCGGTCACCGCCTGCCCGGTGACCTGGCACTGCACGGTCACCGCGGGCCCGAGCCCGCCGCCGGTCAGCACCGGGATGACCGCGACGCTGGCAGAGCCCTGGGCGGGCTGCGACCGCACGTTCAGCTTCAGCGCGGTGTTGCGGTAGGTGTTGTACGCCCCGGACGGCGGCGTCAGCGCCTGCGACCCGGACGCGGGCGGCTGGCTGGCGCCCGCCGGGTTGGCCGCGGTCACCGTGTAGGAGTAGGTGTTCGCGTTCTTCAGCCCGGTGATCTGGTACGTGGTCGCGGTGACGTTGCCCTGGCTGCCGCTGACCGCCCCGCTCCAGGCGACGGCGTAGCTGACCGTGCCGCCGCCGTTAGCGGACGGCGCCGACCAGGCCAGCGTCATGGCGTGGTTGGCGGTGGCCTTGACCGCCAGCGACTGCGGGGCCGAAGGGGCCACGCAGGGCCGCATCGCGATCGTGGCCGGGGACGGCGCGGAGCGGCCCGGGTAGTCGGCGGCGACCCCGAACGAGTACTGCTGCGTGCAGGACAGGCCGGTGACCGTGAAGCTGAACGGCGTCCCCGAGGCGGGGATGGACGCCGGGGTCACGACCGCGCCGTCCGGCGCGCCGGTGAGCGTGTAGCGGGTCGGGGTACCGCCGCTCGACGGCGTGAACGTGACCTTGATCCAGCCCGGTCCCGAGGTCGCCGCGGGGGCGCCCGGCGGCTGCGGCGGCGCGGCCGAGGGGGACGCTGAGGGGGACGCTGAGGGGGACGCCGACGCGGGCGGCGCGGGGGAGGGCGGCGCCGGGGAGGAGGATGGCGACGGCGCACCGCCGGGCCGGGCGCCCGCCGCGGTGCCGCTGGGACCGGGGGGCGGGGCGGTGAACGCAGGGCCGTTCGGTACCTTCTTGGGGCGTCCGCCGGGCAGGCCGGTGCGGTATTTGCCGATGGCCCGCACGCCGCCCGCCGCGGTTACCGCGACGGCGGCCGGGCCGTCCGGGTCATTAGCCCAGAGCATCCCGTCATTGACGAACACGTCCAGCGGCCCGGCCCGGCCGCTCACCACGACCGGCGGCAGCAGCCGCCCGCTCGCGGTGTCGTACACGATGAGGCTGCCGGTGCTCTCGTCCGGGATGTAGATCCGCGGGCCGAGGGGCTGCGGCGGGCCGAGCGTATCGGCCACGGCCACGCCGAGCGTGACCGCGGTCGGGTGGCCGGTGGCCGTGTCCACGATCACCAGCTGGTTCGCCCGGGGCACCACCACCGGCACCATCGGCCCCGTGGTCGCGGCCGGGACCAGCGGGGCGGGCGGGCTCGACTGGGTGACGCCGCCGGGCAGCGCCACGGTCCGGCTCGCGCCGGCCCGGCCGATGATCGTCATGGTCGCCGCGGTGCTGTCGGTCACCACCGGCTGGTTGCCCGACACGGTCAGGCCCAGCAGGTCACCCGGCTTCCCCACGGTGATCGCGGCGCCCGGCACGCCGTCGCGCACCGGCATCACCTGGCCGCGGCCCGGCAGCGTCAGCCACAGGGTGCCCTGGCCGGTCAGGCCGGCCGGGCCGACGCGGGTGCCGAGCCGCAGCGGCGCGCCCATCGTGGACAGCGTGTCCGGGTCGATGCGCTGCACCAGGCCGGCCGCCGGGCCGACGATGTAGGACGCGCCGGCCCCGGCCACGACCTCGATGGCGTTGCGCCCGTAGCTGGCGCTCTGGGCCACGGTGAGCTGGGCCGGGTCGATGCGGTAGACCACGCCGGTGCGTTCGTCCTCCACCAGGACCGTGCCGCCGGACTGGACGATGCGCAGCCGGTCGCCGCGGGTACCGCGGAGCCTGACCGCCGCGTCCGCCCGCCCGGCCGGGCCCTCGGCGTGCGTCACCGAGCCGAGGGCCGAGTCGGCCAGCCAGGCGCCCACGTCACGGAGCGCGGCCACCGACCTGGGCAGCCCGGTGCCGGCCACCGCGGCCCCGGCCACCAGCGCTATCACGACCGCTATCACGAGCGCCGTGCCGCCCCGGCCGGCCCTGGCCGTCGCGGTCTTCGCCTGGCCCGGGGGAGGTGCCAGCTCCGCCTCCACCGCCGTCACCGGATGCTCCTTCCCCGTGCTCGAGTTCACCGTGCTCGCGCGCCGCGGTGCTCCAGTCTGGCCGCGCGCCAGCCGGGTGTCAGGTCCCGTGTTTACGGTTCAGCCGGGGCCTCGGCCGGCCTCGGCCACCTCGCCGAGCTCGATGGCCCGGCGGGTCAGCTCGGCCTTGTTCCCGGGCCCGAGCTTGCGCCTGATGCGCTTGATGTAGGTGTCGATCGTGGCCGGGCTGATGCCCATCCGGGTGGCGGCCTGGGACTGGGTGAAACCCTGCGCGATCAGCGCGAGCGCCTCCCGCTCGCGCGGCGCCAGGCTGATCGGCTGCCCGTCCGCGGCGCTGGTGTCGATGAGGTCGGCCAGCTGCGAGGAGACATAGAACCCGCCGTCCGCCACGGTGCGGACCGCCTCGGCGAACGCCTCCACGGCCGAGGTCTTGACCAGGTAGCCGCTGGCGCCGGCCCGGATAGCCGCGAGCACGTCCTGCTGCCGGGCCGAGGCGGAGACGATCAGCGGCGGGCAGGTCCGCGCGGCGGCCGCGATCTCCGCCGCGGAGAGCCGGCCCCGGTCCAGGTAGAGGTCGAGGATGGCCACGTCGGCCGGGCTGTACTGGACCTGGGCCTGGAACTCGGCGAACGAAGCGACGGCGAGGACGACCTCCAGGCCGGGGCAGGACGTGAGGATGCCGCGCATGCCGTACCGGGCGACCGGGTGGTCGTCGACGATCGCGACCCGGATCGGGGCACCCGGCACGTTCGGCCCCTTCCTGCTCGCATCCGGCACGTGCGCGCCGCTCAGGTCAGCATTCTCGTCGGCCCTGGGCCCGCGGGCACGTCCTGCGTTTGCGGGACATCGTCCGGTGGCGGCGCCGCCGGAGCGGGACTCGCGGGCTCCCCGAGGACCGGGATCGTGATCTCGACGTGGGTGCCGGTGCCGGGCTCGCTGGTCACCACGACGTGCCCGCCGGTCTCGCGGACCCGCGCGATGACCGACTCCCGCAGCCCCACGCCACCGGTCACCTTGATCGGATCGAACCCGCGGCCGTGGTCGAGGACCGTCACCACCACCTGGTCGCGGGCCAGGACCGCGCGGACCACCGCGCGGTCGGTGCCGGCGTGCTTGCGGACGTTGGTGAGTAGTTCGCCCACCGCGCCCGCGAGCGCCGCGACCGCCTGCGCGGCGAGCGGCGCCGCGCCAAGACCCGACGTGTTCAGCTCGATCCGCAGGCCGGCCCTGGTCTGCCGCTGCGCCACGCGCTCCAGCGCGGCGCAGAGCGCGCCCTCGCCGGGGTCGAGCTCACCGCGGACCAGGTCCCGCAGCCACGCCGCCTCGGCCGCGACCTGGTCGCGGACCACCGGGTCGCTGATCCAGCCGTCCCGGCCCATGAACTCCAGCGTCTGCAGCACGTGATCGTGCAGGGCGCGGGACAGCCGCGCACGCTCCCGCGCCCGGTCGAGCTCGCGGCTCGCCGCGGCCATCCGGACCGAGTGGAGCTCGCGGGCGTGGCGGGACCGCTCGCGTTCGGCGGCCAGTTCGGCTTCCCGGGCCGCGGCTATCCGGCGGGCCTGGTCGAGCTCTTCGCTCAGCCGGCGGAACCGGTCCGCGACCAGCCATCCGCCCACCGCCCAGGCCCAGTACGTGGTCGCGTTGGCCAGCATGGTCGCGACCGACCCCAGCCCGAAGCGCCAGCCGGTGGACGTCACGTAGACGGCCGTGGCCAGGGCGGCCGCCGTGAGCGACGGGCCGAGCCTGCGGTAGGCCAGGCCGATCACGAAGAGCGTGGTGACGGTGTAGGGGTACAGGATGTTGTCGGTGTCGGGGTTCGCGGTGGGCTTGAGCAGCGCCACCGCCACGACCAGGCCCGCCATGCCCAGGGCGACGTCGAGCACGGCCGGCCCGCGCGGGTCGCGCGTATCGTCCCGCATCCGGGCCACCAGCACGACGTTGTCCAGCAGCAGCAGTGCGAGCACCCCGGCGATCACGCCCGGGTCCCTGGTCGCGTGCCAGTGCAGGGCGAGAGCCGACACGGCCTGGCAGAGGATCACGGCGCGGATGATGGCCAGCAGCCGCACCAGCAGCCGCTCATGCCGGTCCGCGGCCGACGTCTCTTCTGGATCGCCCAGGATAAGGACCTCCCCGCGGCGGTCACTCGTGCCAGCGCAGCCGGATCGGGCGCCTCGCCCGGCGGATCGGGGCGCCTCGCCCGGCGGCGGCCCCGGGTCGATGGTAACCAGCCGCGTGCCCGCTCCGGGATCATTTGCGCGCTTCGCGATGATTTCGAGGTGATAAGGATGACCGTGGTCCCGGGAATCCCTTGCGGATCTAGTGAGAAGGGTTAGCATTCCGGTCGTAAGCGTCTGAATGTTAGCGCTAACAGCAACAGATTCCACCGCAACCACCGTGATCCCGCGGTTCGTGTACCGGCGGAAGGCGGACGGCCCCGGCGTCCCGTGGGCGCCGGATCCACGACGTTCTCACCTGGGAGACGAGTAGATGAGCGAGCAGGGACTCAGCAGGCGCTCCGTGCTGCGCGGCACGGCGCTGGGCATCCTCGGCGCGGCGACGGCGTCGGCCGCCGGGACGGCCACCGCGTCGGCCGCCGGGACGGCGGCCGGAGGCAACGCGGCGTCCCCGGCCCGGGCGGCCACCGCGCCGCTGACCCTGACGGTGGATACCACCCAGCCCGGGCACGCGGTCAGCCCGGACCTGTACGGCGCGTTCTTCGAGGAGATCAACTACGCCGGCGTCGGCGGCCTCTACGCCGAGCTGATCCGCAACCGCGCGTTCATGGACCCCGCCACCCCGTCCACCTGGGTCGCGCCGGGCGACATCCCGCGCGGGCCGGGCAAGTTCGGCAATGCCCTGCAGCTGAACGGCAGCAGCCCGGCCCAGTACGTCGAGCTGCCCCCGGGCCTCGTCGGCGGCCTGACCGACTTCACCGTCGCCGCCTGGGTGAACCCCGCGGCCGCCCCCAACTGGGCCCGGGTGTTCGACTTCGGCACCGGCGAGACCGCCTACATGTTCATGACCGTCTCGGCCGGCGGGACGAACAATCCCCGGTTCGCGATCACCGTCAGCGGGAACGGCGCCGAGCAGCAACTGAACGCCCCGCAGCCGTTGCCGCTGAACCAGTGGACCCACCTGGCCGTCACGCTGTCCGGTTCGGCCGGCACCCTGTACGTGAACGGCGCCGCGGTCGCCACCAACACGGCCATGACGCTGAACCCGTCGAGCCTGCCCACGACGACGCAGGACTACATCGGCCGGTCCCAGTTCCCGCCCGATCCCTACCTGGACGCGACGGTGGACGAGGTCCAGCTCTGGAACCGGGCACTGAGCGCCGGCGAGGTCCAGTCGCTGACCACGTCGGCGGGCGGCTCGGCCGGCGGAGGCAACGTGGCCTGGTACCGGTTCGACGAGGCCAAGGGCGCCGTCGCCGTCGACTCCTCGGGAAACCACCGCGACGGGACGATCGTCCCCGTCACCGCCGACTGGACGCCGGTCGAGGACGGCGGCGCGTCGGTGGCCGCGTCGCTGGACACCGGCACGCCGCTGAACAGCGCGCTGGACCGGTCGCTGCGGCTCGACCTGACCTCGGCCGGCCCCGGACAGCGGGCCGGAATGGCCAACGACGGCTACTTCGGCGTGCCGGTCGTGCCCGGCCAGGCCTACCGGGTGTCCTTCTTCGCCAGGGCCAGCGGCGGCTTCCGCGGCCCGCTGACGGTCGGCCTGGAGTCGGCCGACGGGTCGCGGTCCTTCGCCACCACCCAGATCGGCGGCCTGACCGGAGCCTGGCAGCGGTTCACGGCCACGCTGCGGGTACCGGGGGGCGTCACCAAGACCGCCGCCGGCCGGTTCTTCATCGGCGTCGACAATCGCGGGCATCAGGTGACCCCGGTGCCCACCGGGACCTCGGTCTGGCTGCAGGTCGTATCGCTGTTCCCGCCCACCTACCGGAACCGGCCGAACGGCCTCCGCCCCGACCTGGTGGAAAAGCTCCAGGCCATGCAGCCGAAGATCCTGCGCTTCCCCGGCGGCAACTACGTGGAGGGCGTCACCATCGACACGCGCTGGGACTGGAAGCAGACGATCGGGCCGGTCTGGGAGCGGCCGGGACACGAGAACTCGGCCTGGGGCTACTGGTCCGACGACGGCCTCGGCCTGCTGGAGTACCTCCAGCTCGCCGAGGACCTCGGCGTGACGCCGGTGATGGCGGTCTGGGCGGGGCTGACGCTCGACGGGACCGTCGTGGCGCAGGCCGACCTGGCCCCGTACGTCCAGGACGCACTGGACCAGATCGAGTACGCGATCGGCCCGGTCAGCTCCACCTGGGGCGCGCGGCGGGCCGCCGACGGGCACCCCGCGCCGTTCGGAATCCCTTATGTCGAGATCGGCAACGAGGACTTCCTGAACGGCGGTACCGCCAGCTACGACGCCTACCGCTACCCGATGTTCTACGACGCCATAAAGGCTAAGTACCCGCAGGTCAAGCTCATCGCCACCAGCACCGTGACCACCCGTCCGACCGAGATCATCGACCAGCACTACTACAACTCGGCGCAGTTCTTCGAGCAGGCGGCCACGATGTTCGACAGCTACGACCGCAGCGGGCCGCTGGTGTTCGTGGGGGAGTACTCGGCCATCGTGAACGCGGGCGGCCTGCCAGCCGGCCTGCTCGCCAACTCCATCGGCGAGGCCGCCTTCATGACCGGCCTGGAGCGCAACTCCGACGTCGTCCTGATGAGCTCCTACGCCCCGCTGTTCGCGAACTACAACCATACCCAGTGGAACCCGGACCTGATCGGCTACGACCAGCTCAGCAGCTTCGGCTCGACTTCCTACTGGGTGCAGCAGCTGTTCGCCCGCAACGTCGGGAACAAGGTGCTGCCGGTCAGCGCCACCGCCACCGGGCTGTACTACTCCGCGACCATCGACAGCCGCAGCGGCCAGGTGTACCTGAAGATCGTCAACCCGGGCGCCCAGGACGTGCCGGCCCAGATCACCTTCGGCGGCCGCCAGGTCCAGCTGGCCAGCATCGAGGTGCTCGGCGACCCCGACCCGCAGGCCGGCAACACGCTGGCGAACCCGGACGCCGTGGTGCCCAGCCGCGGCACGCTGCGCGGCTCGGCCGGCGTCTTCACCTATCAGGTCCCGGCCAGCTCCCTGACCGTCATGCGGGTGGCGCGCTAGGGCACGTCCGGTCGATCACGCCCTCCGGAATAACAGCATTCCGCGCAGATCCCCGTGGGAGAACCGGAGAATGCGGATCTGTCATGGATAGGGGGCGTGCTGCAGAAGTTCCAGAAGCGTTTTGCCTGGCAGGGACAGGATGCCGGGGCGCCGGGCCACCCCGCGGGCGGTGTTCTTGATGCTGACGGTGCACAGGCCATCTCACGAGGGGTGTGCTGCGCCGGGCGCCCCGCGGCAGGACGTAGTGAAACCGCGGTCCCAGTGCGCCCTGACGCGATGAAAGCGCAGTTCCGCCTCAGGCAGGTCGCCGGTAGCTGTCTATCCGTGTCACCCGGTGCGGCGTGATGTACTCGGGCGCGCGGACCCAGCCTGGGTAGCGCCTGCCCGCGACGTGCACGCGCACGAGCGGATGGAAGGACTGGTCGTCGATGCCGTCGTAGCCGTGGCGGACCAGCGAGTTGTGGATTTCCCCCGAGATGACCAGCACCAGCGGATCGGCCGTCTCCCGCAGGGCCCGCTTGACCCGGGTCGCGTCGAGCAGGCGGAAGGCGACGTCCAGGGCCTCGCCGAAGCATCCGTTGGAGTCATAGTGGACTTCCCCCGCGTGCACCACGACCCGGACTCGCAGTTGCCGCTGTGGCTGGCTGTGCCGCGGGAGGCTGGTGTTGTACTCGGCGAGAAGCCGGCTGAGCAAGGGGATGGCCCGGTTCAGTAGCAGTGCCTTGGGCGCCTGATCAACCGGATGAATGAGCGCCAGGATCCCGTCGCCCCGGTCGATGAAGGGGTCGCGGTACCGCTTTCCGATCCCCGCCGTGCACAACGCTACCTCGAACAGCTCGTAGGCCTTGTTCCTGAGCTCACCCTTGACCGAATTGGGGCGGGTGGTGGAACTCTCGATGTCCAAGGCCGCGATGGCGCGGTAATAGGGCAGGCCGGCCACCTGGAGCGGCCCCATCAGCCTTCTCCTGACGGGAACCGGATCGGAGTGGCGACAACTGTCGGGGGCGGTCCGACATGAACAGACATCTTCCCTCCCTGTAGGGAGTTACCGTGCACGCAAGCCGCCGGCCGGGATACGGCCAGACGGCGACAGGGAGCCCAGGCCGAGCCCGGCGGGTTACGCCGGGGCCGGCGGGGGCTTGAGGGGAGCTGCGACGAGACAGACGGACCGGCGGCGCTGCGGCGGCGACGCTCTGGCCCCTGTTGGTGGTCATCGCTTCTCCCTGCGCTGGATGGCGGGGCGACAACTGTCACCAACTCCGTTGTCGGTGTTGTCGTATGCTAAGCCTGCTGTCTCTGACAATTGACGATTCTGTCATACCCGGCCCGACAACTGCCATACGTTATCCGCGACTTTTGTCGGGTTGTCGGATAAGCTGTCGTGGAACCGATCTTGCCGGTCGCGGTACCCAGGAGAAGGGGAGATGGCCGAGCCACTGGATCCCGCCACTCTCGGCGTAGCGTCCGCTCTGAAGAGCCTCCGGACGCGGACCGGCCTGCGAGAAGAACGGCTTCAGGGTACCGAGCTGGTGCTCGACACCCTCGCCGGGTTGGCCAGCGTCCGCGCCCTGATCAGCGCCGGAGAATCTCCCGAACGGGCCATCGTGCGCGCCGTCCAGGCGGCCGCGAGCACCCTGGAGCCCACCATGAGCATCGTCGCCGACGTGAGCCTCGGTCTCGAGCTCTCCGCCGGCCTGGTCCCGGACGCCGATCTCTACGGCCAGGACCTCGGCCAGCGCCGGGAAGCCCTGCTGCGGAACTGGGACCGGCTGCACGAGGTGCGATCCGCACCTCCTGGCAGAAGGCCTTCGCCCCGGGCGCTGCGGCTGGAGGTCGAATCCGAGGCGCTCACGGCGCTCGCGGCCGCGCTCACCGTGGGAGCAAGCGCCGCCGAGCCGGTCGGCGCCGCTGCGGAGCGGATCAAGCCACGGACCCGTGAGCGCCGGCCGGACACTTCTCCGGCCAGCCAGGCGGAGTTGCAGGTCTTCAGCACCGAGCTCACCCGGACGCTGCACATACGCCAGACGACCGTCGAGCAGGCCGCGGCCGAACTCGCTATTCCGCCTGCCGATATCGCCCGGTGGACCTCGGGCCAGGAACTGCCGTCGGAGCCGGAAGCCCGCTCGCTGGACGAGTACCTCACGGCCCGCGGCGCGATCCAGAACCTGGTCACCGACCTGCGCTCCCGGCCGGAACGGGTCGCCCCCCGGCTCGTTCCGGTGCCGCCGCCGAGTTCGGCCGCACCGACCCTGCTCCAGACGTTCTCGGATGCCGCGAGGGCGCTGCGGGACTGCCTGGTCAGGGACGATGATGGCCAGCCCTTGGGGTGGCCGGGCGATCTGCGCGACCTGCAGGGTGAGGCGACGCCAACATCGACGGCCTATGGCATCAAGACGATGCTCCTGCTCGAGGATGGCCTGGCCGCGGACCTGGTCCCGGTCGCGGAGAACCTGCGCAGGATGGCTGATCCCGACGGCGGGTACGCGAGCCGCGGACAGCGCGAGCCGCGCCCCGAGACGACCGCAGTCGTGCTGAACGCGCTGCGCCGGATCGGCGCCACCGGGGACTTCGCGACGCACGCGGCGCAGATGGAGAGCGACCTGGGTGACTTCGAGAGGTCGCGGCCGTTCATCCTCACGGCGATCCTGGAGACCAGTCTGCTGCTCGACCCCGGCAGCAGGTTCGTGGAGACCCTGATCGACAGCCTACTCGCCGCGCGTCGGCCCTACGACGACCTACTGCTGTGGCCGGAGAAAGCCGAGCCCTTGCTCATCGACCCGAATCCATCGGTGGCGCACACCGCGCGGGCCGTGCGGGTGCTGGCCAGCGTGCGGGCGCTGCGGCCGTCCAGCCCGGTCCAAGATGCCCTGGATCAGGCGACGGCCTGGCTGATCGGGCAGCGCGACCTGCACAACGCGTACGAGGTAACTGAGCGCGGGCTTGAGATGGTGCTCATCCGGCACTTCACGGCGGCGTGGGTGGTGAAAGCCCTGGTCTCGGCGGGCCTGCCGGCCACGCACCCGGCGGTGAGCAGTCCGCTGGCCGAGATCTGGAACAGTTACGGCGGGGACACCGTGGCCCTGTGGGCCTGGGACAATGGCGACCTGCCGATCTGGCTGACCTTCGACGCAGTCGAGGCCCTGCGGCTTGCCAACCTGGCCATCGCCGCACGTCCCGGCTAATCTCCGCGGGCCATGGCGCGGTTTGTCAGCTGGATCGGCTATCCAGGATGCGGTCGTGAAAATTTCATATTACGAAACAGCGGAACGCCTGGCGGGGCGCTAGAATTTGCAGCCGTACCTGGTGTGATGTGTTTCCGGTGGACACAGCCACGAGCGAGTGTTGCGGATCGGAAGGATGCATTCACTCAGTCATTCGGACAAAGTTTCCTAAAGGGAACACCAGGTCGAATATTCAATGTTTGGTGGCCCGTCATGGAAAAAACTGTACTGGCGTCCTATTCAAGAATGGATCGGGACCGAGGTGCAGGGGGGTTCAAGGGTGTACCCGGATCCTGGCAGCCTGGAGTGGGCAATGGATGTAGCGCAACACAGGGCCACGTGGTCTGCCGCGTGGGGTGTACTGGCGATGCTATTCGGTGCGGGAGTAGTCCCCATATGGTTGACGGCCCGATCGCCAAAGTCGGATATCCCGATGTGGCCTGCATGGATGCTCGCCGGCCTAACGGTTTCCGCCATGTACATCTCTATTTCCTACCTGACCGGGAGATGGTGGCCTGTCATCGGCAAGAGGGGCCGCAGCGGTAAAGTAGACCTCATTCCTGAACGGGTAGATGAATGTCTGCGCCTCATACTCGTAAATGACGGCCCGGCCACCCAATTCTTCGTTCAGGTGATCTCTGTCATTCCGCCGCTGGGGAAGTGGGAACCGTCGCAGAACTGGACCATCCCATGGCTGGAGGACAGTTCAACCGAGCCAAAGCTGATTCTTGCCGGCGCAAGACGGCCGCTGGATTTTGCACGATATGACGCTGCTGCGGTTACGGCTGATCTCGGTAAGGGCAGTAATGGCACTGCTCATTGGCGATTTCCTACGGTGCCTCGCACTATCGAGGCCAGATACTACAATCTGCTCAGGCTGGAAGATCTCGAGGACCAGCATTTCACGCTGACAGTTCGTATTATGAGCGCAAGCTCGGAACATTATCTAGACCGAGTGCTCACTGTGGGAATCAGGAATGGAAATCCAGCCTGCGATATTGCGCCCATCGGTGCCGGTAGATGACCACCCGTCCTTCTCCCGCTAGGGGCCGATGCTACTCAGTCGCCGGCCTTCCTCCGTGCAGGCCCTCGGCTTGGGCCGGCCGCCGCAGTCGACTCCGCCGTAAGGTCGCCGCGCTTGACGCGGGGAATCACGCGCGTTTCCTCCGACCTGGAGTGCGATACTGGCAAGCAGCCTCGTTGCTCAGGCTCGGCCCCTCAGGAACGGGGGTTGCTGTGCGGCCAAAGCATCCTTCAGATCCAAAGGGCCTTCGATGCCACCGGGACGCGGCCACTGGCAAACCTGGTCATCCCGGAGGCCTTGCGCGGTCTCTGCCTCCCGCCCGTTGCCATGGCATAATGCCATGCCCGGGGCTAGGATTTGCTGCCATACATGGCATGATGTTTTCAGGTGGACGCAGTCACGAGCTATCGTCCGCGTTGGAAGGATGCATCCTAGTCATCCGGACAAAGTCTTTTAAAGGGAACATTAAGTCCGTTACTTCTTTTTGTTGCCTTGATTGCACGAAAATATACCTCGCCTGTCGTATCGCACCTCGGGTAATCGTTGAGTTTTCTGTTTTCGAAGTTTGTGGGAAAGGATGCTCGTTGGACGCTGGCGGAACCTCGGCTGTGACGGTGAAAGCACCGCTGCTGGCTGGGCCGGAGGCCGAGATCCCGTCGGTCGATTGGTGGATCACAAGCCGCTGTAACCTCGCATGCGATTTCTGTTACGGGCCGGTGCCGGGCAAGGATCCGGTTGAAAGCCGGGAGCTGATCCTCCGGGCGCTCGCGACCTCTTCCGCGCGCGTCGTGACCTTCTGCGGCGGGGAACCGCTGCTCATACGCAAGGTTGGTCAGTATGCGGCTCAGCTCGGTCGACAGGGCAAGGCCACCGTGCTCAACACCAACGGCCAGATCCTGCGCAGGCGCATCGACCAGGGGCTCAAGCTGGCTGACTTCACTATGGTTGGCATCTCGGTCGACGGCGCCACGCCGGACGTCCACCGCGCGATGCGCGGGAGGGATGCTGATCTGGACGAGGTGCTAGCGGCGGCCCGGGTGGTCAGCAAGCACTCTGACGTCAGCCTGAAGCTTGCCACCGTGGTCAGCAGCGTGAACTGGGAATCCCTGCCCCAACTGGCCGAGATCGTCCACAAGCTCCGGCCGGAGGTCTGGCGCTTGTACCAGTACAGCAGCCGGGGCGACCAGAACTTCGGCCAGCAGCGACACAGGCTGACGGATGAAGATTTCCAGCTCCTAGTCAAGGAAGCCGCGAACCTGGCTGCTCCCGTGCTGACGGCGCCGTCCAACGAAGCCGAGACGGCAGGCTGCCTCATCGTCGATCCTTCCGGGGAAGTTCTCCAGCCGTCCGGTGACGGATACGTCCGGCGCGGAAACTGCCTCGAGGAGCCACTGGACCGCATCTGGACCGCGATCCCGACGCAAGGAGCGATCATCGACAATAAGCGCTGGCTGTCGGTTCTCGGCTAAGCGCCATTAGCTAGCTGACGGCAGGCCAGGCGGCATCTGCCGTGGATATCAGTTGTCATCCGGGAGTTCAGTCGGAATTTCGCCGGTCGTTGCGAGGACGGACGAAAATCGTGCTCACCATGACGCCCTCGGCTGATCTGGTCCTCATCGGCCACGTCGGCTTCGCCACTGAGCGGATGGCCGACGGCTCGGTGGCCTCCTACCCGGGCGGATCCGGCTTCGCCTCGGCTTTCGCCGCGGCGGCTCTGCTCGACGGTGTCGGCCTGGTCGCGCAGGTGGGCGCGGACTTCGACCTGGGCGTTCTCAAAGCCCTGAGTATCGGCCTGGAAGGAGTCGCCGTCCTGCCCGGCCTCTCGGCCAGCTTCCGCATCGAGCAGCACGACGACGGCCGCCTGTCCTTCAGTTCCGATCTAGGCGTAGCCGCCGAGCCCAGCCTCGTCTCGTTCCCGGCGTCCTACCTGCGGGCGAGGTACGTGCACCTGGGGAGCGCGCCGCCGCGGCAGCAACTGGCCTGGCTTGAATTCCTCCGCGCCCACCGATGTCAGGCCCAGGTGTCGGTGGACATGTTCGAGCCCTTCGTCGCGGCGGAGCCGGACGCCTGTCGTGAGGCCTGCGCCCACGCGGATTTCATCTTTCTCAACGAAACGGAATACCGGGGGCTTTACCAAGGCCGGCCGCATCCGCGAGCGCCGATGATCCGCAAGCACGGACCCGGCGGCGCCGAGTTCCTCGCGCCGGAGGTCAAGTTCCGGGTCCCGGCTCCCGCGGTCGGCGAAGTGGACCCGATCGGAGCCGGCGAAATACTCGCCGGGGCCTTCCTCGCCCTGCGCGCTCGGGGGCTAGCCGAGGAGCAGGCGCTGACCTACTCGGTCGCCGTCGCCGCCCGGTCCGTGACCGAACTCGGGGTGGCCGGCCCGCAGCTAACCGGCGAACTCGACCGCGTCCGGGCGGAGCTAGGGTCTCACCTGGTCGCGCATGATCCCAGTATCCTCCGTGATCTGAACGCTTGACCTTTCCCTTGGGTCAGGCCGGAGGCTCGGGGCACCGGGCAGGTCGCCCGGTCCTGGAGGAGACCATGGACTTGATGACGATCGGCGCGTTCGCCGGGCGGACCCGGCTGTCCGCCAAGGCGCTGCGGCTGTACGACCGGCTGGGGCTGCTGCCCCCGGCCCGGGTCGACCCGGACAGCGGCTACCGGTTCTACGGCGAGGACCAGGTGGCCACGGCGCGGGTCATCGCGCTGCTGCGGCGCCTGGGCATGCCGCTGACCGTCATCGCGGACATCGCCGCCAAGCCGCCCGGCGAGGCGGCCGCGGCGGTCGGCGCGTACTGGGCCGATGTCGAGTCGGCCACCGCGGACCGCCGGGTCCTGGCCTCCTACATCCAGGCGAAGCTCACTGGAGGCGACATGCCGAACTACGACATCACCACCCGCGCCATCCCGCCGCGCACCATCGTGTCCATCTCCCGCCACTTGCACGCGGCCGAGACGGACGCGTTCTTCGCCGACGCGTTCGCCCGGCTGCGATCCGCCGCTCCCGGCCTGGAGGGCATCGCCGGCTGCCCCTACCTGATCTTCTACGGCGAGGTCAGCGACGACAGCGACGGCCCGCTCGAGCTGTGCCGCCCGGTTTCGACCCGCCCCGGCCCCGCCACGGGAGAAGACGTCCAGGTCCGGGAGGAGCCCGCCCACACCGAGGCTTACATCCGGGTGGCCATGAAGGACATGGGCTGGCCCGCCCTGGCCCCCGCCGTCGACGCGCTCGAGGCCTGGGTCCGCGGCCAGCAGCGCGAGCCAGCCGGGGCGCTGCGCCAGGTCCTGATCGGCGACCAGCGCACCGCCGCCCCCGACACCCCCGTCTGCGACCTCAGCATCCCCCTGAAGTAACCAGCCCGAGAACCAGCCCGCCTGAGTTGATCCTGTCCCGGGCGCTGTGAAACCAGACTTCCAGCGCGTCAGAACGTGCTGGAACCGGGGTTTCATCGCGTTCCGGCAGCGTGGTCGTCGCCGGAAACGGTCATCGGGTTTCCCTTCCGAACGGCGGTCCGGCCGGTACACGACCCGCCACCGTTCGTCGCCCGCCGTGAAGCCCGGACGGTCCTGCCATCCATCCCCCTAGCCCCCGCAGACTGCTGTCACCGGTAAGGAAGGGGCACGGGGCGGGCTGATACACGGCCGCGAAAAACCCAAAAATCAAACTCAGCATAACGAACGAAGCCAGCCTCGAGCCCCCCTGCTGGCCATTTGCCGCCGGTACGGAAGAACCGCCACAATGGGCGTATGCCACCGGAGCGCTGGGGGCCTCGTGGGGGCTGCGAGCCTTGGCCGAAGCACAGTGGATCATCAACCTCGGCCTGTGGTACGTCATATCGTGGTTCTTCTTCCCGCACGCGCTGCTGGAGCCGATCGCGGCGGTCGTCGCGGTCCTCTACGCGGGCGGCTTGCTCCTGCCGTTGCGGGTTACGCTCGACCCCGATCGCGGCGAGCTAGCGATCACGATGGCCTTCTGGACCCGGCACGTACCCCTTACCCGGGTCACCCGGGTGGACGAGATCGGGAGGCTCGGAGCCCGGATCTCGGCCGGGGACGGAGTGTCCTACGGGATCACCCCGTTCGAGCGGCGCCGCTGGCCAGCCGGTCAGCGGTACCCGCGCCAGGCGCCGCCAGCGGCCGGCGTCCGCACGGAAATCACCCCACACCTCGGCCGCGTCGACGCGGATCGTCATCGGCCGGGCTAGGCCGAGCCCGGCCGCGATGGCGGGCTTGCCGTCCTCGTCGAGGTCGGCGTACAGCAGGCTGAGGTGCGGCCGGTACGGTTCGGGCGCGAGGCCGAGGGCCCGCTCGGCCGCCTCGTGCAGCGCGGTGAGCCGCGCGGACGGTTCGGCCCGCAGGTACAGCGAGCGGAAGAACACCGGCTCGTATCCCACCCCGGTCAGCCGCACCTCCAACGGCGCCACCCCCGCCGTCACCCGGGCGACCACCCCGGCCACCGCGTCCGGCGCGGCCTCGGTCACCCCGGCCAGGGTCACGTGCGGCGCGAACACCGGCCCGCCGTAGCTCGAGGCCAGCTCCGCGATCACGCGCGCCAGCCGGTCCCGTTCCGGTCCCGGGGCGGGGACCAGCCAGGTCATGCACGAGGCCACCTCGTTCGGCACCATGATCTTGATTCTCCCGAACGCAGCCGGTGCCCCGCATCCCGGCGGCACCGCCGCGGGTCCAGGAACCCGCGGCGGTGCCGGGACGGACGTCCTCAGGCCGGGCCCGGGTCCGTGTCCCGGGCCGGACCGGGGGCCTGGGCCGGATCCGGACGGACGCCCTGAGCCGGACGTGAAGCCTGCTCGCGGGCCAGGTTCAGCAGGCGTTCGGCCTGGCTCACCATCCAGTCCGCGCGCTCCCTGAGCTCGTCGAACCGCTGCCAGACGAGGCCGGCCCGATCCGGTCCCTGGCCGCCTCGTGCCCCGTGCGGGTGCCGGGTCACCGGCGGGCCGGGGGGTACCGGCGGTACGGGAGGCACCGGGGGCACGGGGGGGACCGGCGGAACGCGGCCGCTCCAGTCACCCGGGCCCCCGTGGTGGTGGACCTGGTGGTGGACCCCGTGGTGGTGGACCCCGTGGTGGTGAACTCGGTGACGCTGCGGCCCGTCGTGCTCGCGGGTTTCCCATTCCGTCCCGTCGGCTTCCTCGTCCGCCCCGTCGGCTAGGTCGGCGGCCTCGGCCGCCATATCGGCGGCGTCGTGTGCCATCATGGCGGCCTCGTCCGCCCGTTCGGCTTCCCGCTCGGCCCGCTCGAATCGGTGCCGGGCCGCCTCCGCCGCGGCCCGGGCCTCGGCGGCCCGCTGGTACGCGGCCTCCTGCTCCCGTTCATCGGCCCAGCCGCGGGTGAGGTCGGCCGCCTCGGCCGCCATATCGGCGGCGTCGGACGCCATCATGGCCGCCTCGTCCGCCCGCCCGACCCGCTCCTGGGCCTGCTCGGCCTGCTCCTGAGCCTCCTCGGCCAGCCGCCGCGCCTGCTCCGCTCGCTCCCGGAGGCCGGACCCGGTCTCCGCCGGGCCGGGGTCGCCCGCGGCACTTTCGGTGGCTTCCGCTTCCGGGCCGCCCGGGTCGCCCGCGGCACTTTCGGCGGCTTCCTGCTCGTCTGCGACCGCGTGCCTGGCCACGCTGTAGGGTTCGCCGGTTTCTGCCATGCGCTGACGAGTGGCGATCTTCCGCGCCTTGTCCTGAGTCATGATCATTTCTTCCTGGCGGGTCGGCCCGCGTCTGCCCGCCACGGATGAGTGGCATGACTAGCAAAGACCGTCACGACGAACGGCGTGGCCGGCCAGCCCCGCGAGTCGCAGACCCTTGTCCTCGTCGCCAGCGCCGGCGCGGGCCGTCGGTGGCTCGGAAGCGGGCAGGCGGTGCGCTGCCACTACTCCGGAGCGTACCGAGCCACCGCGCGGGCGGCAATGCGGAAAACCCGACGGTTCGCGCGGGGGATATCCCTAGGCCGCCTGGGCGCGGATGGCCGTGATCAGCGTGCTGGCGGTAGCGGTCAGCGGCCGGTGCCGGGCGTAGCACAGGGCGATCGTCCGCGTGGGCGGTGCCTCTTGCGGCTCGAGCCAGGTCAGCGCGGGGTCGATGGCGCGGGCGGCGACCACCCGCCCGATGCAGGCGTGGCCGAGCCCGGCCGCCACCAGCCGTTGCAGGGCGAGGTTGTCGTCGGTGCGGTAGACGATCCTGGGCGCGATGCCGCGCCGGGCCCAGGTGTCCTCGAGTTCGGCCTGCCCGCGCCACCGGCGGGTCCAGGCCACCAGGTCCTGCCGGTCGAGCGCGTCGAAGCCGGGATGGTCCAGGCCCGCGATCGCGCTGTCGCGGCGGGTCAGGATCACCCAGGGGTCCGCCACGATTGCGATGGCCTCGACGTACTCGTCGGTCTCCGAGTCGTAGGAGAACGCCAGGTCGAGCTCACCCCGGCGCAGGGCGTCGCGCGAGTTCTCCGGGTCGTCGGCCGCGACGAGCACCACCTCGACGCCGGGGTGGTCGTCGCGGAAGGCGCGCAGGGCGCCGGGCATGATCTCGGCGGCCGAGGTCTGGGTGACGCCGACCCGGACGCGCACGCTCTCCCCGCGGGCCGCCTGCTCGGCGTCGGCGGCGACCGCCTCGACCTCGCTGAACGCCCGCCGGGCCCGGCGGCAGACCGCCTCGCCGGCTGGGGTCAGGCGCACCTGCGCCCGGCCGCCCGGGCGGTGGAACAGCGACTGACCCAGGGCGGTCTCCAGCGCCGAGACCTGATGCGACAGCGCGGACTGGGTGAAGCCGAGCGCGGCGGCCGCGCGGCGGAACGATCCGAGTTCGGCGATGGCCAGGACCGCCTGAAGCTCACGCAGCCCGAGCCCGCTTTTGATCGGCTGTATCGATCGCAACTGCGACATTTTCTCACTTTAGCTTAACTTTTTCTCACACTAAACTGACGCTTGCTAGCTGATCCAGCGTGACAGGGAGGACATCGTGGTGCAGGCCGCCAGGACCGGTGCGGGAGGCCGCCTGTTCCGCGCTCTGATCGGTGCCCTCATCTTGGTGAGCGCCGCCGCCCAGTTCGCGCTGGTCCCGGTGATGCCGGTGTACGCCCGCCGGTTCGGCCTGTCCGGGTTCGAGCAGGGGATGGTGCTCGGCGCGACCGGGCTCGCCACCCTGATCGTGTCCGGGCCGGCCGGGGCGATGTCCGACCGGTTCGGCCCGCGGCGGGTCACCCTGGCCGCGGGCGTGCTGATGGCGGCGGCTACGGCGGCGCAGGCGCTGTCCGGCGGCTTCCAGGCTCTGCTGGCGGCCCGGCTGGCGTTCGGGGCCGGGTACGGCATGGTGTGGACGGCGGGCCTGTGCTGGCTGGCCGGCGCCGCGGCCGGTGCGGCGGCCGGCGGCCCGCCCGCCCCGCCCGCCCCGCCCGCCCTGGGTGGTTCGGTGGCCGCGGCCGGCGTCGGCGGCGTGGCCGGGCCCGCGGCCTCAGGCGCCCTCGCCTCACATGTCGGGCTGGGCGTGCCGCTGCTGGTCACCGCGGCCGGCTTCGCCGTGATCACGGCCGGGCTGGCCGCCTTCCGGGTCCCGCCCGGGCCGGCCGCGCCCCGCGCGGGCAAGATGCTGGGCCCGCGGGCGGTGGCGGCGAACCGGGAGCTGGCCGGTGCCGCCGCCGCGGTCGTGACCGCCGGGCTGAGCACCGGCGTCTGCGCCCTGCTGGTCCCGGCCCTGCTGCATGCCGCCGGCGCCTCGGCCGGGCGGATCGGCCTGTACTTCGCGGTGGCGGGGATCATGTTCGCGGTCGGCAGCGCGGTGACCGCCGCGGCCGGGCGGCGGGCGGTGAGCCTGCCGGTGACCTGCGCCGGCATGCTCGTCCTGGCGGCCGCGCTCACGCCCGCCGTCGTCGGCGCGACACCGCTGCTCCTGCTGGTGATGCTGTGCGTCACGACCGCGGCCAGGTCCGTCCTGTGGACGGTCAGCTATTCCCTGGCCGCCGGGGCGGGCCAGGACAGTACCGGCCTAGGGGCGTCGATCGGGCTGCTCAACCTCATCTGGGCGGCCACGGCGGTGCTGGGCCCGCTGGCCGCGGGGCTGGCCGCCGAGCACCTCGGCCCGGGCGCGGCGTTCGGGCTGACCCAGGCCGCGTGCGTCGTGGCGCTGGCCGTCACCGCCACGATGACGTGGCACGGCCGCCGCCGCGTCCGCGGGTGTGAAATCCTGACCCGGTGCACTTGCTGCCCGCGGACCGGTCCGATCACCGGGTCATCGACGCCGAACGGATCTGCCAGGCCATCGCGGCCCTGGATCGCCCGGAGGTGATCGCGGCCCGGGCCCGGCAGTTCGCCGTGCTGGCCGATCCGACCCGGCTCACGCTGCTGACCGCCATTAAGGCCGCCGGTCCTATCAGCGTCTCTGACCTGGCCGCGGCGACCGGGATCAACGGCGCCACCGTCTCCCAGACGCTGCGCCACCTGCGCGCCAGCCAGACGGTCATCGCCGAGCGCGACGGGCGGGTGGTCCGCTACCGGCTGGCCAGCACCCCGGTCGCGGACCTGCTGGCCACCCCGTGAACGGGTGGGCACTGGTCAACGCCAACGTGCTGACCATGGATCCGGGCCCCTTGGCGCGGCCGCGGGCCGCCGCGGTGGTCATGGCGGGCGGCCGGATCACCGCCCTGGACGAGGTCCCGGCCGGGGCGGCGCACGTGATCGACCTGGGCGGCGCGACCGTGCTGCCCGGCTTCCACGACGCGCACAACCACATGACCGGCTTCGGCATGTCGCTGGGCGAGGTCGACCTGCGCTCGGACGCGGCGGGCACCCTGGACGAGCTGTACGCGGCCGTCGCGCGCCGGGCCGGGACGACGGCGCCGGGGGAGTGGGTGGTCGGCTCCGGCTACGACCAGAACAAGCTCGGCGGCCACCCGCACCGGGACGCGCTGGACCGGGCCGCGCCCGGGCGCCGGGTCTGGCTGCGCCACACCTCCGGCCACATGTGCGTGGTGAACAGCGTGGTCCTGGCCGACCTCGGCGTGGACTCGGCCGCCACCGAGATACCTGGCGGCGTGGTCGCGGTCGACGACGGCGGCCGGCCCACCGGCCTGCTCGAGGAACGGGCCCAGCTGCTGGTCGGCAGCCTGGTCTACCCGTACCCGCTGGCCGAGCTGGCCGACGCGATCGCCCGCGCCGCCGAGGTCTACCTGCGCGAGGGCATCACCAGCTGCACCGAGGCCGGCATCGGCGGCGGCTGGGTCGCGCACAGCCCGGCTGAGCTGGCCGCCTACCAGCTCGCCCGGGACCAGGGCAGGCTCGGGGTCCGGGTCGAGCTGATGACCGCGGGCGAGGCGCTGCACCCGCTCGGCGCGCACGCCGGCGACAACCTGCCGGTCGGGCTCGACCTGGGGATCAAGTCCGGCTTCGGCGACGAATGGCTCCGCCTCGGCGCGACCAAGATCTTCGCCGACGGCTCCCTGGTCGGCCGGACCGCGGCCATGAACGATCCCTACGCCGGCTCCGACCAGGCCGGCTACCTGCAGGCCGACGCGGCCGACCTGCAAGCCCTGATCATCGCCGCGCACCGCTCCGGCTGGCAGGTCGCCACCCACGCGATCGGCGACCGGGCCATCGACGTGGTCCTCGACGCCTACGCCCGCGCCCGGTCCGAGTTTCCGCGACCGGACCCGAGGCACCGGATCGAGCACTTCGCCGTGGTCGGGCCGCGGCAGCTCGCCCGGGCGGCCGCGCTCGGCGTGATCGCGGTGCCGCAGGGCCGGTTCGCCTCCGAGCTCGGCGACGGCATGCTCGCCGCGGTCGGCCCGGACCGGCACGGCTGGCTGTACCGGCAGCGCTCGCTGCTCGAGGCGGGCATGGTGCTGCCGGGCAGCTCGGACCGGCCGGTGGTGGCCGGGGCGCCGCTGCTCGGCATCGCCGACATGGTGAACCGGCGGACCAGCTCGGGCGCGCCGTTCAACCCGGACGAGGCCATCACCGCCGAGCAGGCGCTGCGCGCCTGGACCTGGGGCTCGGCCTACGCCAGCCGCCAGGAACACGCCAAGGGCTCGGTCACCCCCGGCAAGCTCGCCGACCTGGTGGTGCTGTCCGAGGACCCCACCGCGGTCAGCCCGGAGCGCATCGCCGGCCTGGAGGTAAGGGCCACCATCGTCGGCGGCGAGCTCCGCCACGGGAGCCTGGATTAGGGCCAGAGCCGCGCGGTGGCCAGGCGGGCGCCCTCGGCCAGCGCCTCGAACTTGGCCCACACGATCGTAGGGTGAATCTCCGGCCGGTACTAGGCGAAGAACCCGGTCTTGGACTGCTCGCCGTCGGATACCACGTCGAGCCCGGCCGCGCGCTGCCGCGCTACGACGCCGGCGACGGCCACTCGTTCGGCTTCGGCGCGTTCGGCTGGGCCGGCCGGATGCCCGGCGGCCGCCGCCTTCATCAGGTCGAGCAGCGCGGCCGGCCGGGCCAGGCTGCCCACGTGCGTGGTGCGGATGCGATCGGTGCTTCGCTGCATAACACCTGATATCTCCACCCTGCCCCGGACGATGCCTCAGCTCAGCTTGTCTGCCGTTTTGGTCGCCATAGCGGAGGGGAGTAAGTCCGCAACACCAGAGCTGGCCGTCGGCTCACCATCGAAGCGACTATCCAGCACTGACCTCCGGCCGCCGAAAATGCTGGCGAACTAAACGATCTTTGAGCCTGGAGGTGACGGCGCTTCCGGTGAGGGCCGGGATTCCGGGATTCCGGGAGGGCGGCTGCCCTCTCTGCCAAGCTGGGCCCGGGATCCCAGGCACGGGCCGGAGGCGGGTGCCCCCGCGGGGCGCACAAGAACAGCACCGGTGGCACATGGGGTCACCTAGAACAGCACCGATGGCACATAGGGTCACCTAGGCGGGCGTTCCGGGACAACCTGAGCTCGCGGCGTAGTCGCGGTCATGCGGTGCTGCCGTGGCGAAATGCCCGGCTTGTCCCGGTTCACGGCGGCCCGGGCACCTGGTGCCGCCGGTCCTGCCGTCCCCGGAACCGGGACAATGTGAAGGTGACCCGGTGATAACCGGGACGATGCCGCATCGTCCCGGTTACGACCTGTTGCCAGAGTGACGGCAGGGGCAGGAGATGACCCGCCCGCGCCGTCCGGCCACGGGACCGGGGGATTATGCCGCACCGGGCACAGGCGGCACACCGCAGTCACACCTGACCAAGGAAATCGCTTATTTTCGAACGCTTACAGAACAGCACCGGTGGCACACCGGGTACGCAAGAACGCATGCAGGGGCACTCCGAGCTCGGTGACGGCACGGTGCAGAGGCGATAACCCAGGCTATTTAAGATCGTTAGCGCTACCATTCGTATGGGCTGTACGGGCAATCTTGGGTGCAGGACTGCTGTCGCGAACGTGAGTTCAGCGCGACGCGGCCAGATTCACTCCAGCGGGACTGCGGCCTCTGTCGATGATCTTTAGTTACCTTCAACGGAATGGTAGACTAATGCCTGAAAGCGAAAAACAAGGTGAAGTCGAGTCGGGGATCGACATTCACATCTCTGGTTCAGATATCGTCAAGGGCGTAAAACGCTCTGGCACATGGGCTGCAAAAAACTTCGCAAAAATCATCCTGCCGGTGGCGATTGCTGGCGGAGGAATATACGGCGGATACGACTATGGCAGTTCGTCACACGCTACCGAGCCGACAAAAACCACTCATGCAATTACCACCGCCGCCGCCCACTCATCAGTGACGATCCAAACGCCAGGCCCCAATGCGCCAGTAGCACAGTGCGCAGCCATCTCCGGAGTTGCCGAGCTGCAGCCAGGAGATCACATCTGGATACTCGACCAGAACCAGGGTTCGCTGGAGTACTACCTAAAGGGCACCGCAATCGTGACGCCTACATCCAGGGTCGGCAAAGTGGACTGGAGCTATCAGTCGACCATCGGCGCGGCTAACGAGCCCGGACAATTTGACATCATAGCCATCGTGGTTGATAGCGACACAAGTGACTTCCTGCGTGGAATTGTCGCTGCCAGAAACCTCAAGAGGGTTTCAGGAGGATTGGCGGACACTGCCCTGCTGACGTCAGAAGCCATCTACCGGGTAAGCGTCCAACGCGTAGCAAGCAAAAACGGGGTGTGCACCTGACCGTTCCTCACCGCAGGCAATGGGCAGGCAGAGGGCGGACATCGTCATGACAACGGCGGTACCTCCTAGCGCACCCGGTCCGCGCGTCACAGGGTACGGGCGCTGCTGCCCCCCGCCACGCGCCGGCGGGATGGCCGGGCGCTACGCACCTGCTTTCACCTGATCCGCGAACCTGCGCCACCCGGCCGGGCTGACGAAACTGCAGACAAAGCGGCTGGCCTGGCCGCTGGCTGAGCCAGTGGAGTCGCCAGAAGGCCCGGGCGCAAGGCAAGATCGGGGAGCGTGGCGGACAAGACGCTGGCGTGGCTCGCGGCGGCGACCGAGGCGGCCGGGGGGAGCCGGGCCGCGCTGACGGCCGCGGCCGCCCAGGCCCGGGCGTCTCCGCAATCCTGCACGGTCGTGCTGGTCGAGGGCATGAGCGACCAGGCCGCGGTGCAGACGCTGGCCGCGCGCCGCGGTCGCGACCTGCCCGGCGAGGGCATCTTCGTGGTGCCGATGGGCGGCGCCACCAACATCGCGCACTTCCTGGCAATGTTCGGCCCGAACGGGTTCGGGGTCCGCCTGGCCGGCCTCTGCGACGAGGCGGAGGAGCACGACTTCCGGCGCGGCCTGGAGCGCGCCGGCCTCGGTACCGGCCTCTTCGACTTGGCCGGGCTTGGCTTCTTCGTCTGCGTGGCCGACCTGGAAGACGAGTTCATCCGCGCGCTGGGCGCCGGCCGGGTCGAGCGGCTCATCGCCGCCGCGGGCGAGTCCGGCCCGTTCCGGACCTTCGTCAAGCAGCCCGCCCACCGGCACGAGCCCCGCGAGCAGCAACTGCACCGGTTCATGGGCACCCGCTCGGGCCGCAAGATCCGTTACGGCCACCTGCTCGCCGCGGCCGTGGACCTGTCCCGGGTGCCGGGCCCGCTGGCCGGCCTGCTCGCCTGGATGTGAGCTCCTGGCACGTTTTGCAGGGGTTGCTGCCGGCTGATCCCGCCGTCTGCCCGACCACAATGGGCGCGGTGAACGATGAGGCCGATGAAATGGCGGCGTTGCGGCAGGCCTTTCCTGGCTACCGGTTCCGGCGCCGGAAGTTCCGCGGCGTGCCGTGCTACCTGGCCGAGGCCAGGGCCGATGCCGACGCGCCGCTGGTAGCGGCGCGGAGCCCGGCCGTGCTGGCGGACATGCTGGCCGTGGCGGCCGGACGGCCGGTGCCGCTGCGGTCCGCCGCGGTGGCGGCCGCCTACCGCGACCGGCGGCTGACCATGCAGCAGTGCGCGGTGCTGTTCGGGGTCTCCCGGACCACGATCATGAAGTTCCTGGCCGCCGAGCGGGTCGCGCCGCGCAGGCCGGGCCGTGAACTCGACGAGCCGGCCGTGGCGGCCGCCTACCGGGACGGGCTGAGCCTGCGCGAGTGTGCCGCCCGGTTCGGGGTCAGCGAGCGCCGGGTCGGCGCGGTGCTGGAAAGCCAGGGGGTACCCCGACGCCCGGTCGGCCGGCCGCCGCAGCGCACTTGAGCAGCAGCGGCCGGAACCCGCAGCGGCCAGGGCCCGGTGGGCCTCGTTCCAGCCGGACGGTGTCCCGGGCCCGGACCGCCCGGCTGCTCGCCAGGTGACCGGCGCCGGCCCGGACGGGGAACAGGACCCGCAGGTCGGGCGGCGCGAGCTGCTGCCACAGCCAGATCAAGGCGGCGGGCAGCACCCGGGCCCAGGCGGAGACGGTATGGGCGGTGTCGAATTCCCGGTCGAAGGGCACCTGCTCGATCCGGTCGAGCGCGGCCACGAACGCGGTCGCCGTCGCGTAGTCGGTTCCGTCGAGGGTGCCGGCCGCGACCCAGAAGGCGGGGACCGGACCGCTGGCGGGTGAGAGTTTCTCGGCCAGGTAGAGCGGGCTGTTGGCGTCCTCCAGGGTCTTGTCGTCGCGCAGCGCCATTCCGGCCGGGCCGTCGGCGGCCCGGAAATAGCCCTCGAGGACGGCGGCGGCTCCGAACAGGGTGCGGTGGCGCAGGGCGAGATCGGCCGCGCAGTACCCGCCGGAGGAGTAGCCGGCCAGGCCCCATTCGTACGGGTCGGCGCTGACCCGGTACCGGGCCCGCACGTCAGCGCGGACGTCCGTGGTCAGGTAGGTGTCGTCGTGGACGCCGGGGCCGTCGACGCAGTCCTGGAAATCGTGCCCGGGCCCGTTGATGGCCGGCATCACCAGCACCATCGGCCCGATCAGGTGCCGGGCCAGCAACTGGTCCGCGACCTGGCTGATCCGCAGCAGCGTTTCCCAGGCGCGCGGTGAGCCCGGGGTCCCGTGGAACAGCTCGAGCACCGGGAACCGCACGTGGGCGTACTGAGGCTCGTGGTACTGCGGTGGCAAGTACACCAGGCCGCGCCGGTGGTAACCGCTGCGCTGCCCGGGCAGGTCGACCCAGGTCAGGGTGCCCGAGCCGGCCGGAGCGGCGGTGACCGCGGTGTCGGTGCCGAGCGCGCCGAGGCCGCCGCCGAAGTCGGCCCGGAACTCGGGCCAGGTGCGGTAGTAGCCGTAGTAGTCGTTAACAAGCGCGATGCCTCCGGTCATGGCCATCACGATGGCCAGGCCGCCGCAGGCGACCTTGACCGCCAGCGGCCGCAGCCGGGCGCCCGCCACCAGCCAGGCCGCGCTGCCGGCGACCAGCAGCCCGGTGAGCAGCCGTGAATCGGGCTCTAGCACCGGCCCGGCACCTCCGGGGCGGCGGCCGGGAGCACGGTCACGGCAGGAATCCCTCGGCCCGCCCGGCCGCGGCCAGCACGGGCACGAGGTCGCTGGGCGTGGCGTAGCAGAGGTAGCGGGGTATCCAGCTGGGCTGGTACTTCAGGTTGGCCCGGTACAGGGATTCCAGCTGCCACCAGCGGGAGGCGACGAGCAGCAGCCGCCGGTGGGCGCGCAGCACCGGGCCGGCCCCGATCCGGGCGCCGGCCGCGAACACGTCGCGGAACATGGCGAAGTTCAGGGAGATCCGCTCCACCCCGAGGGCCGGGGCCCGGGTGGCCAGTTCCACGATCATGAACTCGATCAGGCCGTTGCCGGCCTGCCGGTCGCGGATCATCAGGTCCAGCGACAGCCCCCACCGGCCCCAGGGCGCGAACCCGAGCACGGCGCGCAGGCGGTGGTCCCGGTCGTAGCACTGCAGCAGCAGGTAGTCCGGGTCGGCTGGATCCCCGATCCGGCCCAGCGCCATCGAGAAGCCGCGTTCGGCGGCCCCGTCGCGCCAGCTCGCGGCCGACCGGGTGATCATGCCGAGGGTGCCGGGGTCGAGCTGGCGCTGCCGGGTGGCGGTGACGGTATAGCCGGCCCGCCCCACCCGGGCATGGGCCTGGCGCACGCCGCGCATCGCCCGCCCGCTCAGGTCGAACCCGGCCACCTCCACGACCGCCTCGTCGCCGAGGGTGAGCGCGTGCAGGCCGCCGAAGCGCTGGTAGGCCAGCGCGGCCTGCTCGCTGGCGCCGAGCACGGCCCGGCGCCAGCCGCGCTGCTCGGCCTGTTCCTGCCAGGCGGCGATCGCGCCGGGCCACGCCTCGGGGTCGCCGATCGGGTCCCCGGCGGCCAGGCTCACCCCGCCCAGCACCCGGTAGCCGATCGCGGCCTTGCCGGTCGGGGAGAACACCACGTTCTTGTCGTCGCGGAGCGCGAAGTAGCCGAGCGAATCCCGGGCTCCGTGCTCGGCGAGCAGCGCCCGCAGCCGGGCCTCGTCGGCCCTGGTCATGACCGGGGCGTGGCGGGGGCTGCGCAGCAGCAGGTACAGGGCCGCCACCACCAGCAGCCCGGCGATCAGGTTGATGAGCAGGTTCACCCCCCACGGGACGTGCACCGCGGTGGTCACCGGCCAAAGACCGGTGTCGGCCACCGCGCGCTGCAGCACGTAGGCGGCCCGCTGCGCGGTGGGCGCGTGACCGGTATCGGTGGCCGCCACCAGGGTCACGCCGAGCAGCACGCCGAGGGCGGCCACCGGCACCAGCCAGGCCAGCCGCCGCAGCCCGGCGTGATCGCTCGGGATCCGGAAGGCCCGCCACTGGCTCAGCAGCACCCCGAGCAGGCCGAGGTGGACGGCGACCGCGATCCAGAACCACGTCGGCACCTGCCCCAGCGGCAGCCAGCCTCCGGCCAGGGAGCCGGCCAGGAATCCCAGCGGCCCGGCCAGCGCCAGGCAGATCGCGACCAGCCAGAACGCCAT
Source organism: Streptosporangiaceae bacterium (assembly GCA_050011155.1). GTDB lineage: Bacteria > Actinomycetota > Actinomycetes > Streptosporangiales > Streptosporangiaceae > Palsa-504. The sequence continues at coordinate 56,966 of JBEKJP010000016.1, forward strand.
CGCCCGGCCCCGCCGCAGCCCGGCGGACAGGGCGCCGAGCAGCACGGCGAACCCGACGCTGGGAGCGCCGGCCGCCAGCCAGGTCACGGCGTACCAGTAGGCGGGCAGCGTCGTGTTCAGCCAGTAGCCCAGCGGCGTCAGCTCCGACAGCAGCGACAAGGCCGCCCACCCCAGGCACAACCGGGCCAGCCGCCGTCGGCGCCGGATCATGTGCTCCCGCGTCCCGGACCCGTCCGGGCCGGCCGCACGCTCGCGGCCGACGGGGGGCGCACCGAGAGACACACTGCTGGGCATCCGGCCATCCTCGGGGGTCGCCGGGGCCGGCGGCATGCTACTTCGGCAGGGGATCGGCCGCCGATAGTCGGTTATGTCCGGGATTCCCGCGCCGGGCATGCCCTACCACCGGCGGGTACAACCCGCCGGCGGATGGGTGCCACGGCCGTCCCGGGCTCGTAGGCTGCGTGCTGAGCGGTACGGCGTGCGTGCCGCGGGGAGGGCAAGCGTGACTGCGGTCCGGGTGATGGTCGTCGACGACGAGGCGCTGGTGCGCTCCGGGGTGTCGATGATCCTGGAAGCGGCCGACGGCATCGAGGTCGTCGCCACCTGCTCCGGGCCGGACGCGGTCGGGAGCTTCCTGGCCCACCGGCCGGGCGTCGTGCTGCTCGATATCCGGATGCCGGTGGTGGACGGGCTGACCGTGCTGCGGCAGCTCCGGACCCAGCACGATCCGCCGGCGGTGGCCATGCTGACCACCTTCAGCGCGGACGCGCAGGTGGCCACGGCCCTGCGTGACGGCGCGGCTGGCTTCCTGCTCAAGGACAGCGAGCCCGATGACCTGGTAGCCGCGGTGCGCGCCTTGGCCGCGGGCAGCTCGGTGCTGTCGCCCCCGGTGACCGGGGCGGTGATCGCCGGGTTCGTCGCCTCGCACGCCAGCGTCGAGACGCAGGCGAAGGTGGCCGCGCTCAGCGAGCGCGAGCGTGACGTCCTCGCCCTGATCGGGCAGGGCCTGTCCAACGTCGCGATCGCCGAGCGCCTGTTCCTGTCTGTCCCGACGGTGAAGGAGCACGTCAGCGGGGTCCTGCTCAAGCTCGGGGCGGAGAACCGGGTGCAGGCCGCGGTCGTCGCCCACCAGGCCGGAATGATCCCCCGCCCATGACCACCGGAGCCGCACCGCGAGCAGGCACGCTGGCGCGCCGGTGGCAGGAGCTGCGCAGCCGCTGGTGGCTGATCGCCGGCACCGAGGTGGCGATCCTGGCGGTCGCCGCCATCGACGCCATCCCGACCTGGTCCGGGCCGCCGGCCTGGGACCGGGACTGGACCGCGTCCGCCGTCGCCGTGGCCGGGCTGCTGCTGCGCCGGAGGTACAGCGTGGTCAGCTGGCTGCTGTGCCTGCCCGGAGTCCTGCTTGGCACCGTGCTCGTCGCCCCGCTCGTCGCGGTGTTCTCCGTCGCCGACCGGGTCCGGCAGCGCTGGGTGCTGGCCGTGGTGGTGGCCGCGTCGTTCGGCGTGCAGGTGGCGGCCATCCAGATCGGCGGGCTCACCGGCAACGGCAACGTCGCCTTCCTGCAGGGCCTGGTCTACGCGGCCATGTTCGCGGGTGCGCCCGCCGCGTTCGGCCTGCTGCTGGGCGCCCGCCGGCAGCTCACCGCCCAGCTGGACCAGCTGACCGAGACCCAGCGCAGCGAACGTATCCTGCTCACCGGGTCCATCTTGGCCGAGGAGCGCACCCGCCTGGCCCGTGAGATGCACGACGTCGTCTCCCATCAGGTCAGCCTCATCGCGTTGCAGGCCGGCGCGCTGCGTGTCACCGCGACCGCCCCCGCTACCCGCGAGATCGCGGCGACCATCCGCACCCTCGCGACCCGCACCCTCGACGAGCTCCGGGTCATGATCGGCGTGCTCCGCAGCGGGCAGGCGGCCGAACTGGCCCCGCAGCCCCGGCTGGCCGATATCCCCGCGCTCGTCGCCGACAGCGGCCTGCCCGCCTGCCTCGACAGCGACCTGCCGACCGAGCCGGACTGGCCCGACGCCGTGCAGCGCGCCGCCTACCGCAGCGTCCAGGAAGGCCTGACCAACGCGCGCAAGCACGCCCCCGGCGCCCCGATCACGATCCAGCTCCGGGCCCAGGGGCGTACCCTGCTCGTCCGCGTCCGCAACGACCCGCCGCCCGCCCCGGCCGGCCAGCCGGGCCACGGCTTCCCGCACGGCGGCCACGGGCTCATCGGCCTGCGTGAACGCGCCGAGCTGCTGGGCGGCCAGCTGCGCGCCGGCCCCACCGACGCCGGCGGCTTCGACCTGCTCGTCACGCTCGGCGTCCCGGCCGGATAAACAGCAGGGCACCGCCGGTACCGGGGCGCTACCCGTTCAGGGCGAGCAGCTGCCCGGCCACCTCGGTCAGGTCCTCGCCGGTGACGTCGGGTGGCTCGAGCAGCGTGCTGTAGCCGCCGGACTTGCGGGTCACGAAGCCGGCGGTCAGGCCCGCCCGCTTGGCCCCGTGGCAGTCCCAGTCGTGCGCCGCGACGAGCGCCAGCCACTGCGGCGGGACGTCGAGGATCTCGGCGGCGTACCGGTACACCATCCCGGACGGCTTCCACCGGAACACCTCGGCGACCGAGATCACCCGGTCGATCCGCGGCCCGAACCCGGATCGCTCGGCGAACGACGAGACGAGCTCCGCCGACCCGTTCGTCAGCAAGGCCACCCGGACGCCCGCGTCGGTCAGGGCGGTGATGGCGGGCAGCGCGTCGGGGAAGGCGGGCAGCTCGGCGAATCCCGCCATGACCTGCGCGACCTGCTCGTGGCTGATGGTGTAGCCGGTGAGCCCGCGCAGCGCGGCCTCGGCGACATCGGCGAAGGGCACGTAGTCGCCGGTCGCGGACAGCGCCATGCCGTCGCGCAGCGTCCGGGTGTACCACGCCTCGAGCAGGTACGGGGGCTGGCCGACGGCGGTGAGCCGCTCACGCAGCGGCTCGAGCGACATCAGCGTGTCGATCACGTCGAAGGCCACCACGGCCGGCCGGCTGGTCATGCCGCCTCGTACTCTGGTTCGCCCATACCGGAATCTTTCCCGCTGTGGCTTCCCGTCATGCGGCCCCGGCCCGGTCACGCATACCTTTTCCGCGGCAATTCAACTATGCCGCGGCGGCCGGGCGGCCGGCCTGCCCGGAGTGGGACTTTTCCATGGTCGGGCGCGGCCGGTGCCGTTCGCGCTCCTGATTACCGCGGGGCGAGATTTAGCCGGTCATAAGCGGGTAGGCAATTTCGCCTAGTGATAACTCCCCGTCGCGGCCGTCCTCGGCTTCCAGATCGGATATATCCAGTTCCGGCTGCCCGTGCACGAACGTTTCCGGGTTTTCCAGGTCGTCGGCGACGGGCAGCAGGTCCGGGTGCGCCCACAGCGCGTCCCGGCCGTCGATGCCCCGGGCGTCGGTGAGGCCCTGCCAGATGGCCGCGGCCTCGCGCAGCCGCCGCGGCCGCAGTTCGAGTCCGACCAGGGTGGCGAAGGTGCGCTCCGCGGGGCCGCCGGTGGCCCGGCGCCGCCTGACCGCCTCGGCCAGTGCGTCGGCGTGCGAGAGGCGTTCCCGCGCGACCGCGCTGACCACGGTCGCGACCCACCCCTCGACCAGCGCGAGCGCGGTCTCGAGGCGGCTCAGCGCGGCCTTCTGGGCGGGCGTGTCCTCGGGCCGGAACATCCCCTCGCCCGCCAGCGCCTCGCGCAGCGCATCCGGGTTGGTGATGTCGATGTCCTGGCTGGCCTGCTGCAGCCGGGCTATGTCCACCGTGATGCCGCTCGCGTACTGCTCGACCGCGCCGAGCAGATGCGCCCGCAGCCACGGGACGTGCGCGAACAGCCGCTGGTGGGCGGCCTCGCGCAGGGCCAGGAAGAGCCGGACCTCGCCGGCGTCGACGGACAGCCCCTGGCTGAAGTCGGCCACGCCCGCGGGCAGCAGCGCGGCGGTGCCCTCCGGGCCGAGCGGCAGGCCGATGTCGGCCGAGCCGATCACCTCGCGCGCGAGTTCGCCGAGCGCCGTGCCGGTCTGGCTGCCGATCATCGCCCCGCCCATCTGGCGCATCATCGGCCCGAGGCCGCCGGCGCCGCCGAGCGCGCCGAGGGCCTGCTTCATCTCCTCGGGAACGTCGTCCCCGAGTTGCGTGACGTCGGTGTTGAACATGCCGCTCATGGCTTCGACGCCCTTGGCCGCGATCGGGTCGAAGAGCTTCGCCCAGACACCGAAGGTGGCCTCCAGCCACTCCGAGCGGCTCCAGGCCTCGATCTTGCGGATGCCGGAGGGGAACGACGTGGCCTGGTCCAGCCACAGGTCGGCCAGCCGGACCGCTTCGGTGATGTCCCGCCGCTGCGCGTCCAGCACGCTCGGGTCGCCGGCCGCCACGATCGCGTGCCTGGCCACGTTCTTGGCCAGGTCCCAGTTGACCGGGCCGCCGCGCCAGGACAGCATGTCGGCGAACTGCCGGAGCGCGTCGGCGAACTGCTGCGGGTCGCCCATCCCCCCGAACGGGCCCCCTGGGCCCCCTGGGCCGCCCGCGCCGGGGAAACCGCCCGGGAAGCCACCAGGGCCGCCGGGACCTCCAGAGCCGCCGGAACCTTGACCGCCCTGGTCTTCCGGCTTTTCGGGTAGGCCGAAGCCGAACGGACGGTCAGTCATCGTTGGCTCTGCGGCAGGATGGAAGGGTCATGACCGTCACGTTATCTCGGGAGAAGCACACTGTGACAAACGCCCGGCGTCCGGTTCGCCACGAGCGCAGCGGCACCACACAGGGTCAGCCTACGCCCGTGGTGGCGGTGACCGGCGCGGCTCACGGGATCGGGCGCGCCCTGACCATCCGGCTGGCCGCGTCGCCGGGCGTCAAGAAGGTCATCGCGATCGACAGCGACCGGGGCGACATCGCCGGCGTGACCTGGCGGGTGGCCGACGTGCGCGACCCGGCGCTGGCCGGGCGGCTGGCCGGGGCCGACATCGTGGTGCACGCCGACCACGACCTGTCGCCCGACTCCGACGCCCGGCCCCGCCGGGCCTTCAACGTGCGCGGAGCGCAGACGGTGCTCACCGCGGCGGCCGCCGGGCGGGTCGGCCGGGTGGTCCTGGTGACCAGCGCCATGGTCTACGGCGCCGATCCCGGTAACCCGGTCCCGCTGGCCGAGGACGCGCCGCTGGCCGCGGACGCGGACAGCAGCGTGGCGGGTGACCTGGTGGAGATCGAGCAGGTGGCACGCCGCTCGCCGCGGACCAACCCGGGCGTGGCGGTCACCATGGTGCGGCCCGCGGCGCTGGTCGGGGAGGGCATCGACACCCTCGTCACCCGTCACTTCGAGGCACCGCGGCTGCTGACCGTCAAGGGCTGCGCGCCCCGCTGGCAGTTCTGCCACGTCGACGACCTGGTCTCCGCGCTCGAGTTCACCGTGACCGGCGGGATCGCCGGCGACTTCGCGGTCGGCAGCGACGGCTGGCTGGAACAGGACGAGGTGGAGCGGATCAGCGGGCTGAAGAGCATCGAGCTGCCCGCCCGGCTGACCTTCGGCACCGCGCAGCGGCTGCACCGGGTCGGGGTCACCCCGGCCCCGGCCATCGACCTGCGGTACGTGGTGTACCCGTGGGTGGTGGACTGCGCCGCGCTCCGCGCGGCCGGCTGGCGCCCCGCCTACGGGAACGAGGAAGCCCTGCGCATCCTGCTCGACCAGCGCAAGGGGCGCCATGCCCTGGCCGGCCGCCGGATCGCGCGCAAGGAAGCCACGATCACCGCCGCCGGGGCGACGGTCGCCGTGATCGGCACCGCCGCCATCGTCCGCCGGGCCCGCCGCCGTCACCGTAGTGACTAGCCGGCGATTGGGTAATCTTGACGAGTGAGCGTTCTGCGACTGATCGATGTGCGTGAGTCTGAGCTGTCGGTCGACGAGGCGCGGGCGGCGGTGGCGGACCCGGCGGCCGGGGGCATCGCGCTCTTCGCCGGCGCGGTCCGGGAGTCCGACCACGACCGCGGGGTCACCGGGCTGGCCTACAGCGCCCACCCGTCGGCGCCGGACGAGCTCAGGCGGGTGGCCGAGGTGATCGCCGGGAAGTTCCCCGCCGTCGTCGGCATCGCGGCCGTGCACCGGGTGGGTGACCTGGCCATCGGCGACCTGGCCGTGGTCCTGGCCGTGTCCTGCCCGCACCGGGCCGAGGCGTTCGACGCTTGCCGGGAGCTGATCGACATGCTCAAGGCGTCGGTGCCGATCTGGAAGCACCAGCGGTTCGACGACGGCACCGCCGAGTGGGTCGGCACGCCTTGACCGGGGAAATCTTCAGCTTCCGCAAGTAGTGTGCAGTTTATGTCCCGACGTTCCCTGACTCTGCTGATCGCCTCCATCGGCACCGCGGTGGCGATCGCGGTCAGCGTGCTCGTGCCGGTTCCCTACGTCATCCTGGGACCCGGGCCGACGCTGAACACGCTGGGCAAGGACTCGTCCGGGCGGCCGCTGATCACGATCACCGGCCGGGCGACCTATCCCACCGACGGGCACCTGAACATGGTGACGGTCAGCTACCAGGGCTGCACGGGCGATCGCTTCAACATCTTCACCGCGCTGGTGGCGTGGCTGAACCCGCACCAGGCGGTCGTGCCCGAGAGCGAGATCTGCCCGGCCGGGCAGACCCAGCTCCAGACGCAGCAGCAGGACACGCAGGAGATGACCGGCTCGCAGCAGCTCGCGACGGCGGCAGCGCTGAGCCAGCTGCACATCCCGTTCTCGACCGAGGTGATCGTGGCGCAGGCGGACAAGGGCCTGCCCGCCTACGGCGTGCTCAAGCCCGGGGACGTGATCACCGCGGTGGACGGGCAGCCGGTGACCAGCCAGGCCGGGCTGACCGGCATGATCACCGCGCACCCGGCGGGCAGCACGCTGACGGTGACCATCACCAGAAACGGGAAGAGCCGGCAGGTCCAGGTCGGGACCAAGGAGTCGGGCGGCCACCCGGTGATGGGAGTGGAGATCACCGGGCAGTACAAGTTCCCGTTCAACGTGGCGATCAGCGTGGGCGATATCGGCGGTCCGAGCGCGGGCCTGATGTTCGCCCTCGGCATCATCGACAAGCTCACCAAGCTCGACCTGACCAACGGCAAGTTCATCGCCGGGACCGGGGAGATCGAAGCCAGCGGGAAGGTGGATGCCATCGGCGGCATCCAGCAGAAGATGGTCGGCGCGCGCGACGCCGGCGCCACGGTCTTCCTGACCCCCGCGTCCAACTGCGCGGACACCAAGGGCGCAGTCCCCGCCGGGCTGCGCTTGGTCAAGGTGAGCACGCTGGCCCAGGCCGTGAGCTACCTCCAGGCGCTCAAGACCGGCGGCTCGGTCCCGTCCTGCTGACCGCGTCCTTACGTGATCATGAACAGTTTCCGGTGCCATCCGTCCTCACCTGGCCGTCAGGTGAGCGTCGCCGCAGCGAAGGGGACCTGGGCAACCGGAGGGCGGGCGGGTGAGCGGAGCCGGGGCGCGCACCCCAGCCCGTTCGGGCGAATAGATTTTGTGCATGAAAATGGCGGACGCGGTGGCACTGGCGGGACATGAGGTGCACGTGTGCCGTTACCGCGAGGCGCGCACGCTGCTCGGGTGGCTCGGTACGGACCTGGACGGCCTGCGGGTGCTCGACGTGGCCGGCGGCGACGGGTACTGGGCCGGCCGGGCCCGCGGGCGCGGGGCCAACGCGGTCGCCCTCGACCTCGCCGGGGCCAAGCTGCGGTACGGCCGCCAGCTCAGTGCCCCGCCCGCGCTCATCAAGGGCGACGCGCTCGAGTTGCCATTCGCCGACGCCAGCTTCGACCGGGTGATGTCCATCTGCGCGATCGAGCACTTCGACGACGGCGCCCGGGCACTCGACGAGATGGTCCGGGTGCTGGCCCCCGGCGGCGAACTGGTCATGTCGGCGGACGCGCTGACGCTGGCCGGGCGCTGGCCGAAGCTGTACCAGGCGCACTGCGAGCGCTATCACGTGCAGCGGACCTACTCCCACGTCGAGCTGACCGAGCTGCTCGCCGCGCGCGGGCTCGAGGTGATCACGTACCAGTACCAGTTCCGGACCCGCTGGGCGCAGCGAATGTACCTCGGGCTGTCGGCCCACGGGGGTAAGTTCGGATTCAACGTGGCGGCGCCGGCGATGCCGTTGGTCGCCGCGGCGGACCGCGGTACGCGGGGCGATGGGGGAGCCATCGTGCTCGTGCGCGCGCGCCGTCAGGGCGAGCGGGCGGTCAACCAGGGGGAAAGTGCTAACCGGTGACTCGGCGCAGGGCGTAGGCTTCATAGTTGACGGGACATCCACGAAGGCGTGCCGGGGCCGTGCGGTCGACGCGAGCTCTGCGTTGCCTGCCTGCCCGGGTGGCCCAGGGAAGGAGCAAGTGCGGTCGTGGCACCTCGCGTACTAGTTGATGCGACCGACGTGCCAGCCGACCGGGGGGCGCTCGGCCGGTACGTTGACGGTCTGATCGGCGCGCTCGACGCGGCGGGCGCGGACCTCGCCGTGGTCTGCCAGCGGGCCGACGAGGAACGTTACGAGCGGCTCGCCCCGGGGACGCGCGTGGTCGCCGGACCGACGGCGCTCTCCCACCGGTCCGCCCGGCTGGCCTGGGAGCAGAGCGGTCTTCCGGTGGTGGCGCAGCAGGTCAACGCCGACGTCATCCACGTCCCCTACTACTCGATGCCGCTGCGGCCGGGGCGACCCACCGTGGTGACCGTGCACGACGTCACGTTCTTCACCGAGCCCGAGCTGTACAGCCCGGTCGGCGCGATGTTCTTCAAGTCGGCGATCCGGACCGCCGCGCGGCGCGCGGCCCGGCTGATCGTGCCGTCCAAGGCGACCAGGGACGAGCTCGAGCGGGTGCTGGGTGCCGACCCGACCAAGATCGACGTCGCCTACCACGGCGTGGACCACCGGCTCTTCCACCGGCCCGATCCGCAGCAGGTCCAGCAGGTATCCAACCGGCTCGGCCTGCACGGCAAGCCGTACGTCGCGTTCCTCGGCCTGCTCGAGCCGCGTAAGAACGTCGCCTCGCTGATCAGCGGCTGGGCCGGGGCGGTGGCCGAACTGGAGAACCCGCCCGCGCTGGTGCTCGGCGGCGGCGGGGGCTGGAGCGATGAGGTGGACGCGGCGGTGGCCTCCATCCCGCCCCACCTGCGCCTGATCCGTCCCGGCTACCTGCGCTTCTCCGATCTGCCCGGCTTCCTCGGCGGGGCGACGGTGGTGGCGTTCCCGAGCCGCGGCGAGGGGTTCGGGCTGCCGGTACTCGAGGCGATGGCGTGCGGGGCGCCGGTGCTGACCACGCACTGCACCTCGCTGCCTGAGGTAGGCGGCGAGGCCGTCGCCTACACCGAACCCGACTCCGACAGCATCCGCGACGCCATGCGCGCCCTGCTCGGCGACGCGGCCCGGCGGGAGTCGCTGAGCGCGGCCGGCTACGCCCGGGCGCAGGAGTTCACCTGGGCGGCCTCGGCCGAGGCGCACATGGCGTCTTACCGGCGCGCAGCGGAACAGACCGCCGCTGACGTGAGCGCCGTGTAACCTCGTCTGTCATGCCGCGTGAACCACTAGAGGCGATCGTCCTCGTCGGGGGGCAGGGCACCCGGCTCCGGCCGCTGACCCTGTCCGCGCCCAAGCCCCTGCTGCCCACCGCGGGCGTGCCGTTCCTGGCGCACCTGCTGACCCGGGCGGCCGCTAGCGGCGTCACCCACGTCGTCCTCGCGACCTGTTACAAGGCCGAGATGTTCTCCTCGGTGCTGGGTGACGGCGCGCAGTTCGGGCTGACCATCGATTACGTCCAGGAGGAACAGCCGCTGGACACCGCGGGCGGCATCCGCAACGCGGCCGGCGCGCTGCGCGGCAGCGGCGCGACCGACCCGGTGGTCGTGCTGAACTCCGACATCTTGTCCGGACACGACCTGGACGCCCAGATCGACCTGCACGTCAAGAGCGAAGCCGCGGCGACGCTGCACCTGGTCGAGGTGCCGGACCCGTCCCGGTTCGGCTGCGTGCCGACCGACGAGTCCGGCCGGGTGACCGCGTTCCTGGAGAAGACACCGGAGCCGGTCACCAGCCAGATCAACGCCGGCTGCTACGTGCTCAGGCGCGAGGTCATCGAGCAGATCCCGGCCGGGCGCCGGGTGTCGGTGGAACGGGAGACGTTCCCGGGTCTCATCGAGTCCGGGGCGCTCGTCATGGGCTACCTCGAGACGTCCTACTGGCTCGACGTCGGGACGCCGCAGGCGTTCGTGCGCGGCTCTTGCGACCTGGTGCTCGGTCGGCTGCCCCGGCCCGCGGTGCCCGGCGAGCCCGGGCCCGCGCTGCTGCTGGCGGACGCGGTCGTGGCGGACGACGCGGATGTGTCCGGCGGCACCGTGGTCGGCGTGGGCGCGAGCGTCGGCGCCGGGGCGACGGTCTTCGGCAGCGTGATCTTCGACGGCGCGACCGTCGGCGAGGGCGCCGAGGTCCGCGACTCGATCCTCGGCCGCGGCGCCATCGTCGCGCCGGGCGCCGTGCTGCACGACGCGGTGATCGGCGACGAGGCCTACATCGGCACCGGCAACGAACTGGCCCGCGGCATCCGGGTGTGGCCAGGGACCCGCCTCGAGCCCACCTCGGTCCGCTTCTCCGCCGACGCGTGACCCCATGACCGCGGCCCCGCCCCGCAGCGCCCCCGGCGCGGGCACGGGCTTCGGTTTGGGCCGTGCGGGCTCGGACATAGCCGGCGGCGCGGGCCAGAGCCGCGAGTGGCCGCTGCCGTTCGCCCTGGACATCGCGCTCGCGCTGGCGGTGCATCGCCGCGGTCCCGGCGACCCCGCCTACGCCACGGACGCGGCCGGTGCCATCTGGCGCACCTCGCTGACCCCAGACGGCCCGGGCACGCTCCGGGTCACCTCCCGTCGCCCGCCCGCCACCGGGGCGCCCCCCGCGGCCGGGCCGGCCTGGGTGACGGGGCAGGCATGGGGGGCGGGTGCGCGCTGGCTGCTGGACAACCTGCCCGGCTGGCTCGGCTTCCACGACGACCGCGCGGGATTCGCCCCCCGCCATCCGGTGGTCAGCGACCTGGCCCTGCGGTACGACGGCTTCCGGGTCGGGCGTAGCGGGCGGGTCTTCGAGGCCTTGGTGCCCGCGGTGCTTGAGCAGAAGGTGGTTACCCTCGAGGCCCACCGTGCCTGGCGGTTCTTGCTGGTCAAGTACGGCGAGCCCGCGCCCGGCCCGGCACCCGCCGGGATGCGCGTGCCCCCGGCCCCGCGGACCTGGGCGCGCATTCCTTCCTGGGACTGGCATCGGGCCGGCGTCGAGGGCGTCCGCGCCCGGACGATCATCACCGCCGCCGCGGTCGCGTCCCGCCTCGAGGAAGCGGCGGAACTTGACCCGGCCGAGGCGGACCGCCGCCTGCGCGCGCTGCCCGGCATCGGCGTCTGGACCTCGGCCGAGATCAGGCAACGGGCCATGGGCGACCCGGATGCGGTCTCAGTCGGCGACTACCACCTGCCGAACGCGGTGGGCTGGACGCTGGCCCGCCGCAAGACCGACGACGCCGGCATGCTCGAACTGCTCGCTCCCTACGCGGGCCACCGCTATCGCGTCACCCGGCTCATCGAACTCGGCGGCACCCGCCCCGAGCGCCACGGCCCCCGCATGTCCGTCCGCGACTACCGCGCCTTCTAGCCAGTCCTTCCAAGGCCAGGCGCCATCTAATGGGGCGCCCCCGGCGCGTCCCCCCCGAGCCTCCCCGCTCCGGGTCTCTAACCCCTGCCGCGTAAGCTCACTCGCCACTGGGACCTCACGGCTTGCGCATCCGCGGGATGGGCGCCGACTCCGCGAGGGCCGGCGGCATGAAACTTGCCTGCCACGGTGTTCACACGGCTTGAAGCCCGGGTTCCACGCTCGCTGGCGTCCGGCCCCCGCCCGGAGCGGGGGCCGCGCGAGCGGGAGAGACTAGCCACGTAAGGTGCGAACATGACTGTTTTCCGCGGCGACTCTGGTAACGGCGAGGCCACTGAGCCGGGGGAGGGCAGAGAAGCCAGCGGGTCCGCCCAGGTCAACGGGACGCCCGGGACCGAAGCGCCAAATGCTGGATCACCCGGAACCGCGGCGCCTGAGACCACGGCGCCCACGGCGTCGGCTATGCGACGGGCGCTGGCGCGGGCCAGGGACGGCAAGCCGCTCGACGTCGACGAGGCGACGGTCCTGCTACACGCCCGCGGCGAGGACCTGGACACCCTGCTGGCCTATGCCGGCCGCACCCGGGACGCCGGGCTGGAGGCCGCCGGGCGGCCCGGGGTCATCACCTACTCGCGCAAGGTCTTCATCCCGCTGACCCGGCTGTGCCGGGACCGCTGCGGCTACTGCACGTTCGCCACCGTCCCGCACCGCCTGGAGCACCTGTACCTGGAGCCGGACCAGGTCCTGGAGATCGCCCGCCAGGGCGCCGCCCTTGGCTGCAAAGAAGCCCTGTTCACCCTGGGGGACAGGCCGGAGGACCGCTGGCATCAGGCGCAGGAGTGGCTGGACGCGCACGGATACGACGACACCCTGTCTTACGTGCGGGCCATGGCCATCCGCGTGCTGGAGGAGACCGGCCTGCTCCCGCACCTGAACCCGGGCGTGCTGAGCTGGCAGGACTTCCAGCGCCTGAAGCCGGTCGCCCCGTCCATGGGCATGATGCTGGAGACGACCGCCAGCCGCCTGTTCACGGAGAAGGGCGCCCCGCACTTCGGCAGCCCGGACAAGGACCCGGCGGTGCGGCTGCGCGTCCTGGAGGACGCGGGCCGCAGCAACGTCCCGTTCACCACGGGCATCCTCATCGGCATCGGGGAGACCCTGGCCGAGCGCTCCGAGTCGGTGTTCGCCATCCGCAAGGTCGCCCGGGAGTACCGCGGCATCCAGGAAGTCATCGTGCAGAACTTCCGGGCCAAGCCGGACACCAAGATGCGCGACACCCCGGACGCCGAACTCGGCGACCTCGCCGCCACGATCGCCGTGACCCGGCTCGTCCTCGGGTCCAAGGCCCGCATCCAGGCCCCGCCCAACCTGGTCGGCGCGCAGTACGACCTGATCCTGCGGGCCGGCATCGACGACTGGGGCGGCGTCTCCCCGCTGACCCCGGACCATGTCAACCCCGAGCGGCCCTGGCCGGCCATCGACGAGCTGGCCGCCCGCACCGCGAGCGCGGGCTTCACGCTGCGCGAGCGGCTCACCATCTACCCGCCGTACCTCGGCGAGCCCTGGCTGGACCCGCGGCTGACCCGGCACGTGGCCGCGCTGGCCGACCCGGCGACCGGCCTAGCCGCCGACGGCGCGATGCCGCGTGGCCTGCCGTGGCAGGAACCGGACGGCGGTTGGGGGCAGGCGGGCGGGTCTGGCCGCACCGACCTGCACGTGACCATCGACACCACCGGCCGCACCCATGACCGCCGGGACGATTTCGCCGAGGTCTACGGCGACTGGGAAGAGATCGCCGAACGAAGCGGCCTTCCCGCCCCGGTCACCGCCTCCAGCCCCGTCAGCCAGGAGCCAGGGGCGGCCCACGCGGCTCCCGGCGTCCACGGGGCTCCCGCGATCTTGTCTGGCCGCGAGGTCGCCGCCGCGCTGCGGCAGGCCGAACGCAGTCCCGCCGCCCTGACCGACGACCAGGCCCTCGCCCTCCTCTCCGCCGACGGCGCGGACCTGGAGGAACTGGCCAGGATCGCCGACGGGCTGCGCCGTGAGGTGAACGGCGACGACGTCACCTACGTGGTCACCCGCAACATCAACTTCACTAACGTCTGCTACACCGGCTGCCGGTTCTGCGCGTTCGCCCAGCGTCGTACCGATGCCGACGCGTATACCTTGTCGCTGAAGCAGATCGGCGACCGGGCCGCCGAAGCCTGGGACGCCGGTGCCACGGAAGTGTGCATGCAGGGGGGCATCCATCCCGATCTGCCGGGGACAGCTTATTTCGAAATCGCTTCCGAAGTCAAGCGTCGGCAACCAGATCTTCACGTTCATGCGTTCTCCCCGATGGAGGTGGTGAACGGCGCGGCGCGGACCGGCCTGCCGATCCGGGAATGGCTGATCCGGGCCAAGGAGGCGGGCGTCAGCTCGCTGCCGGGCACGGCGGCGGAGATCCTCGACGACGACGTGCGGTGGGTGCTGACCAAGGGCAAGCTGCCGGCCTCGGTGTGGATCGAGGTGATCACCGCCGCGCACGACCTCGGCCTGCCGACCTCGGCCACGATGATGTACGGGCACGTCGACACGCCCGCGCACTGGGTCGGGCACCTGCGGGTGATCCGGTCCATCCAGGAGCGCACCGGCGGCTTCACCGAGTTCGTGCTGCTGCCGTTCATCCACGAGAACGCGCCCATCTACCTGGCCGGCCTGGCCCGGCCCGGGCCGACCAGGCGGGAGAACCGGGCGGTGCACGCGGTGTCCCGGCTGCTGCTGCACGGGGCGATCGGCTCGATCCAGTGCTCCTGGGTCAAGCTCGGCGAGGACGGCTGCCGGGACGTGCTTCAGGGCGGCGTCAACGACCTGGGCGGCACGCTGATGGAGGAGACGATCAGCAGGATGGCCGGCGCGGATCACGGCTCTTACAAGACGATCAGCGGGCTCCGCGCGATCGCCGAGCCGCTCGGCCGCCCGCTACGCCAGCGCACCACCACCTACGGCGAGGTCCCGGCCGAGCGCCAGGCCGCCGCGGCGGCCAGCGACGGGGTCTGCGCGTCGGTCCGCTCCCTGCCCCTGCTGAGCGCCTCCAGCTGAGGCGGCCCACGGGCTGAGGCAGACGGCAAGGACTGAGGCGGGCCGCCAAGGCGGTCAGCGCGTCACGATGAAGTCCGCCGGGTCGCGCGGCGGGCGCGGCCTGGCCGGCCCGGCCGGGTGGCCGACGGCGATCGCGCCCATCGGCTGCCAGTCGTCCGGCAGGTCCATGGCCCGGGCCGCGACGTCCTGGCAGAACAGCGTGCTGGAGATCCACGCCGAGCCGAGCCCGTCGACGGCCAGCGCGACCATCAGGTTCTGCACCGCCGCACCCATCGATACGGTGAACATGGCCTGCTCCGACCGGTTGCGCCGTTCGTCGGGGTAGGCGTGCGCCGCGTCGGTGACCAGACACGGCACGATGATCAGCGGCGCCGCCCGGAGCACGTCGCCGCGGCGCAGCCTGCGGGTGACCTGCTCCGCGGTAAACTGGTCGCCGCGCAGGTCGGTGGTCCAGGCCGCGCGCATCGCGTCGAGCAGCCGGGTCCGCGCCGGGGGCGTTTCCAGCAGCACGAACCGCCACGGCTCGCTGTGGTGCGGGGCGGGTGCGGTCAGCGCGGTGGCGACGGCCCGGCGGACCGCCCCGGCGTCCACCGGCTCGGCGGTGAACTCCCTGATGGTGCGGCGCGCGAGCGGCACGTCGGCCGAGCCGAACCGGAACATGTCCTCGTCGGCCGCCCTGACCAGGGCGCGCGCGCCGGGGCCGTCCGGCTCGGTGACCAGCCCGGCCAGGCCGCGCACGAGCGCCAGCGGTACCCCCAGGGACTTGCCCTTGACCAGGTCCGCCGCGGCGGCGATCTCGTCCGCGGCGGCGGTCACGGTGACCTCGAGGATGTTGCCGAACGTGTCGGCTTCGCCGCGGTAGTCCAGGACCGGGAGGACCCCCGCCGCGCCGATGGCGTTGTCGGTCTGCCCGGCCCGCCACGGCCGGCCCATGGTGTCGGTGACGATCACGCCGACGGTACGGCCGGTGCGCTGGTGCAGCGCCTTGCGCAGCCGCCGGGCTGACTCGTCCGGGTCCTCGGGCAGCAGCACGACGGTCCCGGGGGCGGTGTTGGACTCGTCCACCCCGGCCGCGGCCAGGACCAGGCCGTGCCGGGTCTGCGCGATCGTGGTGGCGCCCCGCCGGGCTACCACCCGGACCGTCTCCGCCTCGATGGCCTGGTCCCGGGACGTGGTGACCACTCGGCCCTCGGCCTTGCTGACCACCTTCGAGGTGATCACCAGGATGTCCCCGTCGCGCAGGTCAGGGACGGCCGCGGCGATCAGCGCGCCCAGGTCGGCGCCCGCGGTGATCTCGGGCAGGCCGGTGACGGCCAGCACGGTGACCGCGGCGACGCTGACGTCCGGGGCGGTCATCGGCCCAGTTCCTGGGCCAGGTCGAGCGCGGCGCGGGCGATCGCCGTGGTGGCCGGCAGGTCGCGCATGAGCAGCGGGAGCGCGCGGACCGCGATCCCGGCCAGCGCCGGATCATCAGCGACCGCCTTGTCCTGGTCGTCGACGAGCCAGCCGTCGATCAGCCCGGCGCCGTAGTGCGCGGCCACCGCGGCGGCCGAGGTCTCCACCCCGATCGCGGTCAGGCAGGCGTCGGCCATGCCGCGCACCGGCGCGCCGCCGATGATGGGCGACACCCCGACCACGGTCTTGGCCGCGAGCGCCGCCTTGATGCCGGGCACGGCGAGGATGGTGCCGATGCTGACCACCGGGTTGGACGGCGGGAACAGGATCACGTCGGCGTCGCCGATGGCCTCGAGCACGCCGGGGGCGGGCCGGGCCCGCTCGGCGCCGGCCGCGGTGATCCGCGTCGCGGGAGTGGCGGCGTGCATGCGCACCCACCACTCCTGGAAGTGGACCTCGCGCTGGCCGGGGCCGGCCAGCGTCACGTGGGTCTCCACCGGGTCGTCGGACATCGGCAGCAGCCGCACGCCCGGCTGCCACCGGCGGCAGAGCGCCTCGGTCACGGCGGACAGCGGCTGGCCGCCGGCCAGCAGCTGGCTGCGCAGGATGTGGGTGGCGAAGTCCCGGTCGCCCAGCGTGAACCAGTCCGGGCTGGCCCCGTAGGCGGCGAGCTCGGCCCGGATACTGAACGTCTCCCCGTCCCGGCCCCAGCCCTGGTCCTCGTTGATGCCGCCGCCCAGGGTGTACATGACGGTGTCCAGGTCCGGGCAGACCCGCAGGCCGAACAGGGTGATGTCGTCGCCGGTGTTCCCCACGACGGTGATCTCGGCGTCGGGCGCGGCTCGCTTCAGCCCCCGGAGATACCGGGCGGCCCCCACGCCGCCCGCGAGCACGGTGATGCGCATAACTGTAAAGTGTGGCAGGTCCGTCTGGATGCGTTCGCCCGGCGCGGTCCTAAGGTCCCACGTCCGGCCCCCAGCCGACTGCCCGGTTCCGTGGCTGGTCAGGCTGGTTCTAGTTAAGCCAGGAGTGACCACTGGTGGCCCCGCGTCATCGGTTGAGATAACTTAGAGTAATCGAGCGATTTCTACGAGTTATTTATGGCGCATCTCGGACAACGGGGCGGCCTCTATCACCTTTTCCGCTTGACTTGAAGCAAGACACGCGGGTGTAATTTCATTGGTGTGATTCTCGCCTCCGAGGGGAGTCGGTGGTGAGATCGGGGGCTCCGAGTGGGGAGGGAGGATGCGCTATGACTGAGGTCGTCGTCCCGCTGGCGCAGGTCTTCGTCAGCCCAGCAGAGGTCGACGAGCTGGGCTGGCAGGATGAGGCGCTATGCGCGCAGACAGATCCGGAGGCGTTCTTCCCTGAGAAGGGCGGATCGACCCGGGAAGCCAAGCGCGTGTGCCGCAGCTGCGAGGTCCGGGCCGAGTGCCTGGAGTACGCCCTCGAGCACGACGAGCGGTTCGGTATCTGGGGTGGCATGTCGGAACGCGAGCGGCGCCGGCTCAAGCGCCAGGTTGTCTAGGCGGCCCGGCCAGCACAGGTCAGCCCGCGCAGTGAGGCCAGCACGGGCCGCACATCCCGTGTTCGCCTCACCAGGTGAGTTCGGGCTGTGTATCTTTAGTCCTGCGCGAGCGCGGTGGGTAACGGCTCGCGCAGTCCACGCGCTCTTGCCGGGCAGGTAGCCGTGCGAGGCGCCCTCGCTACGGCCACCAAACAGGACCCTTGTCACAGAGCGCAGCGCATCCTCGTCACGTCGTCACCGCCGTAGTGGTGGCTCACGACGCCGCCCGGTTGCTGCCGGGCCTGGTCAAGGCGGTGCGTGAGCAGTCCTACCCGGCGCAGCGCGTCGTCGGGGTGGACACCGGCAGCCAGGATCGCAGCGGGGCCGTGCTGACCGAGCTGCTCGGCCAGAGCGCGGTCTTCGGCATGGACGCGGACGCCGGCTTCGGCGACGCTGTCACCAGCGCCCTGCAGCACCCGGCGGCCCGCCGCGCGCCGCGGTCACCCGGTGACCCGGCGGCCGGGACCGAATGGATCTGGCTGCTGCACGACGACTGCGAGCCGGCCCCGGACGCCCTCGAGCAGCTGCTCGCCGCGGCCAGCCGCAGCCCGCTGGCGGCGGTCCTCGGCCCGAAGCTGATGGACCTGTCCAACCGCCGCGTGGTGCGGGAGGCGGGCATCACCACCGACCGGGCGGGGCGGCGCCTGACCGGAGTCGAGCCGGGGGAGATCGACCAGGGCCAGCACGACGGCAACCGGGCCGTGCTGGCGGTCAGCTCGGCGGGCATGCTGGTGCGCCGGGACGTCTGGGATCAGCTCGGCGGCTTCGACGCCAACCTGCCCCTGTTCCGCGACGACATCGACTTCTGCTGGCGGGCCCACGCGGTCGGCTACGAGGTGCGGGTGGCCACCGACGCGGTGGTCTACCACCGCGAGCTCTCCGCCCGGGCGATCCGCAGGACCCCGGCGACCGGCGGCCATCCGCGCCTGCTCGACCGGCGCAGCGCGCTCTACGTCTTCGCGGTCAACCTGCCGCTGTGGCCGATGGTCACGGTCCTGGCCGGCTGCACCGCCGGGTCGCTGGTCCGCGCGGCGTACTTCGTCCTGACCAAGCAGCAGCGCAAGGCCGCGGCCCAGCTCGGCGCGGTGGCCTGGCTGCTGCGGCACCCGCTGTTGCTGCGGCGCGAGCGGCGTCGCCGGGCGGCCGCCCGCAAGCACGGCTACGCGGTCCTGCGCGAGCAGCTTCCGCCCGCCCGCCCGCTGGGCCGGCTGCTCGAGGCGGCCCTGGGCGTGCTGTCCCGCGGCTCGGGCTACAACAGCGGCGGCTCGCACCACGCCATGGTGGACGAGCCGGAAGACGACCTGCCGCTGCCCGCCTCCGATTCCGCGGCCCGGCGCGTGCTCACCAGCCCGGGTGCCCTGCTGTTCGCCGGCCTGGTCGTGGTGGCGCTGGTCGCGGAGCGGTCGCTGACCAGCTCGGTGCTGTCCGGATCGGCCACGCTCGGCGGCGGGGCGCTGGTGCCGGCCTGGACCGGGGCCGGCGGCCTGTGGCACGAGTACCTGGCCGGCTACCACGAGACTGGCGTCGGCTCCACCGCCAGCACCCCGGCCTACGTCGCCGTGATGGCCGTGCTCTCGACCCTCTTCGGCGGCAAGCCGTGGCTGGCCACGGACGTGCTGTTGCTCGGCGGCGTGCCCCTGGCCGGGCTGGCGGCGTTCTCCGCCACCCGGCGACTGACCTCCGTGCTGGCCGCGCGGATCTGGCTCGCGGTCAGCTACGCGCTGCTCCCGGTCGCGACCGGGGCGGTGGCGGCTGGCCGGATCGGCACCGTGGTGGCCATCGTCCTGCTCCCGCTGATCGGGAGCATGGCCGGCCGGGTGGTAACCGGGCAGCGGGTGGCCGGGATGGCCAGAGCGGCCCGCCGGGCGGCGTGGGCGGCCGGCCTGCTGACCGCCATCGCCGCCGCCTTCGTGCCGCTGGCCTGGGTGGTCGTGGCGATCGCGGCGGTCGTGGCGGCCGCGGCCTGGTCCTGGCTCGCCCCGCGGACCATCGTCAACGCGGCCATCGTCGCCGTAGTGCCCGGTGTCCTGCTCATCCCCTGGACCTTCCACCTGGTTACCAGCCCGTCCGCGTTCTTCGCCGAGGCCGGGCTGGTCCAGCCCGGCCTCGCCGTCGCCGATCTGCGGCCGGCGTCGCTGCTGCTGCTCAGCCCGGGCGGTCCCGGGCTGCCGCCGGTCTGGGTCACCGCCGGGCTGGTGCTGCCGGCCCTCGGCGCGCTGCTCGCCCGCCGCCGTACCGCCCTGGTCTGGGCCGGATGGGGCGTCGCGCTGGCGGGCCTGGTCCTGGGCCTGGTGGTGAGCCGGGCCCGGATCACCCCGCCGCAGGGCGGCAGCGCCGTCCCCGCCTGGCCCGGCCTGGCGATCGCGATCGCCGCGGCCGGCCTGCTGCTGGCGGCCACGCCCCTGCTCGAGCTGGCGGGCCGCGCTCTGACCGGGGCCGGGGCGGACGGCCGGGGGCGCCGGCTCGGTGCCGACTGGCGCTTCCTCGCCGCCTTGGCCGGGCTGGCCGCCGCGGTCTCGGCGCCCGCTCTGGCCGCCGGGTACTGGCTGGCCGACGGCCTCGGCGGCCCGGTCACCGCGGTGAGCACGCCGTTCCTGCCCCCCTTCGTGGCGGCCGCCGCGACCGGGCCCGGCCAGCCCAGGACGCTGGTGATCCGCCAGGACGGCACCGAGATGTCCTACTCCGTGCTGCATGACGCCGACCCGATGCCGGGCGAGCCCGAGCTGGCCGAGACCGCTTCCTCGGTGACCGCGATGGAAGGCGTCGTCGCCTCGCTGGCCGCCGCGGGCAGCGGCGACGCGGGTGACACCGGGCAAGCGCTGAGCCAGTTCGGCATCGGTTACGTGCTGCTGCCCGGTCCGGTCAACCAGGCACTGGCGAGCCAGCTCAACGCGGCCGCCGGGCTCCAGCCGCTGACCCGGTCGGGCGCCTACGACCTGTGGCAGGTCTCCGGGACAGTGGCGCGCGCCCGCGTCCTCACCCCGGGTGGCGCCACCGTCGCCGTCCCCTCGGGACCGGTCGGCGTGAACGCGACCGTCGCCTCGGGCACCTCGGGCACGCTGGTGCTCGCCGAGTCGGCCGGCGGCTGGTCCGCGTCCCTGAACGGCCGGGCGCTGACGCCGCTGGCGGCGCCGGTCGACGGGTGGGCGCAGGGCTTCAGGCTCCCCGCGGGCGGCGGCCACCTGGTCATCTCGCGTAACCAGACGGCGAGGGACCTCAGCCTCGGCGTCGAGGCCGTGGCCGTGGCGGCCGTCTTCGTGCTCGCGCTGCCCGGCAACAGGTCGCCGGCGCCCGCCGCCAGCCCGGACGCGGCGCCCGCGACGGCGGCTGACCTCGTGACCTCGAACGGTAGCGCGCCCGTGGCCGGCCGACGCCGGGACCGCGCGGAGGGCACCCGCTCGGCCCGCCGCAAACGGCGGCCGCAGCTCGCGCCGGCCGAGGTGACGAGCGGCAGTGCTCGCGGCGAGGCCGCCGTCCCGGTCGGGGCGGCCGCCGTGGCCGGCGCTCACGCGGGGGCCGGTGCTCACGACATAGCCAGTGCGCCCGCCGTAGTCGCCGCTCCCTGGGCCAGCGCTCGCACCGGGGCCAGCGCTCGCACCGGGGCCAGCGCTCGCGCCGAGGACGATGAAACGCGAGTCGGCGTGGGGCCAGTGGCGGGGGCAGGCGGGAACTCGTTCGGTTCCCATGATGACTCTGACTACGGTGCCCAGGCCGCCCCCTGGGCCGGATCCGGCGCGGACCTCGGCTACGCCGCGGTTCCCGGCTACGACGGGGACCCCGGCTACGGCGGCGCGGCGGGCTTCCCGCCCCGCTCCGGGCGGCCGGCGCCGGCCGGGGCCGCGCGCTCCCCAGTCAGCGGGCCAGTCAGCGGGCCAGTCAGCGGGCCAGCCACCGGCCCGGCTACCGGGCCGCAGGCCGCGCTGGGCGATTCCCCGACGTTCGAGGAATCCTCGCCGCCCTGGGCCGGCTTGACCCCGGACCCGATCCCAGACACGCGGGAAACCCCGGCGTCCGCGCCGCCCCGGCGCGGACGCGGCGGCCAGCACGCGGCCCGGCACGGCAAGCCCCCGCGCCGCCGCCGGGGCGGTGACGACTGATGCGGGCCGTCCACCTGGTACCCGCCGGGGTGGTCCTGGTGGCGCTGGCCGCCATCGGCGGCGTCGCGCAGCTCGATCACCCTGCCGCGCCACCGGCCGCCGCCTCCGCCGCCGTGATCCGGCAGGTAGCGGTCACCTCCGCGGCCCGCGCCTGTCCGCCCGCGGCCGGGAACGGCTCGACCCCGGTCACCCTGCTTGGCGGCCGGGCGGACGCGGCCGGGACGCCCGGCCCGGGGAGCCACATCGACCTGACCGCGCTGCCGCCGGCCGGCCAGACGCTGCGCCCGGCCAGCCCGGTCCGGGCGCAGAGCCCCGGCGTGGTCTCGCTGCTGACGCTGCCCGCCGGCACCGTCACGGGGAAGAAAGCCAGCCCGGTGGCCCAGGGCTGGTCGGTGACGGGCAGCGGCTCGATGGCCCAGTCCATGGAGGCCGAACTGGCCGACAGTACCGGAATGGCCAGCGTGCGCTGCAGCGCGCCCGGCTCTGACCTGTGGTTCGCCGGCCCCGGTCAGCAGAACGGCGCGTCGGAGATCACCGTTGACCTGATGAACGTCGACTCGCTGGCCGCGAGCGTGGACGTCAGCGTCATCACCGACGCCGGCCAGTCCCAGGCGGGTAACGACGCCGGGATCACGGTCCCGGCGCACCAGACCGTCACCGAGTCGCTGTCGTCGGTCGCCAGCGGGTCCAGCGTGGTCGCCATCGAGATCCACACCAGCATCGGCCGGGTCGCGGCTGACGTGTCGGAAAGCTCCTCCGGCGGTGCGCCCAACTGGCTGCCAAGCACGGCCGCGCCGTCCACGCGGCTGGTGATCCCGGGCGTGCCGCCGTCGGGCAGCGCCGCCGGGCTGTTCGTCGCCGACCCGGGAGAATCGAGCGCCAAGGTAACCGTGACGGCGATCACGCCGCAGCAGAACTTCAGGCCGTTCGGCGCGCAGTCGATCGACCTGCCGGGCCAGTCGGCCTCCTACGTGGCCCTGTCGCCGCTGGGCGGCACCAACGCCGCGCTGGAGATCACCTCGAACGTGCCGGTCGTCGCCGGGGTGGTGGTGCCCGGCAGTGCCGCCACCGAGGCCACCGCGACCGCCGCCGCCACTGCGGCTACCGCGCCGACGGGCACCGCGGCCACCGCGCCGATCAGCGAGCAGGCCGTCGTAGCGGGTAACACCAGCGGCTCCGGCCTGGCCGCCTCGGTGGTGCTGTCGGCGCCCGGCGCCGCCGGGCGGGCCCAGCTGACCGAGATCGCCCCGGCCAGCCACGGCGGCGGCAGCGTGACCAGCAGCCAGGTGGTGGCGGTCAAGGCCGGCCGCACGCTGGTCACGCCGGTCGCCGCGCCGAAGGGCGCCAAGCACGGGGCGGCGTTCGCGGTCGTGATCACCCCGCTGGCCGGCTCCGGGCCGCTCTACGCCGCCCGGATCGAGACGAAGGACGGCAGCACCGTGGTCTCGATCATCCCGGCCGTCAGCGCGCTGACCACGATCAGCCTGCCCCCGGTCCGGGACACCTACGGCGCGATCTCGCCCTGATACCGCGCCGCGGGCCCGGCATGAAACCAGGCTTTGAGTGCGTTCTGACGCGGTGAACCCCGGGTTCCACGCCGTTGCGAGCCGCCCTCACGCGAGCCGCCCTCAGCCGAGCCGCCCTCAGCCGAGCTCGCCGAAGCCGGGGTCGATGACTTCCGGGTCCACTCCGAGGATCTCGGCGAACTCCTCGACCACCACGTCGTAGAGCAGCTCGCTGAGCTCGTCCTCGTCTTCGGCCCGGGCCAGCAGCGGCCGCCGGAACAGCACGATGCGCGGCCCGCTGGCCGGGTGCTCCGGGTCGCTGGTGTCCGGCGAGGCCCGGACGACGCGGGCCAGGGGCACCCCGTCGCCGTCCATGATGTCGGCGTCGGGTACCTCCTGGACCGCGAACTCCACGTCGGAGAGCTCGGTCTCCCAGCGCGGCTCGAGCCGGGCCACCGCCTCCAGCACCAGGTCGTCGAACTGCTGGGAGCGGGTCCGGTACAGCGGCACGCCGGGCGGGAGCAGCGGGCCGCGCAGGCCGCGCCCGTGCCGGTCACGCCGCCGCGGCCGGGCGCCGGAACCAAGTCCGGGTCCCGAGCCAGGGTTCGGCCCGGAACCGGAATCTGGCCTGGCGCCGCCGTCACCGGTCTGCATAGTCACCGAGCGTATCTGATCAGCCCTTATAGAGGATAGCCGCGCCGCTCCGGAAGTCGGCCGGAGGCCCCGGCCGACTCGGGCAAGCCGCACAAAGCACGACACGACAATGGCGCGATGCTCCGGTGGTGGCTTTACCGGCCGCGGACAGATACCGTCACGGTTGTATCGTCACCGTCCCGGTTCCGGGACGTGGGTCCCTTTGGTGATGTGAGCGAGGTGGACTGGTGGGTTCTCGTTCCCGTTGCTGCTCACGCACCGCATGCAAGCATCCTCCTGTGTACACGCTGACCTACGTGTACCGTGACTCGACCGCGGTCCTCGGACCGCTAGCCGCCTACGTGGAGCCGCACAGCTACGACCTGTGCGAGAAGCACGCCGCCCGGCTCGTGGCGCCGCGCGGCTGGGATGTGGTGCGGTTGCCTATCGAGCCGGTCCAGGCCGATGACCTGGAGGCGCTGGCCAACGCGGTAATGGACAACCCGCCGCGGCCCCGGCCGGACAGCCGGCCCGGCAAGGAGCCTGTCGGCCAGGGCGTCGAGGTCGGCCGCCGGGGACACCTGCGGGTGCTGCGCTCAGGGCCTCCCCAGGACCGATAGGCTCGGCAGTGCCGCCCGCAGGGGGCGGGGGCATTGAGTCGTGTCATGGGAGGCAGGTCTCGCATTGGGTGATCTCGCCAGCATCTTCAAGGCGTACGACATCAGGGGCGTCGTACCCGATCAGCTCGACGAGAGCGTGGCCGAGGCGATCGGCGCGGCGTTCGCCCGGGTCACCGGGGCCGCGACCATCGCGACCATGCACGACATGCGCACCTCGTCGGGACCGCTGGCGGCGGCGTTCGGCCGCGGCGCGGCCGCGCAGGGGGCCGACGTGATCGCCGGCGGTCTGGGCTCGACCGACGAGCTCTACTACGCCAGCGGCGATATGGGCGTGCCCGGCGCGATGATCACGGCCAGCCACAACCCGCCCAAGTACAACGGCATCAAGCTGTGCCGGGCCGGGGCCAAGCCGGTCGGCGTGCAGACGGGTCTGCCAGAGATCAAAAATTATGCCGAACGGGGTCTTGATCCTGCCCCGGTACCCGGCACCGTCACCTCGCGGGACCTGCTCCTCGGTTACGCCGAGCACCTGAGGAAGCTCGTCGACATCTCCTCGATCCGGCCGCTCTCGGTGGCTGTCGACGCGGGTAACGGGATGGCGGGCCTCACCGTGCCGAAGGTCTTCGAGGGGCTGCCGGTCAAGCTGATCCCGCTCTACTTCGAGCTCGACGGCACGTTCCCGAACCACGAGGCCAACCCCATCGACCCGGCGAACCTGGTCGACCTGCAGCGCGCGGTGACCGAGCACGGGGCGGACATCGGGCTCGCCTTCGACGGCGACGCCGACCGCTGCTTCGTGGTGGACGAACGTGGCGAGGTCGTCTCGCCCTCGGTGCTCACCTCGCTGATCGCGACCAGGGAACTGGCCCGCGACCCGGGCTCGGCCATCATCCACAACCTGATCACCTCGCGCGCCGTGCCGGAGATCATCACGGAGGCTGGCGGCGTCCCGGTCCGCACCCGGGTCGGCCACTCGTTCATCAAGGCCAAGATGGCGGAGTGCGGCGCGGTGTTCGGCGGCGAGCACTCGGGGCACTTCTACTTCAGGGACTTCTGGTTCGCCGACTCAGGGCTCCTGGCCGCGCTGCACACGCTGGCCGCCCTGGGTGAGCAGCCGCTGCCGCTGTCCGAGTTGCTCGCCCGGTACGGCCGGTATGTCGCCAGCGGGGAGATCAACTCCGACGTCGCGGACCAGGCCGCCTCGACCGAGCAGGTCAGGCAGGCGTTCGCTGACCGGCCCGGGGTCAGCACCGACGAGCTCGACGGGCTCACCGTCGCCGCGCGCACGTGGTGGTTCAACGTGCGTCCGTCCAACACCGAGCCGCTGCTGCGGCTCAACGTCGAGGCGGAGGACGCCGTCACCATGGCGGCCGTGCGCGACGAGGTGCTCGGCGTGGTCAGGGATAACACCGACCATTCCGGATAGAGGAGAACCATGCAGATCGACGACTGGCTGCTCGACATCTTGGCCTGCCCCGAATGCCACGCGCCGCTGCGCGTCGACGAGGACGCCAGCGAGCTCGTCTGCACCAGCGCCACCTGCGGCCTGGCCTACCCCGTACGCGACGACATCCCGGTCCTCCTGGTCGAAGAAGCCAGGCGCCCGAGCTAGTGAGCGACGACTTGGACGGGTGGGGCGGGGCCGAGTTCACGTTCGCCGCCGACCGGCTCGACACCCCGGACGTGGTCGAGGCGGCCGACCCCTCCGACATGCTGCGGCAGGTGGCCTCGGCGGCGGCTCAGGTCCGTACCGCGCTGCGGTCGTGCGCGGAGACCGACCTGTCGGCCTTCACCCCCGACGCCAGGCCGCGGGCCGTGGCCGTGGCCGGCCTGGGCGGCTCGGGCCTGGCCGGCGAGCTGCTCGGCGCCATCACCGGGTCGAGTAGCCCCGTCCAGGTGGTGACCACCCAGGCAGGACGGTTGCCGGGCTGGATCGGTGCCGCCGACGCGGTCATCGCGGTGTCCTGTTCGGGAACTACCACCGAGACGCTCGCCGTCGCGGTCGAGGCGGCTAGGCGCGGCTGCCGGCTAGCGGGCGTCGGCGCCCCGGGGTCCCCGTTGCAGCAGATCGCGGAGCAAGCACGGGCCCCGTTCGTCCCGGTCGTCGCGAGCGGCCTCCCGCGTTCGCTGCTCTGGGCCGCGGCCGTCCCGCTGCTGGTGATCGCAGGCCGGATGGGCATCACCCGGATCGAGCCGGACGTCTACGAGCTGACGGCGACCCGGCTGGAAGAGATAGCGCACCAGTGCCGGCCGGCCAGCGAGTCGTTCGTCAACCCGGGCAAGTCGCTGGCCCTGGACCTGGTCGGCGCGCTGCCCATGGTGTGGGGGACCACCCCGCTGAGCGGGGTCGCGGCGCGGCGGTTCGTCAGCCAGCTGCTCCAGAACGCCAAGTACCCGGCGATCGCCGGGGTGCTGCCGGAGGCGGCGCACGGCCAGGTCGCCGCGTTCGACGGCCCGTTCGCCCCGCGCTCGTCCCGGCTGGCCGCGGCCAGCCCGGAGGAGCCCAGCTCGCCGCTGGCCGCCCCGGAGGACCTGTCCGGGTGGGGCCTCGGCTTCGAGGAGGAAGCCGAACCGTCCTCCGGCTTCACCCCGCTGCGCCTGATCCTGATCGCCGACCCGGGCGAGGACCAGCGGGTCGGCGCCCAGCGGGCGGCGATCGCCGAGCTCGCCGAGCAGCGCGGGGTCGGGCTGTCCGAGCTGGGCATGGACGGCGAGCATCCGCTGGTGCGGCTGGCCGGCGTCATCCAGCTGACCGACTACGCGAGCGTCTACCTGGCCATCGCGTCCGGGATCGACCCCGGCCAGACCGTGGCGATCCGGGACCTGAAGACCAGAGTCGAGTAATGCGCGTCAACTGGCGCGAGATGAGAGCGGTGCTGGCGGCGCTCGCCGCCAACCTCGGCATCGCGATCACCAAGTTCGTCGCCTTCCTGCTCACCGGGTCGGCGTCGATGCTGGCCGAGTCGGTGCACTCGGTCGCCGACACCGGCAACGAGGTGCTGCTGCTGGTGGGCCGGGGCCGGTCCGACCGGCCGCGGTCGGAGAGCCACCCGTTCGGCTTCGGCCGCGAGCGGTACTTCTACGGGTTCGTGGTGTCGGTCATGCTGTTCACCGTCGGCGCCGCCTTCTCGATCTACGATGGCGTCCACAAGGTGATCACCCCGGAGGAGATCCATGACTCGCTGATCGCGTTCATCGTGCTCGGCGTGTCCATGGTGGCGGAGGGGTTGTCGCTGCGGACCGGCATCCGCGAGGCGAACAAGGTACGGGGTGACCGTGGCTGGAGCACGTTCATCCGGCGCACCAAGTCGCCGGAGCTGCCCGTCGTCCTGCTCGAGGACACCGCCGCCCTGATCGGGCTGCTGTTCGCGTTCGCCGGGGTAGGGCTCTCGGTGGGCACCGGCAACGGCCGCTGGGACGGCGTGGGGTCGCTGGGTATCGGCGTGCTGCTGGCGACGGCCGCCGCCATCTTGGCCATGGAGATGAAGAGCCTGCTGATCGGCGAGGCGGCCAGTTCCGACGTGCAGCGGCGGATCGTCACCGCGCTCGAGGACGGCCCGGAGCTCGTCGGAGTCATCCATCTGCGGACCGTCCACATCGGCCCGGATTCCGTGCTGGTCACCGCCAAGGTGGCGGTCCGCGAGGACGACTCGGCCGCGCAGCTCACCGCGGGCATCAACGCCGCCGAGGAGCGGGTGCGCGTCGCCGTCCCCATCGCGAAGACCATCTACCTGGAGCCGGACATCTACCGGCCGGACGAGGCCGACCAGGCGGATCCCTCGATCCGCTCCGCCCAGCAAGGCCACTCGGACGCCCCGCCCGACGACAGCGGCCCCAGGAAACCCGACAACCCCGAAAACCCCGCCCCCGCAGGCTCAGCCAACCCCGAGGACCTCGCTCCCGCCGAGTCTCCCCACCCTAAGCCCCCCGCCCCAGAGGCCACCCCCGCCACCCCCACCCCAGAAAGGGAGGGCCACCGTACCGACCCCGGTGGCCAGGTGGCGCGGGAGACAAGCGGTACCTGAGGGAAAAGCCCGCGACCCGCGCCAACCGGGTCGATGTGGAGTCAGGACCAGGCACTTCATGATCCCGAGGGGTTTTACCCCCGTTCGGGGCTGTTACAGGATCGGCTGCTCATGGGCCCGGTGCGGGACGGCTGGCGCATGATACCCCGGGCATGACGCCCCGTGCCATACCCCGCGCATGACGCCCCGTGTCGTGCCCCGCCAGGCGCAGGAGCACCACCAGCACCACCAGCCGCAAACCTTCACCCGCACCTGCAAGTTAACCGGGTGGATCGGGGCTTCCGGGTGAAAAAGGGGGACCATGATGCACCAAAATCACCCCGGAGCCCGAAATCACCCCGCTAATCCCGCGGAACAGCGCACCACCAGCCCCCCAGGACACCACAGCACCTGGCGGGCACGCTACCCAGCCAGCCGGCGACCACGAGACACCATGATCCTGCGACAGTCCCGTTCCGGGGGCAAAAGCCTTCGCGATCACGGGAAAGCGCCGCGGGAACGGGAATGGAGCCGGCCCGGGGCATAGAAAAGCCAACTCGTTAATGATCGGCGACTCCTAACCGGGACGATGTCACATCGACCCGGTTGGATGTGGTGCCCGAGTGACGAATGGGGCGGAAGGGGTTGCAGCTGCGGGGCCGGGGTCCGGCTCGCAGCCCTAGCGGATCCCGAGGCTGATCCTCAGCGGCGGGAGAGCAGGCGCAGGGCGCGTTCCTTCTCGAAGTCGAGGGCGCGACCGGGGGTGGGCGCGATGCGGCCGAGGCGGCGGCCGAGGTCGGCCACGGCCGCCCGGACCTGGGGTTCGGCCAGCACGCGCAGGCCGAAGGCCAGGGAAGCGGGGCTGATGTCGTACTGGCGCTCGAGTTCGAGCGCGGCGGCGACCGCCTCCAGGTCGGCCTCGCTGAACTGCCGGTGCGTCGGCCCGTGCCCGGCGCCGGCCACTGTCGATCCGGCCGCTGTCGATCCGGCCGCCGCGCCCGCCGGCCCCGTCCCCGGCCCCGTCCCCGGCCCCGGCCGCCCCGTGCCCGCCCCAGCCGCTCGAGCCGGAGCCCCAGCCGCTCGAGCCGGAGCCACAGCGCGCCCGGACAGGTCGGCCAGGGGGTCGCGGACCTGGGGGAGCAGGCCGAGTTCCTCGCGGTAGCGGAGCATGCGAGCCGATGTTCCCAGCCGCCGCGCGGCCTCCGAGATGCGCATAACCACCAATCTAACAATTTCACGTTAAGAACGCTCTCCAAAAAGTGCGATGACCGCCGGTCGTCCCGTAGCGTGTGAGCAGACGAAGAGTCACCCAGAGAACTTAGGGAGAATGCATGTCCTCGGATCAGCTTCCGTACCAGGTAGCCGACCTATCCTTGGCCGCCTTCGGGCGCAAGGAGATCCAGCTGGCCGAGCACGAGATGCCCGGGCTGATGTCCGTGCGCGAGGAGTACGCGCCGAGCCAGCCGCTGCGCGGCGCCAAGATCACCGGCTCCCTGCACATGACCATCCAGACGGCGGTGCTGATCGAGACGCTGACCGCCCTGGGCGCGCAGGTCCGCTGGGCCAGCTGCAACATCTTCTCCACTCAGGACCACGCCGCCGCCGCGGTCGCGGTCGGCCCGGACGGCACGCCGGACGACCCCAAGGGCATCCCGGTCTTCGCCTGGAAGGGCGAGACGCTCGACGAGTACTGGGACTGCACCGTGCACGCGCTGACCTGGCCCGACGGTGACGGCCCGAACATGATCCTGGACGACGGCGGGGATGCCACCCTGTTCGTGCACAAGGGCGCCGAGTACGAGAAGGCCGGCGGCGTGCCGTCGCCGAGCGAAGACGACCCCGAGGAGTGGGTGGTCATCCTCGACCGCCTCCGCAACTCGCTCGCCGACCACCCGGGCAAGTGGACCAGGGCCGCGGCGAGCGTCAAGGGCGTGACCGAGGAAACCACCACCGGCGTGCACCGCCTCTACGAGATGGCCAAGAGCGGCTCCCTGCTGTTCCCGGCGATCAACGTGAACGACTCGGTGACCAAGTCCAAGTTCGACAACAAGTACGGCTGCCGCCACTCGCTCATCGACGGCATCAAGCGCGGCACCGACGTGCTCATCGGCGGCAAGGTCGCCGTGGTCTTCGGGTACGGCGACGTCGGCAAGGGCTGCGCCGAGAGCCTGCGCGGCCAGGGCGCCCGGGTCATCGTCACCGAGGTCGACCCGATCTGCGCGCTGCAGGCGGCGATGGACGGCTACCAGGTGGCGACGCTGGAAGATGTCGTCAGCACCGCGGACATCTTCGTCACCGCCACCGGCAACCGCGACGTGATCACCGCCGGCAGCATGAGCAAGATGAAGCACCAGGCGATCGTGGGCAACATCGGCCACTTCGACAACGAGATCGACATGGCCGGGCTGGCCAAGTGGCCGGGCATCCGCCGGACCGTCATCAAGCCGCAGGTCGACGAGTGGACCTTCGAGGACGGCCACGGCATCATCGTGCTGTCCGAGGGCCGCCTGCTGAACCTGGGCAACGCCACCGGGCACCCGAGCTTCGTGATGTCCAACAGCTTCACCAACCAGGTCATCGCCCAGGTCGAGCTGTTCACCAAGACCGAGGAGTACCCGGTCGGCGTGTACGTGCTGCCCAAGCACCTGGACGAGAAGGTGGCCCGGCTGCACCTCGACGCGCTCGGCGTCCGGCTCAGCCAGCTCACCAAGGAGCAGGCGGACTACATCGGCGTGCCGGTGGAGGGCCCGTACAAGCCGGAGACCTACCGTTACTGACATCGCTGACGCGGGCCTCGCCGCCGGGGGCGAGGCCCGCATCCGTTACGCGATGCGTTCCATGCCCCTCCTGGCCGCCCTCATGGAACGCTTCGCCGCCCAGCGGCCTTTCGCCAACCTCAGCATCGCCGCCTGCCTGCACATCACGGCCGAGACCGCCATGCTGGTCCGGCTGCTGCAGGCGGGCGGCGCCGCCGTCGCGCTGGCCGCGTCCAACCCGCTGTCCACCCAGGACGACATCGCGGCCGCGCTCGCGGACCGGTACGGCATCGCGGTCTTCGCCCGGGCCGGGGTCGACCGCAAGGGCTACTACCGGCACATCGAGCTGGCCCTGAACCAGGCCCAGCCGGATTTCGTCATCGACGACGGCGGTGACCTGGTCGGCACGCTCCATACGAAAGCCACCGCGCTGCTCTCCGGCGTCAAGGGTGGCTGCGAATCCACCACGACCGGCGTGATCCGGCTGCGCCGGATGGCCGCCGAGGGCGCGCTGGCCTTCCCGGTGATCGCGGCCAACGACACCGCGGTCAAGCGGATGGTCGACAACACCTGCGGGACCGGGCAGTCCGCCATCGACGGCATCCTGCGCGCCACCAATACCCTGCTGGCGGGGAAGACCGTGGTGGTGGCCGGGTTCGGGGCCAGCGGACGCGGCGTGGCCGAGTACGCTCGCGGGTTCGGCGCCCAGGTCATCGTGACCGAGGTCGACCCGGTGCGCGCGCTCGACGCGTCGCTGCGCGGTTTCCGGGTGCTGCCCATGGCGCGGGCCGCGCCGCTCGGCGAGGTCTTCATCACCGTGACCGGTTCGGTCGACGTCATCGGCGCGGACCACCTCGCGGTCATGCGCGACGGCGCGATCCTGGCCAACGCCGGGCACTTCGACGCGGAAATCGACGTGCGGGCGCTGGCGGACCTGGCGGTGGCCATCACGCCCGGCGTCCGGCCGCACGTCGACGCCTACGACCTCGGCGACGGCCGGACGCTGCTGCTGCTGGCCGAGGGGCGTGTGGTGAACCTGGTGGCCGCCGAGGGGCATCCGCCCGAGGTGATGGACCTGGCGTTCGGCCTCGAGGCGCTCGCCCTGGCCTGGCTGGCCGGGGCAGTACTGTCAAACACGGGTGACAAGCTGCCCGCCGGGGTGCACGAGGTGCCCGCGGGCATCGACGCCGAGGCGGCTCACCTGATGCTCGCCACCACCGGTACCTCGATCGACACGCTCACCGCGGCCCAGCTGGCCTACCGCGAGTCCTGGCGGATCGGCTCCTGAGCGCTAGCCCGCCGGGGCCGAGCCAGCCGGAGCGGGCAGCTTGGGCTCGCGGGCCTGGGCGGGAACGGCCAGGACCCTTGGGCTCTGCTCCGTGCCCGGAGCCGGCGGCCGGGTCAGCAGCGTCCACAGGACCAGCCCGATCGGGTAGACGAAGTACCCCCACCGGGTGGCCGGCGCCAGCGTGAACATGACCGCGAGCCCGATCGCGAGGCGCCAGGCGGCGGCGCGCGCGTCGGCCGGCGGCCGGACCACCAGCGACACGGCGAAGCCGAGCCCGGCCGCGGCCAGCAGCGCGACCGCGGCCCAGTGCCCCGCCATCCCGGTCGTGGCCAGCAGGTGCCCGGGCAGCGGGCTGGCCGCCGGCGTCTTGTACTTGCTCAGGCCGAGCGGGAACAGCACGGTGTTCTGCAGGAACGACCACGGGTGGCCCAGTGCGGCGGGCGCGGACGCCACCGAGAGCAGCACGGCCGCACCGAGCACGACCCCGGCGAAGCGCCAGGCCGCCCTGGCCGCGTCCCGGACGGTCAGCATCGCTGCGATGACCGGCACGGCGGGCCAGGCGGTCGCCTTCATGGCGCACGCGACCCCGAGGGCCGCGGCCGCGCGGAACAGCCCCGACGGGCGGGCGACGAGCGCCAGCGTCAAGAGCATCAGCGCGATGACGGGCGGGTCGGTGATCCCCACCGCGAGCGGAAGGGCGATCACCGGTGAGGCCGCGAAGAACAGCGCGGAAAGCAGCACGCCCCGCCGGCACCCCCGGCAGCGCCGGTGCGGCGCCGCCACCGCGAACGCCGCCCAGATCAGCGCGATCGAGGTGAGGCAGAGCCAGAGCCGCGGATCGCCCGCGAAGCCGGTCGCGCCCAGCGCCCTGGGCATCCCGAACAGCGCCATGACCGGCAGGTACGGGTTGTAGGACAGCCAGTAGGTGAGTTCGCCCGCGGGCAGGTACGGGGTGCCGTGCTGCAGCAGCAGTGCCGCCGACCGCGAGATGACCTGCACCTCAGGGGTCGGCGCGACCCGGATGACGAGCCAGGCCACCGGCGCCGCCAGCGCCCCGGCCAGCGGGATCAGCACCGGCCAGATGACCGGCACGTTCTTGTTCCTGGTGAGCCAGATGACCACCGTCGTCACGCCGTATCCGACCGCCGCCCAGACGGCCCAGGTCCGGTCCGCTTGCACCGTGATCAGGGCCAGCGCCACGGCGTAAAGTAAATACCCCGTTCGCCGCCAGCAGCCGGTTCCGGCTCAGCCAGTGCTGATGAAATAGCACTGGGTGATGATTGTCTATCTGCCCGAGTTCCTTCTTTAGCCTTACCCGCGTGCGTTCCACTGTGCCGGCTACCCGCCCGTCCGCGCGTTATTCCCCTGTTGATCATCCAGCTGTGGCCACTGAAGACCGGTAGAACTGCCCCCGAAAGCAGGTAAATCAGCCTATCATCAGGAGAAATTGAGCTGCCGTTCAGGCACGCGTGGCTAGGGAAGCTTCCAGTCGACCGGCTCGCCGCCCTGCTGCTCCAGGAGATGATTGGCGCGGCTGAACGGACGGGTGCCGAAAAATCCGTTGTGGGCCGAATTAGGGCTCGGATGCGCCGATTCGATGCACGGAACACTCTGTTCGCCGGCTTTGGCTAGCAGCGGGACGAGGGTCCGTGCGTCCCGGCCCCACAAGATCGCCACCATCGGCTCGGTCTTACGCGCGGCCAGCGCCCGGATGGCCTGCTCGGTCACCTGCTCCCAGCCCTTGCCCCGGTGCGAGCCCGGCTGGCCCGGCTGGACGGTGAGCACCCG
The DNA here is from genome assembly GCA_050011155.1 of Streptosporangiaceae bacterium. Classification (GTDB taxonomy): domain Bacteria; phylum Actinomycetota; class Actinomycetes; order Streptosporangiales; family Streptosporangiaceae; genus Palsa-504. The sequence continues at coordinate 91,372 of JBEKJP010000016.1, forward strand.
GTTGAGCAGCAGCACACCGCGCTCGCTCCACGGGGTCAGGTCCCCGCTGGCCGGCTTGGGGTAGCCGAGGTCGTTCGAGTACTCGGTGAAGATGTTGAGCAGGCTCGGCGGCAGCCGGCGCACCCCGGGCGCGACCGAGAAGCTCAGCCCGATGGCGTTCCCGGGCGTGGGGTAGGGATCCTGGCCCACGATGAGCACGCGGACGGCCTCGAATGGCTGCTTGAACGCCCGCAGCACGTTCTCGCCCGCGGGCAGGTACGTGCGCCCGGCGGCGATCTCGGCCCGCAGGAACTCGCCCATCGCGGCGATCTGGTCCTCGACCGGTTCGAGGGCCTCGGCCCAGCCCGGGTCGATGATATTGCGCAAGGGTTCGGTCATGCGGAGCACTGTAGCCGCGGCCCCCGACAAAACGACCGACAAGACCTTTTGTACCGAACGAGCTAGGCGTTGAGCCCCGGTCCCGCCCGCCCGCACCTCCGGCCGGCCGCGGCCCGGTGGGGGTTTGATATCGGGACATGACGGAAAAGCTATCCCTGAACCGGTGCCGCGACCTGGTAAGTGGGGGTAACCTGCGTCCACGCAGTGTCAATCACATGGAACGATGGGGCCCATGAAGGGACGAGTTCTTGTCGTCGATGACGACGCCGCCCTCGCCGAGATGCTCGGGATCGTGCTTCGCGGTGAGGGGTTCGAGCCTACTTTCGTCTCAGACGGCGACAAGGCGGTCGAGGTTTTCCGGGATTCCCGGCCCGACCTGGTCCTCCTTGACCTGATGTTGCCGGGCTCCGACGGAATTGACGTATGCCGCCAGATCCGCGCCGAGTCCGGCGTGCCGATCGTGATGCTGACGGCGAAGACGGACACCGTTGACGTGGTCCTCGGGCTGGAATCCGGCGCCGACGACTACATCATGAAGCCGTTCAAGTCCAAGGAACTGGTCGCCCGGGTCCGGGCCCGGCTGCGCCGGACCGACGAGCCCGCACCCGAGATGCTCCAGATCGGCGACATCGTCATCGACGTGGCCGGCCACTCGGTCAAGCGCGACGGCGAGACGCTCAACCTCACCCCGCTCGAGTTCGACCTGCTGGTGGCGCTGGCCCGCAAGCCGCGTCAGGTGTTCACCCGCGAGGTGCTGCTCGAGCAGGTCTGGGGTTACCGGCACGCCGCGGACACCCGCTTGGTCAACGTGCACGTGCAGCGCCTGCGCGCGAAGATCGAGAAGGATCCCGAGCATCCCGAGATCGTCGTGACGGTACGCGGTGTCGGGTACAAGGCGGGCCCCGGCTAAGCCCAGGGCACTGACGGTGGCATCGGGACGCGCGGGCAGGCGGCGACGCTGGATCATGACCTTCCGGCGGTCCGCCGTCGGCCGCGCCGTCATCCGGCGGCTGCCGGTCCGGGTCAAGCGCTGGATGCGGGTCGGCCGCCGGTGGCAGCGCAAGGCGGTCGCCCGGGTCAAGTTCCGCTGGCACCGGTCGCTGCAGCTGCGGGTGGTCTCGACCACCTTGCTGCTTTCCGTCCTGGTCATCGCCGTGCTCGGCTTCTTCCTGATCCAGTCGGTCGCGGCCGGCCTGCTGACGAATGCGGAGACCGCCGCGGACTCGCAGATCAGGAACGGCCGGACGGCCGCGCTCGGGCTGTCCAGCGTGAACGTGCTCGATCCGGCGAATCCCACCGACACGTCCCTGATCGTGAGCGCGGCCACGGCCACGGCCCGCGCGCTGCAGCAGCCGAGCGGCAGCACCGGCAGCTACCTGGTCTTCATCCAGCTGACCAACATCACCCCCGCCCTCGTCCACTGGGTGGGCCAGACCAACGTCGACATCACCGCGACGATCCCGCCGACCCTGATCGGCAAGGTGGCGGGCGAGCAGCGCAGCCCGGGAGATGAGAACAAGAACACCGGGGCGCCGCTCTACGAGCCGACCACGCTGGTCTACAACTCCGGCACCTCAGTGCCGGCCTTGGCCGTCGGCGTCCCGCTGGGCGGTTACTACCAGCTGTATTACGTGTTCCCGTTCACCCAGCAGCAGGCCACCCTGTTGCTCGTGCAGCGCATCCTGGTCGGCGTGGGCCTCGCGCTTGTGGCCCTGCTGGCCGCGATCGCGTCGCTGGTCACCCGGTGGGTAGTGCTGCCGGTGCGGCACGCGGCCCAGGCCGCCCAGCGGGTGTCGGACGGGCACCTAGGGGAGCGCATGCGGGTGCGCGGCGTGGACGACCTGGCCGCGCTGGCGACCTCGTTCAACGGCATGGCGGGCAGCCTGCAGGGCAAGCTGCGCGAGCTCGAGGAGCTCTCCAACGTGCAGCGCCAGTTCGTCTCCGACGTCTCGCACGAGCTCAGGACGCCGCTGGCGACGATCAAGATGGCCGCCGAGATCCTCTTCGAGGCCCGCAGCGAGCTCGACGCGGCGGCCGGCCGGTCGGTGGAGCTGCTGCAGAGCCAGCTGGACCGGTTCGAGGAGCTGCTCGTCGACCTGCTCGAGATCAGCCGGTTCGACGCGGGCGCGGCCACCCTGGACGTCGATCTCGTGGACGTCTGTGACCTGGTGCGACGCTCGGCCGACGACGCCCAGCAGCTGGCCGAGCGCAAGGGCGGCCGGATCGAGTTCCGGCTGCCGGCGACCGGCTGCTTCGCCGAGGTCGACCGCCGCCGGGTGGAGCGCATCCTGCGCAACATCTTCGTCAACGCGGTCGAGCACGGGGAAGGCAAAGAGGTGGTGGTGACCACCGCCATCGACAGCGACGCGGTGGCGATCTCGGTCCGGGACTATGGCGTGGGCCTGCGGCCCGGCGAGGAGCACAAGGTCTTCGACCGGTTCTGGCGCGCCGACCCGTCCCGGGCCCGCACCATCGGCGGCAGCGGCCTGGGACTGGCCATCTCGCTCGAGGACGCCCGGCTGCACGGCGGCTGGCTCCAGGCCTGGGGCGAGCGCGGCAAGGGCTCGGTGTTCCGGCTGACGCTGCCCCGGATCGCCGGCGCCGAGCTGGCGGGCTCGCCGCTGCCGCTCGGCCCGGACGAGGCCGAGGTCATCGTCCCGGGCCCGGGTACCGGCCCGTTCCCGGCGGCGGCCGAGATCACCGGGGTGACCCCGCATGCCTAAGGGACGTTCGTGGCTGGCTCCTTCGTGGCTGGCTCCTTCGTGGCTGGCCCCTTCCTGGCTGGCACGGTGCCGCCTGGCCTTCGTGCTGGCCGCCGCGGCCGCGTCGGTGGCGGGCTGCGTGGGCATGCCCAACAGCGGCTCGCCCGGCACGGTGGGCGCCTCTCCCCAGAACACCTCGCAGGACTCCGACTTCATCGGCGCCATCCCGGCCGGCCCGCAGAAGGGCTGGAGCCCGACCGATATCGTGAAGGGGTACCTGAACGCGAGCATCGGCTATCCGAGCTACCAGGACATCGCCCGGGAGTACCTCGCCAGCGCGCCGGACAAGCCGCTCTGGAACTCGAACTGGTCCGTCAAGGTGGTCGAGCAGGTCAACGTACAAGACGCCGACTTCAGCCCGGGCGGGCGTACCGCCGCGGTGGACGTCACCGGCGCGGTGCTGGCCTCGTTTAACGGGTCGGGCCAGTACGTCGGGGCGCAGGGAAGCCGCACTGGAGGGCAGCCGGACGATACCGGGACCCAGTCCGCGGACCAGCAGTTCACGCTGGCCAAGGTGAACGGCCAGTGGCGGATCACGAACGCGCCGGACAGCTTCCGGATGCTGACCCAGCCCGACTTCGCCAAGGTCTACCGGGCGCAGGACCTGTACTTCTTCGACCCGACCGACCAGGTGCTGGTGCCCGACTCGGTGTTCGTGCCGACCGGGACCTCGCCGAGCTCGCTGGTCAGGAACCTGGTCAACGCGCTGCTCAACATCCCGCAAGCGCCATGGCTGAAGGCTCAGGGCAACCCGCTCCCGCCCGCCGTCACCGCGTTTCCCCTCCACACCAAGGTTCTCGGCGTGACCGTCGACGGGACCACCGCGACGGTCAACCTGGGCGGCCCCGCGGTGAGCGCTACGCCGCAGGTCCGCCAGCAGATGGCCACCCAGCTGGTGTGGACCCTGGCCGGCCAGGCCGGCAACCCGCAGAACGCCCAGAACCCGCCGAGCATCCAGGCGGTCCTGCTGGAGATCAACGGTAAGCCGTGGTCGCCGTCCGCCGCCGCCTGTCCCGACACCGGCGGGCAGAGCCAGAGCCCGGCGCAGAAGCTGCTCATGTACGGGTGCCGCAACCCCTACCCGGCCGCGACGTCTTCGGCGTTTTTCTACACCGTCAACGGGCAGGCGTGGACCAGGTGCGCGTCGCAATCGCAGGTGATTTCCACCAACGTGGGCGTGATCCAGCCCGTCTTCGGCAAGACCGGCGCGGCCTCGCTCAACCCGGCCTGCCCGGGCACGTCGGTGCAGGCTAGCGCCAGCCCCGTGCCGCCGTCCCAGACGCACCAGGCACCCCCGCTGACCATGGTCGCCGTGTCCTCCGACGGCAAGTACCTGGCCGGGTACTCCCCGCAGGGGAATTCTCTGCTGGTGTGGGCCGCGAACCAGGCCAAGCCCACGAGCACGATTCCCCTGTCGGGTGTCACCTCGATCGGCTGGGACCGGCGGGACTACCTGTGGGTGGCCCAGGGCGACATCACCACGGTGGTCGCGCAGACCGGTGGCAGCAAGCCGAGCGCCCAGATCATGAACAACTTCCCCGGGAAGATCCTCGGCTTCGGCATCGCCCCGGACGGCGTCCGGGTGGCCGCCATCGTGCAGGCCGGATCGGGTCCCGAGGTCGAGCTCGCGGCCATCAACAGCGGCTTGTCGCCCTCCAGCCAGCCGTCCGCCCCCTTCGACCGGATGTCCATCGGGCAGCCCGTCCAACTCGCCCCCAACGTCACCAATCCGGTCGCTCTGACCTGGTATAACGCCGACAACCTGCTCGTCCTCGACGGAACCGGTTCGCAGACTTCGCTGTGGGAGGTCCCGGTCGACGGGCAGCCCGCCACGAAGCTGCCCGGCGTGCTGCCCGGCGCGATCTCCATCACCGCCAACACCGCGCAGAACGTCTTGGTGGCCGGGCTCACCGACAACCGGATGGAGGTCTCAGCGGCGCCCCAGGGCCCCTGGCAGCTGCTCGGCGGCGGTGGCCAGAACCCGGCCTTCCAGATCCCCCTCCCGTTCTCGGCCCAGTCCTGACTCCCCGGTACGACTGAGCCTCACCGCTCCGCCTCATCGCCCGGACGGTGCTGCTCCCTCCAGCATCCTCAGTTTCCGCCGTCCCTTCGGTCCCAGCCCCCGGGACCCGGTGCGCCACCGGCGCTGCTCTGGGGGCGTTCCGGAACAACCTGAGTCTGCGGCGGTGTCGCGGTGATGAGGGGCCGTCGTGACGAAATGCCCGGCTTGTCCCGGTTCGCGGCAGCCCGGCACTGGCCCCGTCTTCCCCGGGAACCGGGACAATGTGAAGGTGACCCCGTGGTAACCCAATGCCAGGAATTTAAGGAAGCTCTGGGTGTCCCTTTCCGGGGAGTTTCTGCTGGCCGGGGCCGTTTCACGGCGGGCGGGGCGGCGCCAGGGAAACAGCACGGGCGCACGCCGGCTCCGGCGGAACGGCCGCGGCATCCCGGCCACGCCACGCCCGTTACATCCCCTCATGCCCCAACTTCAGATTAAGACATTCCGGGCGTAGACCATGATCATGGAACAGCATGGTGTGAGGGCGCCCGCCTTAACTTCCTGCCATTACGTGGTAACCGGGACGATGCCATATGGGTGCAGCTCTTTCCGGTGAGCGTCGCGGCCGTGGTGCTGGCGGTGCTCACGATCTCGGCGGTGCGCCTGGTGCGGGCCTGGCGGCCGCGGCGGCGCCGCCGGGCGTGCTGGGTGTGCCCCCGCTTACGTTCTAGGGTGCTCTGGGTGCCACGCACCACGTAAGGCCAGGGGCAGGACTGCCGCAAGCCGGGACGGGGCCGGCGGCGGGAGCGGGCGGCGGGGCGGGAGCGGGCGGCGGGCAGGGCTGGAGCGGGAGCGGGATCGGGAGCGGGGTCATCGCGGAGCCCTCAGACGCGGCTCGTATCAGCCGCACCAGCCCTCACTCCAGCAGAGCTGCACCCATGCCACATCGTTCCGGTCATGAACGGCTGCCCCGGTGACGGCAGGGGCAGGTGATGATCTGGCCGACGGGCCGCGGGACGGGATGATGGCACATCCGGCACATGTGACACGCCGCAGGAACACCTTATTTTCGAACACTCACCTTGGTGACCCGGTGGCACGCCGGGTCACTAAGCCACGGCGAGACACGCCGACGGATGTTCGCCGATTCAAATTTTTAGTCCCTGAGGTCCCAGGAATCTCTTCCGTTCGGGTTTTCCTGGTTAACGGCGTTTTCCGATGCCCCGACCGGGCGGCGTGTCAACGTTATGCAGTCGTTATGTAACATTATGTGATCAATCGCCTACAAGTCCCTCCTGACATTCGCGCTCTGGCGAGCTAGCGTTCAGTCATGGCACTCGCCCGGGCCCGTGGTTGCGCCCGGCGTGGCTCCCCTCCTGGGCGCCACGTCAGGCAAGCCGATGCCAGCCGCAGGCGAAACGGCCCACGTAAGGCGACTTCTCGTCGACCGATCACGGTGCGGCTTAGGAGTAAGTCCTGCCTCGACGGGAGATACCGAGTCTCCCGGGTAGAGAGAAGGGCAGTAGTGGCACACAGAAGGCCGCGAACCCCTCGGCAGGCGAATGTGGGGTCGAAGACCAGGTCGGCCGGGCGAGTGCCACCCACCTCACACAGCGTCGTCCAATCGGGTCGAGTTCCGTACGTATTGGGCGCAACCGGACTGGAAGGGGGATCGAGATGGAAGTCATAGTCAGAGGACGTCACATCACCGTCCCGGCACGTTTCCGTCAGCACGCCACCGCCAAGCTAGCCAAGCTCGAGAAGCTTGACCAGAAGGCGCTACGGGTCGATGTGGAGGTCTCCGAGGAACGCAACCCGAGGCAGGCTGACCACCGGGAGCGCGTCGAGCTGACCATACGGTCCCGTGGCCCCGCGATCAGGGCCGAGGCGGCGGCGGATGACAGGTACGCCGCGCTGGACCTCGCCTTCGCCAAGCTCGAGTCCCGGCTGCGCCGGGCCGCCGACCGGCGCAAGGTCAAGGACAACGTGTCGGTGCGGTCGCCGGGCGTGCTGGCCGGAGCGGCGCTGACGGGGTCGCCGGACGGACAGCCGCCGCTGGCGAACGGGGCCGTCAGGCCGCGCACCGGCACGGCCGATGACCTGGACGGGCAGGCTGACTACGACGAGCCGGAACCGCGCAGCGGCATGGTCCCGATCAAGATGGAGGGAGACGGCCCGCTGGTCCTGCGCGAGAAGGTGCACGCGGCGAGCCCGATGACCATCGACCAGGCCTTGCTCGAGATGGAACTCGTCGGTCACGACTTCTACTTGTTCCACGACCGCGAGTGCGACCGCTTCAGCGTGGTCTACCGCCGGCGCGGCTACGACTACGGGGTGATCCGCCTGGTCGAGGAGTAGCTCCCGGCCGGCCGGACCAGGTTCCGGCGGCGGCCCGCCTGCCGCGGGCCCGGGACCGGTATGCCCCAGTGGTCCAGGACCGCTTTATCGTGGGGTGTGCGGTACGCGCGCGTCGAGGCTCATGGTGGCCGAGCCAGGATCCGGATTCCTAACGGCGAGGCACGATGCGAGCCGGGTGCGGAAGTGCCCGGCTTGCATCGTGGCCTCAGGTCGGTAAGAGTCTGATCACATGACGTGCGTGCCGATCATGGCCAGCCTGGTGGCCTGGTGCGGCGGAGGCGGGCGGTGTTCCCCGAGGGAGGCAACGAAGTGAGCGCCATGAGCGACGGGCCGGCGACGGCGGCCCGACGGCCGGGAGCGGCCAAGCGTCCGGATCCCATCCGGGTGCTGATCGCCGATGATCACGCCCTGTTCCGCCGTGGCCTGGAGATGGTTCTCGCGGAAGAGGACGACATCGACATGGTCGGGCAGGCGAGCGACGGGACCGAGGCGGTAGCCGTGGCCGGCGAGTCGCTGCCCGATGTCGTGCTCATGGACATCCGGATGCCGAAGAGCAGCGGCATCGAGGCGTGCCGGGCGACCAAGGAAGTCGCGCCGAGCGCGAAGATCGTCATGCTGACGATCAGCGACGAGGAAGAGGACCTGTTCGAGGCGATCCGCGCGGGCGCCAGCGGCTACCTGCTGAAGGACATCCCGCTGGACGAAGTGGCCGAGGCGGTCAGGTCGGTCCACGGCGGCCAGTCGCTGATCAACCCCTCGATGGCGGGCAAGCTGCTCACCGAGTTCGCGACGCTGGCCAAGCGCGACACCGAGGAAGAACGGGTGCAGCACGTCGCCCCGCCCAAGCTCACCGACCGTGAGATGGAAGTGCTCAAGCTCGTCGCCCGCGGCATGAACAACCGTGACATCGCCAAGGAGTTGTTCATCTCGGAGAACACGGTGAAGAACCACGTCAGGAACATCCTGGAGAAGCTGCAGATCCACTCCCGGATGGAAGCCGTGATGATCGCCGTCCGGCAGAAGCTGATCGAGTTCAGCTAGGACTCTG